>NZ_FOFS01000014.1 GCF_900111015.1 Solimonas aquatica | reverse complement strand
GCGATCGCTTTTTTTAAAAGGTCGTGCTCGATCTTGAGCTGCTCATACGCCTTCTTCACACGGCGCAGCTCTTTGAGCTCGGCCGCAACGCCTTTGTCCACCGACACGCCCTTGGTCATGATCAATCCCTCTCGCGCTCGTTTGCGCCAAAGTGACAGCATGTACGGATGGATGCAAAGCGACTCGGCCACATCCTGTATCGCTACACCCGGCAGCTGGCTCAGGCGAACTGCCGTGGCTTTGAATTCATCGCTATATCGATACGTCGTTCTTGGACCAGGCTTGGGCATCTGAGGACTCCTGAATGGTTAGTTCAGGGTGTCCACTAAACCAAAGGAATCGTCCCTTCGCGTGGAGCGCCTTGTTAGGCCGAGCTGCCGCTATATGCTATGCCAGAACAGCCAGGGCAATGCGTGAAGATCATTTTGGCACGCGCCGAACTGCCCAGCGGATCGCGATAACCCAGATGCCAATGCACAAGTAGCAAATGGCAGCAGCAGCAAGTAGGAAAGGTAGACGGCCCGGCGTGTGATTGCGGGCTAGACTGGCGCCATGAACGACGAGCGGAGCCTCAAGGACAAACACCGCCACGCCTCCCCAGATAAAGATTCGACGGCCGACCTTCCGCCTCTGATTCGCTGTGACGTCAACCAATGAGCTATTCATTTGCGGCCCAACTAGATTTAGATGGCCCCCAGCCTAGCCCCGCCTTCCGCCTAATTCAATGCAGGGTGCCGCAGGCATCCGTCGAAACAATGACTTGGTTCGCTGTTGGCTTTTTAGGGCGGACTAAAATTTTGCGGATGGAACAGGCCGCCGGATCACCGCCGAAGCTTCTTGATCGGATGCGCGAGGCCTTGCGGCTGAGGCATTACAGCATCCGCACGGAAACCAGTTACGTGGACTGGGCGCGGCGCTACATCCTGTTCCACGGCCGCAAGCATCCAGCCACCTTGGGCGCCACAGAGGTTTCGGCATTCCTGAGTCATCTGGCCAGCGAGCGTAATGTCTCGGCGTCCACGCAGAATCAGGCCAAGTCCGCGCTCCTGTTCTTGTATCGCGAGGTGCTTGCAGTCGATCTTCCCTGGTTGGAAGAAATAGTGCAGGCCAAGGCGAGACAGAAGCTGCCGGTGGTGCTGACGCAGCGCGAGGTCAGCGCCTTGCTCGATGAACTCAACGGCACCATGTGGATGATCGTGGCCTTGTTGTACGGCACTGGCATGCGTGTCTTGGAAGGGCTGCGCTTGCGGGTGAAGGATATTGAGTTTGAGCGACGCGAGATCGTGGTCCGTGACGGCAAGGGTGGCAAGGATCGGGTGACGATGCTGCCGGAAAATCTGATGCTGCCGCTGCGCAAACAGTTGGCGGCAGCCAAGGTGTTGCACGACGGCGATCTTGCGGACGGTCTGGGTCGGGTGTGGCTACCGGATGCGCTGTCCGTGAAGTATCCCAACGCGCCGAAAACCTGGGGCTGGCAGTACGTGTTTCCAGCGCCGCAGATTTCGATCGATCCCCGCAGCGGCGTCCGGCGGCGGCATCACATACTGCCGGACAGTGTGCAGAAGGCCGTTCGCGGCGCAGCGGTGCGCGCTGGCATCGTCAAGCCCTGCACGCCCCATGTGCTGCGACATTCCTTCGCCACGCATTTGCTGCAGAGCGGCTATGACATCCGCACGGTGCAGGAGTTGCTGGGACATGAGGACGTGAGCACCACCATGATCTACACCCACGTCCTGAATCGAGGAGGGCGAGGAGTGGTCAGTCCACTAGATCATATCTAGTGGACTGATGCGAAGCGCCAGCTTCGCAAGCGACGAGCGCGCGAGCGCAGGACCTGGAGTGGTCAGCGCAGGTGCCGCCCCCTCTCCCCTGGCCCCTCTCCCGCGAGGGGAGAGGGGAATACGGCAGTTTCATGCGGCGGGGATATGCGAGGCGCGTGCGGCCTGCTTTGCTTACACGCCAAACCCGCCCGAAACATTGATCTGCTGCCCGGTCACATAGTCGTTCGTCGCCAGGAAGATCGCCGCGCTGCCGATGTGTTCGGGCTGGCCCCAGCGCTTGAGGCAGAGCATCTTCTGCGTCTCGTCTATCCACTGCTGGTCAAACACGCCGCGCCGCGACAGTTCCAGAAACATGCCGGCTTCAATCACACCCACCAGAATGGAATTGGCGCGGATGTTGTACCGGCCCTCTTCCTTGGCAATGCCTTTGATGAAGGCTTCGTTGGCGGCCTTGGGAATCACGGAGAGGCCGTCCTTGGGCGGCCAGTAGACATGGCCGGCGGAGCCCAGGTGCACATAAGAGCCGCCGCCTTGTGCGCGCAGATGCGGCAGCGTGGCCTGCACCACTTGATAGAAGCCGTGCACCTCGATGTCGAAAGAGCGCTTCCACAGCGCTTCGCCGGTTTCGGCCAGCGGCAGCTGCTCCACCACGGGGCCGGCGGCCCAGACCACGGTGTGGATGCGGCCGTGCTCGGCCATCACCTCGGCGATGGCGCGGCGTACGGCGGCGGCATCGGTGACGTCGCTGGCGTGCAGGCTGGCCTTGCGCTGCAGCGCGCGGATGTCTGCGGCCACGCGCTGCGCAATCTCATGCTTGCTGCGATAGAGAATGGCCACGTCGGCGCCGGCGGCGGCGAAGCTTTTCGCCACGCCCTGGCCAATGCCGCCACTGCCGCCCACCACCAGTACCGCACCCTGGGGAAACGCTGCTGCCTGCATGGCCCGTGCTCCTCGCCGCTTCGTTGGTGGCGGGATTATTGGACGACGGGCCGGGCGGCGGCCTCCTGCATTGGGGTGACGGCGACGCGGCTCGGGGGGCTTACAGGCTGCCCGGCAGGAAGAAGGTCTGCACGTTGAACAGCTCGGGCGACGGGATCTTGGGCGCGTCGATGTCGGCCAGGCTCAGCACCGTCTGCGTGCCGTTGTCCAGATTGTTCATGCGCAGCTGCGTGGCGTACCAGCTCTTGCCGGCCTGGCGCAGGCCGGTGGCGGGCACGCTCAGTTCCTTCACGGCGTGCTCGCCCTGCAGGTACTGCGCCTTGAGCGGCACGCAGCTTTGCGCGTCCACCCAGAATTTCACGCTGCTGTATTCCCAGGTGCCGCTGGCGGGGGTGAGCGTGAGGCGGAAGCTGCGCCGGCCTTCCACGCGGTCCTCGCCTTCCAGGCTCAGCTGGCTGCCGCTGAAGCCGCTCTGCAGCTGCTTGAGATCGCGATAGCTGAAGTCGCTGCCCAGAAGAGCGCCGTCGCCGAAGTTGTCATACACGGCGCGCACGGCGCGGATGCTCGGCAGGTAGACATACATGGCCGAATCCTGCGGATCGCCCACTTCGCGCACCAGATAGGCGGCGCCGGCAAAGCTGTCGGGCTGGCTCACGCGCAGCACCGCGCGAAGCTGGAACTGGCCCTCGGCGCTCTGGGTGCTGGTCAGCGCCATGCGGCCGGAGATCACGCGGGTGGCACCGTCGCTCTCGGTGGTGGTGAGCGTGAAGGCGTGCACCCGCAGCTCCTTGCTGACATTGGCCTGCATGCAGGCCTGCACCGCACTCAGGCTTTCAGCGTGGCCGGCAAACGGCACGCAAAGCAAAGCCCCCAGAATCAATCTGCGCATTTCTCATTCCCATTGGCGGCCGGCACGCTCAAGCTTGTACCGGATCAGTGGGCAGTGAAGCACATTCGGGGCCGGTTGGCCACCGCCCGGCTATTGCCAACCGTAGCGACGTGTGTATGCCCCCTTCATCGCCTGCACCAGGGCTGCATATGCCAGCAGAATCACCAACAGACAGATGAAATAGCTGCCGGGCAGGGCCTGCAATTTGAAGTACGCGGCCAATGGCGACTGCGGCAGCGTCAGTCCAATCAGCACCACTGCGGCGGTGGCCAGCAGCAGAGGGCGGCCCGGCCGGCTGGCCGCCCAGGGCGGGGCACGGCTGCGGATCAGATGCACGATCAGGGTCTGCGACAGCAGCCCTTCCACAAACCAGCCGGACTGGAACAGGCTCTGCGTGGCCGGCGTGCTGGCGCCGTAACCGAACCACAGCAGTGCGAAGGTGATGAGATCGAAAATCGAACTCAGCGGCCCGAAGTGCAGCATGAAGCGGCTCACGTCCTCGGGTTGCCAGTGCTGCGGGCGGCTGAGGAATTCCTCGTCCACGCTGTCGAAAGGGATGGCGGACTGCGAGAAGTCATACAGCAGGTTCTGCACCAGCAGGTGCAGCGGCAGCATCGGCAGGAAGGGCAGCAGCGCGCCGGCAATGAGCACCGAAAACACATTGCCGAAGTTGGAGCTGGCGGTGAGCTTGATGTACTTGAGCATGTTGGCGAAGGTGCGGCGGCCTTCGCGCACGCCGGCATGCAGCACCATCAGGCTCTTTTCCAGCAGGATCAGGTCGGCCGCTTCCTTGGCGATGTCCACGGCGGTGTCCACGGAAATGCCCACGTCGGCGGCACGCAGGGCCGGCGCATCATTGATGCCGTCACCCAGAAAGCCCACCACGTGCCCGGCCTGATGCAGGCAGCGCACCAGACGCTCCTTCTGCGCCGGCGTCATGCGCGCAAACACCGTGGCTTCTTCGGCCAGCGCGCGCAGCCGCGTCTCGTCCAGACCTTCCAGCTCGGGGCCGAGCACGATGCGTGTCACCGGCAGGCCCACCTGACGGCAGACCTGGGCTGTCACCCGCTCGTTGTCGCCGGTGAGAATCTTCACCGTCACGCCGCTGTCCTTGAGCGCGCGCAGCGCCGGCGCGGTGGAGTCCTTGGGCGGATCCAGAAATGCGATGTAACCCTGCAGCGTGAGCTGCGCCTCGTCCTGGCGCGTCACCGCGTGCTGCGCCGGCGGCAGCGTGCGCGTGGCCACGCCCACCACGCGCAGGCCCTCGCCATTGAGCTTGCCGGCCACCTCGCGGATCTGTGCCAGGCGCGCAGCGTCCAGCGGCAACTCTTGTTCGCCATCGCGCACGTTGGCGCACACCTGCAGCACTTCTTCCACTGCGCCTTTGCAGATCAGCAGCGGCGCTTCGGCGCCGCGCGCCACCAGCACCGACATGCGACGCCGCTCGAAGTCGAAGGGAATCTCGTCCAGCTTTTGATACTGATCCAGCAGGGGCGGCTGCTGATCCGCCGCGCCATGCTCCAGCACCGCCACGTCGAGCAGGTTTTTCAGACCGGTCTGGTAGTGGCTGTTGAGCAGGGCATAGTCCAGCACCTGCGCGGACTCGCGGCCCTGGGCATCGGTGTGGCGCTGCAGGGCGATGCGGTCCTGGGTGAGCGTGCCGGTCTTGTCCGTGCACAGCACGTCCATGGCGCCCAGGTTCTGGATTGCATCCAGGCGCTTCACGATCACTTTCTGCCGCGACAAGGCCACCGCGCCGCGCGCCAGCGTGGCGGTGACAATCATCGGCAGCATTTCCGGCGTGAGGCCCACGGCAATGGACAGCGCGAACAGAAACGCTTCCAGCCAGTCATGCTTGGTGACACCGTTGATGATCAGCACCAGCGGCGACATCACCAGCATGAAGCGGATCAGCAGCCAGCTCAGCCGGTTCACGCCGGCCTGAAAGGCGTTGGCGGCGCCGTTGCTGGCGGCCACACGCTGGGCCAGTGCGCCGAAGTAGGTCTGATCCGCCGTGGCAATCACCAGCGCGGTGGCGGCGCCGCTGACCACATTGGTGCCCATGAAACACAGGGTCTCGCAGTCCAGCGGCTCACGCGGCGCGGCAGCGCGCAGCTGCGCAAACTTCTCCACCGGCAGCGACTCGCCGGTGAGCGCGCCCTGGCTCACGAACAGATCCTTGGCGCCGAGCACGCGCAGATCGGCGGGAATCATGTCGCCTGCGGAAAGCTGCACGATGTCGCCCGGCACCAGCTGCGACAGCGGCAGCTCCTGCGCGCGGGCGTCACGCAAGACCGTGGCGCGCGACTGCACCATGGCGCGCAGTTTTTCGGCAGCGTGATTGGAGCGTGCTTCCTGCACAAAACGCAGCGCGGTGGAAAACACCACCATGCTGCCGATCACGACGGCGGCCTTGAGGTCCTGCGTGAAATACGAGACCAGTGCCAGCAGGCTCAACAGCAGATTGAAGGGATTGCGATAGCAGGCCCAGAGATGTTCATACCAGCGCAGCGGCCGCTCCTGGCCGATCTCGTTGGCGCCGTGCTCGCGCAGGCGCTGCGCGGCTTGCGTCGCATCCAGTCCGGCCAGCTGCGTGCCAAAGCGCTGCAGCAAGGAGGCCTCATCCTGTTGCGCCGCCTGCAGCAGCGGTGCGGCCTGCTCGGCGCTGGCGCGCTCGGGGCGCAGCTGCGCATGTCCGACGGGCAATGCCAGACGCCGGAAGTGACGCAGCAGCTTGCGCGAGGAGAACAGCCCCCAGGTATGACGACGTCCCGCCCGTTTCGGCCGCGACGCCGCAGTGCTTGGCTCAGTGCCGAGAGACATGCGCGCAGCTTAGCCGCTCGTCATCATCACGCGCACAAAAAAAGCCCGCGTTGGGGAACGCGGGCCATCTAGGGGGGAGTTGGGCAACTCCGTTGAAGGTCGGGGAACCTTCAACACGAGTCACTTTAGTGGCACCGCCTGATTGCTGGCTGAACATCGACAAAGCGCCGCGTCACAGTTGCCGCCGCCGTAACGAGGTCTTGAAAAGCAGGCATCGGTGAACCACTTTGCGAAAGTGACGATCCAAGTCTGCGTCCGGAGCCTTTCGCTCTGTAAGGAGAATGAAAACATGCCTCAGGGTCTTGCGCGTGCGCTGCTGCTGTCGGTGGCGCTGATTGGTTCCGCTGCGTCGCTGCCCGCCAGCGCCGCCGATCCCTCGCTGCACGAGATTTATCAGGCCGCCGAATCCGGACATCTGGATCAGGCGCAGACCATGATCGGCACGGTGCTGGCCGATCATCCCAACAGCGCCAAGGCGCACTACGTGGCGGCGGAACTCGACGCGCGTCAGGGTCACATCGTCGGCGCGCGCGAACAACTGGCCACCGCCGAACGTCTGGCGCCTGGCCTGCCCTTCGCCAAGCCTGAAGCGGTGACGGCCTTGCGTGCCCGGCTCAGCGGCGCCAGCGTGCCGACCTCCCATGCCCCCAGCAGCGGCACACCGCAGAGCGTCCCCTCGATTCCCTGGACACCGATCGTGCTGGGCGCGCTCTTGCTGGGTCTGTTCTTCGCCTGGCGCAGCGCGCGCCGCCCGGTGGCCTACGTGCCGCAGCTGCCGCCGGCCAATGGCGCCACCTATGGCCCTGGCAACGGCCCTTATCCCGGCACGCCGCCTGCCGGCGGCGGCCTGGGCTCGACCCTGGCCACGGGGCTGGCGGGTGGTCTGGCCGCCGGTGCCGGCATCGTGGCCGGCGAGGCGCTGATGAATCGCGTGCTCGGCAATGGCGAACGCGGGCGCGAAGTTCTGGTGCGCGACGATGCGGCGGGTCTGGATGATCGTCGCGGCAACGCCGACATGGGCGGTGCGGACTTCGGCGTCAATGATGCCGGAAGCTGGGACGACAGCAGCGCCGACGCCGGTGGTGGTGACGATTGGGGCTGATTGAAGGCTTTAAGTGATGAACACGGCGCCGCAAGGCGCCGCGTTCATTTGGTCTGGGCGTCGATGCGCCGACGCAGCTCGGCCTCGTCCAGGCCTTCGATCTCGAACAGCTTCTGACTGCTGGTGTCGCCGCGCAGCAGGGTGATGCGCGATTTGGGAATGCGCAGCAAGTCCGCCAGCAGCTCACGCACGGCCGCATTGGCCTTGCCGCGTTCCGGCACGGCGGTGACGCTGAGCTTGAGCTGCGCTTCATGCCAGCCCAGCAGCGCATCGCGCGCGGCCTTGGGGCTCACCTTCACCTGCAGACGCACGCTGGCCACTGCCGACTCCAACCGTGGCGGCACACGCGCGCCTCAGCTCTTAGTGATTCAGCAGTCCGCCGATCAAGGCGCCGAGCAGCAGCCCGCCCACCTGCACCGAGACCAGGGCCAGACTGCCCAGTTCGGCGAGCGCGCCGATCAGCGGCATGCCCGAGAGCAGCCCCACCAGCGCAGTGAACATGGCGGCGAGAAACAGCGCCGGCGCAAAACTGGCCAGCACCGCCTCGCGTGTGCTGCCGGCCATGCGACCGCCCACCACACCGGCGGTGAGCGTGCCGACGCCCGGCAGCGCTCCGATCAGAATGCTCAACATCAACATGACCGACATCGCCGACGCGATGCCGCCACGATACGTCACAGTGGCCATTAGCCTTTTCTCCGTTGCCCCGCGCCGGCTCCTCCCCGCTTATGCGGTGTGTCTCCGGCCTTCCCATGCGCCTGCGGCTCCGGGGTCTGTTCACCTTCCCTTTCGCGCTGCGTTGCTGTCGGAAATCGCGCAGGGCGGGCGTTGGCAGTCGCTTGCTTGGAATCACCAAGCGGCGCGCCTGCCGCCTTGCCCTGCGCCAAAACCGTCTCCGTCGCAGTGCGCAAAGGGAAGGCGAACAGACCCTAAGTCCTTTTGAGCGTCTCGCCTCGTGCTCGGCGTGCAGTACGCAATCCCCAGTAGCCGACATCTTCGATCATCAGGTACAGGGTCGGCAAGACCAGAAGGCTCACCACGGTGGCAAAGGCCAGGCCGCCGATGATGGCGCGGGCCATGGGGAAGTAGGGCGGGCCGTCGCTGCCCACGGCGGTCTGCGACAGTGCCAGGGGCAGCATGCCCAGAATCGTGGTGCAGGCGGTCATGAGGATGGGCCGCAGGCGGTCACGCGAGCCCTGGATCAGCGCCGCCTCCCGGCTCAGGCCCGCCTCGCGCAGCTGCTGCACATGGTCGATCAGCACGATGCCGTTGTTCACCACGATACCCATCAGCACCAGCATGCCGATGATGGCCATGAACGAGAAGGTGGTGCCGGTGAGGAAGAAGAACCAGAACACGCCGACGAAGGAAAACAGGATGCCGGTGATGATGGCGCTGGGCGCCAGCACCGACTCGAACAGCGCCGCCATCACCAGATAGATGCAGGCCAGGGCCAGCAGCATATTGATCAGCATGGACTGCAGGCCCTGCTGGTCCTCGTCGAAAGCCTGACCGTAACTCCAGCCGTAGCCCGGCGGATATTGCAGGGCATCCAGCACCGCGCTCACGCGCTTGCGGGCGTCCTCGGCGGTGACGCCCTTGGCGGTACCGAAGCGGACCTTCAGCGCGGTGTGGCGGTCTTCGCGATGAATGCCGCCGGGGGTCTGCGCGATGCCGATCTGCGCCACCGCGTCCAGACGCAGGGCGCGGCCATCGCCGGCCTGCAGCGGCAGCGCGCGCAGCGCATCGATATCGGTGCGATCCTCGGCGCGCAGTTCCAGCACCAGCTCGGATTCACCGCTGCGGCTGCGATAGGGCTTGAGCGGAGTGCCGCGCATGGCACCGGAAATGGTCTCGGCGATCTGGCTGCTGGACAGGCCGTAGAGACGCGCACGCTCGCGATCCACCTGCACGCGCAACTCGCGATCGGTGGCGCCGGCTTCCAGGCGCACATCGGTGAGCCCCGGCACGCTGCGCAGCACCTGCTCGGCCTGCCGCGCCAGGGGCCGCAGGCCTTCCGTGGTCTCGCCCCAGATGTTCACGGCGAGGCCTTCACCGCCGCTGCGTTCCAGATCGAAGTTCACCTCGCCAATCGCGAGCTTGGGCATGCTGCTGCGCACCTCCTCCGCAATCTGCTCGGCGTTCTTGTGGCGCAGCTTGGGATCCTTGTGCAGATACAGCACGGTCTGCGCGTTGTTGATGGTGAAGTAGGTGTAGAAGGATTCCAGCTCGAAACGCTCGCGATTTTCCTGGAAGAAATTCTCCAGCCGGTTCACCGACTCTTCCACCTTGTCGAGCCGGTAGACATTGTTGAAGTGCCAGCCCAGCACCAGACGCGTGGCACCGCCCTGCGGGAAGAAATCCATCTTCACGCGGCTGGCCGGCAGCGCCACGCTGAACACCACCAGCAGCGTGAACAGCAGCATCAGGCCGCGATGGTGCAACGACCAGCCCAGCAGCTGCGCATAACGCGCGCTCAAGCGCTGCATCCAGGGCGCGCCGCTGCCGGCGCTGCCGGGCAGGCGTGTGGTGAGCTGCGGGATCAGCGTCACCGCCACCAGCAGCGAGGCCGCCAGCGAGACGCAGATGGTGATCGCCACATGCGAGAGAAACACCGAAATCTCGTTCTGCACGCCGAAGATGTTGGGCAGAAACACGATGGCGGTGGCGGCGGTGCCCAGCACCACGGCCAGACCCACCTTGCTCACGCCGCGCAGCGTGGCCTCGGCGGCCTGACTGTCGTGGCTGCGCTCCTGGAAGATCGACTCGGTGACCACCACCGCGTTGTCCACCAGCATGCCGATCGACAGCATCAGGCCCATCAGGGTCAGGATGTTGAGCGAGTAGCCCAGGAAGTACATCACGCCCAGGGTCATCAGCAGCGACAGCGGCACCGCCAATGTCACGATCAGGGTCATCTTCCAGTCGCGCAGAAACACATACAGCACCGCCAGTGAAAACAGCGCGCCCAGCAAGCCCGCCTCGATCAGTTCCGAGAGCGAACGCTTCACGTCCTCGGCGGCGTCGTTGAACATCACCAGCGCGATGCCCTGCATCTCCGGCAGCTGGCGCACGCGCTCCACTTCCGCCTTCACGCGCTCGCCCACTTCCACCAGATTGGCGCCGGTCTCCTTGTACACGTCCAGGCCGATGGCATTGCGCTGGTTCAGATGCCGGCGCTCGGTCAGCGGCGGCAGGCCGTAGCGGATTTCGGCGATATCGCCCAGGCGCAGACCCTGGGCGTTGATGCGCAGCTTGCGTACCGCATCCAGATCCGCGAAGCGGTCCTCGGCCTTGACGTAGTAGCGCATGCCGCCTTCATAGACATCGCCGGCGCTGAGCGAGAAATTGGCCTTGCGCAGCTGCTCGGCCAGCGCGCGCAGATCCACGCGATAGGCGCCCAGGCGCTCGGCGCTGAGCGCGATGCGCACATCCTTGCGCTGCACACCGTACAGACTCACGCGCGAGACGCCGGGCAGGCGCTGCAGGCGTCGCACCAGATTGCGGTCGAGCATGTCGTAGGCATTGGTCAGATCGCGGCTGGCGGAGATGCGATACACCAGCATGGCCTGATCGGCGCCGTTGAAGCGCTGGATGAAAACCCGTTCCAGATCGCTGGGCAGCTCGCTACGCAGGGCGTCGATCTTGTCGCGGATCTCCGCGCCGCGCGCCGCCACCTGCTGGCCCCAGTCGAACTGCAGCTGGATCTTGGTGCCGTCGGCCTGCGAATCCGACTGCATGTTGCGGATGCCCGGCAGCGTGGCCAGCGACTCCTCGATGGGCCGCGCGATGTGACGGTCCACTTCCTCCGGCGTGGAATTGCGGTACGGCACATTGAGCATCAGGAACGGAAACTCGATGTCCGGCAGCGACTCCAGCGGCAGGCGCTGGCTGGCGATGACACCGATCACCACCATGCACACGAAGAACATCGCCGTGGTCACCGGCCGCGCCAGCGAGAGCCGCGTGATTCTCATGCGCGCGGCGCCTCGCGCCGGTCGATCAAGGTGTACACCACCGGAATCACCACCAGGGTCAGCAAGGTGGAGATCGACAGGCCGCCGATCACGGTGATGGCCAGCGGCTGGCGCATCTCCGCGCCCTGCCCGCCCCCGATGGCCATGGGCAACAGACCCAGCAGCGCGGTGAGCGTGGTCATCAGAATCGGCCGCAGGCGCGTGGGGCCGGCACTGAGCAGCGCCTGCTCGCGGCTCATGCCCTGCGCACGCAGGCGGTTGACCAGATCGATCAGGATGATGCCGTTCTTCACCACGATGCCGATCAGCATCACCATGCCGATCAGCGCGATGACATTGAGCTCGGTGCCGGTGAGGAACAGCGCGCCGATGGCACCGACCGCCGCCAGCGGAATGGAGAACAGAATCACCAGCGGCTGACGCAGCGATTCGAACTGCGAGGCCATCACCAGGTAGACCAGGAACACCGCCAGCGCCAAGGCCAGCTGCAGCGAGCGGAACGAGACCTGCATTTCCTCGCTCTGTCCGGCGACTTCGGCGGACACGCCGCTGGGCATGGCGATGCCGGCGATGATCCGCTGCAGCTGCGCGATGGCCGCGCCCAGATCGCCGTAGGCGAGATTGGCCGAGACCACGATCACGCGCTGCTGATCCAGGCGGCGGATTTCCGAAGGCCCGGAGCGCAGGCGCACCTGCGCCACCGAAGACAGCCGCACCGGATACGCGCTTTCGGGATTGACGATGAGATTGGCCACCGCCTCGATGCTGCCGCGCTGCAGCGGCGCGCCGCGCACCCGCACATCGATCTCGCGATCGGCGAGCTGGTAGCGCGTGGCCACCTCGCCCTGCACCGCCTGGGCCACGCGCTGCGCCAGATCACCGCTCTGCAAGCCCAGGGCCGCGACGCGCTCCTGATCGAACAACACCTGCACCTCCGGATGGCCCGGCAGCAGCGTGGTCTCCACCTCGGTGTAGCGATCATCGGCCAGAAGACGCGCGCGGATCGCTTCGGCGACGTGCGCGAGGGCCTCCAGATCGTAGCCGGAGACTTCCACCTCCAGCGGCGTCTTGAGCGTGAACAGCGTGGGCCGCGTGAAGCGATACGAAACGCCGGGCAGCGGCTCGATGGCGGCGCGCAGGCGCTCGCGCAGCGCAGCTTCCTGTGCATAGGCCTCGGGCTTGAGCACCAGGGTCAGCGCGCCCTGGTTCTCGCCACCGGATTCGGCATTGGCGTCGAGCCGGTCACCGCTGCCGGCCACCGAGTAATTGGCCGACAGCGCCGCCTCGCCCTTCAAGGGCGTGGCCAGCTCGCGCAGCACGGCATCGCTGCGCTCCAGGGCCGCGCCGGGCGCGAGCTTGAGCTCGGCGCTGAACTGACCTTGATTGAAGGGTGGAATCAGCTCCACGCCGGTGCGGCTCAGCAGCAGTGCCGTGAGCATCAGCAGCAGCAGCGCGCTGCCCAGCACCAAAGCGCGATGCGCCAGGGCCCAGACCAGCAGCTGGCGATAGCGCGTTTCCAGGCGCTCATAGCCGCGCTGCCAGGCGCTGGCCAGCGGCCGCATCAGTGCGCCGCAGAAACGCGCCAGCAGACCCAGCGGCCAGAACAGCAGCCAGCGCAGCAACTGCTGCGGCAGCGTCTCCAGCAGCGCGTAACGCGTCTGGCTCAGACCACGCCGCCAGCGCGCGCCGTCCTCGCGCACGGGGGCGGCCTGGGGCAGCGCGCGGCGGCTGTGCAGGCGCGCGGCCAGCATCGGAATCAGGGTCATCGCCACCAGCAGCGAGAACAGCAGCGAGGCGGTGACCACCAGCGCCTGATCGGCGAACAGCTGGCCGGCGATGCCCTGCACGAAGACCATGGGGAAGAACACCGCCACGGTGGTGAGCGTGGACGCCAGCACCGCGCCGGCCACTTCCCGCGTGCCGGTCACCGCCGCCTCGGCCATGCTCAGACCCTGCTCGTGCTTGCGGAAGATGGCTTCCAGCACCACGATGGCATCGTCCACGATCAGGCCCACCGCCAGCGCGATGCCGCCCAGGGACATGATGTTGAGCGTCACGCCGCTGGCGTACATGACGTTGAAGGTGGCGATCACCGAGACCGGAATCGAAGCCGAGACGATGGCGGTGACCGGCGCATTGCGCAGGAACAGGTAAATCACCAGCACCGCCAGCAGGCCGCCTTCCAGCGCGGCATGCAGCACATCGCGCGTGGCGCCCTTGATGAAGATGGACTGGTCGTAGAGGGTTTTCAGCTGCAGATCGGCCGGCAGCGATTTCTGCAGCTGTTCGAGGCGATGGCGCACGCCCTGCGCGATATCGACGATATTGGCCTCGCCCTCGCGATACACCGCGATCTGCACCGCCTCGGCGCCGTCGATGCGGATGATGGCCTGCCGCTGCTTGTAGCCGCGCTGCACGCTGGCCACGTCGCGCAGATAGATCTTGCGGCCATCCTTCTCGCTGAGGATGGTGCTGGCCATTTCCTCCACGCTCTGGAAGCGGCTCAGGGTGCGCACCAGATAAGAGGCCGTGCCCTGCTCGATGCGCCCGCCCGCGACATTGGCGTTCTCCAGCTTCAGGCGCTGCGCGACGGCATCGACCGAGAGATTGAGCTGGGCGAGCTTCTGCAGGTCCAGCTGCACCTGCACCTCGTCTTCCAGACCGCCGGAGATCTTCACCGCCGCGACGCCGGAGACGCCTTCCAGCGGCCGCTTCACCAGGTCTTCGGCAATGCGGCGCAGGCGCTTGAGCTGCGCCTCGCTGGCCGCCGCGTTCTGCGCGTTCTTGAAGGCCAGGCCCAGACGCAGGATCGGGTCCTGGCTGGGATCGAAGCGCAGCACGATGGGCCGCTTGGCGTCCTTGGGCAGCTCCAGGGCATCGAGCTTTTCGCGCACATCCAGCACCGCGAAATCCATCGTCGTGCCCCAGTTGAATTCCAGGGTCACGTCGGACTGCTCGGCGCGCGACACCGAGGACACGCGGCGCACGTTCTTGATCACGCCCAGGGCTTCTTCGATGGGCTTGGAGAGCAGGGTCTCCACTTCCGTGGGCGCGGCGCCCGGCAGCTCGGCGCGGATGGTCAGACGTGGATAGGAAAGGTCCGGCAGCAGGCTCACCTGCAGGCGCGACAGCGAGACCAGGCCGAACAGCAGCAGCGCCAGCGTCAGCATGCTGATCGCCACCGGCCGGCGCGTGCAGACCTCGATCCAGCTCATGGCGTTTTCTGCGCCTTGGCACCCGTCGGCGCAGCGGGCAGCGCCGGCTGCGGATTGACCACGGTCACCGATGCATCGTCCTTGAGATTGGCCTGCCCGGTCACCACCACCTGCTCACCGGCTTTCAGGCCCTGCATGATTTCGATGTGCTGCGCGTCGCTGTAGCCGATGTGCACGCTGCGCCGTTGCGCGCGGTTGCCGGTGACCACGAACAAGGACTGCGCGGCGTCTTCGGCCAGCACCGCGTCACGCGGCACCAGCAGCGCCTGCTCGCGGCGGTCGTAGAGGATTTCCACGCGCGCGAACATGCCCGGCTTGAGCTGGCGCTGGCCGGCGTCCATCTGCAGTGTCACCTTCACCGTGCCGCTCTGCGCGTCCACTACCGGACTGATGCGCAGCAGCTGCGCGCCGAAGCGCTGCTCCGGCCAGGCGTCCACCCAGACCGTGGCACGCTGCTGCGGCGCCAGCTTGTGGATGTCGCGCTCCGGCACGTAGATGGCGGCCTGCAGTCGATCCAGGCGCGTGATGCGAAAAGCCTGTGCACCGACGGTGATGGCATTGCCGGCCTTGATGTAGCGCTGCGAGATCACACCGTCGATGGGCGCCTTGATCTCGGCCTCGCGCAGATTCAGCGCCGCGACGTCATAGGCCGCACGCGCGGTTTCCAGCTCGTACTTGGTTTTGTCGTAGGCCTCGCGCGAGACGATGTTGCGCTGGAACACCGACTCGTTGCGCTGGAAATTCTGCTCGGCCTGCTCGCGGCTGGCGGTGGCGCGCGCCAGCTCGTAACGCAGGCGTTCGGTGTCCAGGCGTGCCAGCACCTGTCCGGCGCGCACCGGCTCGCCTTCCTCCACCAGAGTCTTCTCGATCACGCCGGCGGTCTTGGCGGCGACCGTGGCCTCGGCCTCGGCTTCCAGCGTGGCGGTGCCGCGATACGCGGCCTCGATCAGGCCATTGGCGGCCAGCGCGATCTCCACCGGCACCTTGGCCTCGTCTTTCTGTTCTTCCTTCTTCTGCTGCCCACAGGCCGCGAGCAGCGCCAAGGACAGCAGGCCCACGACGCGAATCGTTCTGCGCAAATCCCTTCTCCCAAGTGCCATTGCCAGGTCCTTGAAGACCAAGACCCATGCCAGCCCAGCCTGCGCCCTTAGCCTTTGTTTTTATTCGACATGCCTCAGGCCATTCGAGCGCCGCGCGCGGCGGCTCGCCAAGTTCTGGCAAAACCGGCCAGCGCATCCTGCCGGTTTTGCCGGCACACGATGCGGCTTTGATGCCGCAGTCCCGATCCCGGTTGCATCGGGAGTTTCACCCAGAATGCAGGGCGGCAAACTGCTACCATGCGCGCCTTGTGCGGCCCCTCTTACTTCAAGATGGATATTCAAATGGAAATCGCAGATCAGCGCGTCGTCGTGATGCACTACACCCTCACCAATACCCAGGGCGAGGTGCTCGACAGCTCGCGCGGCGGCGAACCGCTGACCTATCTGCATGGTGCCGGCAACATCATCCCGGGACTTGAGAAGGCCCTGGTCGGCAAGCAGGCCGGCGACTCGCTCAATGTGCAGGTGCAGCCGGCCGAAGGCTACGGCGAGCGCCGCGAGGAACTGGTGCAGCAGGTTCCCAAGCGCGCCTTCCAGGGCGTGAAGGACGTGCAGCCGGGCATGAGCTTCCAGGCCCAGGGCCAGCACGGCCCGATGCGCGTGGTGGTCACCAAGGTGCTGGGCGACATGGTCACCATCGACGGCAACCACCCGCTGGCCGGCGAGGTGCTGAACTTCGACGTCGAAATCACCGAGGTGCGCGCCGCCACCGCCGAGGAAATGCAGCACGGCCATGTGCATGGCCCGGGTGGTCATCACCACTGACGCGGTCGCAAGCCAGCGTTGGAAAGGGCGCCTGCACGGCGCCCTTTTTTTGGCTCAAGGGGCGGCGCTTGCCGCAACGCCGGGCATCCCCGGGCCGATGTTCTCGCGCAGGAAGTCACGCACGGCCAGCAGAAACTTCTGCTCATTGGCCTCCTGCACAAAGCCATGCTCTTCGCCCTCATAGGGCAGCCAGACATGTGGCTTTTTCAGGCGCTCCAGTGCCGCCTGCACGGCCTTGGCCTGATTGTAGGGTGCGCGCTGATCGGCACTGCCATGCGAAATCAGCACCGGAATCTGCAGGCGATCAAGCTGATACAGCGGGGAGAATTCCCGCAGCTGGTTTTTGTCGTCGCCCAGGAAGCGCAGCAACTGGGCGCGGCCGGAGGCCGTGAAGGTGACGTCGGAGTCTTCCTGCAGGGCCAGCAGGTCGTAGACACCGGCATAGCTGATGGCGCAGCGATACCGCTGCGGATCGCGGATCGCGCTCATCAAGGCGGAGTAACCGCCGTAGCTCGCGCCCAT
Organism: Solimonas aquatica; assembly: GCF_900111015.1. GTDB lineage: Bacteria > Pseudomonadota > Gammaproteobacteria > Nevskiales > Nevskiaceae > Solimonas > Solimonas aquatica. The sequence goes on along the minus strand of NZ_FOFS01000014.1, from coordinate 125,421 downwards.
GATGCACATACGCTGCGGATCGGCGATGCCCTGTGTCACGGCCCATTGCGCCGCATCACTCAAATCATCCTGCATGCTGCCGCCCCAGTTGCGGTAACCGGCCGCCTGAAAGCCGCTGCCATAGCCATAGGAGCCGCGATAGTTGAGCTGCAGCACGGCGTATCCCAGGCTGGCCAGATACTGCGCCCAGGGGTCCCATTCCCAGTTGTCGCGGACACCGTGTGGACCACCGTGCACCAGCATGATCATCGGCCGCTTCTCGGGCTTGAGGCCCCGCGGCGCGGTCAGATAGCCCTGCAAAGTTTTCTGGTCGCGGCTGCGCAGGCTGATGGGCTCCACCGGCGTCATCCGCTCCGGATCGATCCATTGCCGCGCCGAGAACAGGTATTCGGCCTTCTTGGTCGCGCGGTCATAGAGGTAGAAATCACCGGGATTGCGGTCGCTGTCCACCACCACCACCATCTTCTGGCCATCGCGCGTGCGGCTGCTGATGCGCACCCGCTGCCCCGCGAAACTCTTCTGCAGTGCCCGGTACACCTTCACCGTGGTGTCCGCTTCGTCCAGCACCACTGCCTGCGGACGCCCATCCTCGAACAAGGCCACCAGCGGGCGGCCATCGGTGTCCGAGAGCGCGATGGACTGCAGGTCGACGCGCGGATTGCAGCTCAGCGACTGCAGCTCGTCATTCTTGAGCCCACGTGCCTGCACGCAGACCGTGGCGCTGTTCTCGTCAGTGGCCATCCAGACCCGCTCGCCATCACGGCTCACGCCCAGCAGGCCGCTGCGGTGTCCCTGTGAGTTCTTCACCGCCGTCCAGGTCTGCGTTTCCGGATCGCGACGCAGCTCTACGGACTCGCCCAGCGCATTCACGCCAAGGGCATAACGAGGCCGCCCCTGGGCGTCGCCGACCACCGGATAGCCGATGCGCCGGAGATCGAAGTAGTAGCTGGCATCGATGGTGCTCACCCGGGTTTTCTGCCCGGTGTTCACATCCATCCTGGAAATATAGAAGTTATTGCTCATGCGCCAGGGCACCTCGGCGATGAGCGCGTGATCAGGATCGTCCGGCAGCGGATCGAGCAGATAGGCCCAGGCCTGCTGGGCGGTGTCCACCGTGATATGGGTGCCGGTGGCTTTGCGGCCCTGGTAGCCGAACAGGTACTGCTTGCGGCTGCCATCGGCGTCCATGGCATAGATCTCACCGGTCAGGCGCGGCTGATCGAGCGGACCAAATTGCCTGCTGATTTCCACCGCAATGCGCTTGTCCGAAACCCACCAGACGCGCTCCACGTTCTGACCCTGGGAGAAACGCAGGGTGCTGGCCGACTTGAGGTTCCTCACGTCGACGATCCCCACCGCCACCACATCATCGACCGGATAGCGCAGGGCCAGATAATCGCCTTGCGGCGAGATGGTGGCGTCCAGATATTGCGGTTTGCGCGCGAAGTCTGCGGCCTCGGGCGACCCCGAGGCCGCGGCGCTCAGACCCGGCAAGCAGAGCAGCGGCAGCAACCATCCACGCCAGGCTTTTCGCATTTTTTGTTCTCCCCTTGGTGCTGGGGATTAGCTTAGCAAGCGACCTGGCCCTTGGAAGCGGCGGCTTGTCACAGTCGCCCGGCGCGCACCGCCAGGTACGCGGCGTGCTTTAGTCCTCCGGCTCGTAGCCCAGATTCGGCGCCAGCCATTTCTCGGCTTCCGCCAGCGTCCAGTTCTTGCGGCGCGCGTAGTCGGCGACCTGATCCTTGTTGATGCGGCCGAGCACGAAGTACTGCGATTCGGGGTGCGAGAAGTACCAGCCCGAGACCGCCGCGGCCGGCCACATCGCCATGCTCTCGGTGAGCTGCATGCCGGTGTTGCGTTCCACGTCCAGCAGCTGCCAGAGCGTGCGCTTCTCGGTGTGTTCGGGGCAGGCCGGATAGCCGGGCGCGGGGCGGATGCCGCCGCCGCTGCTGATGTAGCGCTCGGCGATCAGATCCGCGTTGTCCAGCTGCTCATCCGGCGCATAAGCCCAGAATTCCTTGCGCACGCGCTGGTGCAGGCGCTCGGCGAAAGCCTCGGCCAGACGGTCTGCCAGCGACTCCAGCAGAATCGCGCTGTAGTCATCATGGGCCTTCTTGAAGGCCGCCACGCGCTCGGCGCAGCCCAGACCCGCCGTCACCGCGAAGGCGCCGACGTAATCATGCAGGCCGCTGTCCACCGGCGCGATGTAGTCGGCGAGGCTGCGCTGCGGCACGCCGTCACGATGCTCGCTCTGCTGACGCAGATTGTGCAGGCGGCTCAGTTCCTGGCTGTAGCTTTCATCGGTGTACACGATGATGTCGTCCCCCTCGCTGCGCGCCGGGAACAGACCGATCACGCCATTGGCGCTGAGCCACTGCTCCTCGATGATGCGGTCCAGCATCGCCTGCGCGTCTTCATACAGTTTGCGCGCGGCCTCGGAGGTCTTCGGATTGTTGAGCAGCTCGGGGAACTTGCCCTTGAGCTCCCAGGCAATGAAGAAGGGCTGCCAGTCGATGTACTCGCGCAGCTCGGCCAGCGGGTAACGCTCGAAGCGCTTCACGAACTGCGTCTCGTGCCAGTGATGCTGATGATCGCAGGCCGGGCCCTGGCAGACGTCGCGCGCCTGCTGCAGCAGCAGGCGCGGACGCGGCGGCCGATAGCCGGACCAGGCGATCGGCGTGCGCCGCGCGCGTGCCTGTTCCAGGCTCAGGAATTTTTCCTGGCGATCCTTGCTGGCATGACGCTCGCGGATCTGCTCGTAGTCCTTGTCGATCTCGGCCAGCAGCTTCGGCTTCTGCTCGGCCGACAGCAGGGCGGCGGCCACCGGCACCGAGCGCGAGGCGTCCTTGACCCAGACCACCGGGCCTTCGTACGCGGGATCGATCTTCACGGCGGTGTGCGCGCGTGAGGTGGTGGCGCCACCGATCAGCAGCGGCACGGTGAAACCCTGGCGCTGCATCTCGCGCGCCAGCGTCACCATCTCGTCCAGCGAGGGCGTGATCAAGCCGGACAGACCGATGATGTCGGCCTGGTGCTCGCGCGCGGCATCGAGAATCTTCTGCGGCGGCACCATCACGCCCAGATCGATGACCTCGTAGTTGTTGCACTGGAGCACCACGCCGACGATGTTCTTGCCGATGTCGTGGACATCGCCCTTGACCGTGGCCATCACGATCAGGCCGTTGCGCTGGCTGACTTCGCCGGGCTGCTTTTCCGCCTCGATGTACGGAATCAGCCAGGCCACCGCCTTCTTCATCACGCGCGCGGACTTCACCACCTGCGGCAGAAACATCTTGCCGGCGCCGAACAGATCGCCGACCACGTTCATGCCGTCCATCAGCGGACCCTCGATCACTTCCAGCGGACGCCGGCCCTGCGCGGCCAGCTCGGCGCGCAGCGCTTCGACATCATGCTCGACGTGCGCATCGATGCCCTTGACCAGGGCATGCGTGATGCGTTCGCGCAGCGGCAGGTTGCGCCAGGCCAGCTCATCGCCGACTTTCTTTTCCGTGCTGCTGGCGCGGAAGCGCTCGGCGATCTCGATCAGGCGCTCGGTGGCGTCGTCGCGGCGGTTGAGAATCACATCCTCGATGCGCGTGCGCAGTTCGGGATCGATGTCCTCGTACACCGGCAGCACGCCGGCGTTGACGATGCCCATGTCCATGCCGGCGGCGATGGCGTGGTAGAGGAACACCGAGTGGATGGCCTCACGCACGAAATTGTTGCCGCGGAAGGAGAAGGACACATTGGACACGCCGCCGGAGACCTTGGCGTGCGGCAGGTTCTGCTTGATCCAGCGCGTGGCCTCGATGAAGTCCACACCATAGTTGTTGTGCGCCTCGATGCCGGTGGCCACGGCAAAGATGTTCGGGTCGAAGATGATGTCCTCGGCAGGAAAGCCGAGCTGCTCGACCAGGATCCTGTAGGCGCGCGTGCAGATCTGCTTGCGCCGCTCCAGGGTGTCGGCCTGGCCCTGCTCGTCGAAAGCCATCACCACGGCCGCCGCGCCGTACTGCTGGCACAGCCGCGCCTGCTCGATGAACTTGGCCTCGCCTTCCTTCATCGAGATCGAGTTGACGATGGGCTTGCCCTGCACGCACTGCAGGCCGGCCTCGATCACCTCCCACTTGGAGGAGTCGATCATGATCGGCACGCGCGCGATGTCCGGCTCCGAGGCGATCAGATTCAGGAAGGTGCGCATCGCGGCCACGCCGTCGAGCATGCCCTCGTCCATGTTCACGTCGATCACCTGCGCGCCGGCTTCCACCTGCTGGCGCGCGATGGCCAGGGCCGGGGCGTAGTCGCCGGCCTTGATCAGCTCGCGGAACTTGGCCGAGCCGGTGACATTGCTGCGCTCGCCGACATTGCAGAAGTTGATGGCGGCGGTGAGGTTGAGCGGCTCCAGGCCGGCGAGGCGCGTCACCGGCGCGATGCTCGGCAGCGCGCGCGGTGCGACATCGGACACCGCCTGCGCAATCGCGGCGATATGCGGCGGCGTGGTGCCGCAGCAGCCGCCGACGATGTTCACCAGCCCGGCCTGCGCAAACTCGCGGATGATGGCGGCGGTGTCCTCGGGCCGCTCGTCGTACTCGCCGAAGGCATTGGGCAGGCCGGCGTTGGGATAGCAGGAGATATGACAGTCGGCCAGGCGCGAAAGCTCGGCGATGTAGGGGCGCATGTCCTTGCCGCCCAGCGCGCAGTTCAGGCCCACGGCCAGCGGCCGCGCGTGGCGCACGGAATTCCAGAACGCTTCATTCACCTGACCGGAGAGCGTGCGGCCCGAGGCATCGGTGATGGTGCCGGAGATGATGATCGGCCAGCGGCGGCTGCGTTCCTCGAACAGCTTCTCGCAGGCGAAGATCGCGGCCTTGGCGTTGAGCGTGTCGAAGATGGTTTCGATCAGCAGCAGATCCACGCCGCCGTCGGCCAGACCGCGCAGCTGTTCCAGATAGGCCTCGACCAGCTCGCGGTACGTGACATTGCGCTTGCCGGGATCGTTGACGTCCGGCGAGATCGAGGCGGTGCGGTTGGTGGGGCCGATGGCACCGGCCACGAAGCGCGGCCGCTCCGGCGTGCTCAGGGCATCGGCGGCCTGCCGCGCCAGGGTCGCGGCGGCGTGGTTCAGCTCATAGGCCAGCGGCTCCATGCCGTAATCGGCCAGCGAGATGCGCTGCGCGTTGAAGGTGTTGGTTTCGATCAGGTCCGCGCCGGCCTTGAGATACAGGCCGTGAATCTCGCGGATGATGTCCGGCTGCGTCAGCACCAGCAGGTCGTTGTTGCCCTTCAGATCGCGCGGCCAGCCGGCAAAGCGCGCGCCGCGATAATCGGCCTCGCCCAGCTTGTAGGTCTGGATCATGGTGCCCATCGCGCCATCCAGCACCAGGATGCGGCGCGACAGCGCCTGGGAGAGTCGCTCGGTTACGGAGGCGGATGACATGGCGGCGGCCGGCTGAAAACGGGCCGGCAGTATATCTCTTGATCCGCATAGGCGGATGCAGATATGCCTGAGCAGCGGACGGGCGGCAACCTTACCGTTTATCCGCCCATTCCGGCCTTGCATCCCACATGCCCGGTTTGGTCTCCCGACAGCCTGTAGTCTTATTTCCATGGAAGCGCGGTCCCCCAAGCCCGCTTCCTCGACTCCCCCAACCCGGACTTCCCCCAACCGCTCCGGGTTCTCTAGGGCCAAGTTCCCCCAACTTGGCCCTTTCTTTTTTCCCTCGCGCACAAAGACTTGAGCCGGATTGCGGAAACCCGCAGCTTGCCTGCAATTGAACGCTCGGACAATTATGAATTGAACGTACGGTTTATTAACCGGCCGTCGTCTGATCCCGACATCTGGAGAGCGAACCATGCAGCAATCCCTTCCCGGCAACTGGCGCGACCGCAAGCGCTACCTCTGGCTCCTGGGCATCCTGGCCATGGCCCTGCCGCTGATCGGCGGCGGTCTGGTGCAGGCCACCGGCCTGTCCCTGTTCTGGTGGTTCGCGCCGCTGTTCGTGTACCTGGGCGTGCCGGCGCTGGACTTCATTTTCGGCGAGGACCGCAACAATCCGCCGGAGGCCGTGGTGCCGGCGCTGGAGCGCGACCGCTATTACCGCTGGGCGGTGTACGCCGCCGTGCCGGTGGAATACGCCTCGCTGATCTGGGCCGCCTGGGTGGCCGCCACCCAGTCCCTGCACTGGTACGAATACCTGGGCCTGTCGATTTCCGTGGGCATGACCACCGGCATCGCCATCGCGGTGGCGCATGAGCTGGGTCACAAGACCAATCCCTTCGAGCAGTGGCTGGCCAAGCTGGCGCTGGCGCCGACCGGCTATGGTCATTTCTACTCCGAGCACAACCGCGGCCATCACGTGCGCGTGGCCACGCCGGAAGATCCGGCCTCCTCGCGCTACGGCGAATCCTTCTACGCCTTCCTGCCGCGCACCATCCTCGGCGGCATGCGCTCGGCCATCGCCATCGAAAAGGCGCGCATGGCGCGTCGCGGTCACGGCTTCTGGCACTGGCGCAATGACGTGCTCAACGCCTGGGTGATGACGCCGATCCTGTTCGCAGGCCTGGTCGCCTGGCTGGGCTGGATGGCCCTGCCCTTCCTGCTGATCCAGGCCGTCTACGGCTTCAGCCTGCTGGAAGTGGTGAACTACCTGGAGCATTACGGCCTGTGCCGCAAGAAGCTGCCCAGCGGCCGCTACGAGCGCTGCCAGCCCGTGCATTCCTGGAACAGCAACCACATCTTCAGCAACATCTTCCTCTACGGCCTGGAGCGCCATTCCGACCACCACGCGCATCCGCTGCGCGGCTATGAGGCGCTGCGTCACTTCGACGATTCCCCGCAGCTGCCCAATGGCTATGCCGGCATGATTCTGCTGGCCTACTGCCCGCCGCTGTGGTTTGCGGTGATGAATCCGCGCGTGCAGGCGCATTACCGCGGCGATCTGCGCAGCGCCAATGTGAAGCCGGCCCTGCGTCTGGCGACCTCCGCCGCCTGAACGCCTCTGCCATGAAAGGAGCCACCCCCATGCGACGCTGGCGCTGTGTGATCTGTGATTTTGAATACGACGAAGCCCTCGGCATGCCGGAAGACGGCATTGCCCCGGGCACCCGCTGGGAAGACGTGCCCGACAGCTGGTCCTGTCCGGACTGCGGCGCGCCCAAGGCGGAATTCCAGATGGTGGAAGTCGCCGAGGCCTGAAGCCCTAAAAAGCTTGAGGCCATTGCCCTGGCGGCGCATCGAAGCCGGTCATCGGCTAAGATGCGCCGCCTTTTTTTATTGACTTTTGGGCCTCGGGGGCCGGGATACTGCTATGCCATATCGGAAGTGGCGCTGTGTGATTTGCGACTGGGTTTATGACGAAGCCGTGGGCGCGCCGGATGACGGCATCGCGCCGGGCACCCGCTGGGACGACGTGCCGGACACCTGGTCCTGCCCGGATTGCGGCGCCTCCAAGGGCGATTTCGAAATGGTCGAGGCGGACTAAGGGCAGATGAGCACGCAATTCGATCAGGTTTCCGTCGTCAAGAAGGCCAATGTCTACTTCGACGGCAAGTGCGTCAGTCACACCGTGCTGCTGGCCGACGGCACGCGCAAGTCGGTGGGCGTGATCCTGCCCTCCAGCCTGCGCTTTTCCACCGGCGCGCCGGAAGTGATGGAACTGCTGGAAGGCCGTTGCCGCGTCAAGCTCGCCGGTCAGAGCGAGTGGACCGAGTACCAGGGCGGGCAGTCCTTCGAGGCGCCGGGCAACTCGCACTTCGATATCGAAACGCTGGAAACCCTGCACTACGTCTGTCACTTCGCGTAAGCGAAGCCGCGCTTCAAGATCACAAGCAAAACTCTCGCTGGAGAATTCCCTCTCCCTCATCGCGCAGCGATGGGGGAGAGGGAATCGCGGCCTGCCCTCAGAACAGCCGGCCGTCGTCCTTCTCGCCCAGCATCTGCCGGCGCACCAGCGGAATCGGCGGGCCGCCGTAGGACAGGAACTGATCGTGGAAAGCGCGCCAGGCCTCGCGGCCGCCGCGCGTCGCGGTCCAGTCGGCGCGCAGCTTCATGATCATCAGCTTGCCCATCGTGTAGTTCAGATAGGCCGGGTCGTAGGTGCCGCGCGCCGCCTGCTGCCGCGCATTGCCCGGATCCTGAAAGGCCTTCTCCCGGAACAGGGTCTCGCATTCCTGCACGCTCATGTTCTGCGTGTGCAGGCCCATGGCGCAGATGAAGCGCACATCGCGCAGCAGCGCTTCTTCCAGCTGGCCGATATGCGTCTGCGGATCGCCATCGCCCAGGCCCGCGTCCCACATCATCTCTTCGGTGTAATGCGCCCAGCCCTCGGCGTAGGCATAGCCCACGAAAATCTGTCCGAACAAAAACGGTGAGCGGTTGGCATGCAGGAACTGCAGGAAGTGGCCGGGCCAGACTTCGTGCACGGAGGTGAACAGCAGCGAGGCCTTGCCCGGCACATAGGCCAGCTGCTCGGCCTTGGGCCAGCTCGGGTCCGGCGGCGCGATGTTGTAGACCGAGGGCATGCCCTTGTCGTAAGGGCCGGCGATGTCGATGTAGGCGAAGTTCCAGCGCTGATACGGCGGCGCCTCGGCCACCAGGGCCTGCTCCTCGCCGGGAATGGTCACCAGCTGCTTGTCGAGCAGGAACTGCTTGAGCCCGGTCAGCTGCGCACGCGCGCCCTCCACGGCGCCGCCCTGCGGCTTGTCGGCGGCCTCCTTGGCGGTGCACTCGGCCAGGCTGGCGCCCGGCGCAAACTGCGCGCAGGCCTTGGCCAGGGCTTCGAGATTGCGATTCAGATCGGCCTGCGCAATCGCGCGCAGCTGACTCAGCGGCGTGCTCACGCGCTCGGTCATGTACAGCATGTTGGCGAAGCGTTCGTAGCCCAGCGCGAAGTTGTCGTTGGCCGTGGCCTGCTGGGTCTTGAGCCAGTTCGCCAGCTCCTGCATGGCCTTGGCGGCCTCTTCGTTGGCGGCGCGCAGTTCCTTCTGCAGCTGCGGGTCCTTCACTGCCGCAAAGACCTTGGGCACATCCTTGCGATAAAAATCCGGAAAGCCGCCGAAGCCATTGATGCCCAGCTGCACGAAGGTCCTGGGCAGCGGCGAGCGCAGATTGGCGCGGATCTGCGCCGCCGCGCGCGGCACCGCGCGCGCGTAGGCGATGTAGGCCTTCATGCGCTGTTCCAGCGGCGCGTAGGGGCGCGACAGATACATCGCCGGCTCCAGGCTGCCGGTGTAGTAGGCAGGGTTGCGATAAGGCCCTTCGGCCTCGCGCTGCCAGAACAGCTCGGTGTCGATGCGCGCGAGCAGGTATTCACGTTCGAAGCGCTGGCGCGGCGACAGATCGAATTCACGGAAATCGCTGCTGATGGCGCGCTGCGCCTGCAGCCAGTCCAGCTTTTTCCTGAGACCCTCGGCGCTCCAGTCCGGCAGCTGACCATCGTACTCATGGCGGCCCTGCATCGCCGCGCCCGCCGGCTCGTAATGGAAGTAGTCCTCGATGAAGCCCTTCAGATGCGCCGACCAGTCAGGATTGTCGTAGACCTCGCTCGGCGGCGGCGCCACTGCGAGCGACTCCTTGATCGGAGGCGGCACCGGCGCACTGCTGCAGGCGATCACCAGAAAGCACAGCGCGATGCTGGCTGCGGTGCGGGCTGAAAACATGCGCAGGACTCCGGAACGAAGGGCTGAAGCCGACGATCTTATGCGAGCCGCTGCGCCTGCCCAAGCCGCAAAAATCCTCAGCCGCTCATCCGCATTTGGAATACCCGCAATCCAGGCAGGTGGGACAGCCGTCCTTCATCACCATCTCGCCGCGGCATTCCGGATCGGGACACAGGCCCAGCACCGGCAGCGCGCTGCGCGGCGGCGGGGTCTCGATCAGCGGCAGGCTCAGGGTCGCGGCGCCGGGGTTGTCCAGCGGCAGGGCTTCGCGATACTCGCGCAGCCGTGCGTACTGTGCGGCCAGTTCCGCCAGCGGCTTCTCCTGGCCCTGCTCGTCCAGATAACCGCGCTTGCGCAACTCCTGCTGCATGGCCCAGGCGATGGCCGCGACTTCGGAGTCGTGCACCAACCCCTTGCCGGCCTTGTTCTTGCCGAACCACACCGGGCCGCGATCCCAGGACACCTTGCGCAGATCGGCCAGGGCCTTGGCCAGAAAGCCGCCGCGCGCCGACAGCGACAAGGTGCGCATGGTGGCCGAGACCCATTGATGCTCGGCGGCGGTCTGCCCGGCCGGCACGAAGAATTCCAGCGGCCGTTCGATGCACACGTTCTCGTCCTGCACGCGGCCGCAGACCACGCCGAAACCGATCACGAAGTAGATGGTCTTCGGCCCGGTTGAAGAGGTGAGCGTGATCTTGGTGGTGAGCGATTCCCAGCTGCCGTCCTCGCGCTTTTCGATGCGAAGATAACGCGGGTCGCGCTCCGGCGCCGCATCATTGGCGCTGGGCGCCGCCGGCTGCGTCGACCAGCCGACGATTTTCTGCTTGATGCGCGTGATCTTCTTTTTCTCGCTCATCTCATAGCTTCCCGTAGAAACCTTCCTTGAGTGCATCGTAGAGATTGGCGGCGGTGTAACGCGCGTTCTCGTACTCGACTTCGGCATCGCCCGGCAGCTGCACACGGCTGCCATCGGCGAGCTGGAATTCATAACGGGTCTGCGCCAGATCCTGCTCGCGCACCAGCACGCCCTGATGCTGCGCCGGATTGAAGCGGAAAGTGGTGCAGCCTTTCAGGCCCTGGGCGATGGCCTCGTCGTAGAGCGTCCTGAAGTCCTCGAAGGCGATGTCGCCCGGCACATTGATGGTCTTGGAGATGGCGGCGTCCACCCAGTGCTGCGCGGCGGCCTGCACGGCCAGATGCGCACGCGGGGCGATCTCGGTGGCGGCGTGAAAGATCGCCGGCAGTTTTTCGGCATCGACTTTTTCATCCACCAGCTGTCGGTACAGCAGCAGCTCGTAGGACTCCATGCGCAGCGCGCGCTTGGCGCGCTCGCCCGGCACGATCATGTTGCGCAGATAGCTGTGCGCGAAGGAAGGCTCGATGCCATTGCTGGCGTTGTTGCCCACCGAAGCGGCCATGGTGCCGGTGGGCGCGATGGACGTGGCGTGCGTGTAGCGCGCACCGTGCTCGGCGAGCTGTGCAGTCAGCTCCGCATCCAGCGTGGCGAGGCGCTGCAGGTACGGCGAGTAGCGCGCGTGCAGCAGGCGCGCCGGTATTTTCTGTCCCGCGCGATAGCCGTCCTGCGCAAGCTGCGGGCTCTGGCGCAGATGCCGTGGGCTGAGCTCGATGTCCTCGCGCAGCGCCGGCGCCGGGCCTTTCTCTCGCGCCAGCGCCAGCGCCGTGCGCCAGTTGGCCAGGGCCAGACGCTGCGTGACTTCGTGCGTGAAGCGCAGCGAGGCCTCGTCGCCATAGGCCATGCCCAGCATCACCATCGCCGAACCCAGACCGAAGTAGCCCATGCCATGGCGACGCTTGCGCGCGATCTCCTGCGCCTGCTGCGACAGCGGCAGACCGTGCAGCTCGCAGACATTGTCGAGCATGCGCGCAAACACGCTCACCACCTCTTCGTACGCCGCGAAATCAAAACGCGCGCGCGGCGTGTAGGGCTCGTGCACGAGGCTGGCGAGATTCACCGAACCGAGCAGGCAGGCGCCGTAGGGCGGTAAAGGTTGCTCGCCGCACGGGTTGGTGGCGCGGAGCTGCTCGCTGAACCACAGCGGGTTCATGCGATTGCACTCGTCGATCAGGATGAAACCGGGATCGGAGTAGTCATAGGTGGAGCGCAGGATCAGCGCCCAGAGCGCGCGGGCGCGGAGGCGGCGATAGATGCGGCAGGCGGTCTGGCCCTGCTCATTGACGGTGTAGTCGGGGTCGGTGCGCGGCCAGTCGCGCCAGAGCAGCGGCACATGGCCGATCTCGTGGCGGAAGGCGGGAAATACCAGCGGCCACTCCTGGTCCTCGCGCACCGCCTGGATGAAGGCCTCCGTGACCAGGCAGGACAGGTTGAAAGCGCGCAGGCGGCCGGTCTCGCGCTTGGCCAGGATGAAATCCTCGATGTCCGGATGGCTCACCTCCAGGCAGCCCATCTGCGCGCCGCGCCGGCCGCCGGCACTGGCGATGGTGCGGCAGATGGCGTCGAACACGTCCATGAACGGCAACGGCCCGGAGGTGGCGGCGCCGGCGCCCGTCACGTGCGCGCCGCGCGGCCGCAGGGTGCTGAAGTCGTAGCCGATGCCGCAGCCGGCCTTGAGCGTCAGTGCCGCCTCGCTGGCGGCCTGCATGATGCCTTCCAGCGAGTCCTCGATGCTGCGCGAGACCGTGCAGTTGATGGTGGAAACATGGGCGCGATAAGCCTGGGCGCCGGCATTGGCCATGATCCGCCCGCCGGGGAAGGCGTGCTGCAGCGTGCGGTAGAAACGCGGCTCCCAGTCCGCCGGCCGGGCCTCGACGGCGGCCAGGGTGCGCGCCAGGCGCCGGCGCAGGCCGTCCAGGTCCTCGCCGGGCAGGAAGTACTTGGCGCGCGCGATCAGCTCCGCCGCTTCCTGCAGCGCCGGCACCTGTGGATACGAAGCCTCGTCTGCACCCATGCTCATCACACCTTTTGCCGTCCTCATCCTGCGCCTGGCGGGGGCGGGCGTCCACCGTTGCGGCGCAGCACGGAAAGCGCCTGAGCGCAAGCTGCTGACAAGAGTTTGGGTGTTATTCCCGTCCGCCTTTAGCTAGACTTGCTGCCCGCTCGCGCCCGCCAGGCTCGCCTAGAAGCCAATGCCGCGCCGGCTCTCAATCATTCATTTAGCACTCGGAGCACCAATCCATGCCGGTCAAAATTGCCGTGCTGAAGGAGACTCGCGCGAACGAGCGCCGTGTGGCGCTGGTTCCGGCGGTCGCCGACAAACTCGCCAAGCTCGGCTGCGAGATTCACATGCAGTCCGACGCCGGCGCGGCCAGCCGCATTCCGGATTCGGCCTTCAAGAACGTGACCTTCGCCGCCAACCCGCAGGGTCTGGTTTCGGATGCCGATATCGTGGTCAGCGTGCAGCCGCCGGAGCTGTCGGTGGTCAATGCCATGAAGGAAGGCAGCGTGCTGCTGTCCTTCGTCTATGCGCACAAGGAAGTGGAGCTGACCAAGCTGCTGCGCGACAAGAAGATCACCAGCTTCGCCATGGAACTGGTGCCGCGCATCACCCGCGCCCAGGCCATGGACGCGCTGTCCAGCCAGGCCGCGCTGGCCGGCTATTACGGCGCGCTGCTGGGCGCCACCAATCTCGCCCGCATCCTGCCGATGATGACCACGGCGGTCGGCTCCATCCGCCCGGCCAAGTGCCTGGTCATGGGTCTGGGCGTGGCCGGCCTGCAGGCCATCGCCACCGCGCGCCGTCTGGGCGCCATGGTGGAAGGCTATGACGTGCGTCCGGAAACCAAGGAACAGGCCGAGTCGCTGGGCGCCAAGTTCGTGGACACCGGCGTGGACGCGCGCGGCCAGGGCGGTTACGCCCGCGAGCTGACGCAGGAAGAAAAGGACAAGGTGGCCGCAGTCATCACCAAGCACATCCAGCAGGCCGACATCATCATCACCACGGCCTCCATCCCCGGCCGCCCCTCGCCCAAGCTGGTGAGCAAGGCGCAGGTGGACGGCATGAAGAACGGTGCGGTGATCGTGGACCTGGCCTCGGAAGGCGGCGGCAACTGCGAATACACCCAGCCCGGCCAGACCGTGCAGATCGGCCAGGTGACCATCGTGGCGCCGCTGAACGTGCCCTCGCTGCTGGCCGAGCACGCCTCCGAGCTGTATGCCAAGAACCAGTTCAACCTCATCGAGCTGATGTTCGACAAGGACAAGAAGTTCGCGGTGAACTGGGAAGACGAGGTGCTCGCCAAGGCCTGCCTGACGCATGCCGGCGAAATCAAGAACGAAGCTGCCAAAAAGGTCATTGAGGGCTAAGTCATGCTGACCGGATTCGTCGCGCTGTACATCTTCATGCTCGCCGCCTTCACCGGCTACGAGATCATCGGCCGCGTGCCGTCCATCCTGCACACGCCGCTGATGTCGGGTTCCAACTTCGTGCACGGCATCGTGGTGGTGGGCGCGCTGTTCGCGCTGCTCAATGCCACCTCGCTGGTCGAGCAGATCATCGGCTTTTTCGGCGTGCTGCTCGGCGCCGGCAACGCCGCCGGTGGCTATGTGGTGACCGAACGCATGCTGCAGATGTTCAAGTCATCGGACAAGAAGAAAGCGTGAGGCGACCAGCGTGAGGAGCGCGGCGCGAACCGCGCCCGCTCCCACGCCTCACTCCTCACCCCTCACGGACTTCGAAAATGAATGCACAACTGATCATCGACGCCAGCTACCTCGTCGCGGCGTTTCTTTTCATCTACGGTTTGAAGCGCATGTCCTCGCCGGTGACGGCGGCCTCGGGCATCCGCGTCGCGGGCCTGGGCATGCTGGTGGCGGTGCTGGCCAGCTTCCTCTACGTGTTCGGCGTCAATGACGCCGCCGCGCCGCATCTGAACGTGAACGTCGCGCTCGGCGCCGCGGCCCTGGCCCTGGGCTTCGGCTGGGCCTGGTGGAGCGGCAAGAAGGTGGAGATGACCGCCATGCCGCAGATGGTGGCGCTCTACAACGGCATGGGTGGTGGCGCCGCCGCCGCCATCGGCGCCGTGGAGCTGTTCCGCAGCAGCGCGCAGCACGAAACCATTCCGCTGGTGGTCACCATCATCGGCTCGCTGATCGGCGCCATCTCGCTGTCCGGCTCGCTGATCGCCTGGGCCAAGCTCGACGGCCGCGTCAACGGCACCTGGCGCTTCACCGGCCTGCAGCTGATGAACGGCTCGGTGTTCTTCGCCACCCTGGCCCTGGGCCTGTACATCGCCTTCGTCGAACACGGCCACGCGCCGGTGGCGATCACCGCCGCCTTCTTCGCGCTGGCCCTGGTGTTCGGCGTGCTGATGACCATGCCCATCGGCGGCGCCGACATGCCGGTGGTGATCTCGCTGTACAACGCCTTCACCGGCCTGGCCGTGGGTTTCGAAGGCTTCGTGCTGCAGAACCCGGCGCTGATGATCGCCGGCATGGTGGTGGGCTCGGCCGGCACGCTGCTGACCCTGCTGATGGCCAAGGCCATGAACCGCTCGGTAAGCAATGTGATCTTCTCCAACTTCGGCGCCACCGGCGACGAAGGCCAGGGCGAGATCAAGGGCTCCATGAAGCCGGTGGATGCGGGCGACGCCGGCATCAACATGCGCTACGCCAGCAAGGTGATCATCGCCCCCGGCTACGGCCTGGCCGTGGCGCAGGCGCAGCACAAGCTGTTCGAGTTCGTGAAGCTGATCCAGGACGCCGGCGTGGAAGTGAAGTTCGCCATCCATCCGGTGGCCGGCCGCATGCCCGGTCACATGAACGTGCTGCTCGCCGAAGCCGGCGTGCCGTACGACATCATCTATGACATGGAAGACATCAACAACGAGTTCAAGGAAGCCGACGTCGCCATCGTGATCGGCGCCAACGACACCGTGAACCCGGCGGCGCGCACCAACAAGAGCAGCCCGATCTACGGCATGCCGATTCTCAACGTGGACCAGGCCAAGCAGGTCTACGTGGTCAAGCGCGGCCAGGGCAAGGGCTACTCGGGCGTGGAGAACGAGCTGTTCTTCGCCGACAACACCAACATGGTCTACGGCGACGCGCAGAAGGTGATGGTGGCCATGATCCAGGCGGTGAAATCTCTCGATGGCGGCCATTAAGCCGCCGGGGCTGGACGGCGGGCACTGAGACAGATTCCTGTTCGCGCAAACGAGCCGCCTCCGGGCGGCTTTTTTGTGCCTGCTGGACAAGCCGCCGGCGGCATGCGAGCTTTTCCGCGCCGTCAGAATTCAAACACTCCTCGCCAGCCCCGCCCGCCCCGCGCATGCCCACGCGCAAGACCCTGTCCGCCAGCGCCGAAGGCATCTTCGGCTCGCCGCTGCGCAATGTGGCCGGCACCCTGGTATTTGTGGCCTTGGTGTTCGTCTTTGCCACGGCAGGTTACATGCACGCCGGCTGGAGTTTCAGCGACGCGGCCTACATGGTCACCTTCACCGTGTTCTCGGTGGGTTATGGCGAGGTGCATGCGGTCACCACGCCTTATCTGCGCGGCCTGACCATCGCCACCATCGTGCTGGGCTGCACCGGCATGATCGTGCTGACCGGCGCGCTGGTGCAGTTGTTCACCGTGGTACAGATCCGCCGGATGCTGGGAGTGGACCGTATGCAGACGCAAATCGATCGCTTGCACAATCACATCGTCATCTGCGGCTTCGGCCGCATCGGCGTGCAGCTGTCCAAGGAGCTGAGCCCGGCGCGCAGCGACTTCGTGATCATCGAGCACGAGGCCACACGCGTGGCGGAGGCGCAGGCCCTGGGCTTTCTCTGCATCCAGGGCGATGCCACCGACGAGAACGCGCTGAAGATTGCCGGCATCGAGCGCGCGAAGATTCTGGCCACGGTGCTGCCCAATGACGCGGCAAACGTGTTCATCACCTTGAGCGCACGCAGCCTCAATCCGCGCCTGACCATCATCGCGCGCGGCGAGGAGCCGAGCACGGAGAGCAAGCTCGCCCATGCCGGCGCCGATCAGATCGTGCTGCCCACGCACATCGGCGCCGAGCGTATCGCCGAGATGATTCTGTATCCGGCCACCCTGCACTTCGTCGATGACTCGCCGCAGATGCGCGAGATGAAGCGTGGCCTGCACGAGCTGGGCCTGGAGCTGGAGGTGGTCAGTGTGCCGGCCAATGGCGCGCTCACCGGCGTGACGGTGGCCGAGGCCGAGCAGGCCGGGCGTGGCGCCTTCTTCGTGGTGCATATCGACCGCGCCAGCGGCCAGAGCCTGCCGCATCCCTCGCCCGAAGAGCGCATCGAGGCCGGCGACAAGATCGTGCTGGTGGCGCGCGGCAACAAGATCGCCAGCGGCACGCTGTTCACCAAGCCGCGCGAGCGCTTCCGCACCGGCCGCATCCGCTAGCCCGCTGCGCCTGTTTCAGGTGTGCGACACCGTCCGTCGCGGGCCGGCGGTCAGGGCAGACTCAGCCGTTTGCGGCATGATACGAAGGCTGATCGGCGCAAGACTGCCGCTGATCGCCATCGTCGAGCGTAGCTTGGGAGAGCTGGGAAGGCGTGTCCGAGGCAGGGGATTTCAAGTATTGGGCGTTCATCAGCTACAGCCATGAGGACCGGCGCTGGGCGGGATGGCTGCGTCGCCGCATGGAGCGCTACCGCCTGCCTGACAAGCTGGTGGGGCAGCCTTGTGCGGATGGTCCGGTACCGTCACGGCTGTATCCGGTGTTCCGCGATCGCGATGAGCTGTCCAGCTCTTCGGAGCTGGGGCCGGAGATCGAACGCGCGCTGCGCGCCTCACGCTATCTGGTGGTGATCTGCTCGCCGTACAGCGCCCGCTCGAAGTGGGTGAATGAGGAAATCCGATACTTCAAGTCGCTGGGCCGCGCCGATCGCGTGCGCAGCTTCATCGTCGGCGGCCGGCCGCATGCCGGCGATGGCGATGAGTGCTTTGCGCCGGAACTGCTGTACGTGCGCGACGCCGGCGGCAAACGCAGCATCGAGCCGATGGCGGCCGATGCGCGCAGTCAGGGCGATGGCCGCGACAAGGCGCTGCTGAAACTGATCGCCGGCCTGCTGGGCCTGGGTTACGACGAGCTGCGCCGGCGCGATCTGCAGTCGCGCAACCGCCGCCTCGCCGGCCTGTCGATCTTCGCGACGCTGATCGCGGCGCTGACCATCACCCTGGCGGTCGCCGCCTATATCGCGCGCGGCGCCGCCGAGCGCAGCCGCGCGCAGGCTGAGGATCTGATCGGCTTCATGCTCGGCGATCTGCACGCGAAGCTGGAACCGGTGGGCCGGCTGGATGTGCTGGATGCCGTGGGCGAGCGCGCTATGCGGTATTTCAGCGCCGCGGCCCAGGACGGCGAGACCGATGCAACGCTGGCCGCGCGCGCCCGAACCCTGCGCCAGATCGGCGAGATCCGCGTGCAGCAAGGGCATCAGAAGCTGGCCGCGCAATCCTTCGCCGCCGCCCTGGAGCTGGATCGCAAGCTGGTGCAGCGTCAGCCACGCTCCGCGCAGGCGCTGTTCAATCTCGGACAGTCGGAATACTGGACCGGTTACGCCGCCTGGCTGGAGCAGGACTACGCCGGGGCGCAGGCGCATCTGCTGGCCTATCGCGACATCGCCCTGCGCCTGGTGGCACGGGAACCCGACAACAGCGACTGGCAGCAGGAAGTGGGTTATGCCGAGTCCAATCTCGGCACTCTGGCCGAGGCGCGCGGTGAACTGGATGTGGCGCTGCAGCGCTTCAGCGCCGCGCATGAAGTCAGCCGCAAGCTCGCGCAGCGTTTCCCCGACAAGCGCGAATACCAGCTGGCCAATTCCGAATCGCTCGCCTGGCTTGCCGCCGTACAGGAGAAGCGCGAGCGCTACGATGAAGCGCAGCAGTTGCTGCAACAGCAAAGCGAAATCCTGAGCCGGCTGAGCAACGGCCAGCCAGAGGACATGTCGCTGAAGTTTCGCCTCGATCTTGCGCTCTTGCTGCTGGCCAATTTGCAGCTCGAACACGGCGAGGCAAGGGCCGGGCTGGCCAATGCCGAGCGCAGCCTGCAGCTCGGCGGACAACTGCAGGTCCGCGATCCTGACAATCTGGAGTGGCGCCATGCCCTGGCACACAGCCATCTGCTGCTGGCCAGCGCGGCCGAACTGGCGCAACAGCTGGATCCGGCCGAACAGCAGGCGCAGCAGGCGCTGACGCTGCTGCGTCGCTGCTACGAACATGATTCCCAGCAGCTGAGCTGGCGGCGAAGCTATCTGCAGGCCGCCAACCGGCTCGCCGATCTGCAGCTGGCACGCGGCAAGCCCGCTGCGGCGCGGCAGACGCTGGAGACGGTCACGGGCGTCGTCGCCGGACTCAAGGACGACAACCCCGCCAACCTCGGTACCGCGCTGGAGCACGCCCTGCTGCTGCGGGAATTGAAACCAGGACGCGACGCACCCGATCTGTCCACGCAGCTGACGCGCCTGCAGACGCTGGCGCCGTCACGGGCCGAGCCGTTGCGCCTGCGTCTGGCTGTGATCGACAACGCAGACCTCACGACGATAACGGTGCCATCCTCCTTGCAGCGTTGCGACCTCGGTCGTTTGCGCTTACAGCGTTTTCTTGAACGTCATCGTCGCGGTTCCCTGCTCGGCGCTTGCTCATCCTGAAAAAGGGGGCGCGCGGCAAAAGAGCCGCGCCAGCCAAGGAGCAAGTCTCATGTCCGTCATCGCCACCCAGGTTCCGATCAACAGCCAGGGCCAGTGCCCCGATCCGAGCGCCATCGTCTCGACCGTGAAGGCACTGGATCTGATCGTCTACGAGCTGGTGCCAGCCAGCAGTGACGACGACATCGGCTCCTGGCATTTCGAACTGTTTCTCACCAACAAGGCGGGCGGCGGCACGCTCAATCTCAGCCTGGGTCTGGGTCTGGGCCGCTATCTCAGCGCGCTGGTGCTCACCAGCCTGAGCGAGGGCACCTACAACGTGAATCTCAAGGTGCGCAACTATCTGAACGGCACCGAGGTGCTGATCGACCCGATCATCGTCCGCAAGCCGGGCTGAGTTTGCTAAGGTGGCGGGCATGAATCCAACGCCCGCCACCCCTGCCTGCGGCGGCTGCCAGTGCGGCGCAGTCCGCTACGAGATTCACGCCGCCCTGGAGAAAATCCATCTCTGTCACTGCCGCATGTGTCAGCGCGCGATGGGCAATGCCTTCGCCGCATTGGCGGGCTCACCCCGTGACGCGCTGCGCTGGACACAGGGCACACCCAAGTACTACGCGTCCTCCTCTCTGGCCCGTCGCGGCTTCTGCGCGGACTGCGGCACACCGCTGAGCTTCGAGTATCTGGATGCCTCAAGGGTGTATCTCACCATCGGCAGCCTCGATGATCCGGCCGCCGCCGCGCCCGGCGTGCACTATGGCGCGGAGAGCTGGCTGCCCTGGCTGCATCTGCAGGACGGCCTGGCGCGCGAGCCCACCGCCGATGATCCGCGCCTGCGCAATATGCAGATCCTGCAAAGTGCGATTGCGCCGCCGCGAATCGAATTCTGAGGCACCGTCATACTGCGGCAGGGCGATCAGGCGCATCCAAGGCGCCCGTCGCCCTTTGCTCAGCTTCGCGGCTACGAGTATCTTGTCGCCGCGGCACACACTCGATACAAGGATT
Organism: Solimonas aquatica; assembly: GCF_900111015.1. Lineage (GTDB taxonomy): Bacteria > Pseudomonadota > Gammaproteobacteria > Nevskiales > Nevskiaceae > Solimonas > Solimonas aquatica. Next base: position 105,179 of record NZ_FOFS01000014.1, on the reverse strand, counting down.
TGGGAGAACTCTAGATGAAGAAGCTTCTCGCGCTTGCTGCACTCACGCTCGCTCCTCTGAGCGCCATGGCCGATCATGACGCCGGCTGCGGCGTGGGCACGCATCTGATGGCCGGTCAGACCGGTGTCATGTCCAAGCTGCTCGCAACCTACACCAACGGCATCCTCGGCAACGGCACCTTCGGCATCTCCAGCGGCACGCTGGGCTGCAACGGCCGCGACGCGGTCACCGAAGGCGCCAAGTTCACCTTCCTGTCCAGCAATCTGGATCAGCTCTCCACCGAAGCGGCGATCGGCTCCGGCGAATCGCTCAGCACGCTGGCCGGCATCTACGGCATCACCGATGCCAAGGATCGTGCGCTGTTCTACGCGATGCTGAAGAACAACTACACGAAGATTTTCGACCGTGCCGACGTCAGCTCCAACGAGATCGCCGAGCGTGTCGAAGCCCTGATGGGTGCCGACCAGCATCTGGCGCGGTACATCCAGGCCTGATCCGGCTTTGCGGCAAAGCAGACGGCGGCTGGCAACAGCCGCCGTTTTTATTGCCTGAACTCCTGCTGGTTTCCGCGCATGCGCTATCGCCTGCTGTTGCTGCTCGCCTGCCTGCTGCCCTGCGCGGCCCGCGCCACCGCAGCGGACGACTATCTTCGCGAGCTGCAGCAAAACGCCGCCCGGGCCCATCTGGCGCAGGATCCGTACTGGCTGCGCTTGCTGCACTTTCGCGACAACCGTTTGCTGCCCGGCGCCGGCAGCACCATCGACGACGCGCTGTTCTTCAACGCCGCACAGGGCAAGCATGATGCGCAGGCGGAGCTCAATGCCACGCTGGCGCGCTTCTTCAGCGATGTGCCGGTGATGGATGAGCCGCCGCAGTGCCGCTTCCGGGCACGCTACGAATGGCTACGCCAGCGGCTGCAATTCGATCCCGCGCGCCTGCCGCCGCAGCGCTGTCCCCTGCACGAGGAATGGCTGCGCAATCTGGACACCGTGGCCATCGCCGCCGTGTTCGCCGCCAACGATCTCAACAGTCCGGCCACCATGTACGGCCATTCCCTGCTGCGGCTGGATCGCGAAGGCCAGGGCCCGGACCAGCGCCTGCTCGCCTATGCGGTGAATTACGCCGCCAACATCGCGCAGGGCGAGAACATGCTCACCTACACGGTGCTGGGCATCTCCGGCGGTTTCGCCGGCCAGTATTCCGTGTACCGCTATCACGAGAAGGTGCGGCAGTACGCGCGCATCAACAATCGCGATCTCTGGGAATACCCGCTCAAGCTCAGCCGCGAGGACGTGCATCGCGTGCTGCTGCATCTCTGGGAGATGCGCGGCGTCGGTTCGGAGTATTACTTCTTCACCGAAAACTGCTCGTACATGATGCTGGCCCTGCTGCAGACCGCGCGGCCGGGGCTGTATCTCACGCAGGCCTACGATTTTCCGGGGCTCTACACCATCCCCGTGGATACCCTGCGCACGCTGCGCGAAGCCGGGCTGCTGGACGAGGCCGAGTTCCGCCCTTCGCTGGCCCGCCGCCTGCGCCATCAGCTGCAGCAGCTGAGCCAGGCGCAGGAACGATGGGTGCTGCAGGCCAGCGACCCGCACGGCACGGTGGACTTCGAGGATCCGCGTTACCGGCAGGCCAGTGCGCGGGATCGTGCGCGCATGCTGGAGACCGCCAACGACCGGCTCTATCTGAGCTTCAACGAGCACGACGTCGAGCGCGCGCAGGCGCTGCCGGCGACCCGCGCGCTGCTGGCCGAACGCAGCCAGCTCGATGCCGACGCCGGGTTCACGGCGGTGCCGGTGCCCGGGACCTCGCCGGAGCGCGGCCACGAAACCTCGCGCTGGACCTTCGCGCTGCGTCATGCGCAGGGCCAGGACGCCGCCGTGCTGCGCTTTCGCGGCGCTTATCACGACCGCCTCGATCCGCCCGCCGGTTATCTCGCCGGCGGCGAGCTGGAGTTCTTCGATCTGGGCCTGCTGGCGCGCCAGGATGGCCTGCGCCTGTCCGATCTGCGCCTGGTCAATGTGCAGGCGATCAGCGCCTGGGATCGCGCTTTCAGGCCCTGGTCCTGGCAGGTCTCCGGCGGACTGCGCCGCTACGGCCTCGACGCCCTGCGCGCGCAGACGCAAGGACGGCCCGGGGCGTATGTCGATGGCGGCATCGGCCTGGCCGCCGCTCCGGCCAGCCAGCAACTGCTGTACGGCTTTGCCTTCGCGCAGCTCGACGCCAACACCGATCTGGACCAGGACCACGCGCTGGCCGCAGGTCTGCGGGGCGGCTGGGCCGGCAGCTTCGGCGCGCACTGGACCCAGCAGCTGGAACTGGATTACCTGGGCCCGCTCAGCGGCGCCGCCGGCCATCAGCTGCAGCTGCGCCTGGGCACGCAGTGGCAGCCGGGCGCCAATGACGGGCTGCGCCTGTCCTGGCGCAGCCTGCGCGAATCGCAGCAGAGCCTGCACAGCATCGAGCTGGGCTGGCAGCATTACTTCTGATGACCCGACGCCCGTACCGCTGGCTGGCGCTGTTGCTGCTGCCGATGCTGGCGGCCTGCACCAACATCTTCCTGCAGCCGGATCGCGTGCATCACTATCCGCAGCGGCCGCTCGGCACGCCGGCCGAGGACCTCTGGCTGCGCAGCAGCGACGGCACGCGCCTGCACGCCCTGCGTCTGCCCACGGCCGGCAAGCCCAAGGCCACGCTGCTCTATCTGCACGGCAATGCCGAAAACCTGTCCACGCACATCCATCTGGTCAGCTGGCTGCCGGCCGAGGGTTATCAGGTGCTGGCGCTGGACTATCGCGGTTATGGCGAATCCGAAGGCGAGCGCGATATCGACGGCGCGCATCGCGACGCCGAAGCCGCGCTGGCCTTTCTGCTCAAGCAGGACTGGGCACAGGGCAGTCCGGTGATCGTCTACGGCCAGAGCATCGGCGGCGCCATCGCCATCCGCATGCTGGCCGGCAGCCCGCTGCGCCACCAGGTGCGCGCCCTGATCAGCGACAGCGCGTTCTCCAGCTATCGGCGCATCGCCCGCGACAAGCTGTCCCTGCTCTGGCTGACCTGGCCGCTGCAATGGCCGCTGTCGTATCTGGTCTCCGACCGTCTCGCGCCGGAGGCGGTGATCGGCCAGCTGAGCCCGATGCCGGTTCTGCTGATTCACGGCGACGCCGACATCGTGGTCGATGTCGCACATGCGCAGCGCCTGTTTGCGGCGGCGCGTGAGCCCAAGCAATTGTGGATCGTGCCGGGCGGGCATCACATCGATGCGAGCTTTCATCCCGAGCTGCGGCAGCGCCTGCTGGATTATCTGCGCACGCAGAGCCAGACCACCGACTGAGCCGCCTTCCGTTATGCTGGCGGCAAAACAGGCAGCGCCAGCACGGGGGCTGGAAGACCGGCGATGAATCGCACCGCGCATTTCCGTCATTACGACTTTCTGGTCGCCGGCCTGGTCTGTGTGCTGCTGTGCTCCAACCTGATCGGCCCCGGCAAGGTCTGCACCTGGACGCTGCCGCTGCTCGGCGCGGTGACTTTCGGCGCCGGCAATCTGTTCTTCCCCTTCAGCTACATCTTCGGCGACGTGCTCACCGAGGTGTACGGCTATGCGCGCGCACGGCGTGCGATCTGGGCCGGCTTCGGCGCGATGCTGTTCGCCACCTTCATGAGCTGGGCCATCGTCAACATTCCGCCCGAGCCCAGCGAGCCCTACAACCAGCAACTGCAGCCGGCGCTGGAGCTGGTGTTCGGCAACACCTGGCGCATCGCCCTGGGCTCCATCGTCGCCTACTGGATCGGCGACTTCGCCAACAGCTTCGTGCTGGCCAAGATGAAAATCTGGACGCAGGGCCGCTGGCTGTGGACGCGCACCATCGGCTCCACCATCGTCGGCCAGGGCGTGGACAGCCTGGCCTTCTATCCCATCGCCTTCTACGGCCTGTGGAGCACGCAGACCATGATTTCGGTGATCCTGTTCAACTGGGCGATGAAGGTGGCGGTGGAAGTGGTGTTCACGCCGCTGACCTATGGGGTGGTCAACGCCCTCAAGCGCGCCGAAGGCGTGGATACCTACGATGTCCACACCCGCTTCACGCCGTTCTCGCTGAAGGAAGAGGGCGAGACCAAGAAGCTGCACGGGGACTAAAAAGCGCGACAGCAACAGCACAAGAGTCACGCCCAGGCGCAAGACGGGCAACAAGACATCCATCATTCCCGGCTTTTCATGGCGCCTTTGCGCTGCCGTGCGCCTTGGCGTGATTCCTTTCCAGAAAACTCCCGCCCACCCGGCAGACCGCTGCGGATCGCCTATGATCCGCAGTCCCGCCCGAAACCAAGCCGCCCATGTCCGCCTCGCCCTTCGTCCGCTACGAGATCCAGGACCGCATCGTCACCCTGACCCTGGATCGCGCCGAATCGCGCAACGCCATCGCCACGCAGGCGGATTGCGATGACATCGTTGCCGCGCTGACCCGCGCGCAGCGCGCAGCGCAGGCCAGCTGCATCGTGCTCACCGGCGCCGGCAGCGCCTTCTGCGCCGGCGGTGATCTGAAAGCCATGCGCGAGCGCAGCGGCATCGGCCGCCTGGATTCGCCGGTGGCCACGCGCGGCAATTACCGCATGGGCGTGCAGGCGGCGATCCGCGCGCTCTGGGACTGCGAGCTGCCGATGATCGCGGCGGTCAACGGTCCGGCCATCGGCCTGGGCTGCGACCTGGCCTGCACCTGCGATCTGCGCATCGCCGGCGAGCGGGCGCGCTTTGCTTCCAGCTTCATCAATGTCGGCCTGGTGCCCGGCGACGGCGGCGCCTGGCTGCTGCCGCGCGCGGTGGGTCTGGCCAATGCCGCCGAGCTGATGCTCACCGGCGACACCATCGATGCCGAAGCCGCCCGCGCCATGGGTCTGGTGTCACGGGTGCTGCCGGATGCGCAGCTGCTGGACGAGGCCTACCGCCTGGCCGGGCGCATCGTCTCGCGCCCCGCCAAGACCCTGCGCCTGACCAAGCGCCTGCTGCGCGAGGGCCAGCAGCAGCGCCTGTCCGACATCCTGGAACTGTCCGCCGCCTTCCAGGCCCTGGCGCATGAAACCGCCGACCACGAGGAGGCGGTGGAGGCTTTCGTGGCCAAGCGCCCGCCGCAATTCCGCGGGCACTGACTGCAAGCCGGAATTAGCGCAAATTTTCGCGGCATAAGGCTTGACGCAGCGGCAAAAACTTGATCCCGGCGGCGGCCCTGTGGCGGCCCTTATCAACACCGCAAAACGGCCCGGAAACCGCCGTCACAATCAAGTCACGCTTCATTCATGTTCTTTCCATATCAGTGCAGACAGTTGTTTCAAAAGTAAATTTTATCGTCTGCAAGGTACCTGCAAAGGATTTCGCGGGCCTTGCAGGCGGGGTCGGGCCACTTCGCACGACAGTCTTCCACATAGTTATCCACAGCTTTGATCCATGCTGCTGAGCTCCATCGCCCTGGACCTGCCGCTGCCGCGCCTTTTCGACTACGCGGTGCCGGAACATCTGGCCGCGCAGCTGCGCCGCGGCATGCGCGTGCGGGTGCCGTTCGGCCGTCGCCAGACCAGCGGCATCGTGGTCCGCGCGCCTTTCGAGGCCGGCGCCGACGCGGGTGAGCACCGCCTGATCGAGGCGCTGATCGACGACTCGCCGCTGCTGCCGGCCGAGCTGCTCTCGCTCTGCGAATGGGCCGCCGACTACTACCACCACCCGCTGGGCGAGGTGCTCGCTGCGGCCCTGCCCGGCAGCCTCAAGCGCGAGGGCAGCGCCGAATCCGGCGAGCCGCTCTGGCAGCTCAGCGAGGCCGGCCGCGCCGCCCTGGCCGGCCTGCCGGAACGCCAGCGCGCGCTGCGCGCCGCCTTGCAGACGCTGGCCGAGCAGCCGCGCCGTGGCAAAGCCTGGGCGCCGGCGGCGCAGCGGCAGACGCTTCTGGAACGCGGCTGGGCGCGCTGCGAGCTGGCGCCGGCCGCACCGGCGCCGTATCTGGCGCCGCTGCCGCTGCCCGAACTCACCGAGGAGCAGAGCCAGGCCCTGGCGGCGCTCCAGGAAAACGGCGAGCACTTCCATGTCAGCCTGCTCGATGGCGTCACCGGCAGCGGCAAGACCGAGCTGTATCTGCGCCGCATCGCGCAGGCGCTGGCCGCGGGCCGGCAGGCGCTGCTGCTGGTGCCGGAGATTGGCTTGACGCCGCAGCTGCAGACCCAGCTCGCGCAGCGCTTCGGCGAGGGCGTGGCCAGCTTTCACTCGGGTCTCTCGGCCCGCGAACGCGAGAAGACCTGGCTCGCCGCGCGCGCCGGCAGTGTGGCCGTGGTGGTGGGGACGCGCTCGGCGGTGTTCGTGCCTTTCGCGCGCCTGGGGCTGATCGTGGTCGACGAGGAGCACGACACCTCGTTCAAGCAGCAGGACGGCTTTCGCTATTCGGCGCGCGATCTGGCGGTGGTGCGCGCGCAGCGTGCGCAGCTGCCGGTGATTCTGGGCAGCGCCACGCCGGCGCTGGAGAGCCTGCACAACGCCCGCGCCGGACGTTACCGCCACATCCGCCTGACGCGCCGCGTGCAGACCCAGGCGCCGCCGCAGATCCGCGTGCTGGATGTGCGCGGCCAGCAGCTGCAGCACGGTTTGTCCGAGCCGCTGCTGCTGGCCATCGACCGCTGCCTGGAGAAAGGCGAGCAGGCCCTGCTGTTCATCAACCGGCGCGGCTATGCGCCGCTGCTGCTCTGTCATGCCTGCGGCTGGCGCGCGCCCTGCACGCATTGCGATGCGCAGCTCACCGTGCATCGCACGCGCGGGCGGCTGATCTGTCATCACTGCGGCTGGCAGCAGAGCCTGCCGCGCGAATGTCCTTCCTGCGGCGGCAGCGAGCTGATCAGCGTCGGCCAGGGCACCGAGCGCATCGAGCAGGCCCTGGCCAACCGCTATCCGCGTCATCGCGTCGAGCGCCTGGATTCGGATCGCCTGAGCCAGCGCAGCGAGCTGGATGCGCTGCTCGCCGACATCCGCGCGCGCCGCATCGACATCCTGGTCGGCACGCAGATCCTGGCCAAGGGCCACGACTTTCCCAGTCTCTCGCTGGTGGGCATCGTCTCTGCCGATCAGGCTTTATACGGCGCCGACTTTCGCGCCATCGAGCGCATGGGCCAGATGCTCACGCAGGTGGCCGGGCGCGCCGGGCGCAGCGGGCAGGCCGGCGAGGTCTGGCTGCAGACGCATGAACCCGAGCATCCGCTGCTGCGCACCCTGATCGACAAGGGCTATCACGCGCTGAGCGATGAGCTGCTGCTCGAACGGCAGGCCGCCTGCCTGCCGCCGTACTCGCATCTGGCCCTGCTGCGCGCCGAGGCGCAGGACGCGCAGACGCCGCTGCGTTTCCTCACGCAGGCGCGCGAGCACTGCCTGGGCTTTGCCGGCGTGCAGGTGATGGAACCCATCCCTTCCGGCATGGAACGCCGCGCCGGCTACTGGCGCGCGCAGCTGCTGCTGCAGGCCGCGCAGCGCAGCGAGCTGCACCGCGCGCTGGCCGCCGCGGTGCCGCAGATCGCCGAGCTGCCCGGGGCGCGCCGGCTGCGCTGGTCGGTGGACGTGGACCCGGCCGATCTCTTTTAGAAGCGGTAGACCAGGGCCAGATTGAGCACCGGCCAGAAGCGGAAGCTCTTGGCGTCATCCTCGATCCTGGCGATTTCGTCCTTGAGATCCTGCTGGAATACCAAAGCGCGCGGATCGCTGCTGCTGACATCGAAGCCCGAGACGCCATTGGGATCACAGGCGGAATCGACGCTGGCATCGCAGGCACGACCCGTGGCGCTGAGCCTGACGTCCGGGCTCTTGCCGATCAGCACGCCCATGTCGAAGCCCACGCCGAAGCCGCGCCCGTTGGGCGTGCCGCCCCAGCCCAGACCCAGATACGGTGCGGCCTTGCCCAGATCGATGCCGCCGTCCACTTTCAGATCGCCGTTGTAGGGCGTGTCATTGTAGTCGTACTGCTGCAGGCCGCGCGCCTTGAGCGTGAATTCCGGCACCTTGGTGTAGAGGCCCGCGCTCAGGCGAAAGCCGCCGCCGAAGGGCATCACATCCAGCATGAGCTTGGCGGCATTGGCCTTGAGCTTGCCGGTATAGGTGTTGCCGTCCTGATCCCAGTCGTGGCTGTAACTGCCGAACTGATAACCACCGCGCAGCGCCAGGAAGCGGTTGAAGCCGTAGCGGTAGTCGATGCCCAGACCGGTGCTGCCGAGATTGATGCCGATGCCGCCGTAAGGCGCCGGACCGCTGACGGGTGCGGGGGCGGGCGCCGCCGTGCCGTCCGTCTCCTGCGCCGGCGCCAGCAGGGGCGCAAGCAGCAGCATCGAAGCCGCCAGAACCTGCAGTTTCTGCGTCTTGTTCATCGTCACTCCCTATGCGGTGGTTGGCTCATGGCGCCTCGTGCGGACGCACGCCAGCTTATCGGCAGAGCGGCCGCGCCGCCTGCTAGCTCGTCGGGCCGATCAGACCGCGCAGCAGGATCGTGGTGATGCCCAGCACAATGAACAGCGCCGCCGCCGCAAAGCGGATCGGCTTGAGCGGCAGGCGCTGCGCCAGGGCCGCGCCCAGGAAGATCACCGGCACATCGGCCAGCAGCATGCCCAGGGTGGTGCCGCTGACGACGGGCACCAGCTCGCCGAAGCGCGCCGCCAGCACGGTGGTGGCGAGCTGGGTCTTGTCGCCGATCTCGGCGATGAAGAAGCTCACGGCGGTGACCCAGAACGCGCTCTGCCCGGCACGCTGCGCCTCATCATCCTCGACGCTGTCGGGCTTGAGCGCCCACAGGCCCACGGCGATGAAGGAGCCGCCGACGAGCCAGGGCAGCAGATGCTCCGGGAGGATGGCGCGCAGCCAGCCACCGACGAAGGCGGCGAGCGCATGATTGAAAACGGTGGCGACCAGGATGCCCGCGATCAGCGGTGCCGGGCGGCGGAAACGCGCCGCCAGCAACAGCGCCAGCAGCTGGGTCTTGTCGCCGATTTCGCCGAGCAGCACCGCGCCGGCGGAGACCAGAAAAGCTTCCATCGAATTCTCCACGAGCCGGGCGCAGATGAAACCGGACAGGCGCAGAGGCGCCCGGCAAGGCGCTGCGCGAGTCCTGGTCTCACCAGTACCGATTCTGATGAATCGGCCGGACGCGCCATGATCGGGTGATCAAGTGTGTTGACGCGCCCTCCGGCTCGATGCCGGGCGGCTACTCCCCAAAACGGCGCGCAGCATAACGCATCACCGGCGCGAACACGACGCTGGCCGCCGCTGCCGGCTACAATCCGCGCCTTTGCCGCATCACGACCCCTTTTTCGACGATGAAGACGCATCTGCAGGACCTGCTCAATACCGCCCTCGATCAGCTTCTGGTCGGCCGCGAGCTTGCGCGTCCGGCGGTGGGCCTGGACGCGACCAAGGACAAGAAGTTCGGCGACTTCCAGACCAACATCGCCCTGCAGCTGGCCAAGCCCCTGGGGCAGAACCCGCGTGCGGTGGCCGAGGCCCTGGTGAAGGCGCTGCCGGCTTCGGCGAATGTGGCCAAGGTGGACATCGCCGGTCCCGGCTTCATCAACTTCTTCCTCAATCAGGCCGCGTTCCAGGACGTGGTCACGCAGGTGCTGGACGCCGGCGCGGCTTACGGCCGCGATGATTCCGGAGCCAAGGGCCGGGTGATGGTGGAATTCGTCTCCGCCAATCCCACCGGCCCCATGCACGTGGGTCATGGTCGCGGCGCTGCTTACGGCGATTCGCTGGCCAAGCTGCTCGCTGCCACCGGCTGGACGGTGTGGCGCGAGTACTACATCAATGACGCCGGCCGGCAGGTGGACGTGCTGGCGGTGAGCGTGTGGCTGCGTTATCTGCAGGCCGGTGGCGAGGCCGTGGCCGTGGCGCGGCGCGGTTATCCCGCCGACTACATCAAGCACACTGCGAGCAAGCTGCGCGAGCAGCATGGCGCGGCCTTTCACAAGTCCGCTGCCGAAGTGCTGGCCGGTCTGCCCGAGGACGCCGTCGCGCCGGAAGACGCCAGCGAGGCGCAGAAAGATGCGGCAAAAGCACAGCAGGAACGTTATCTCGATGCGCTGATCGAGCGCGCCAAGTCGCTGCTGGGCGAAGGCTATCGGCTGATCCAGCGCGCGGCGCTGGACGATCAGCTCGCCGCCATCCGGAAGACGCTCGCCGACTTCAACGTCAGCTTCGATCAGTGGTCCTCGGAAGCGGCGCTGGTGTCGTCCGGCTTCGTCGCCAAGGCCCTGCAGCGTCTGGCCGACAAGGGCCTCACCTATGAGAAGGACGGCGCGCTGTGGATGCGCACCGAGCAGTTCGGTGACGAGAAGGACCGCGTGCTGATCAAGGCCGACGGCGCCGCTACCTATTACTGCAATGACCTTGCCTATCACGTCGACAAGCTCGACCGTGGCTGGCCGATGCTCATCGACGTCTGGGGCGCCGACCATCACGGCTACATCGCCCGCGTGCGTGCCGCGCTCGACGCACTGACCGGCAAGCCGGATGCCTTCAATGTGCAGCTGATCCAGTTCGTGACGCTGTCGTCTGGACGCATGGGCAAGCGCAGCGGCAACTTCGTGACCCTGCAGGACCTGATCGACGAAGCCGGCACCGATGCCACGCGCTTTTTCTATCTCACGCGCTCGCACGATCAGCATCTGGAGTTCGACATCGATCTCGCGCGTTCGCAGAGCAATGACAACCCGGTGTACTACGTGCAGTACGCGCATGCGCGCATCTGCCGCGTGTTCGAGCAGCTGCAGGAGAAGGGCGGGCACTGGGACGCGCAGGCCGGCAAGGCCGCGCTGCATCGTCTGGACAATGAACACGAGAAGGCGCTGCTGACCCTGCTGCAGCGCTATCCGGAAATGCTGCGCAAGGCCGCCGGCGCCTACACCCCGCACACCGTGGTGTTCTTCCTCAAGGATCTGGCCGAAGCCCTGCACAGCTACTACAACCAGCACCGCTTCCTGCTCGACGACGATGCCGAGCTGCAGAACGCGCGTCTGGCCCTGGTGGCGGCGACGCGCCAGGTGCTGCGCAATGGCCTGGCGATTCTGGGCGTGTCCGCGCCGGAGAAGATGTAAGCGCGGCCAAGGAAAGCCGCCGGCTTTCATGCCAGACTGCTGCGCCTTCGACGCTCACACCCACCGATGCCACGCGATTACGCACAACAAGGCGGCGCCCGTCGCCAGACGCGCAGCAAGAAAGCCGGCGGCGGTCTGCCCGGCTGGATCTGGATGATTCTGGGTTTGTCGCTGGGCCTGGCGGTGGCGGCCTTCGTCTACATCCGGCGCCCCACCGAAGCACCGCTGCTCAGCACCGTGGCCAGTGCCGGCGGTGACAGCAAGCCCGCGCTGCCGACCCCGCCGGCGGAGAAGCCCAGGCCCGGCAAGCCCGGCGCTCTCGCCCTGCCACCGAAGGAAAAGGAACGCTTCACTTTCTACGATGCCCTCAAGCATCAGGAAGTGGCGCTGCCTTCGGATGCTGTGCGCTCCGATCATCCGCCGGACAGCGGCAATACCGGCTCGGCCTATGTGATTCAGGTGGCGGCCTTCCGCTCCAAGGATGAGGCCGACAAGCAAAAAGCCAGTCTGGCGCTGCTGGGCGTGGAGTCGCGCATCGAAACCGTGACGGTGGACGGCGGCGACACCTTCTACCGCGTGCGCATCGGCCCGGATCGCAACTGGCCGCGCATCCAGACCACCATGACGCGGCTGGAAGCCAATGGCATCCAGGCGCAGCTGCTCAAGCTGAATTGAATGTAAGAAGGGCGCCGCGAGGGCGCCCTTCTCTGCCCGCGTCCTGCGCTCAGGCCGGCTTGCGACCCAGCACCAGCAGACCGGCGCCCACCGCGATCAGCGCCGCGCTGAGCCAGACCGGAATCTCCACCGATTCCTTTTCCTTCACCGAAAACTGCAGCGCGCCGAACTGGCCCTCGTGCGTTTCCTTGGTGTAGGAGAACTGGCGATAGATCAGGCCGGTGGTGCCCAGCACGATCAGGACGATGGCGATGATGCGGCTCAGATTCATGGCTTCCCTTTAAATTCCTTGGTGTATTGGTCTGCAGCGTGCGCCAACGTTATCACGCGGCGTCCGGCCAGAGCAGCCGGCTCGCGGGGTCGAGCAGGAAGTAATCGCGCAGCAGTTCATAAAGTTCGTGGTGGTGGCGCAGCAAGGCCTGCGGCTGCTGGAAAAACGCCTCGCAGACCACGCCGAAAAATTCCTCGGGACTCTCGGCGCCATAAGGGTCGAGCACCGGCGGGCGGCGGTGACGGCGCAGACGCTGGTATTCGCGCTGCATCACTTCCGCCCAGCGCGCATATTCGGGCAAGGCCGGCGCACCGGAGAGTTCGGGCGTCTCATCATCGAGCTGATGCGCAAACTCATGCGCCACGACGTTCGTGGCATCACCGGCCAGCGCGGCTTCGACATCGGCCCAGGACAGAATCACGCGATCACGCTGCCAGGACTCGCCGATGCGCGCCTGCGGCGCATCGTCCACCAGGCCCAATTCATCCGGCTCGGTCTGCGGCACCAGGAAGGCATCGGGGTAGAGCAGCACGCGGCGCAGCGGCGGATAGACGCCGTCCGGCTCGCGCAAGATCAGCAGACAGGCCAGCGCCGCCACCGCCAGGCGCTGCGAATCCTCCAGCTGCAAGCCGCCACAGGCGATGAAGCGCTTCTGCCGCAAGAACGTCCCGACGCGCGCTTCGTAACGCGGCCACAGCGCGGGCGGCACATAGGCGCTGTGCGGAATCTGGCGCAGCTGCCCGGTCCAGCGTTCCGGCAGCGGGGATGGTTCGCCGCCGCCGAACCAGCGCCGCCACCAGGCGCTCACGAATCCTCGTCCTCGTCGCGATACGGCTGCGGTTTCACCGAGGGCGGCAGCCGTCGCTGCCGGAAGTAAGCCACCGCGCGCAGCGTTGCGAACGGTCCGATCAGCACCGCGACCACGAACAGGATGAGCAGCAGGATCGTGGTGTTCATCGCGGCTCAGGCCGGCTGCAGATTGGCAAAACTCAGCATCAGCCACTTGCTGCCGGCGTTCTTGAAGCGCACTTCCACGCGCGTGCGGTCACCATCACCATCGAAGGACAGGATGGTGCCGAGGCCGAATTTTTCGTGGCGCACTTCCTGGCCCAGGCGGAAGCCGGCGGGCCCGGCGCTATTGCCCATCATGCGCGGCGTGATCTGCGGTCGCGTCAGCGGCGCCGGCTCGCGCGCGCCGTAGCGGGCGCCGCGCTCCTGCGTTTCGTAGCCGCCGCCACCAAAGCCGCCGCTGCGCGGCGCATAGGCCGGGCGCAGGATCTGGGCGCGCGGCCGCGTCTCGACGATGCACTCGGCGGGAATCTCCTTGAGGAACATCGAGGGCATGTTGATCTGCTCGACGCCGTGCAGGCGGCGCATCTCGGCATAGCTCATGTACAGCTGGCGGCGCGCGCGGGTGATGCCCACGTAGCAGAGCCGGCGCTCTTCTTCGAGATTGCCTTCCTCGGTGGAGCGTGCGCTCGGGAACAGGCCGTTCTCCATGCCCACCATGAACACCACCGGAAACTCCAGACCCTTGGCCGCATGCAGGGTCATCAGCTGCACGCAGTCCTGGCCCGGCCCGGCCTGCTCCTCGCCTGCCTCCAGGGCGGCGTGGGTGAGAAAGGCGGTGAGCGGATCGACTTCCGGCTGCTCCTCGGCGGCGCTGGCCTCGCGCGGCTCGAAGCTGCGGGCGGCGCTGATCAGCTCGTCCAGGTTTTCCAGACGCGCCTCGGCCTGTTCGCCCTTTTCTTTGCGATAGTGTTCCCGCAAGCCGGAGCGCTCGATGACGCGCTCGGCGGCCCTGGAGAGCGACAAGGTCTTGGTCTCGGCCGCCAGCGATTCGATCATGCCCAGGAACTGCTGCAGATTGGCCGCGGACCGCCCCAGCGCCGCCGCGCCCTGGCTGGCGGCATTCCACAGCGAGGCCCCGGACTCGCGCGCCAGCTGGCGCAGCTTTTCCACCGTGGTGGCGCCGATGCCGCGCGCCGGCGTGTTCACCGCGCGCTCGAAGCTGACATCGTCATGGCGGTTGTGCAGCAGGCGCAGATAGGCCAGCGCGTCCTTGATTTCCTGGCGCTCGAAGAAGCGCAGGCCGCCGTAGATGCGATACGGGATGCGCGCGCGGATCAGCATTTCTTCCAGCACGCGCGACTGCGCGCCCATGCGATACAGCACCGCGATATCGCGGTGGGCGCAGCGGCCTTCCAGATGCTGCTGGATGCGCCCGACCACGAACTCCGCCTCGTCGTATTCGTTGAAGGCGGCGTAGAGCTGGATCGGCTCGCCCTCGCTGCCCTCGGTCCACAGCTCCTTGCCGAGCCGGCCGAGGTTCTTGGCGATCAGCGCGTTGGCGGCGTTGAGAATCGTCGCCGTGGAGCGGTAGTTCTGCTCCAGACGGATGATTTCGCAGCCGGGAAAATCCCGCGAGAGCTTGAGCATGTTGTCCACGCGCGCGCCTCGCCAGGAGTACACCGACTGATCGTCATCACCGACCGCAAACATCACGCCCTGCGTGCCGCAGAGCACGCGCAGCCATTCGTACTGCAGCTTGTTGGTGTCCTGGAATTCATCCACCAGCACGTGCCGGAAGCGGCGACGGTAGTGTTCCTGGATCTGCGGCACATCGCGCGTCAGCTCGTAGGCGCGCAGCAGGAGCTCCGCGAAATCGACGATGCCCTGCTTGTCGCAATGCGCCTGGTAGGCGGTGTAGATGCGCGCGAACTGGCGCTGGGTGAAGTCGCCATCGTCGCGCAGATGCTGTGGGCGGCGCGCTTCTTCCTTCTGCGCATTGATCCAGCCGGTGACGGTCTTGGGCGGCCACTGGTCGTCGGGCAGATCGAGATTCTTCAGGATGCGCTTGACCAGGCGCACCTGATCGTCGGCATCGAGAATCTGGAAGTTCTGCGGCAGGCCGCTTTCCTTCCAGTGCAGGCGCAGCATGCGATGCGCGATGCCGTGGAAGGTGCCGACCCACATGGCACGGATCGGCACGTTGATGAGCTGCTCGATGCGCCCGCGCATCTCGGCCGCCGCCTTGTTGGTGAAGGTGACGGCCAGGATCGACATCGGCGAGACCTGCTCGGCGGCAATCAGCCAGGCCACGCGGTGGGTGAGCACGCGGGTCTTGCCCGAACCCGCGCCGGCGAGCACCAGGCGGTGCTCGGGCGGCGCGGTCACCGCCTCGCGCTGGGCGGGATTGAGTGCGGCGACGAGGGGGATGAGTTCAGACGGCAGATCAAGCATGCGCCATTGTACCGGCGCGGCCTGCACACCACGACATCGTGCGACTTTCTCCATCGGCCCGATAAGCAATTTGCCGGTCAGCTTCCCGAAGCGGCAAGCCTGATACCACTTTCCTGCGCAACGGCGAAGCCCACCTTTCGCACTTTCAAAGGCTTGGAGACGCGGCATCAATTTTGTATGACGTTTCTGTAATTACTCATACAAATGCCGGCGACCGGCCGGCCCTCAAAGCAAAAGGGGAGTCCCGATGTTCATGCTTCAAACATGGCGGCGCAGCGCGGCGCCGGTGGCCCGATCAGTTGTCCGTCCACTGCAAACCCCGATGATGCTGGCCTGCCTGCTCGGCAGCGGCGCAACCGCCGTGCCCTTCTCAGCCGCTGCGCAGCCGGACGAGGAGCCCTTGCCGGAGGTCAAAGTCATCGCGCCGCTGAACCGGCCCGCCGGCACCACCATCAGCGATGACATCGCGGCGGCGCCTGCTTCGGTCACGGTCATCAGTAAGGCGGACCTCGACCGCAAGACCATCACCAGCTACGGCGACATTTTCCGTGGCATCGGCGGCATCAGCCTCATGCAGTACGGCCAGGGCCTGGTCGCCTACGAAATCAAGGCGCGTGGCTTCAGCAGTGGGCACGGTCGCGACTTCGCCTTCTTTCTCGACGGCATGCCGCTCAACGTCACCGCCTCGCAGCACACCAATGGCTACGCCGATCTGGCGCAGCTGATCCCCGAGCTGCTCAGCCGTGTGGAAGTCGTGCGCGGCCCTTTCACGGCCTTCGTCGGCAATCACGCCATCGCCGGATCGGTGCAGTTGTATACCGACACCGCCGCCAAGCCGCTGTTCAAGCTGAGCGTGGACAACTTCGGCCAGACCCGCGCGGTCTCGGTTCTGGGCAGGCAGATCGGTGACGGCAATCTGCTGCTGGCGGCTGACGGCACCAAGGGCGACAGCTATACCAAGGAAAGCGAGATCTCGCGCCTGAATCTGTTCGGACGCTACCTGTTTGCGCTCTGGGATGGCTACGCGGCCCTGCGCGTGCAGTCTTACCAAGGCGAGGCCGAGGCACCCGGTTATCTGGACCTGGCGAAAGTCCGCAGCGGCGCAATCAGCGAGAAGGACGCGCTGTCCAAAGGCATCGGCGACAAGAAGGATCAGCACAACCTAGTCTTCAACTATCGTTCGGATGACTCGCAGGGCACACAGCCCGGCTGGAGCGGCGGCTGGATGGCCGTGGCTTACTTCAACAAGGACAGCCGCTACCGCTACACCAACTTCAATCTGTCAACGCCGGTGAACTCCAGCGTCAATCTCGGCGGCGAGAATGATCGCCTAAACCAGTTCGGCTTCGATCTGCGCAAGACCCTGCAGCTGGACCTGGGCAAGCTGCCTGCGCAACTGGCGCTCGGCGCGCAATACGACGGTGAGCGCGTCAAGGGACAGCATTTCACCACCGACGCGGCGCGCAATCCGCTCAGCGGCAGCGGCGACACCGTGCAGGTCGATCGTCAGGTCAACGTCGATACCGAGGCGCTTTACGCGCAGTATCAGCTGCAGGCGCTGCAAAGGCTCAAGCTCACCGCCGGGCTGCGCTATGACCGGCTCGACTTCAAGGTAAACCTGCATCCGCAGGACGACACCTACACGGCCGCAGCCGCAGCTGGCGTCGCGGATTTTTCGACCAGCGTCTCGCAGTTCAGTCCCAAGCTTGGTGCCGCCTATAGCCTGCTGAGCAGCGACAGCAGCCAGTATGCGGAGCTGTACGCCAATGCCGCGCGCGGCCTCAAGAGCCCTTACCCCTTCTCCGACTACTACAGCAATCTGAGCGGCAGCAACAGCCTGCCGGACCTGAAGATCTCACCGCTGCTCAGCTACGAGGCGGGCCTGCAGGGCAATGCCGTGGATGGTTCGCTGAGCTGGCGCCTGTCCTACTGGGACACCAAGCAGAGCAGGGAAGCGGACGTCAACGCCGTCGGCGTCTATCAGAGTTTCAAGAAGACCGGGCGCCGCGGTTTCGACCTGGAAGCGGCGCTGAACCTGAGCAAGGCCCTGCGTCTGTTCGGCAACTACAGCCGGGTGCATGCCCGCGTCGAGAATCCGGTCACGCCGGCTGCGGATCAGATCCCCAATGTACCGGAGTACACCGCGACGCTGGGTCTGGAAGCGGTATTGATCATCGGCGCACATCACGTCGATGTTTCGCTGGCCGACACGCTCACCGGCTCGCAGCCACTGACCACCGACAACACCTTGCGCAGCGGCAGCTACAACCGCACCACGGCGCGCCTGGCCTACAGCCGCAATGAATGGCAGGGCAGCAATGTGTTCCTGTCCCTGGTGCATTACGACAAGCCGCTCAACGAAGTGCAGTTCGATTTCGGCGGCGGTGCCATCGGCACTTCCCCGCGCCCGCGCCTGCAAGCGATCGCCGGCCTGCAGCTGCAGTGGTAATGGCCTTTCCAGAATTGAAGGAGATTCAGCTCATGAACTACACGCACAGCTTGTCTTTACTCGCCGCTTTGCTGCTGATCGGCAACATCGCGCAGGCGCACGACGCCTGGGTCGCACCGGGCGGCACGACGCATGCGATTCTCTACGGCCACGGCAAGAGCACGGAAAGCTACGATGCCGCGAAGATTCAGCAGGTGCTCGCCTATGACGCTGCGGGCCGCAAGCTCGACGCGCGGCTGGACCGCAGCGCGGCCACGCCGGCAGTCAGCGCCGCCGGCGCCGCGATGTTCATCGTCGATTTCGACAACGGCTTCTGGAGCAAGACCGAGGCGGGCTATCAGAATCTGCCGAAAACCCAGGTGCAGGGCGCGCTGGAAAGCTCGCGCTCGCTCAAGTTCGGCAAGACCGTGCTCAGCTGGTCAGCGGCAAGCAGCAAGCCGGTAGGCCAGCGCCTGGAGATCGTGCCGCTGGCGACGACGGCGCCCAAGGCCGGCGGCAGGCTGCCGGTGCTGGTGCTGTTCGAAGGTCGGCCGCTGGCCGAGGCCAAGCTCAGCCTCGAAGGCCACGATGAAGTGCCGCCGGCAGGGACTGATGCCAAAGGCAGGGCCGAGCTGATCCTGCCCGCCGGCGGCGAGGTCGCGCTGGATGTCAGCCACAAGCTGCCGTACAAGGGCGCGGAGGCGGACGAATGGAGCCTGAGCGCCAACCTGCATTTCCTGCTGCCTTGAAACGCGGCGTCGCGCTGCTGCTGAGTCTGGCCTTCGCAAGTGCCGCGCAGGCGCACGCACTGCGGCTGAACGCCGAGGCGACGGGCGAAGGCGTCAGCGGCCTGGCGCACTACAGTGACGGCAGTCCGGCGCGCAGCGAACTGGTCTATGCCTACGATCAGGCGGCCCAGCAGGTGGCGCGCGTCCGCACCGACAGCGACGGCCGCTTCCTGCTGCCGCTGACGCGCGCCGGACGCTATCGCATCGTGGTGGAGGGCGAGGAGGGGCATCGCGCCGAGTTGCAGCTTTCCTATGCACCGCCGGATTCCGCACTGGCCACCGCGCTACGGGCGGAGCTGGCACCGCTGCGCGAGGACATCGCCCGTCTGCAGCAGCGCACCGCCCTGGCCGACATCGTCGGCGGCCTCGGTTTCATCGCCGGCCTGTTCGGAGCTGTGGCGTTCTGGCTCGCGCGCCGGCCGCGCGCGACGGAGCGGCGCTGATGCACATCGCCGAAGGTGTGCTGAGCGCGCCGGTTCTACTCGCTGGCGGCGCCCTGGCCGCCGCCGGCGTCGGCCTGGGTCTGCGCCAGGTTCCGGAATCGCGCGTGCCGTTCGCCGGCCTGCTCTGCGCGATGTTTTTTCTGGCTTCGCTGATTCATCTGCCGGTGGGGATCAGCTCGGTACACCTGGTGCTCAACGGTCTATGCGGCATCCTGCTGGGCTGGGGCGCGTTTCCGGTGCTGGCGGTGGCACTGCTGCTGCAGGCCCTGCTGTTCGGCTTCGGCGGCCTCAGTGCCCTGGGAGTGAATACCCTGGTGATGGCTACGCCCGCGGTGATCTGCGGCGCCTTGTACCGGCTCGCTGCGCGACACGGTGCGCCCGGGGTCAGTCGCTGGCTGGCTGCTGCAGCCGGCGCTGGCGCCGTGGCGCTGGGCGTGATCCTGATGGTCAGCGCGCTGTGGCTGAGCGGTGGACATCGTTACCTGCCCCTGATGGGTCTGGTGCTGCTGGCACATCTGCCGGTGATGCTGGTCGAGGCGCTGGTCACCGCTGTGATCGTCTCCGCCTTGCAGCGCGTGCGTCCGGAGTTGCTGCCATGAACCGGCCGCTGCTGGTCAGCGCACTGGCCGACGCCGAGGGCGGCGGCGCCTGGTTGCGGCGGCTCGATCCACGTACGCGCCTGCTCTGCGTGCTGGCCGCCAGCCTTTGGGCGGTACTGATCGCAGGCACGCTGGCGCTGCTGCTGGCTTGCGCCATGGCCCTTGTGCTGGCCTGGGCTGCGGGCTTGAGACCGCAGGCGCTGCGGCGGCGGCTGTTGTCACTCAATGCCTTCATGCTGCTGGCGGTGCTGACCTTGCCGTTCAGTACCCCGGGCACTGCGCTATGGCAGGGACTGGGCCTGCGCGCCAGCGGCGAGGGCCTGCTGCAGGCCACGCACATCGCCCTGAGCGGCAATCTGCTGATGTTGCTGATGCTGGGGCTGCTGTCCAGCATCGAGCCGGTCACGCTGGCGCACGCGCTGCTGGCGCTGCGCGTGCCGGAAAAGCTGGTGCGTATCCTGATGTTTGCGCTGCGCTATATCGACGTGCTGCACGCCTCGCAGCAGCGCCTCGGGCTGGCGATGCGCGCGCGCGGCTTTCGCCTGCGCAGCGACCTGCATACGATGCGCAGCATGGCGATGCTGGTGGGCTGCCTGATCGCGCACGCCGCTGACCGCGCACTGCGCATCGAGCAGGCGATGCATTGCCGGGGCTGGCGCGGACGCTTTCCGGTGTTGCTGCACTTCCAGACGGCGCCGCATGATCTGGATTTCGCCGCCGGCTTTGCGCTGGTGCTGTCGCTGCTGAGCCTGTTGCCATGAACCTGCAGCTGAACCTGAGGCCGCCAGCGCCGCAAGCGGTGTTGCAGGTTTCGCGACTGAGCCTGCGCCGCAATGCCGTGCGCTCGCTGTTGCAGCATCTCGATCTGGAACTGCTGCCCGGCGAGCGCCTGGGCCTGCGCGGCGCCAATGGCAGCGGCAAGTCCACGCTGCTGCAGGCGCTGATGGGCCTGCATCCGCTTCAGGGTGGCGCCATCGAAATCACCGGCAGACTCTGCCGCAGCGAAGCAGACTTCGAGGCGCTGCGCGGCGTGATCGGGCTGCTGTTTCAGGACAGCGACGATCAGCTGTTCTGTCCGACGGTACAGGAGGACGTGGCCTTCGGTCCCTTGAATCAGGGCCTGCCGGCGGCGCAGGTGCGCGCGCAGGTGGAGCACAGTCTGGCGCAGCTGCGGATTCTGCCCTTGGCGCAGCGCCCGATTCACCAGCTGTCGGGAGGCGAAAAGCGCCTGGTGGCGCTGGCCGGTATTCTCGCCATGCAGCCGCAAGTGCTGCTGCTCGACGAGCCGGTCAGCGGCCTCGATGCGCAGGCGCGTCAACGGGTGCTGGATGTGCTGCGCGCGCTGCCGCAGGCAATGATCGTGGTGGACCACGATCATGCCTTTCTGGAACAGCTGTGCACGCGCCAGCTGCTGCTGCAGGATGGCCGCCTGCAGCCCTTGGCGCCGGCGTGAATCAGCCCGCCGGCGGCAGCTTCGCGCGCATGCGGATGTTGATGATCTCCACCAGGGTGGAAAACGCCATCGCAAAGTAGATGTAGCCCTTGGGCACGTGGAAGTGCATGCCTTCGCCCACCAGCGCCATACCGATCAGCACCAGGAAGGACAGGGCCAGGATCTTGATGGTGGGATGGCGTTCGACGAAGGCGCCGATGGGGCCGGCGAAGAACATCATCACGCCGATGGCGATGACGATGGCGGCGATCATCACGCCCAGGCGGTCGGTCATGCCCACGGCGGTGATCACCGAGTCCAGCGAGAACACGATGTCCAGAATCATGATCTGCACGATCACCATGGCGAAGCTGGCGCCCGCCACCTTGGCGGCGGCGCTGGCCTCGCCCTCGTGATGGCCTTCCACGGAACTGTGGATTTCCAGGGCGCTCTTGGCCAGCAGGAACAGGCCGCCGCCGAGCAGAATCAGATCGCGGCCGGACACCGGCCAGTCGCCGACATGGAACAGCGGCTGGGTGAGCCGCGCCAGCCAGGCCAGGGACAGCAGCAGCAGCACACGCGTCAGGCAGGCGCCGATCAGGCCCAGGCTGCGGGCGCGGGCGCGCTGCGCCTCCGGCAGCTTGTTGGCCATGATCGACAGGAAAATCACATTGTCGATGCCGAGCACGATTTCCAGCGCGGCAAGGGTGAACAAGGCGGCCCAGAGTTCGGGCTCCAGCAAGGCGTGCATGAGTTTGGCGTTAGCACCGCAGATCGCGGCTGGGAATCATTCTAGCCACAGCCGCCGGCGCGTGTCTGTCACCGCAGCGCCATCGCGGCGTCACAAGACCATCACCGCCCGTCACTAATCTGCAATGCAGATGAGAGGACGAGGACCATGCGGATCGCTTATGGCGTAATGGGTTACGGGCGCGGCCATGCCATGCGCACCCTGTCGGTGCTGCCGGCGCTGTGTGCCGAACACGAGGTGACGGTGTTTGCCGGCGGCGACGCCTACGAGGTGCTGGCGCCGCGCTTCGCCACGGTGCGCATTCCCTGCATCGCTTATCAGTACAACCAGGCCGGCACGCATTCGATTCCGAAAACCGTGGCGCACAATTTTGCGCCGATGCGCGATCTGCTGTTCCGCGGCCAGGGTTCGGCGCTGGTGGAGCGCGAGTTCAGGAGCCGCGGCATCGAGCTGGTGATTTCCGATTCCGAAGCCTGGACACATCGCGCCGCGCAGCGGCTGAAGCTGCCGCGCCTGAGCTTCGACCACATCGGCGTGATCGCCTACTGCAAGCCGCATTTCCCGCCCGATCTCTGGGCCACCGGCATGCGCGACGCCTGGGGCTACCGGCAGCTGATGGGCGTGCCGGAACGCATCCTGGTCTCCAGCTTTTACAAGGCCGAGCCCGCGTACCCGCAGGTGCGCATCGTCGGCCCGATGATGCGCGACGAGGTGCTGCGCGCGCGGCCGCGCGAAGGTGATTACCTGCTGGCCTATTTCAACAAGGGCGATCACCAGTATCTGCCGCAGGTGGATCGTGCCCTGCGCCTGCTGGACTGCAAGGTGATCGTCTACGGCACCAGCCTGCGCGGTGAGGACGAAAACCTGGAGTTCCGCGCGCCCAGCGTGGCCGGCTTCGTCGCCGACCTGGCCGGCTGCCGCGCGGTGCTGAGCACGGCGGGCAATCAGCTGATCGGCGAGGCCATCGAGCTGGGCAAGCCGCTGCTGGCGCTGCCCGAGCAGGCCTTCGAGCAGCGCCTCAACGCGCATCTGATCGAACGTCTGGGCATCGGCCAGCGCGCCGAGCTGATGCGGCTCACGCCCAGCGATGTCGACCGCTTCCTGGGCAGTTACGACTGGTACCGCTCCAACTTGAGCGGCGTGGCGCGCGAGCGTTATCCGGGCGACGGCCGCGCGCAGGCGGTGCAGATTCTGCTGGAGGACATCGAGGCGCTGCGCCCGCGCCGTCGTGCCGCCTGCAGGTCGCGCCGCGCGCAGGCCGTGGCCGTCGCGCTGCCTCAGGGTTCCAGACGCTCCACCACCCAGCCATCGCCCTCGCGCCGGTAGCGCAGGCGGTCATGCAGGCGCGCGCCGCGTCCCTGCCAGAATTCGATGGCTTCCGGCTCCACGCGATAGCCGCCCCAATGATCCGGCAGCGGCACCTCGTTCTCGCCGATGCGCGCGGCGGTTTCGTCGTAGCGGCGATCGAGGTCGGCACGCGAGGCCACCACACGGCTCTGATGCGAAGTGGCGGCGGCGATCTGCGAGCCGCGCAGGCGTGAGTGGAAGTAACGATCCGACAGCTCGCGCGAGACCTTGCTGACACGGCCTTCCACGCGCACCTGCCGCTCCAGCTTGTCCCACCAGAACACCAGGGCCACCTGCGGATTGGCGGCCAGCTCTTCGCCCTTGCGGCTCTGGTAATTGGTGTAGAAGCTCAGCCCGCCCTCGACGAAGCCCTTGAACAGCACGATGCGCGCCGAAGGCCGGCCCTGCGCATCGACGCTGGCCAGGGTCATGGCGGTGGGTTCCTGCATGCCGATCGCCGCCGCCGCATCCAGCCAGCCTTGCAGCTGATCGAGCGGATCGGCCTGCAGATCGCCGATATCCAGCGGGGAGTTCTTTTCGTACTGCGCCATGACCGCGATTCTCCGGTACACAAGGTCGGAACTGCGCGACAATTGTCGCCCGTTTGGCCGCCGACGGAAACGCTGCGGCCTTGCTCAAGATCAATGGAGAGACGAGATGAGCCGCTTTACCGCCCTGCGCGTGCACGCGCCGGAGAAAAACCGTCTGGAAGCACGCCTGGAAAGCCTGAGCCTGGACGATCTGTCGCCGGGCAATGTCGTGGTGCGCGTGCAGTGGAGCGGCATCAACTACAAGGACGCCCTGGCGGTGACCGGCAAGGGCCGCATTCTCAAGTCCTATCCCAAGGTGCCGGGCATCGACTTCGCCGGCGTGGTCGAGCGCAGCGAGGATGCGCGTTACCAGCCCGGCGATGAGGTGCTGGTCACCGGCTGCAACATCGGCGAGGTCTTCGACGGCGGTTATGCCGAATACGCGCGCGTGGCGGCCGACAGTCTGGTGCGCAAGCCGGCGGGCCTGACGCTGCGCGAATGCATGGCCCTGGGCACCGCCGGTTTCACCGCCGCGATGGCGCTGCGCCGCATGCTGGAGAACCATCAGGCGCCGGAGATGGGTCCGATTGCCGTCACCGGTCCCACCGGCGGCGTGGGCTCCATCGCCATCGATCTGTTCAAGCGTGCCGGTTTCACCGTGCATGCGATCACCGGCAAGGCCGGCGTGGCCGACGACTATCTGCGCGCCCTGGGCGCCGACGAGATCGTCTCGCGCCAATCGCTGACGATGGGCAACAAACCGCTGGAGACCGCGCTCTGGGGCGGCGCCGTGGACAATCTCGGCGGCGAGACCCTGGCCTGGCTCACGCGCACGGTGCGGCCCTGGGGCAACATCGGCAGCATCGGTCTGGCGCAGAACCACGAGCTGCACACCACGGTGATGCCCTTCATCCTGCGCGGCGTGTCGATTCTGGGCATCCATTCCGTGGAATGCCCGCGCGCCTGGCGCGAGGACATCTGGAACAAGCTCGGCAGCGACTGGCGGCCGCGTGCGCTGGAGCGTCTGGTGCAGCGCGAGGTTTCGCTGGCGGACCTGCCGGTGGTTTGCGAGGAGCTGATTGCCAGCACCGTCACCGGCCGCATCCTGGTCAAGATCGGCGCCTGAGCACGAGGCCCTGGCCTAGCGTAAATCATAGGGCTGGTTAGGCGCGTAAGCGCCGTAACCCGCCGCTTTGGCTTTGTTGTTTGTTGCTAGGTTTTTTCTCGATCTATTGCCTCGTTCGTCCGCCCTCCGGCGGACGACTCACTTCTCTTTGCTTGTGCAAAGAGAAGTGAGCAAGAGAAAGCACACCCCGGCGCCAGAGACGGGGACCCCAAAGTCAAAAGCCACAGCAACAGCAGTTTCGAGCACGGAGCGTCGCTGCGCTGTGCTTTGCTTTTGACCTACCCCCCTTTGCCTCGCACCGAGCAGCGCAGCGAGCGCAGTGGGAGAGCCGAACAGGAAGTTCGGCTCAGTTGCAGCCGCGCCAGGGATGGCGCGTCTGCAACGGCCCCGAGCACGCGAGCAGCGCAGGCTTCCGGCGCCGCGACAGCGGCGACGGATGCGAGGCGTAGGGTGTGCTTTCTCTTGGGTACTTCTCTTTGCACAAGCAAAGAGAAGTACCTCGGGCGCCGAAGGGCGCACGAAACCAAGGACAGATCGAGAGCCCAAACCAGAAGCAACAGCAAAGCCGGCGGGTTACGCAGCTGCGCCGCTACCCGCCCTACGAAACTACGAAGCTACGAAACGTGTTGTACGAGCGCCGGCCGTTGTGCGTAGCGCTTGGCGATCACCGAGCAGACGATCAGCTGCAGCTGGTGATAGAGCATGATCGGCAACATGATCAGGCCCAGGGTGCCGCCGGCGCTGCCGGCGAAAATCAAGGCGGCCATCGGCGCGCCGCTGGCCAGACTCTTCTTGGAGCCGCAGAACACTGCCGCGATCTCGTCTTCCGTGTTGAAGGCAAAACGCCGCGCAACCAGATGCGTGAGCTTGAGCACCAGCGCCAGCAACAGGCCCGTCAGCGCCATGGTGATCAGCAGCGGCGCCACGCCATTGCGCGTCCACACCTGCGCGGCGCTGGCATCGCAGAAGGAATTGAACACGATCAGCAAGATCACGCCGCGATCCACCTTGCTGGTGATGTGCTTGTGGCGAACGATCCACTCGCCCAGCCAGGGCCGCAGCAGCTGGCCCAGCAGAAACGGCAGCAGAAGCTGCTCGCCGATCTTGATGAACTGATCCAGCAGCGGCGTGCCCTGCTTGGCGGCGTGCAGCCAGAGACTGATGTACAGCGGCGTGAGCACCATGCCGATCAGGCTCGACAGCGTGGCGTTGAAGATCGCGCCGGCAACATTGCCGCGCGCCATCGAAGTCATGGCGATCGAGGACGAGACCGTCGAAGGCAGCGCGCAGAGATAGAAGAAACCCAGCAGCAGCTCCGGCGGCAGCCAGCGGCCCAGGCCCAGCGCCGCCAGCAGGCCAAGCAGCGGAAACACGATGAAGGTGAAGCTCTGCACAAACAGATGCAGACGCCAGTTGGCGGCACCCGCCTTCAGATTGGCGCGCGACAGGCCGGCTCCGCTGAGCAGGAACACGATGGCCACGCCAAAGTTGGTGACGTGCTCCAGATGCAGCCAGCCACCGCTGGCGCCCAGTGGCGGATAGACCAGGGCCGTGCCGGTGGCCAGCAGCATGGCGGCGAGAAAGCCGTCGAGAAAGGGAATGCGGGGCAGACGCATGCGGTGCAACGTTCTGGATTTTCGTGAGCGCTGCACGCTAAGGGAGCACGCTGCGCTTGGCAACTGCCGTGTTGGAATATGCGCAGGCTTGCAGCGCGCTTTCTAGTCCAGCGCGTGCAACGGAAGCTCAGGTGATGGCCGCAGGCCTTTCGTGCAGATCAAGGCGCGAATCGGAGGCGCAGCGGGCGCGACGGCGACGATGGGCAACGCCGCGCTGCGCGAGACTCGGCCAGGAATAACGGTCTGTTGCGCGCGCTGCCCTAGTGTCGTGAGTCAGAAGTTCCTTGATGAAGTCGCCGAGAATTTTTCGTGGCTGGCAAGGCGCGCCGACGAGGCATAGTGGTGACTATGGCGAGGAGGCGCAACGCCGCCAGACGCGAAAAAGACCGGCGAATTCGCATGCGAATTTCTGACTCACGACACTAGAGATACGGCGAAAACAGCCAGCACACCGCATCGCGCATGCGCAGCGCCAGCGGCCGCGTGCGCAGCGCTTCCAGGGTGATTCCGGCGGCCTGCGCCCAGGCCGCTTCGAAATGCGCAGTCATGCGGGCCGCGAAGTTCTCGTCGTAAAACTCGGCATTGAGTTCGAAGTTGAGCAGCAGGCTGCGCGGATCCCAGTTGGCACTGCCGATCTGGGTGTAGACGCCGTCGATCAGCAGCAGCTTGCTGTGGCAGAACACGCCGCCCTGATAGCGCACCTGCACGCCGCGCTCCAGCAGCGTGGGCAGCATGTGCCGCGTGGCCCAGTCCACGTAGATGAGATTGTTGCGCGCCGGCAGCAGCACGCGGGTGTCCACGCCGCGCAGGGCCGCGCCCTGCAGCGCGGCGATCAGCGCCGGCGTGGGCAGGAAGTACGGGGTCATGATCAGAATCTCGCGCTGCGCGGCGGCGATGGCGGCCTGCAGCACCAGATCGAGCTGGTCGATGTCTTCGTTGGGACCGTCGGTGATCACGCGCGCGATGGCCGGCGTCGGCTCCGGCTGCGGCGCCTCCGGCAGCGGCAGGCGCCGGCGCGTGGCGAAGGCCCAGTCCTCGGCGAACACCTCGGCCATCTGTCGCAGCAGCGGGCCTTGCAGCTCGAAATGCAGATCGCGCACCGCGTGGCGGCCGCTGCCCGCGCCGGTCAGATGCCGCGCGCTGAGGTTCATGCCGCCGGTATAGCCGATGCGATCATCGATGATCAGCAGCTTGCGGTGATTGCGCAGGTTCAGATGCAGGGCCGGCGGCAGCAGGCGCAGGGGATTGAAGCGCGCCAGCTGCACGCCGCTGCCCTTGAAGCGGCCGCTGATGCGGCGCAGCGAATAGCGTTCGCCGACATCGTCGATCAGCACGCAGACCGTGACGCCGCGATGCTGCGCGGCGATCAGGGCGTCGGCGAAGCGCCGGCCGACCGCGTCATTGTCGAAGATGTAGCTGGCCAGCCAGATGCTGCGCTGCGCGCCGTCGATGGCGGCGAGCATCGCCGGGTAGGCCTGCTCGCCGTCGTACAGCTCGCGCACGCGATTGCCGCCCAGCAGCGGGCGGTGGGTCATGACGTCCGCGGTGCGCACCACCTCCAGCAGCGGGGCGGGCAATGCGGCGGTTCCGGATATGGCGTTGCGCACATCGCTTTCATGCGCCGTGCCGATCGCGCCGCTGCGCCGCTGCATGGCAAAGCGCCGCGCCAGGGTGCGCAGGCGGTTCATGCCGAACACGAAGTACAGCGCCGGCCCCGCGAAGGGAAACAGCAGGCCCACCGCGATCCAGCCCCAGGCTTCGGCCGGGTTGCGCTTGGTCATCAGCACATGCCCGCCGACGCCCAGGGCCACCAGCAGCCAGGCGCCGAAGAGCAGCGCCTGCCCGTTGTGCAGCAGCCAGTGCAGAGCCTGGGTCACGGCGCGATCTGAAACTCGGCGGCGACGGCGAGATGATCGGACAGCGGCGAGGCCAGCACCTGACTGTCCAGGAGGCGCAGCTGCGGGGTGTGCAGCAGATGATCCAGACGCCGGCGCGGACGCCAGCTGGGAAAGGTGGGCGTGCCGCTGATCGGCGTGAGCCCGGCGTTGCGCAGACGCGTATGCGCCAGCAGCTCGCGCGCCTCGCAGTTGAGATCGCCCAGCAGCAGGGCCGGCCGCTGCGCATCGACCAGTCCGGCGATGTGGTCCAGCTGGCGGGCGCGGGAGACGCGCGCCAGCGACAGATGGGTGACGATCAGCTGCAGGCTGCGCCCGCCGCTGAGTTCCAGCGTCGCGCACAGCGCGCCGCGTCCCGGCACGCGCCCCGGCAGCGCGTGGTGATGCAGCTGGTGCAAGGGGCGGCGCGAGAGAAAGCCCAGGCAATGCTGGGCGAACGGGCCGAAGTTGCGGTTCACGGCAGCGTGCCAGTACGGCATCTGCGCACGGCGGGCCAGATATTCCACCTGGTTGAGCTGGCCGGTGCGCAGGCTGCCGGCGTCGGCTTCCTGCAGCGCCACCACATCGTAGGCGCTGGCCAGCTCGGCGATGCGGTCGAGATTGTCACGCACGCCGCGCGAGGGCAGCAGATGGCGCCAGGCGCCGGTCAGGTAGTGGCCGTAATGCGCGGTCTGCAGGCCCACTTGGATATTGAGCGTCAGCACGCGCAGCGTGTCGGGGGATGAGGTCATCGGCGGCTCCAGTGCCGGCATTATGCGGGCACCGGAGCCGCTGCGGCGCTACTCGCTGAGGTTCTGGCTGCTGATCTGCGCGGCGCGGATTTCATCACGGGTGAAGGGGAAGCGATGCCACTGCTGCTGCGAGTAGGCCTCGGTGAAATCGCGGTAGTGCGGGCTGGCCGGATCGGTGGATTCCGAGTAGGTGATGAAACCTTCGGCGTGCACATGGCCGTTGTCCCAGCCCACGGTCTGGATGTAGCTGTTGCCGAAG
Source organism: Solimonas aquatica (assembly GCF_900111015.1). GTDB lineage: Bacteria > Pseudomonadota > Gammaproteobacteria > Nevskiales > Nevskiaceae > Solimonas > Solimonas aquatica. The sequence continues at coordinate 75,939 of NZ_FOFS01000014.1, read as the reverse complement.
TTCACCGCGTAACCCTGATCGCTCAGGCCATCGTTGTCGGCGACGGTGAAGGCGCCGATCTCGCCGAAGCTGCCGAAGATGGGAATCGCGCTGCCCTGGTGCACGCCCGAATGCTGCACCTGCCCGAAAGGCGTATCGAAACCGATGCCGTGATCGATCAGGGTCTGCTGCGCGTCGGCCAGGGCCTGGCGGACCTGCACATTGGCGGTGTTGAGGGTGTTGGGTGTGTTGACCGGATCGCTGGATGAATACGCGTTGACCCAGAGATTGTTCACCCCGGCGAGCCGCTGCCAGAACTCGATCCACACCGGCGTGCCCACGGAAGACAGCCTGGCGGCGCCGTCCCAGTTGCCGAGCGCGGCGCAGGCCTGCTGGATGTCCGCCGACAGCGGCGTGGGGCACAGCTCGCTGCGCACCGCGCCCAGGCCCAGCGTAGCGCTGTAGATCTCGCTGCCCAGCGCGATCTGCTGCAGCTGCGCCATGGTGAAGCCCGTGCCGGACAAACCATCGCCACCGGCCAGACGGCGCTGGATCTGGCGGATGCCCAGCCGCGTGCGCAGCGTGCGCTCGGTATCCTCGTCGCCGATGATGCGCGCATAGCCGGTGAGCGGCTGCTCAGGGTTGCTCAGCCAGTAGCTGTCGTTCATGTTCGCCACATAATCATTGCGCCGGAGCGTGGGCAGATGACTGGCGCCGAAGATGCCGGGCACGGGCGCATCGCTGTCGCTGAGCCACTGGCAGTCACTGCGATTGCCCAGCAGCAGCGGCAGGCCCGGCGCGACGCTGGCGATGACGGGCGAAAGCAGCGGCGCCTTGCAGCGCTCGACCAGATCGTCGGGGGTGTTCGGCACCACGCTGATGTCGCCGTAATAGACATGCTCGCCGGGACCGGTAGCCACGGTGTTGACCCAGGGCACGCCCAGCACCTCGGCGTGCCTGGCTTCGAATTCGGCGAGACTGCCGGCGCTGTTCCAGGCGAAGAACTGGTTGATCAGGCGCGCGTTCTCGGCGTTGGCATCGCGCAGGCTGTAGCCACGCAGGCGATCCCAGCTCAGCACCGGCACACCACCCGAGCTCAGGGTCAGCATCGGCCCGTACTGGCTGCGGTAGAGCGTGCGCTGCTCGCTGCTGATGCTGCCGTCGCTTTCCTTGACCTGCACCGTCAGCGGCACCGGCGTCATGTCGACGGTATTGCCCTCGTAGTAGTACTGCGTGGGATCGAGCGGATTGATCGGCAGCTCGTAGAGCGTGAAGCGGTAGGCGGTGGAAACCGTGTGGCTCCAGGCGAAATGATCATTGAAGCCGATCAGCACCAGCGGCACGCCGTAGAGCGAGGCGCCCATGATGTCCATCTTGCCGGGCACGGTGAGATGCACGATGTACAGGCGCTCGGTGCCGCTCCAGGGAAAGTGCGGATTGCCCAGCAGCAGGTTACCGCCGCCCTGCACCGCTTCCGGCCCCAGGCCGTACATATTGCTGCCCAGGCGCTTGCTCCTGGCGAAGGCGGCGAGCACGCCGGGCTGCTGCTGCAGGGCCGCAGCCTTCGCGGCCAGACCCGGCGCGGCACTGCCGCTGCCCGACAGCGGCGGCGGCTGCGCCTGCGCGATCTCGCTGGTGAACACCGAGGACGAGGCGATGATCGAAAGCCGGAAATAGCGCCGGTACAGATCGTCCTCGGAAATCGGCGCCAGGTACGCGGCCTGCGCGCAGGCCGCGTGGCGGCCGGGATGTTCGCCCGCGCGGAGTTCGCGGATATAGCGATTGAAGCCGGCGACATAGCCGCGCGTGAGCTGCGCGGTCTCGGGCCGCGCGGCGGCCTTGAGCTGCGCCACCACCGCATCGGTGGCCATCAGCTTCCAGAAGAAATCGCTGTCCACATTGTTGGCCGTCACCGGCACCGCGGGAATGCTGTAGCTGCCGTCGCGGCCGAAGTAGCGGGCGCGCTCGCCACGGATGGTCACCAGATCTTCCAGCAGCGTGCAGAGATTGTCCTCGGCAAAGGCATAGCCGTAGCCATAGCCCAGGCCCGGGTAGTCGCGCGCCTGGATATGCGGGATGCCGTAGGTGCTGCGGGTGATGGTGGCGGCGAACGGCGGCACCGGTTTGCTGCTGCCGCAGGCGGCGAGCAGGGCCGGCACCAGCAGCAGCGCGAGTGTGCGCAGGCAAGACATGGACATTCCCCCTCCTGTTCTGCGGGCGAGCACCCCGCAGTTTTTTCATGATGGCGACACTACAGGAGCGCCACGGCGGGGCAGAACGGGTAAGAACGGCTCAGGCGCTTGCCGTATCGTGACAGCCGGCGGTACGCCGGCGGCGGCACCTCGGCCAGGGGCTGCTTGCCACGGGTCACCGCCGCCGGCTGTGCATGGTTTTATGCTTGGATGGTAATAGTATTAACATGCAACACCTGTTCACCCTCGCTTTGCCCCTCGCGCAGCGAGGGCCTACAGGTCCTAAGGCAGTTCAGCGGAGTGCAGCATGATCGCAGTCGTCGAAGCGGCCCGGGCCGGTCTGTTCCAGCGTCAGCACTGGGCCTCCAACATCGTCGCCGGCCTGATCGTCGGCGTGGTGGCGCTGCCGCTGGCCATGGCCTTCGCCATCGCCTCCGGCGTCAAGCCCGAGCAGGGCCTGTACACCGCCGTCATCGCCGGCATCTGCGTCTCGCTGTTCGGCGGCAGCCGCATCCAGATCGCCGGCCCCACCGGCGCCTTCATCGTGATTCTCGCCGGCATCACCGCCAAGCACGGTGTCGAAGGCCTGATGCTGGCGACGATGATGGCCGGCGTGATGCTGATTCTGCTCGGCGCCGCCAAGTTCGGCGGCGTGATCCGCTTCATTCCCGATCCGGTGATCGTCGGCTTCACGGCCGGCATCGGCGTGATCATCTGGGTGGGGCAGTGGCGCGACTTCTTCGGCCTGCCGAAAGTCGGCGGCGAGCACTTCCACGAGAAGCTGCTGCATCTGCTGCAGGTGCTGCCGCAATTGCACCCGGCCACCACGCTGCTGGCGCTGGCCAGCCTGCTGCTGGTCATTTACGGGCCGCGCCTGCCGGGCCTGAAGCGCGTGCCCGGCCCGCTGCTGGCGATGGTGGCGGCCACCGGCGCGCAGGCGCTGTTCCACTTCGAGGGCGTGGCCACCATCGCCAGCACCTTCGGCGGCATTCCGCAGGGTCTGCCGCATTTCAGCCTGCTGGGCTTTTCCCTGGGCCAGCTGGTGAATCTGCTGCCGGCGGCCTTTGCCATCGCCATGCTCGGCGCCATCGAATCCCTGCTCTCGGCGGTGGTGGCCGACAACATGGCCGGCACGCGCCATGACTCCAATCAGGAGCTGATCGGCCAGGGCATCGCCAATGTGCTGGCACCGCTGTTCGGCGGCTTTGCCGCCACCGGCGCCATCGCCCGCACCGCCACCAATTTCCGCAACGGCGCCAACAGCCCGCTGGCCGGCGTGGTGCACGCGCTGACCCTGGTGCTGGTGCTGCTGTTGCTGGCGCCGCTGGCCGGACAGATTCCGCTCTGCGCACTGTCGGCGATTCTGTTCGTGGTGGCCTGGAACATGAGCGAGGCGCATCGCTTCCTGCGCATGCTGCGCACCGCGCCGCGCGCCGACATGGCGATCCTGCTCATCACCTTCCTGCTCACGGTGTTCGCCGATCTGGTGATTGCGGTGAACATCGGCGTGATTCTGGCCATGCTGCACTTCATGCGCCGCATGTCGTCCTCGGTGGAAGTGCGCCAGCTGGGCGAGCTGGAACTGGGCACGGTGCTGGAGGACGCCGGCCTGGCGGCGCTGCCGCCGGCCACGCTGGTTTACGAGATCGAAGGTCCGCTGTTCTTCGGCGCGGTGGAAAACCTGGAGCGTGTGCTGCAGCAGAAGAAGAGCGAACCGCGCTGCGTGCTGCTGCGCCTGAACCACGTACCGTTCATGGACATCACCGGCATCCAGACCCTGGAAGAAGTGATTCAGGCCTTTGAGCATCGCGGCGTGCGCGTGCTGCTCTGCGAGGCCAATGCCCGGGTGCTGGCCAAGCTGGTGCGGGCGGAGATCGTGCGGCGTGACACACAGCCGGTGCGCTATTACCGCGAGCTGTCCAACGCCCTGCAGGACTGTCAGGAAAGCACGGCCGCCTGAGCGGATTTACTTGCGCGGGGCGCGCCTTGCGCTCTTGGCGCCGACGTCCACGCCGTGCTCGGCGAGGTAGTTGCGCATCAGCTGCCGGATCACCTGCGAGGGCGTGAGATCCTGTTGCGCGCAGAGCGTCTCGAAGGCTTTCTTCTTGTCGGGATCGACCAGTACGGTCAGGCGCGCGGTTTTGCTCTCCATGCGCCGAGAATATCACAGCATGTGCATGCCATTATCATGTGCGCGCAGGCTTGGCGCGCTTGCCTCTGGCCGGCGTGCGCCGCGCCGCCGCCACCGCCTCGCGCGCCAGTTCCAGCAGGGGCTCGGCATCTTCGATCAGCTCGCCCGGCACCTGGTAATAGCGTGCAAGGGCGACGCGCTTGCGCGCGGTTTCGTAGGTGAAGCAGCTGCTGCCCATGGCCTGATACCGCGGCCGGGTCTGATCGTCCACACAGAAATACAGCGTGTCGTTCAGCACCAGGGCGAAGGGAGTGCCGCGCGCATACAGGCAATGGCCGCCGAACATGCGCCGGCTGCTAGGGCCTGTTAACCATCACTTTGCGCGCTGCGTTGCTGCCAGAAATCGCGCCAGGCAAGGCGCGAAACGCAGGCCTTGGTGGTGCCAAGGCCAAGTTTCGCAACGCCGCATGGCGCGATTTCTGGCGCAACCCGAAGGGACGGGGCGGTTTTGGCGCAGCGCGGCGTTGGCAGCCGCTGGCTTGGAATCACCAAGCGGCGCGTCTGCCGCCTTGCCCTGCGCCAAAACAGCCGCCGTCGCAGCGGGCAAAGGGATGGTTAACAAGCCCTAAGACCATCGAGCCCGTCGAGCTGGTCCTGCAGATAGGCGATGAACTCGCGGCTCATGGCCGATCAGAACGTCTCGTGCAGTCCGCCCAGCACGTCCAGCTGCTGATCCAGAATCGCGCCGACCTCGTCCATCTCCAGCCAGCGCTGCCGCTGCTCGGGCGTCACCGGCAGCAGCTCCGCCATGCGCTGCGCCACCCAGGCGGCGTCATCGCTCTGCACCGAGCTGGTGAAAGCCTGCGCGCCCAGCTCGCGCGCGACACGCTGCAGGATGGCGGCAAGCCCGGCATAGCGCGGCGCCAGCGCCTGGCTGCGCAGTTTCGGCAGCCATTGCAGCTGCGCGCGGATCAGTCCGCTGTCGCTGTTCCAGCGTTCAAGGATGCGGAAGCGCCGCTCGCCCACACAGGTCAGGGTGTAGCGATTCGGTGCGGTTTCCTGCGCATCGACGATGCGCGCGCTGCAGCCGACGAGACAGGGCACCGCCGGCGTGCCGACTTCGAAGCCGGCCTGAATCAGGCTCACGCCGAACACGCTGTCCTCGCGCAGGCAGTGCCGTGTCATCTCCACGTAGCGCGGCTCGAAGACGCGCAGCGCCAGCCGCCCCCCGGGAAACAGGGTGTTGCTCAGGGGGAAGATCGGGATGTCGGAGGTCTCGCGCATGACCTGCCAAGCTTCAGGCCATGCGCGAAGCAGATCAAGCCCGGGTGGCGAGCAGGCCGCGCTCCCGCGCCAGGGTCAGGGCGGTGTCTTCGATCATGTCTTCCTGACCGCCGACCATCTTGCGACGGCCCAGCTCCAGCAGCAGCTCGCGCGCCGGGATGCCGTACTTTTCCTGCGCGCGCTTGGCGAACAGCAGGAAGGACGAGTACACGCCGGCATAGCCCAGGGTCAGGGCATTGCGGTCGATGCGCACCGGAAAATCCAGTATCGGCGTGACCAGGTCCTCGGCGACATCGCTGACCTTGAACACGTCCACGCCGGTGTCGATGCCCATGCGATTGCAGACCGCCACGAACACTTCCAGCGGCGTGTTGCCGGCACCGGCACCCATGCCGCCGCAGGCGCAGTCGATGCGCCGCGCGCCCGCCGCCACCGCCGCGATGGAATTGGCGACACCCATGGCCAGATTGTGGTGGCCGTGAAAGCCGATTTCGGTCTCCGGCTTGCAGCGCTCGCGCAGCAGGCGGATACGCGCGGTGACATCATCCGGCAGCATGTAGCCGGCCGAGTCGGTGACGTAGAGGCAGTTGGCGCCGTAGCTTTCCATCAGCAGCGCCTGCTCGACCAGCGGCTCGGGCGCGATCATGTGCGCCATCATCAGAAAGCCCACGGTGTCCAGGCCCATCTTGCGGCCCAGCGCGATGTGCTGCTCGGAGACATCGGCCTCGGTGCAATGCGTGGCGACGCGGATGGTGCTCACGCCGCAGTCGGCGGCCATGCGCAAGTGATCCACGGTGCCGATGCCCGGCAGCAGCAGGGCCGAGACCTTGGCGCGCTTCAAGAGCGGAATCACCGCACGCAGATATTCCTCGTCGCTGGCGGCGGGAAAACCATAGTTCACCGAAGCGCCGCCCAGGCCGTCACCATGCGTGACCTCGATCAGCGGCACGCCGGCCTCGTCCAGTCCCCTGGCGATGGACTGCATCTGCGCCACCGTGATCTGGTGGCGCTTGGGATGCATGCCGTCGCGCAGCGACATGTCGTGCACCTTGATCTGAATGCCTTGCAGATTCATCGTTCGCTCCTGACTTGTTCTCCCTCTCCCCCGCGCGGGGGAGAGGGAAGCTTCTCTGCGTGACGGGTGGTGGGTGATTCGTGGCTCGCAAAGCGGTCTCTTCGCGACCGCCACCACCGTCACCCTTCACGAATCACCGCTTCATCATCTCTTCGGCAAACATCTCCGCCGTGCGCGTGGCACTCGCGGTCATGATGTCGAGATTGCCGGCGTACTTGGGCAGGAAGTCGCCCAGGCCTTCGACTTCCATGAAGGTGGTGACGCGATTGCCGTCGAACACCGGGCCGTTCTTGAGCCGGTAGCCGGGCACGTATTGCTGCACCTGGCCCAGCATCTCGCGCACCGAGGCTTCGATCTCCTCTTGCCGGGGCGGCTCCACGGTGAGGCAGTGGATGGTGTCGCGCATGATCAGCGGCGGCTCGGCGGGATTGATCACGATGATCGCCTTGCCCTCGTCCGCGCCGCCGACGCTGGCCACCGCGCCGGCCGTGGTGCGGGTGAATTCATCGATGTTCTTGCGCGTGCCCGGTCCCACCGATTTGCTGGCGACGGTGGCGACGATCTCGGCATAGCGCACCTTCTGCACGCGCGACACCGCGTAGACCATGGGAATGGTGGCCTGCCCGCCGCAGGTCACCATGTTCACGTTCATCTCGCGCTTGCCGGCATGCTTCTTCAGATTCACCGGCGGCACGCAGTACGGGCCGATGGCGGCCGGCGTGAGATCGATCATCATCACGCCCAGGGCATTGAGCTTGTCGGAGTTGCTCTTGTGCACATAGGCCGAGGTGGCATCGAAGGCGATCTGCACGCCGTCGGCTTTCACATGCGGCAGCAACCCGTCCACGCCTTGATCGGTGGTCTTCAAACCGAACTCGCGCGCCCGCGCCAGGCCCTCGGAAGCCGGGTCCACGCCCACCATCCACACCGGTTCCAGCAGCGTCGAGCGGCGCAGCTTGTAGAGCAGGTCCGTGCCGATATTGCCGGGACCGATGATGGCGCATTTGATCTTGTTCATGAGCGAATGACTCAGGCCTCGAAGCCGATCCACGCCTCGCCGATGCCGGCGAGCGTCATGGCAAAACGATCACCGGGCAGCGCCGGCAGCAGCGGCGCCAGCGAACCGGAGAGAATGATTTCGCCCGCCAGGAACGGAATGCCGAAGGCACCGAGCGTGTTGGCGAGCCAGGCCACTGCCGTGGCGGGATGACCCTGCACCGCCGATCCCAGACCCGAGGCGATGTGCGCGCCGTTCTTGTGGATGTCCATCTTCACCGCCGCCAGATCCAGGGCATGCGGTTTGACGCGGTCCTCACCCAGCACGAACACGCCGCAGGAGGCGTTGTCGGCCACGGTGTCCTGGATCTTGATCTTCCAGTCCTCGATGCGCGAATCCACGATCTCGAAGCAGGGCAGCACGTAGTCGGTGGCGTCCAGCACCTGATCCTCGTTCACGCCCGGACCTTTCAGATCCTTCTTCAGCACGAAGGCGATCTCGCCCTCGGCGCGCGGCTGGATCAGGCCGCTGCCGGCGATGCTGATCACCGCGCCGCTCTTCACCTGCATGCGGTCGGTGAGAAAGCCGAAGTCCGGCTGATGCACGCCCAGCATGTCCTGCACGGGCTTGCTGGTGACACCGATCTTCTTGCCGATCACGCGCTCGCCTTGCGCCTGGCGGCGCTGCAGCAGGCGCAGCGAGATGCGGTAGGCATCGTCGATGTCGATGCCGGCTTCGCGCTCGGTGAGCGGCGCCAGGGTGCGCCGCTCACGCAGCGCGGCGAACAGCTCGTCGCCCAGGGCCTGGATACGATCCGGATGCAGGGCCATGTGCGCTCAACCGTTCTGCAGGAAATCCAGCACCGTGCGATTGAACAGCGCGCGATGCTCGATCATCACCCAGTGCCCGCACTGCGGCACCAGCACCATGCGGCAGTCCGGCAGGTTCTTGGCCAGCTTCAGGATGCCGCTTTCCGGCATCATGTTTTCATTCAGACCCCAGAGCGCCAGCACCGGCACGCGGATCTCGTGCAGGCGCTCGCTCAGGTTCGGCACCTTGAGCGTCTTCATCACCTGCGGGTTCTGCAGCTTCATCAGCTCGAAGCGCTCATGCACCAGGGCATCGTCCACGCATTCGCCATTGACCACGAAGGCCTTGCGGAAGAAGTCCTTCATGCGCGCCTCGGTCACCGGCTCGCTGCTGTTGAACAGGCCGAACATCATCGCCATGCCGGGCATGGCCAGATATTCCGGCAGCTCATTGAGCCCGCCCGGCGCCATCAGCACCAGACGCTCGGTCTGCTCCGGATGATCCAGGGCGAAACCCAGGGCCACGGCGCCGCCCAGGGAATTGCCGACCAGGGTACAGCGCGCAATCTTCAGCGTGTCGAGCAGCTGCTTCAGGCATTCTACGAAGAAGGACAGCGGGTATTCCACATCCGTGGGCTTGTCGGAGTAGCCGAAGCCGATCATGTCCAGCACGAGGCAGCGATAGCCCGCCTGCACCAGGGCCGGATAGTTGTGCTTGAAGTTGGAATAGCCGCTGGCGCCATTGCCGGAGCCGTGCAGGAACACGATCACCGGACCCTGGCCTTCGTCCAGGTAATGCAGGCGATAGCCGTTCGCCAGCTGCGCGTAATGGCCTTCGGGTATGGGCTTGCTGCTCATCGCGGATGTGCCGGCAAAAGGACAGCTTGCATGGTCGCTGCTGGGCGCTGCTGCGGCTTCATCCTTTTGCAGTAAAGCCGCAGTGGCGCCAATGGCCTAGGATGCAGGCAGGCAGACAGGTTTATGGAGCAGGTGTGGACAAGCAGCGCGTAGTGCTGGTGACCGGCGGCGCCAAGGGCGTGGGACGTGGCATCAGCGAGGCTTTTCTCGCCGCGGGTGATCGCGTGCTGGTCTGCGGCCGCGAGGCGCCGGCGCAGCTGCCCGGCGTGGAGGGCCGCAGCGCCGAGTTCATTGCCGCCGATGTGCGCGACTCCGCCGCCATCGACGCCCTGTTCGCCGAAATCCGGAACCGCTGCGGGCGGCTCGATGTGCTGGTCAACAATGCCGGCGGCGCACCGTATGCGCTGGCCGCAAACGCCTCGCCGCGCCTGCATGAAAAGATCCTGCAGCTGAACCTGATTGCGCCCCTGCATCTGGCGCAGCAGGCCAATGCCCTGATGCAGCAGCAGGACGGCGGCGGCGTGATCGTGTTCATCGGCAGCGTCAGCGCGCTGCGTGCCTCGCCGGGCACCGCCGCCTACGGCGCGGCCAAGGCCGGCATCCTGAGTCTCACGCAATCGCTGGCCGTGGAATGGGCGCCGAAGGTGCGCGTGGTGGCGGTGAGTCCGGGCATGGTGCTCACCGAGCAGGCGCATCTGCATTACGGCGACGAGGCCGGCATCGCCGCCGTGGCGCACACCGTGCCCGCCGGGCGTCTGGCCATGCCGCGCGAGATCGGCGAGACCTGCGTGTGGGTGTGCTCGGCGACGGCGGCCTATCTCTCCGGCAGCAATCTGACGCTGCACGGCGGCGGTGAACGGCCGGCGTTTCTGGATGCCGGCAACGCCCGCCACCAGGCCTGAGTTTCAGCCCGGCCGCTGGCGCTGACGGAAGGCGCGCGGCGTCCGCCCGGTCCAGCGGCGGAAGGCGCGTGTGAACGCGCTCTGTTCCGCATAGCCCAGCAGCAGGGCGATCTCCGCCAGGCTCAGACCGCGATCCTCCAGATATTGCCGCGCCAGCTGTTCGCGGGTGCGGTCCAGCAGCTGCTGCCAGCTCAGGCCAGTGCGTTCCAGGCGCCGCTGCAGGGTGCGCGCCGACTGATGCAGGGCCGCAGCCACACGCTCGATGTTCACCTCGCCCTCCGGCAGCTGCCGCAGCAGCACCTGCTGCACGGCGCGATCGAAGTCGCCGGGCTCCGGCAAGGCTTCCAGCAGGGCCTGCGCCTGACGGTCGAGCAGGGCGCGCAGTCCCGGCTCGTGCTGCGGCATGCTGATGCCCAGATAGGCCTTGGGAAAGCGCACCTCGGTGTGGCTGCTGCCGAAGTCCACCGGGCAGCCGAAGAAGTCTTCGCAGGCACGGGCATGCGCGGCATCGGCGCCATGCAGAAAGCCGACGCGCTCCGGGCCGGCGGGACGATCCAGCTGCCGGCGCAGGAAGGTCACCAGCGCGGCAATCGCGGTTTCATCGGCAATCGCCGCCGCCTGGGTCGGCGGCCAGCGCAGACTCATCGACGCGCCCTCGGCGCGGACCTCGACCAGGCTGAGGCCGTAGAACAGGCGCTCGTAGCGCTGATAGGCCAGCATCGCCTCGCCCAGGTTGGCGCAGGCCAGCACCAGATAGCCCAGCACGCCGACATGCCGCGGCTGCACCCCGGCGCCGATGGCCAGCCCCGGTGCCGCCAGTTCGGGGCGCAGCGCGCAGGCCTGCGCCAGCAGGCGATGCCAGTCCTGGATCGGCAGCACATCGTCGGGCGCGTAGGTGGCCAGCTGGCCCCGGATCGCCGGCGCCGCCAGGGCCTCGCGGTCCAGCCAGTCGCTCAGCAGCTGCGTCCAGGCGCCGGTGACACGGATCAGGAAGCTCATCGCCTTGTCGTAAATTGGTAAATCGACGTCATGGATTGTCGATCAGAACCGCAGCGCCGTCACTACAGTGAGCCGCCTCGACCGCCCGTGGAGCGCTCCTCATGCAAGACATCCTGCACGCCCTGCAATTCGTGTTGTACGCCGGCATCGCCTTTCTGGGCGTGATCGCGCTGGAGCGCGCTTACTGGCTGCGGCGGCAGCGGCCGCAGGCCTATGAGCTGCGCGAGACCCTGGCCAATATCAGCACCGGCTTTCTCTACAAGATGTGCGATGGCGTGGTGGTGGCGGTGTTGGTCACCCGCTTCTACGACAGCGTGCGGCAGTTCGGCCTGCAATATCAGCCCGAGAGCCGGCTGCTGGGCATCGTGCTGCTGTTCCTGGCCACCGACTTTCTGTTTTACGTGCTGCACTTTCTGATGCACAAGCTGCGCTACGGCTGGTGCTCGCATGTCACGCACCACAGCTCCGAGCGCTTCAATCTGTCCACGGCGCTGCGCCAGAACTTCCTCTTCGATCTGTCCGGCCTGGCGATACTCTGGTGGCTGCCGCTGGCGCTGATCGGCTTCGACAAGATGTCGGTGGTGGTGGCCATCGAGCTGAACCTGTTCTACCAGTTCTTCATCCACACCGAGGTCGTGCAGCGCCTGCCGCGCTGGTACGAGGCGATCTTCAACACGCCCTCGCACCATCGCGTGCATCACGGCCGCAACCCCGGACAGATCGATACCAACTTCGGCGGCGTGCTGATCATCTGGGACCGTCTGTTCGGCACCTTTGTCGATGAGCGCGATGCCGGCCCCATCGTCTACGGCATCGGCCACCGGCAGCCGCGCACGCTCAATCCGCTGCGCCTGAACCTGGATGAGTGGTTTGCGATGTGGCGCGATGTCTGGACCTGCCGCGATCCGCGCATCCTCTGGCGCCATCCGGACTGGGTGGAGCACGAGTATCCGCTGCGCCGCAACCGGAGCCTGCTCGGCAGCGGCTGAAAAGCTCATCCATGCGGGGGAGGGAAGCGTGCACGCGGCCGTCTAGTGTGCGCTGGCATCGATCTTCCACCCGAACAGCCTCGTTCAAGGAGCGGCCATGAGCGCCCCGTATTCCCGTCACCGTCCCTGCCGCCTCTCGCAAGTGCCGCGCTGGGATCTGGAAACCGAGGTGCTGATCGTGGGCTTTGGCGCGGCCGGCGCCAGCGCCGCGATCGAAGCCGCCGGGGCGGGCGCCCAGGTCTGCCTGCTGGAAGCCGCATCCGGACACGGCGGCACCTCGGCGCTGTCCGGCGGCGAGATCTACCTGGGCGGCAATGGCGGCACGCCGATCCAGCGCGAAGCCGGCTTCAGCGACGACACGGAAGATTTGTATCAGTACCTGCTGCTGGCCGGCGGCAGCGATGCCGACGCCGCCAAGTGCCGGCTCTATGCCGACAACAGCCTGAAGCATTTCGAATGGCTGCAGGCGCAGGGCGTGGTCTACAAGAACTCCTTTATCGCCACACGCATCATCGAGCCCTTCACCGATGACTGCCTGATCTGGAGCGGCAGCGAAGAGGCCTGGCCCTTCATCGACAAGGCCCGGCCCTGCCCGCGCGGCCACACGCCGCAGTGGATGGGCCTGGGCGGCGGCAAGTATCTGATGGACCGCCTTGCCGAGCGCGTGCAGGCATCCGGCGTGGACGTGCAGTACGACTGCCGCGTGCAGGCCCTGATTGCCGACGACGACAATCGCGTGCTGGGCGTGGTGGCGCGACGCAACAACGAAGACCGTTTCATCCGCGCGCGCAAGGGCGTGGTGCTGTGCGCCGGCGGCTTCATCATGAACAAGGCCATGCTGCAGCAGCACGCGCCCAAGCTGCTGCGCGCCAACACGCCCATCGGCACCGTGGATGATGGCTCCGGCATCCAGCTGGGGCAGAGCGTGGGCGGCAATGCCATCCACATGAATGAAGGCTTCGTCACCATCCCCTGGTATCCGCCGCAGGATCTGATCAAGGGCATCATCATCAATGAACGCGGCCAGCGTCTGATCAACGAGGACTGCTATCACGGCCGCGTGAGTCAGGCGATTCTGCAGGACGAGGGCACGCGCTTCTTCCTGCTCGCCGACAGCAGCTTCTTCGCCGAGCCCGAATGGGGCCCGTTTGCCAAGATCGGCATCGCCGCCGCCGGCGAGAGCTGGGAGGAAGTGGAGCGCGAGCTGGAGCTGCCGCAGGGCGCGCTGCAGACCACCGTGCAGGTCTACAACCAGCACGCCGCCCGTGGCGAAGATCCGCTGTTCCACAAGCAGGCGCGCTGGCTCACGCCGCTGGTCAAGCCGCCGTTCGTGGCCCTGGACCTGCGCATCGACCACTGCATCTATTCCAGCTTCACGCTCGGCGGTCTGCACACGCGACCCACGGGCGAGGTGCTCGATGCCGCCGGTGAAGCGATTCCCGGCCTCTACGCTGCGGGCCGCACCACCTCCGGTTTGCCGCGGGTGGGCGCCGGCTACAGCTCGGGCCTGTCGCTGGCCGACGCCACTTTCTTCGGCCGTCAGGCGGGGCTGCGCGTGGCGAAGGCCTGAGCGCCGCGTAAACTCCGGCGTGGAAGATCAGCACGCCGGAGAGACTGACGTGAATCACGATCATGCCCGCATGCCGCCGGGCATTCCCTACATCGTGGCCAACGAGTTCGCGGAGCGCTTCTGCTACTACGGACTCAACGCGATTCTCTCGGTGTACATGGTCAATGTGCTGCGCTTCGGCGAGGCACAGGCCACCACCTGGCAGTCGCTGTTCAAGTCCGGCGCGTATTTCTTTCCCTTGCTGGGCGCCATCGTCTCGGATGTGCTGCTGGGCAAGTACCGCACGATTCTGCTGTTCTCGCTGAGCTATGTCGGCGGCTGCGCGCTGCTGGCGCTGGGCAGCACTTCGCCGGCCACGCTCGCTGCGGGCTTGTTTTTCATCGCCCTGGGCACCGGCGGCATCAAGCCCTGCGTCTCCACCAATCTGGGTGATCAGTTCACCCGCGCCAACGCGCATCTGATCGAGCGTGCCTTCTCCTGGTTCTATCTCTCCATCAACGCCGGCTCGCTGATTTCCATCGCCGCCTGCCCCTGGCTGCTGCGCGAGCACGGGCCGCGTCTGGCTTTCGGCCTGCCGGGCGCGATGATGTCGCTGGCGGTGCTGGTGTTCTGGCTGGGCCGCAAGCGCTTTGCGGTGCTGCCACCCGCCGGCAAGCCCTGGCTGCGCGAGCTGTTCTGCGCAGACGGGCTCAAGCTCATCGGCCGTCTGCTGCTGATCTATCTGTTCATCGCCTTCTTCTGGTCGCTGTGGGAACAGTCCAATGGCCAGACCTGGACGCTGCAGGCGCAGTCCGATCTCATGGACAAGCATCTGGGCTTTGGCTTGCAGATCCTGCCGGCGCAGATCCAGATCGCCAACGCCCTGTTCATTCTCTTGCTGGTGCCGCTGTTCAGCTACGGCGTGTATCCGCTGTGGGCGCGTTTTGCGGCGGTGACGCCGCTGCGCAAGATCGGCGCCGGCATGTTCGTCACCGCCAGCTCCTTCGTGCTGGTGGCCTGGATCGAAAACCGTATCCAGCACGGCCAGGTGGTCAGCGTGTGGTGGCAGATCCTGGCTTACGCCATTCTCACGGCTTCTGAAGTGCTGGTTTCCATCACCGCGCTGGAATTCAGCTACAAGCAGGCGCCGCTGAAGATCAAGAGTTTCATCATGGCCCTGTTCCTGCTCTCGCAAAGCCTGGGCAATCTGTTCACCGGCCTGGTCAACGACGCGATGGTGCGGCCACTGGCGGTGCACGACATCCGCGTCGGCGCGCAGACCTGGGTGGCGCTGGCGGAGATTTCGCCGTTCACATTGGGCCAGAAGCTCGACTTCGCCGGCGACACCGGCATCCGCGTGCAGACCGGAAACGGCGCGGCCAGGCCCCTGGCGGGCACATATCTGATTGCCGAGATCGATGCGGCGCAGCAGCGTCTGCGCGTCGTCGATGCGATCCATCGCCAGGATCTGATGAGCCAGGGCGCGTATCGCGCCAGCGCGAAAGTCTCCACCTATGCCCTGGTCGGGCCGGCGTACTTCCTGTTCTTCGCCGGCGTGATGGCGGTGGGTGCGCTGCTGTTCATCGTCGTGGCGATGTTTTATCGCGAGCGGGTTTATGTGCGGGAGGCGGCGGGCTGAGCTGTTGTGAACAATTGATTCAGGACATGAGGCGCTGCTCAGCGGCGCGATACCGTCCTTTATGTGTGGGCGTATCAGAGCTGAGCGCTGTGCGGAAAACGACGAGACTTCAACTCCCACACAAAGCATTAGCCCTGCATCGGACGTAAGACGGAATAGCGCAGCGTGTTCAAATACCACGTAGACGTTGATTGTTAGGAGAACAACCAATGTATTGGGCAGTAATCTTAGTCAGTGCAGTAGCATTACTACTCAAGCCAGTCGAAGCCTTCGCACAAAAGGAAGATCAGCACGTACTTCGCACCAATGCGCTGGACCGTGCACTTTTTATGACGGCTCCCTTCTTCGAAGGAGTCATGTCGACTATCACGCCGGCACTAGGCAACCGCGCTGGTAAGGAAAAGATAGTTCGGTGTTTTCAAAACGATGGAAGGCCGGTAGCTGCAGACGTCTTTGGTCACATAATTAATGCCGCGCTCTCTCCAGACGAATTTACGAAGGGATCTGATCTGGCGTTAAAGCCCGTCTTCTTGCCGGTTGTCAACTATGCAGAAGCACACGTGGCTGAATTAAGTGCTGGAGCCCGTAGCGGGGGTGCAGATTTTGTCGATTACCTCCTGACTACCAGCAGCTCTCGACTGAATCTAACGGAGCTGGAGCAACAGGATGTAAGCAGCTTTATAGCTTGGCATAACTCAATTGCATTGAAATTAACCAAGCAGCTGAGCAACGACTATCCCTCGATCCTTGAAAAATTGCGCGCCGTTCTGGTGGCCTGCGAATCTCGGTGAACCCAGAGCCTTGGATGGTATCGCGCTAAACGACGGAGATAGATTGGCGTCTGATCTTTGTCCTCCCCTGTGGCGTAAAAACAACAAGGCCCGCGACTGCGGGCCTTGTTGTTGAAACAGCAATCGCTAGCCACGATTCAGACCTGCAGATAATCCAGAATCCCTTCCGCCGCTTCACGGCCTTCGAACACCGCCGTGACCACGAGGTCGGAGCCGCGCACCATGTCGCCGCCGGCGAAGACCTTGGGGTTCTTGGTCTGGAACTTGTGCTTGGCGAGCACGGCGCCGTTGACCTTGACGCGACCGTCCTCGTGCAGCTGGATGTCGTGCTGCGCGAACCAGTCGGCCGGCGAGGGACGAAAACCGAAGGCGACAATCACGCGGTCCGCCGGAATCACCTGCTCGGAACCCGCGATCACTTCCGGCTTGCGGCGGCCGCGTGCGTCCGGTGCGCCGAGCTTGGTTTCAACCACCTTCACGCCTTCCACCTTGTCCTTGCCGACAATCTCCACCGGCAGGCGGTTGAACAGGAACTCCACGCCTTCTTCCTTGGCATTGGCGACTTCGCGGCGCGAGCCCGGCATGTTCTCTTCGTCGCGACGATAGGCGCAGATCACGCTGTCGGCGCCCTGGCGGATGGAGGTGCGATTGCAGTCCATGGCGGTGTCGCCACCGCCCAGCACCACCACGCGCTGATTCTTCACGTCGAAGGCGGTGTCGGCCTCGCTGCCCTGGCCGAGCACGCGGTTCACATTGGCAATCAGGAAGGGCAGCGCTTCGAACACGCCCGGCAGGTTTTCGCCAGGGAAGTCGCCCTTCATGTAGCTGTAGGTGCCCATGCCCAGGAACACTGCGTCGTAATCCTTGAGCAGCTGCTCGAAGGCGATGTCCTTGCCGATCTCGGTGCCCAGGCGGAATTCCACGCCCATGCCTTCGAGAATCTGGCGGCGACGCTTGACCACATCCTTTTCCAGCTTGAACGGCGGGATGCCGAAGGTGAGCAGGCCGCCGACTTCGCTGTACTTGTCGAACACCACGGCCTTCACGCCATTGCGCACCAGCACATCGGCGCAGCCCAGGCCAGCCGGACCGGCGCCGACGATGGCGACCTTCTTCTTGGTCCACTTGCGCTTGGACATGTCCGGACGCCAGCCCTGCTTGAAGGCTTCGTCCGAAATGTACTTTTCGATGGAGCCGATGGTCACCGCACCGAAGCCGTCGTTGAGCGTGCAGGCACCTTCGCAGAGGCGGTCCTGCGGGCAGACGCGGCCGCAGATTTCCGGCAGCGAGTTGGTGCGGTGCGACAGCTCCGCCGCGGCGAACAGATTGCCTTCCTCCACCAGCTTGAGCCAGTTGGGGATGTAGTTGTGCACGGGGCACTTCCACTCGCAATACGGGTTGCCGCAGGCCAGGCAGCGCCCGGACTGGTTCTTGGCCTGATCGCTGCCGAAGTGGCCGTAGATTTCCTTGAAGTCATGGATGCGGACTTCAGCGGGAGTCTTCTTCGGGTCCTGCCTTGGCAGGTCGAGAAACTGGTTGACGTTTTTGGCGCCCATTTTTTGAATCCGTGATTCCTAGTTGATGATGGGTGATTCGTTTCGCGAATCACCGCCTCCGTGCGGGCCGCCGCTTCAAGCGGCAGCGCGCACGGAGTCGATCAAAGAGCCGATCTCCGCCGCCTTGGGCTTCACCAGCCAGAACTTGCCGACGTAATCCGCCCAGTCCGAGAGGATGTGCAGCGCCCAGCTCGAACCGGTGACCTCGGCGTATTCCTGCACCAGCTTGCGCAGATAGTGCTCGTGCGCTTCCATCTGCTCGGAGACCACGCGATGGATGTCGATCAGCTCGTGGTTGTAGCGGTCCACGAAGCTGCGCTTTTCATCCAGCACATAGGCGAAGCCGCCAGTCATGCCGGCGCCGAAGTTCACGCCGGTGCGGCCCAGAATCACCACGCTGCCGCCGGTCATGTATTCGCAGCCGTGATCGCCGCAGCCTTCGATCACCGCATGCGCGCCGCTGTTGCGCACGCCGAAGCGCTCGCCGGCCATGCCGGCTGCATACAGCGTGCCGCCGGTGGCGCCATACAGGCAGGTGTTGCCGATGATCGCGGCTTCGCGCGTTTCATAGCGCGCGCCCTTGGGCGGCTTGACCACGATGCGACCGCCGGCCATGCCCTTGCCCACGTAGTCGTTGGCATCGCCTTCCAGTTCCAGATGCAGACCGCCGGCGTTCCACACGCCCAGGCTCTGGCCGGCCGCGCCCTTGAGCTTGATGGTGATGGGCTTGTCGTTCATGCCCAGCGAACCCCAGCGCCGCGCGATCTCACCCGAGAGACGCGCACCGATGGAGCGATGGCGGTTGCTCACCGAGTAATGGAACACGCCGCCGGTCTTGTGCTCGATGGCCGGCAGGCAGTCCTGCAGCATGGCCTCGGCCAGCTCGCCCTTGTCGAAGGGTTCGTTGTTGAACATGCAGTACTGGGCGCTGGGCAGCACCATGCCGGCCGATTCGAGAATCGGCTTCAGGTCCAGATGCCCGGCCTTGGCGTGCGGCGCTTCGGCGATCTCGACCAGATCGGTGCGGCCGATCAGCTCGGCCAGCGAACGCACACCCAGCTGCGCCAGCCAGCGGCGGGTTTCCTCGGCCACGAAGCGGAAATAGTTCATCACCATTTCCGGCAGGCCGATGAAGTAGTCGTGGCGCAGGGTCGCATTCTGTGTGGCGACACCGGTGGCGCAGTTGTTCAGATGGCAGATGCGCAGATACTTGCAGCCCAGGGCCACCATCGGCGCGGTGCCGAAGCCGAAGGATTCGGCACCGAGAATCGCGGCCTTGATCACGTCCAGGCCGGTCTTGAGACCACCGTCGGTCTGCACGCGCACCTTGTCGCGCAGATTGTTCATGCGCAGGGCCTGATGCGTTTCCGACAGGCCCAGTTCCCAAGGCGTGCCGGCGTACTTCACCGAGGTGAGCGGCGAGGCGCCGGTGCCGCCGTCATAACCGGAGATGGTGATGAGGTCGGCATAGGCCTTGGCCACGCCGGCGGCGATGGTGCCGACGCCCGGGCCGGACACCAGCTTCACGCTCACCAGTGCCTGCGGGTTCACCTGCTTCAAGTCGAAGATCAGCTGCGCGAGGTCTTCGATGGAGTAGATGTCGTGATGCGGCGGCGGGCTGATCAGTGCCACGCCGGGCTTGGCGTAACGCAGCTTGGCGATCTGTTCGTTGACCTTGTCGCCGGGCAGCTGACCGCCTTCGCCGGGCTTGGCGCCCTGCGCGACCTTGATCTGCAGCACCTCGGCATTGACCAGGTACTCGGGCGTGACGCCGAAGCGGCCGGAGGCCACCTGCTTGATCTTCGACATCTTCTCGGTGCCGTAGCGCGCCGGGTCTTCGCCGCCTTCACCGGAGTTGCTGCGGCCGCCGAGGCGGTTCATGGCGATGGCCAGGGCCTCGTGCGCCTCGGGCGAGAGCGCACCCAGCGACATGCCGGCGGAGTCGAAGCGCTTGAGGATCGCTTCCACCGGTTCCACTTCTTCCACCGGGATCGGCTCGGCCTTCTTCAGCGCGAACAGATCGCGGATGGTGGCCACCGGACGGCCGTTCACATGATCGGCATAGACCTGGTAGTCGTCGTAGTTGCCGGACTTCACCGCCTTCTGCAGGGTGGCGATCACGTCCGGGTTGTAGGCGTGGTACTCGCCGCCGGCCACGTACTTGTAGAGGCCGCCCTGGGCGATGGGCTTGCGCGCGCTCCAGGCGATGTCGGCCAGCGATTCCTGCTCTTCCTGCAGGTCTTCGAAGCGCGCACCCTGGATGCGCGAGACCGTGTCCTCGAAACACAGGTCCACGATTTCATCCGAGAGCCCGACGATCTCGAACAGCTGCGCGCTGCGATAGCTGGCGATGGTGCTGATGCCCATCTTCGAGATGATCTTGAACAGGCCCTTGTTGATGCTCTTGCGATACGACTGCGCCAGCGCCTCGACCGGCTTGTTCTTGATCTGGCCCGAGCGCGCCATTTCATAGAGCGTGGCGTAGGCCAGGTACGGATACACGCAGGAGGCGCCGTAGCCGATCAGGCAGGCGAACTGATGCGGATCGCGCGCGGTGGCGGTCTCGACGAGAATGTTGCAGTCACAGCGCACGCCTTCGACCACCAGGCGGTTGTTGATCGCGCCCACGGCCAGCAGTGCGTGCAAGGGCAGCTTGCCGCGCTCGATGGCGCTGTCGGAGAGCACCAGCATCACCTTGCCGGACTTCACGGCGGCCACGGCCTCGTCGCAGAGCGCGAGAATCGCCGCCTTCATGCCCTGCGCCGGGTCGTAATTCAGATCCAGCACCTGATGCGCAAAGCTCGGATCTTCGTTGCCGATGGCGAGCAGACGCTTGAACTTGGCCTCGGACAGCACCGGCGAGTCCACCAGCAGGCGCGCGGCGCGCTCCGGGGTTTCCTCGAACATGCCGCGCTCGGCGCCGAGCTGGCATTCCAGCGACATCACGATCTGCTCACGCAGCGGATCGATGGGCGGGTTGGTGACCTGCGCGAACATCTGCCGGAAGTAGTCGTAGAGCGAACGCGCCTGGCCGCTGAGCACGGCGAACGGCGTGTCGTCGCCCATCGAGCCCACGGCTTCCTGGCCACCTTCGGCGGCCGGACGCAGCACCTGGTCGCGCTCTTCGAAGGTGAGCTGGAACATCTTGTGATACGTGGCCACGGTGTCGGGCGGCATCACGTCCAGCGAACTCGGGTCTTCCACCAGCGCGGTTTCCACGCGCTTCATCTTGGTCTTCAGCCACTGCTTGTAAGGCTTGCGGCTGGCCAGCATCTTGTCGATGTCTTCCGGACGCAGCAGCGTGCCGTTCTGGGTGTCCACGGCCAGCAGCTCGCCGGGCCGCAGACGGCCTTTCTCCACCACGTCCTGCGCCTTGAAATCATGCACGCCGATTTCCGAGGCGAGCACGATGTGGCGGTCGGCGGTGATGACGTAACGCGCCGGACGCAGACCGTTGCGGTCCAGCGTGCAGGCCGCATAACGGCCATCGGTGATCACCACGCCGGCCGGGCCGTCCCAGGGCTCCATGTTCACCGAGTTGTATTCATAGAAGGCGCGCACGTCGGAGTCGAGGTCTTCGACGTTCTGCCAGGCGGGCGGAATCAGCGCGCGCATCGCCGCGAAGATGTCCATGCCGCCGGCGAGCAGCACCTCCAGCATGTTGTCCAGGCTCTGCGAGTCGGAGCCGTTCAGGGTCACCAGCGGGGTGATCTCGGAAACATCCGGCAGCGCCTCGCACTGGAACTTCTTGGCGCGCGCCTGCGCCCACTTGCGGTTGCCGGAGATGGTGTTGATCTCGCCGTTGTGGGCGAGATAACGGAAGGGATGGCAGAGCCGCCATTGCGGCAGTGTGTTGGTGGAGAAGCGCTGGTGGAACACGCACATCGAGGATTCCAGCTGCGCGTCAGCGAGGTCCGGATAAAACGCCGAGAGAAACTCCGGCATCACCAGACCCTTGTAGACGATCACGCGGCAGGACAGATGCGTGACGTAGAACTCGCTGTCGCCCTCGGCCTGGATCAGCTTCTCGGCGCGGCGCCGGGCCTTGAACAGCTTCAGCTCGAAAGCATGCGCATGCAGGTCCTTGGGCCCGGTCACGAACACCTGCTCGATCACCGGCACGCTGCGGGAGGCTTCCTCGCCCAGTGCGGCGGGATCGGTGGGCACCGCGCGCAGGCCGGCGAGCTTCAGGCCCTGCAGCTCCAGGCTTTCCTTGATCAGGGTCTGCGCGCGGGCGCGCTTGGCGGCATCGCGCGAGAAGAAGACATTGCCCACGCCGTAGTCACCGGCACCCAGCTCCACGCCGGCCTCGGCCGCAGCGCGGCGCAGGAAAGCATCGGGCTTCTTCATCAGCAGACCGCAGCCGTCGCCGGTCTTGCCGTCGGCTGCCACCGCGCCGCGATGGGTCATGCGGTGCAGGGCGGTGATCGCGGTCTGCACCAGCTTGTGCGAGGGCTGGTCGTCCATGTGGGCGATCAGGCCGAAGCCGCAGCTGTCTTTTTCGAACTCAGGCCGGTACAGGCCGTGGGGCGGGCGTTCCATCATCGCGGGCTCCTGACACACATAAATAAGGAGGCGGATTCCGGCTCGCGGAACCTCGCGCTCAAGCCACCGCCGCTGAGGCGGGAGCGGGACACTAAGGACAGTGCCGCTCCAGCTGCAAGCGAAAACGGGGGCTGATTGATGAGCACGAAATGTGCCTAATTGAATCAAGCGCTTATCCGGGCGTAAGATGGCCATCTAGATAGCCATCTTGTGCGCCCCTGCGCGGAAGCCGCGCCGCAAAAGCCTGTTTGCCATGAAATCCGTCTCCATCGCCGACGCCAAGAACCGCCTCACCGAGCTGCTCTACGAGGCCGAGGAAGGTCAGACCCTACAGCTGACCCGACGCGGCCAGCCGGTGGCGGTGCTGTTGTCCGAAGCCGACTACCTGCGGCTGCGCGCGGCGGCGGCCGGCAGCCTGAACTTCGCCGCCTGGGCCCAGCAATGGCGCTCGGAGCTGCCGGCGGGCTTCGAGGGCATCAGTGCCGGCGAGCTGGAACGCTGGCGCGAGCTGTAGGACATCCGTGGCCAACAAGCTGCTTTATCTGCTGGACCTGGCAGTGCTGGCCGAGCTGAGCCGGCCCACGGGCAACCGCCGCGTGTTCACCTTGTATGAGCAGCGGCAGCGGCAGTGCGCGCTGGCAGCGCCGGCACTGTATGCGCTCTTGCGCGGCATCAATGGCCTGCATGGCGGCGAGCGCCAGACTCAGTTGGGGGTCTTCGCCGATGAACTGCAACGCAGCGGGCCGCAGCTGCTGAGCTTCGATGGCGATGCGGCGCAGTGGCTGGCACGCGAACGCAGCGAGCGCTGGCGGCAGGAGCGCGGCTGGTCGGTGCTGGAAGCGCAGCAGACGGCGATCGCGGCGACGCGGGAGTTGAGTCTGGTGACGCGCAATGCCAGTGCGTTTGCGGGGATTGCAGAGTTGCGGGTGGAGGACTGGTTCCGGCCTTAGGGCACGTCCTGTACAAGACCGCGCCATCCTTGGCGCGGGGATCAAAAATGGCGCGCGGTAGGGGCCAGGGACATGCTTCGAGTCCTGCAGCGGTCTGGAAGTTTTCACGGCCGGTTCAGTGTGGCCGGGCATAGTGGCAACGCGCACGCTTGGTCGTGCATGGAGAATGTGTGATGCGAGCAATGCTGATTCGTTTGCGTTTTGTGCCGCTGCTGCTGGCCATCCTGCTGTCGCCG
Source organism: Solimonas aquatica (assembly GCF_900111015.1). Classification (GTDB taxonomy): domain Bacteria; phylum Pseudomonadota; class Gammaproteobacteria; order Nevskiales; family Nevskiaceae; genus Solimonas; species Solimonas aquatica. The sequence continues at coordinate 52,458 of NZ_FOFS01000014.1, read as the reverse complement.
CTGAGCGCGCGGGCGGATCTGCAGATTTCGGTGAACTTCGCGCCGCCGGAACTGCCGGTCTACGACCAACCGTACTGCCCGGGACCGGGCTACCTCTGGGTGCCTGGCTACTGGGCTTACGACCCCGATTACGGTGAGTACTACTGGGTGCCTGGCACCTGGGCGCGACCACCGCGTCCGGGCCTGCTGTGGACGCCGGGCTACTGGGCCTGGAACGAGTTCGCCTACGTCTGGTATCCGGGTTATTGGAGCACGCAGGTGGGCTTCTACGGCGGCATCAACTACGGCTATGGCTATCCGGGCAGCGGCTTCTACGGCGGCTACTGGCGCGGCAATCAGTACTACTACAACCGCTCGGTGAGCCGCGTCGATACCCGCCGCATTCCTTACTTCTATCAGCGCAATGTGGTGAACAACATCACCATCAACCGCATCAGCTTCAACGGCGGCGACGACGGTGTGCGCTATCGCCCCAACGAGCGCGAGCGCGAGTACGGACGCCTGTCGCGCTTTGCGCCGACCTCGCCGCAGCTGCAGCACATCCAGTCGGCACGTCAGGACCGGCAGTTGTTCGCACGCGAAAACGGCGGGCGCCCGCCGATTGCTGCGACCTTGCGCCCCGGCGCTTTCGGTCCGCGCGATATCGTGCCCTCACGCGAGGCTTGGCGTGGCGGCGATCCGCGCCGCGATGAGCGAGACCAGGACCGCCGCGACGTACAGCAGCGCTGGCAGCAGCAACAGGAACGCCAGGACGCCTGGCAGCGTGATGGCGATCGCCGACGCGCCGAGCAGCAGCGTGAGGAGCGCGACCAGTTGCAACAGCAGCTGCTGCGTCGCAACGATGAGCAGCAGCGCCGCGAAGCGCAGGACCGCCAGAACTGGGCGCGCCAGCAGCAGCAGGCGCAGCAGCGTGAAGAGCGCATGCGCGACCAGCAACGCCAGCAGCAGGACGAGCAGCGCCGCCAGATGCAGCAGCGGCAGAACGATTTCGAGCAGCAGCAAAGGCAGATTCAGCAGCAGCGCGAATATCAGCAGCGCGAGGCGCAGCAGCAGCAGGAGCGGGCACGTCGCGAGATGCAGCAACAGCAGGAACGCCAGCAGCGGGAAATGCAGCAGCAACAGCAGCAGCAGCGCCAGCAACGTGAGATACCGCAGCGTCAGCAGCAGGGTGAGCAGCAGCGCCGACCGGACGCGCCGGCCTGGACACGCATGATGCAGCGCGGCCAGGACGATTCACGCAACTAGGCAGGCGCCGCAAACGAAAAGCCCGCCGGATGTGCGTCCGGCGGGCTTTTTTCTGTAAGCTGGGCGATCAGAAGCTCAGCTTCAGACCCAGCGTGAAAGTTCCCAGGGTGGTATCGACGCTGTCCTTGCTGAGGGCATAACCCTGGCCGCCGAGCACGGCGGCAAACATCGGCGTGAAGCGATAGCCGAGGTTGTACTCGAACACCGCGCCCGTGCCGATGTCACCCATGTCGATATAGCCCAGCGACACATCCCAGAGGAAGGCGCCCTTGCCGGCATCGCGCAGGCCGGCACCGGCGACGAAACCACTGTCATCGTCCGAACCACCATCACCACTGAGCTTGACCTTGCCGTAATCAGCCAGGACATAGGCAGCAAAACCGCCGCTGTAGAACTGATAGCGCAGACCGGCGCGCAACACGCTCAGATCCGTATCGCCTTCGTACTTGACACCGTCAAAGCGGAAGTCATTGGCGCTGGTGCTCAGATAGCTCACCTGAGCCGCCAGCTCGGGCGTCAGATTGAAGCTGCCGCGCAGATCGAAGCCATCGCCCTCCACCTCCGCCTTGTCGAAGTCGTCTTCGATTTCCACCTTGCTGCCGGCGTAACGCAGGTCCAGCGACCCGATCGGTGCCGCCTGGCTGGCGCAGGACGCGGACAACAGCAAACCCGTCAAAACCATTTTTTTGAACATGAACACTCCCGGTGTGTATTGCCTTTATCGCCGCCCTTGTTGTGTACCTCTCGGATACCAGCGGCGGTCGGCGCGCACCTTAGCAAAAACGCTGCGCTGTGGAGACGGCAGCGGCGAGGGCGACTGCCAAGCCGCGCACAATGTGCTTCAGCGCAGGCGGCGCGGGTCGAACAGACGTTCGTGCTCGTCCAGTGCGTAACGGTCGGTCATCCCGGCGATGTAATCGGCGACGATGCGGGCGCGGCCGTCCGCACCCAGGGCCTGCTCCAGGCGCTGCGCTTCCTGATAGTGCTCGGGTGGCAGCAGCTTGGCATCGTCGATCAGGGCCGCGAACAGCTCGCGGATCACACGCCTTGCCTTGACCATCATGCGGTGCACCTGATGATGGCGGTACAGCTGCTCGCGCAGGAAACGCTTGAGCTCTTCGTTCTCGGCACTGACCTGCGGCGAGAACGAGATCAGGGCCTTGCTCTGTGCCCGTACCGCTTCCAGGCTGTCGATGGCCTGTGCCTGAAGCTGCTGCTGGCTGTGCGCGATCAGGTCCACCACCAGGGTGTTGATGATGCGCCGGATGGTTTCATGACGCTGCTGCTTGGGGGTGATGCTGCCGTAGCGCGCCAGCACCTCGTCGTGGTGGCGGCGGAACAAGCTCACCTCGCGCAGCTGGTCCAGCGTCAGCAGCCGCGCGCGCAGGCCGTCGTCGATATCGTGATTGTTGTAGGCGATCTCGTCGGCGCTGTTGGCCAGCTGCGCTTCCAGCGTGGTCTGGCGGCGTGTGAGAAAACGCTCGGCCACCTCGCCGAGCTGTCGCGCACGCGCCGCCGAGCAATGCTTGAGGATGCCTTCGCGGGTTTCGAACATCAGGTTCAGGCCGCGAAACTCCGCGTACTTGTCTTCCAGCTCATCGACCACGCGCAGCGATTGCGCATTGTGCTCGAAACCGCCGTAAGGCTTCATGCAGTCGTTGAGCGCATCCTGACCGGCGTGACCGAAGGGCGTGTGGCCCAGATCGTGGGCCAGTGACACTGCCTCGCAGAGATCTTCGTTGAGCCGCAAGCTGCGCGCGATGGTGCGTGCGATCTGCGCCACTTCCACCGAATGCGTCAGCCGCGTGCGGAACAGATCGCCTTCGTGATTGACGAAGACCTGGGTCTTGTACTCCAGGCGCCGGAAGGCGCCGGAGTGGATGATGCGGTCGCGGTCGCGCTGGTATTCGCTGCGATGTCCCGCGCCCGGTTCCGGATGCAGCCGGCCGCGCGAGTGGCGGTCATTGGCGGCGTAGGGCGCGAGGTCCATCTGCGGCTTCAGGCGCTGGTGAAGTGGGTGAAGCAGGCGTCGAGCGCGGCCTGATCGAAGTTGCTGCTGACCAGACTCTGGCCCAGCGGCTTCATCAGCACCAGACGCAGCCTGCCGGAGACGTTCTTCTTGTCCAGGCCCATCAGATTGCGGAACTGCGCCGCGTCCAGACCGGCCGGCGGTTTCACCGGCAGGCCGGCGCGCGCGATCAGCGCGATGCAGCGCTGCGCGTCCGCCTGCGCCATCCAGCCCAGGCGCGCGGACAGATCCGCCGCCATGCACAGGCCGGTGGCCACCGCCTCGCCATGCAGCCACTCGGTGTAGCGCGTGTAGGTTTCGATGGCGTGCGCGAAGGTGTGACCGAGATTGAGCGTGGCGCGCGGGCCGGCGCCGCCGGAGACGGTCTCGCGCTCGTCCTGGGCCACGATCGCGGCCTTCATCTCGCAACTGCGGCGGATGGCGTAGCTCAGCGCTTCGCCGTCGAGCTTGAGCAAGGCATCGAGGTTCTCTTCGATCCAGTTCAGGAACTGCAGATCGCCCAGCATGCCGTACTTGATCACCTCGGCCAGACCCGCGAGCAGCTCGCGGCGCGGCAGCGTCTTGAGCGTGTCGGTGTCGGCCAGCACCAGCTGCGGCTGGTGAAAGGCGCCGATCATGTTCTTGCCCAGCTCGTGATTGACGCCAGTCTTGCCGCCCACCGAGGAATCCACCTGCGCCAGCAGGGTGGTGGGCACCTGCACGAAGTCGATGCCACGCTGATAGATGGCGGCGCAAAAACCCACCAGATCGCCAATCACGCCGCCGCCCAGGGCCACCAGCACGCCGTCGCGCGGCAGGCGTGCGCGCAGCAGCAGGCCCATCACTTCATTGACGTTGGCGAGGGTCTTGGCGGTTTCGCCCGGCGCCAGGGCCAGCGCCCTGGCGGGGTCGCTGCCCAGCGACGCGCAGAGGCGCTCCAGGTACAGCGGCTTTACGTGTTCATCGGTGATCACGAACAGCGGCCGGCCCCGCAAGGGTTCCAGCAATTGCGGCTGGGACAGCAGGCCTGGGCCGATGTGGATCGGATAGCGGCGTTCGGCGAGTTCGACGTGCAGGGTGTTCATGAGGTGCTGCTGGGATTTTCGCCGCGCATCGTAGCAAATGCCGGCCGGGCGCCGGTTCAGTCGCGATCCACGTGCCGCTCGATTTCACGCAGCAGGGTGCGTGCGCCGCGATGGTCGGTGTGCAGCACCAGATCGGCGATCTCGCGGTACAGGGGATCGCGGATTTCAAACAGGCGCGCGAGGGTTTCGCGTCGGTCGCTGGAGGCCTGCAGCAGCGGCCGGTTGGCAGCGCGCGCGGTGCGCTGCACCTGCTGTTCGACGCTGGCGTGCAGATACACCACGAAGCCGTGCGCGGCCAGGGCCTGACGGTTGCGCGGATCGAGAATCGCGCCGCCGCCGGTGGCCAGCACGATGCCCTGGCGTTCCACCAGCTCGGCGATGGTCTGCTGCTCGCGCCTGCGAAAACCCGGCTCGCCTTCCTTTTCGAAGATGTAGGGAATGTCCACGCCGGTGCGCGCTTCGATCTCGTGATCGCTGTCGATGAATTCCAGACCACGCTTGTCCGCCAGGCGGCGGCCGATGGTGGTCTTGCCGGCACCCATGGGGCCTATGAGAAAGATATTGCGGCTGCTGAGCATGGTGTCGGGCCCGCTCCCTACGGGCAGAACGACACTTTACCGTGTCGCCGTCTGCTCTTCGAGAATGCGGGGCGTGACGAAGATCAGCAGCTCACGCCTGGCGCTGCTGCGCGCGCTGTTGCGGAACAGATAGCCCAGCAGCGGAATATCGCCCAGCAAGGGCAGCTTGCCGGTGCTGCGATTGCGTTCTTCCTGCGTCACGCCGCCGAGCACCAGGGTCTCGCCGCTGTGGATCAAGGCCTGGGTCTGCAGGCGCCGCGTGTCGATGGTCGGCGCCGCGCCGCCGGTGCCGGTGCTGACGCTGCTGCCCTGGCTGTCGTTGGTGACGCTGAGGTCCATGATCACGCGACCATCGGGCGTGACCTGCGGCGTCACGGTCAGCGACAGCACCGCTTTCTTGAACTGGGTGTTGGTGCCGTTGTTGCTGCTCGATGTCTGGAACGGAATCTCGCGGCCTTGCTCGATCAGGGCCTGCTTGCCGCTGGCGGTGAGCACGCGCGGCTGCGCAATCACATCGCCGCGGCCTTCGCTTTCCAGGGCCTGCAGTTCCAGGTCCAGCTGAAACTCGGGGCCGAGGATGGACCAGCCCAGCGTGCCGATGGCGGTGTTGGCGGTGGGCGCGTGCACGGCCAGTGCGCTGTCCAGCGCCGGCTGACCGCCGGCCAGGCGTTCGCGCGCCGCCGCCGCGCTGCCGGCGATGGCGTAGTGCCCGCTGCCGCCGGCGCCGCCCAGACGCGCGCCGAGCTGCCGCGCGAAATCCTCGCTGGCAATCACGATGCGCGACTCGATCAGCACTTGCGGCTGCGGTTGGTCCAGTTCGGTCAGCAAGCGCATCAAGGTCGGCAGACGGTCTTCTTGTTCCTGCAGCAGCAGCGTATTGCTGCGCTCGTCCACGCCGACGCGGCCGCGTTCGCTGAGCAGCGAATTCTTGTCGGACTGCAGCAGGTTTTTCAGCTCGGCCGCCTTGGCATAGCGCAGTTGCAGGGTCTGCAGCTGCAGCGGCGCGCTCTGCGCATGCGCGCGCTCGGCCTCTTCCAGGGCTTTTTCACGTTGCGTGAGTTCGGCCGCCGGTGCGATCAGCCACACCGTGTCGAGCTGTCGCAGGCCCAGCCCCTGGCTGCGCGCAATCACGCTCAAGGCCTGTTCGGGCGGCAGATCCTGCAGGTGCAGGCTGATGCGGCCCTGCACCGAGGGGCTGATCACCAGCTGCAGGCCGGCGATGGCGGCGATGCTGCGCAGCAGCTCGCCGAGTTCGGCATCGCGCACCGACAGGGATATCGGTTTCGCAGGCTCCGCCAGCGGCACTTGCGCAGCCGAGGCCGTGCTCAACAGCAGGAGCAGCGCAGCGAGGGCCTTCATGGCAGCGGCGGCGGGTTCGCCATGCGCAGCCGCAGCGGGCGCCCGTTTTCGATTTGGAGCAGCAGCGCCTGTTCATCCAGGGCCAGCACGCGCGCCTGCTCGATGCCGATGCGCTCGCGAGCATCCACGGCCTGCGTGCGGCCGTCGCTCGTACCCAACAGGATCATCTTGCGCTCGCCGTAGCACAGCAGGCCGAGCCACTGCAGGGTGTAGACCGACACCGTATGCAGACCGCGCATGGCCTCGGGCTTGGCCGCTGCGGCGCTGGCGGCGGGAAGCAGAGCGGCGAAGGGATCGCGCGCAGGCGACGGCCCGGGCCGGCCCTGCGCGCCGCAGAGCAATGCCGCGAGGGGCAGCAGCAGGATTCTCATGGCGACTTGCCCTCGGCCGGACGGTAATGACGCAGCACCAGACTCAGGCGCAGAACCTGGTTGTCGTTCTCGCTCTGCAGCTGCCAGTGCATCTGCTCGATCAGCAGCAACTCGCTCAGCTGCGGCAGATCATCCAGCCAGCCGCGCAGCTCGCCGTAAGCGCCGCTCAAGCTCAGGCGATAGCCCGGCGCGTCACAGCAGTCCAGGTGGATGGCCGGCAGCGGTTCGTAGCTGTCCTGGCGCAGACCATGCGCGGCACGCAGTTCTTCGAGCGCGTGCAGCAGACCGGCCGTCTCCGTGCCGGCCAGGGCGCGAAGGGCGCGTTCGTAGTCCGCTTGCAGCGACCGGTCACCGGCCTGCTGCTTGCGCAGGGCTTGCAGACGCAGCGCCTGCTCCTGGCTTTGTTTGGACAGCGCCTGCGTCTGCTCGCGCTGCTGTTGCCAGCGCTGCCAGCCGGGCAGCAGCAGCCAGGGTGCCAGGAGCACGCATGCCGCGGTGAAAACCAGCATCTGCAGCAGGCGTCGCCAGCGCGGTGGCCAGCGCTGCGCTGCGCGCCAGCGTTCCGGCAGCCAGGGCAGGTGCAGCGCCGTCATAAGCCTGCCGCCAGCGGCGATGGCTGCAGAAAGAGCACGAAGCGCTGCAGGCCGCCTTGCGCTTCGCTCTGCTGCGCCTGCAGCTGCACCTGGGCAAACACCGCGCTTTGCTGCAGGGCTTGCAGATAATCGCCCAGCTGCGCGGCGTCTTGCGCCTGGCCCTTGAGCAGCAGGCCATCGGCGGTCTGCTGCAGCTCGCTCCAGCGCAGGGTAGGCGGCAGGCTTTGCTCCAGGGCCTCCAGCCACAAGTCCGGCAGCTCGCGCTGGCGGCGCAGGGCCTCGATCTGCTGCAGCTGCAGACGCCAGCGGCGCGCCTGCTCGGCGTGCCGGTAATGCGCCTGCAGCTGCTGTTCCTGCTGCTGAAGCTGCTTGCGCAGCTGCGCCTGCTGCCGGCCTTGCCGTTCGCTCAACAGCTGCAGGCCGCCATAGAGCAGCAGCAGCAGGAACAGCGCCGCAAGCAGGCTCAGCTGCAGCTGCCGGCGCAGGCGCTGCTGCGCCTGCACGCGGCGCAGACTGCGCCAGTCCAGCAGATTCAAGGCCGGACTCATGCCCGCCTGAGCTGTGCGCGCACAGCCACGCCGTAAGCCAGCAGCGCGGCGCCGTGGGCACTGGCAGGCAGACGCGCGGGCGTGCAGCGGCGTCGCAGATCCTGCGTCAGTCGCGCAGCCAGACTGTTCAGCGTCGGGCCGGCACCACCGAGCAGCAAGGGCAGATCGGCTCGTGGACTGCCGGCCAGTGCCGTGCGCAGCTGGCTGAGCACGCGCGCATAAGCCGGCGGCTCATCGAGCCACAGTCCGTAGCCGGGCAGTTCCTGCATGAGACTGGTTTCACCGGCGTCGAGCAAAAGCAGATCGCAGCGGCGCCGGCGCAGGTAGAGCAGCGCACCATCGCCTGGCGGCGGCAGGCAGGCGCGCAGCCCCGCTTCCAGGGCGTAGCTTTCCAGGTCGGCGGCGATCACCTCCAGGCCCGCCAGCCGCAGTGCTTCGCAGCGAGGTTCCAGCTGCCGACGCGCACAGGCATAAAGACGCAGCTCGGTGTGCGCGCTGCTGGCGGTGGGAAGACATTCGAAATCGAAACAGCATTCGGCGGCGGGGTAGGGCAGATAGCGCTCGGCGTCGGCGTGCAGCAGTTCCTGCAGGCTGTCCTCGTCCAGCCCCGGCGGCAGTTGCAGGCGACGGATCTGCAGCATGGCGGCGGGCAGGGCCAGTGCCGCCCGATGCGCGCGCAGACCGCCGCGCTTGAAGGCCTCGCGTATGGCGGCGGCGGTGATTGCGGCGTTGAAGCCCTCGGCTGCGGGCAGTTCCGCGCTGACAGCGGCGCGAACCTCTTGCCCGCCGCCGAGTTCGAGCAGATGCACCTGCTCGTCGGCGAGATCCACGCCGACCACGGCAGCTTTCTGTCTATGCCGCATCCATGCGCTGAGTGATGCCCCCATAGCGGCGCCCCCTCTGCGACTTGCGTTGACTTTCCCCCGCCGGACCTCAACACTGCCGCCCGGACCGACGACGCCCGCCCTTGTCAGGCGATGACGAGCTCCGATGTGGTCTATAACAGCACGGCACCGATGCCGACCTTGAATCCGTTCACAGCCAGCAGCCTGCACGCTCCGGCGCCCTTACGATGAAATCCCTCACGATCAAACTCGCCGGCGCCGCACTCGCGCTGGTTCTGCTGGGCTTGCTGGCCGCCTGGGCCGGTATCCAGCATCTCAAGCAAGACCTGCCATCCGTAGCCAGTCTCAGCGAGTTGCAGCTGGCGCAGCCGCTGCATGTCTACAGCCGCGACGGCAAGCTGATCGGCGAGTTCGGTGCCGAACGCCGCGCGCTGCTCAAATACCAGGACATTCCACCGCAGCTGGTTCACGCCTTTCTCGCCGCCGAGGATGATCGCTTCTTCGAGCATCCCGGCGTGGACTGGCAAGGCCTGGCCCGCGCCAGCCTCAAGCTTGCGGCTTCCGGTGAGAAGGCCCAGGGCGGCAGCACCATCACCATGCAGCTGGCGCGCAATGTATTCCTGAGCAATGAGCGCACCTTCACGCGCAAGTTCCGGGAGATTCTGCTGGCGCTGCGCATCGAGGATGAGCTGTCCAAAGAGCAGATCCTGGAGCTGTATCTCAACAAGATTTTTCTCGGCGAACGCGCTTACGGCGTGGGTGCCGCCGCGCTGGTTTATTTCGGCAAGGACGTGCACGAGCTGAGCTTGTCGGAAGCCGCGGTGATTGCCGGTCTGCCCAAAGCACCTTCGCGTGACAATCCGGTGAGCAATCCGCAGCGCGCCCGCGAGCGTCGCGACTATGTGCTGTCGCGCATGCATACCCTGGGCTATATCAACGACGCGCAGTACCAGGAGGCGCGCGCGGCGCCGGTGGCGGTGCATCCTTATCGCGCCGCAGTGGATGTCGATGCGCAGTATCTGGCCGAGATGGTGCGCACGCAGCTCTACGAGCAGTATGGCGAAGATCTCTACTCGCGCGGCCTGAGCGTGATCACGACCATCGACTCGGCCAAGCAGGCCGCCGCCAATGGCGCGGTGCGTCGCTCGCTGCTTGAATACAACGAGCGCCACGCCTGGCGCGGGCCCGAGGGCAAGCTGTCGACGCAGGCCATGAGCAGCCCCGAACTGCTGCGCGAATCCCTGGATGCGCTGCCGCAGCTGAGCGATCTGCCGGTGGCGGTGGTCACGCATTACGAACCCGAGGCCCTGAGCCTCAAGCTGCGCGACGGCAGCGCGCTGACGCTGGAGAGGAGCGCGTTTGCCTGGGCCAACTGGGCCAAGAAGCCGCCGGAAGTGGGCGATGTGCTGCGCCTGCGGCGCAGTGGCGGCAACTGGCGTCTGGCGCAGATTCCCCAGGTTCAAGGCGCGTTTGTCGCGCTCAGTCCCAGCGATGGTGCGATTCAGGCACTGGTCGGCGGTTTCGATTTCTTCGTCAACCGCTATAACCGCGTGACGCAGGCACGGCGCCAAGTGGGCTCGGGCTTCAAGCCTTTTCTCTATGCTGCCGGCATGGCTTACGGTTACACGCCGGCCTCGGTGTTTCTCGATGCCCCGGTGGTGGTCGGCGATGGTGCCAGCGATTCGGCCTGGCGTCCGGAAAACTACGAAGGCGATCTGCAGGGCCCGATGCGCCTGCGTGAGGCGCTGGTGCATTCCCGCAATCTGGTTTCGATCCGTCTGCTGCAGGCCATCGGCCTGAACTATGCGCGCGATTTCATTCCGCGCTTCGGTCTGCCGGCAGACCGCCTGCCCAATGATCTGACCATGGCCCTGGGCAGCGCCGTGTTCACGCCGCTGGAGCTGGCACGCGGCTATGCCACTTTCGCCAATGGCGGCTTCGTGATTGATCCTTACTTCATCGCCGAAGTACGCGATGCCGGTGGCAAGGTCTTGTTCCAGGCGCAGCCCAAGCGGGCCTGTCCGCTATGCGGCGACGTCAGTGCGGCCACCACCACCACCAGCGCCGACAGTGCCGCGCCGGCCGCTGCAGCCGCACCGGCCAATACGGCCGACAGCCTGGCGCGCAGCATCGATCCGCGCGTGATCTGGCTCGCCACCAGCATGATGCATGACGTCACCGTGCGCGGCACCGGCGCGGCGGTCAATGCGCTGGGCCGCGTCGATCTGGCCGGCAAGACCGGCACCACCAACGACGAGACTGATGCCTGGTTCGACGGCTTCCAGAAGGACGAGGTGGGCATCGCCTGGGTGGGTTTCGATCAGCCCACACCTCTGGGTCGTGGCGAAGTCGGTGCGCGCGCGGCGCTGCCGATCTGGATCGACTACATGCGCACCGCGCTCAAGGGCGTGCCGCAGCAGACACTGCCGCAGCCCACCGGGCTGGTGAGCGTGCGCATCGATCCGGCCACCGGCAAGCTGGCAGCGCCGGGCACGACAAACGCGATCTTTGAAACCGTGCAGGAAGACCATGTGCCGGAAGCCGCGCAGGCTGACGAACATGAGCCGGGCAAGAAGTCCCTGGAAGATCTCTACTAAAGGCGCACCGCATGTCGAGTCCGCAGCGCAATGGCATCGCCGAGGAAGCGGCGCGCCTCGTCTGCGAGGAGCTGCTGATCGACTATCGCAGCGCCAAGCTCAAGGCCTTGCAGCGTCTGGGTCTGCCACCGCGCACGCCGCTGCCGGACAACGCACGCGTGCATGAGGCGGTGATTGCGTACCAGCGTCTGTTTGGTGGCGAGGCCTATCAGAAGCAGCTGGCGCGCATGCGGGCGGCGGCGCCGAAGCTGATGCGCTTGCTGGCGGCGTTCTCACCGCGGCTGGTCGGTGGCGCGGTCAATGGCGCGGTGACGGAGGCTCATCATCTGCAGCTGCATCTGTTCGCCGATCAGCCCGAGCTGGTGGACGTGTTTCTGCTGGAACGCAATATCGATTTCGAAACCAGCGAACGACGTTTCCGTTACCCCGGCGGACGGGAGGAAAACCTGCCGGTGCTGAGCTTCGACTACCAGGGCCTGGGCGTGGACCTGAGCCTGTTCGAGCAGGACGATCTGCATCGCCTGCCGCTGAGTCCGCAGGACGGCCAGCCCTATCAGCGCCTGGATCTGGCCGCCGCCGAGCGGCTCGCCCAGCAGGCCTGAGACCGCTTCAGAGATCGAGGTTGCCGACCAGCAGCGCGTTCTTCTCGATGAACTCGCGGCGTGGTTCCACCTGCTCGCCCATGAGCATGGTGAAGATCTGATCGGCAGCCACGGCGTCCTCGACGTCCACCTTCACCAGACGGCGGTTCTTCGGTTCCAGCGTGGTTTCGCGCAGCTGTTCCGGATTCATCTCGCCCAGACCCTTGTAGCGCTGCACATGCAGGCCGCGCCGTGCCTCACTCAGCAGCCAGGCAAAAGCCGCATCGAAACCCTGCACGGTGCTGCCGCGCTCGCCACGCTTCAGCTGCCACTCGCCGCTGCCCAGCTCCAGCAGGCGGCTGCGCAGTGCCGCGATCCGCTGATAATCCGGGCCGTTGAAGAAATCGCTATTGAAATTAAAGATTTGCTCATTGCCGTGGATGCTGCGCACGACCTGGAGCAAGGGGCTTTCGGCACCGGCACGCAGCTGCACGCTGAACTGGCCGCGCAGGCCTTCGCCATTGAGCGCGTCGGCGTAACGCTCGGCCCAGCCCGGCAGACCTTCCGCCTGCGTCGGCAGCGGCGCGAGACGAGCCAGCTGATTGAGCACGTGATGGTCGTAGCGACGCGCCTGGCGCTCGATCAGCTGTTCCACGGCCGCGTACTCGCGGGTTAGCTCGGCGAGCGTCGCCGCCGGCAAGGGGCCCGCCGGCAGATTCAGGCTGGCGTCGTTCAAGGCCGCGTCGATCAGCCAGCTGTTGAGCTCGCCATCGTCCTTCACATAGGTTTCCAGCTTGCCGCTCTTGACCTTGTACAGCGGCGGCTGCGCGATATAGACGTGGCCGCGCTCGATCAGCGTGTACATGTGCCGGTAGAAGAAGGTCAGCAACAAGGTGCGGATGTGCGCACCGTCCACGTCGGCATCGGTCATGATGATGATGCGGTGGTAGCGCAGCCTCTCCGGCTTGAATTCGTCCTTGCCGATGCCGCAGCCCAGGGCTGTGATCAGGGTTGCAACTTCCTGAGAAGAAAGCATTTTTTCCAGTCGGGCGCGTTCCACGTTGAGAATCTTGCCCTTCAGCGGCAGGATTGCCTGGAACTGGCGGTCGCGGCCCTGCTTGGCGCTGCCGCCGGCCGAGTCACCCTCGACCAGGAACAGTTCCGATTTGGCCGGGTCCTTTTCCTGGCAGTCCGCCAGCTTGCCGGGCAGGCCGATGCCGTCCAGCACGCCCTTGCGGCGGGTCATTTCGCGCGCCTTGCGCGCGGCCTCGCGGGCGGCGGCGGCTTCGACGATCTTGCCGCAGATGGTCTTGGCCTCGCTGGGACGTTCCAGGAGGAACTCGGCGAGCTTGGCCGCCACCACTTCCTCCACCGCCGGGCGCGCTTCGGAGGACACCAGCTTCATCTTGGTCTGCGAGGCGAACTTCGGATCCGGCATCTTCACCGAGAGCACACAGGCCAGACCTTCGCGCATGTCATCACCGCTGATGTCCACCTTGGCCTTCTTGGCGAACTCGCTTTCCTCGATGAACTTGTTGATCACGCGGGTCATGGCCGCACGCAGACCGGTCAGATGCGTGCCGCCATCGGCCTGCGGGATGTTGTTGGTGAAGCACAGCACCTGTTCGGCATAGGAGTCATTCCATTGCATGGCGACTTCCACCTGCACCTGCACCGGACCGCCGGTGCCGCTGCTGACCTCGGCCACGCCGCCTGCGTGGAACACCGTGGGATGCAGGGCGGTCTTGGCCTTGTTGATGTACTCCACGAAGCCCTTCACACCGCCGGAGAAAGCGAAGTCTTCCTCCTTGCCGGTACGCTCGTCGATCAGACGGATGCGCACCCCGTTGTTGAGGAAGGACAGCTCGCGCAGACGCTTGGCCAACACTTCGTAGTGATATTCCACCTTGCCGAAGATGCCCTCGTCGGCCATGAAGTGGACCTCGGTGCCGCGCTTGTCGGTTTCGCCCAGCAGCTTCAGCGGCGAGACTTCCACGCCATTCTGTATTTCCAGCACGCGGTCCACCGGCACGCCATGATGGAATTCCATGAAATGCTTCTTGCCGTCGCGGCGGACCGTGAGCTTCAGCCACTGGCTCAGGGCGTTGACGCAGGACACGCCCACGCCATGCAGACCGCCGGAGACCTTGTAGCTGTTCTGGTTGAACTTGCCGCCGGCGTGCAGCACGCACATCACGATTTCGGCAGCCGAACGCTTGGGCTCGTGCTTGTCATCGAACTTGATGCCGACCGGAATACCGCGACCGTTGTCGGTGACCGAAATCGAGTTGTCGGAATGAATGCTGACGACGATGTCGTCGCAGTGGCCAGCCAGGGCTTCGTCGATGGCGTTGTCCACTACTTCGAACACCATGTGATGCAGACCGGTACCGTCCGAGGTGTCGCCGATGTACATGCCCGGGCGTTTGCGCACCGCTTCCAGACCCTCAAGCTGCTGAATGCTGGATTCGTCGTAATCCGCGTTGGGCTGTACGCTCATGGAAGCTCTAAACCTTGGACTAAACGTTGATTTTAGCACTCCAGCAAGGCTGACGGCTCGCCGGAACTATGCGCGGACCCGCCCTTGTTCCACGTGGAACAAGGCCAGCTCGGAATCCTTCAGCACCCCGCTCTGCTCGAAGGCGGTCAGGAACACCTGACCGGGATAAACCTTGAGCTGCGCCAGCAGTGAGGCCTGGAAATGCTCGGCCAGTTCCGCACTGAAATCATCGACCAGCAGGATCGGCGCGATGCCGGCATCCTGGAGCAGCAACTCGCATTGCGAGATCAGCATCGCCGCCAGCACCAGCTTTTGCTGACCACGGCTGATGCGATGCCGAACCGCCAGCTTGCCGGCACGGATGCGGAGCTCAGCCCTGTGGGGACCGGATTGCGTCATTCCCAATCGACGGTCCCGCTCGCGGTGACGTTCCAGGTCTTCCAGCAGGCTGTGCTCGGCGCTCCAGCCGGATTGCAGCTCGAAGCTCCAGTCCGGCTCCTCCAACAAGCGCGCGATCCGCTCGCTGACCTGCTGTCGCATGCGGCTCAGGTGTTCCAGCCGATAACCATGCAGCTCCTCTCCGCTCTCTGCCAGCTCAGGTTCCCAGGCGGAAATCTCGGCATTGGATCGGCGCTCCCGCAACAGCTGATTGCGCTGCCGCAGCGCGCGACGGAAGCGCCGCCAGGCGGGCATGAATCGTGGTTCCACGTGGAACACACCCCAGTCGATGAAGCTGCGCCGATAAGTCGGACCCTCGGCGATCATGCGGTGCATGCCGGGTTCCAGGATTTGGGTCGGCGCCAGCTGTACCAGGTCCAGGGCCGAAGCCGGCTTGCCCTCACGGCGCGCCTGTATGCCCTGCTCTGCCCATTGCAGCCCGGCGGTCTGCGGACCACGCTCGCCTTCATAGCGTCCAAAAACCGTCCATTGCGCCTTGGCCGGTCCCATCAGGTCTTGATACGCACTACCCCGAAAGGACTTGCTGCGGTTCAGACAGTAAATCATTTCCAGCAGACTGGTCTTGCCGGCGGCATTGGCGCCCACAAACAAATTAAGCCTGCCCGGGATGGGCAGGCTCAGCTTGGTAAAACGACGGAAGTTGTCAGCCTTGAGCTGCGTCAGCTGCATGCCGGATTCACAGCCGCATGGGCATGACCACGTACTTGCTGGAGGCATCGCCAGCCGCATAAATCAGACCGCTGGAATCAGCATTCTTCAGTTCCATGACGAACTGCTCGCTGCTCAGCGCGCCGAGGGCGTCCAGCAGGTAGTTCACATTGAAGCCGATTTCAATATTGCTGCCCTGGTATTCGACTTCCAGATCTTCCTCGGCTTCTTCGTGCTCGGGGTTATGGGTCTGCAGGCTCAGCTTGTTGCCGTCCAGGCTCAGCCGCACGCCGCGGAACTTCTCATTGGACAGAATCGCGGTCCGCGCCAGCGCGCGGCGCACCAGTTCGCGATCCGCCTGCAGACGCTTGTCGCCCGAATCCGGCACCACGCGCTCGTAATCCGGGAAACGGCCGTCGATGAGCTTGGTGGTCAGACGCACCACATCCAGATCCACTTCCAACTGCGAGGCGCCGATCTTGAGGCTGACGGTTTCATCCGTGGCATCGAGCAGGCGCTGCAGTTCCAGAATCGCCTTGCGCGGCACCACCACCTGACGCTGCTCGGTGAACTCGGTTTCCAGGCCCACTTCGCTCAGGGCCAGACGATGGCCGTCGGTGGCCACTACACGCACACGCTGCGCGCTGACTTCCAGCAGCATGCCGTTCAGGTAATAGCGCACGTCCTGCTGCGCCATCGCGAACTGCGTACGCTCGATCAGGCCCCGCAGCTGCTGCCGGCTGAGCTGCAGCGTCTTGCCCTCGGCCACACGGCCCAGGGCCGGAAACTCCTCGGCCTTCAGGCAGGACAGCGAATAACGGCTGCGGCCGGATTTGAGCAAGGCCTTGTCGCCGGTGAATTCGAGATTGATCTCGGCGCCTTCCGGCAGGCCGCGACAGATATCGAACAGCTTGCGGGCCGGCACTGTGGCGCGACCGGGCGCCAGATTCTGCACCTGGGCGCGCGCCTGTAGTTCGATCTCCAGATCAGTGCCGGTGACGATCAGCTCATTGTCCTTGAGCTCGAGCAGAAAATTGGACAGTACCGGCAGGGTCTGACGGCGTTCCACGACGCCGATCACCGCCGACAGCGCCGACAACAACTCATTGCGACCCACTTGCAGTTTCATAGCCGTGTCCGATTGTTCTTCACTTTTCAATAAATTCAGATTCAACAACAACAGGCCCGGGCGCCCGCTGTTGATTACTTGTCAATCTCTTTTAAAAACATAGCGTTAATATAAAAACGCTGCCCCAGAAACCTTGTGCCGGCAGCAGGACAGTCTGTGGATAAAGTCTGCATGGATTCTATCCACAGCTTGTTCGGCTTCCTATTCAATACCTCATCCCGCCGTTTACCCACGGCTTTTGCGCAGCTCAGAAGCCGAGCTGACGCTGCAGTATTTCGTAGTCCTCGCGGTACTTCACATCAGTGTCGCGCAACTCGGCAATCTTGCGACAGGCGTGCAGCACGGTTGTGTGATCCTTGCCGAAAGCCTCGCCGATCTCCGGCAGACTGTGCTGCGTGAGTTCCTTGGCCAGGGCCATCGCCACCTGTCGCGGTCTTGCCAGCGAGCGCGTGCGGCGCGGCGAGTTCAGATCGGTGACGCGGATGTTGTAGTAATTGGCGACCGTGCGCTTGATGTTGTCGATGGTCACCATGCGCTCGTAGGCGGCCAGCATGTCCTTGAGCGTGCTGCGCGCAAACTCGGTGGTGAGCGGCTCGCCACGCAGGCGCGAACTGGCGGACAGACGCAGCAGCGCGCCTTCCAGTTCGCGGACATTGGAGCGCACGCGCTGCGCGACGAACATCGCCACTTCCTTCGGCAGGCGCACCTGGTTCTGGTCGGCCTTGGCCAGCAGGATCGCCACGCGTGTTTCCAGGTCCGGGGGCTCCACCGCCACCGACAGGCCCCAGGTGAAGCGCGACTTCAGGCGCTCGTCCACACCGTCGATGTCCTTCGGATAGCGATCCGAAGTCAGCACGATCTGCTTGCGACCGTCGATCAGGGCATTGAAGGTATGGAAGAACTCTTCCTGCGTGCGTTCCTTGTGCGCGAAGAAATGAATGTCGTCGATCAGCAGCGCGTCGATGGAACGGTACAGGTTCTTGAAGCCGTCCATGCGGCCATGACGGATCGCGGCGGTGAACTCGTTCATCCACTGCTCGGCACCGATATAGACCACGCGCGCGCGCGGATTGCCCTGCAGCACGGCATTGCCCACCGAGTGCATCAAATGGGTTTTGCCCAGGCCCGAGCTGCCGTAGATCAGCAGGGGGTTGTAGGCGCCGCCGGGCGTCTCCACCACGTGCTGGGCTGCGGCGCGGGCATGGGAATTGGACTTGCCCTCGATGAAATTCTCGAAGGTGTAATCGGGGTTGAGCCGGCCGCTGGACATCACGGCAACCTCATCGCTGGCGCCGCTGATCGGCGCCTCGGCCTGGCTCTGGCCATTGAGCAACGGCTTCTGCTCAGCGGCGCCCACCGCAATCTCGATCTCGTTCAGATCGCGGCCGCCATTGACGCGCACCGCACGGCGGATCAGCTCCAGAAATTCCTGACGTACCCGCTCCTGCACCATGCGATTGGGTGCCAGCAGGGTCAGGCGATCGCGGTTCAGCACGGGCTGCAGCGGGCGGATCCAGGTGTGTACGTCGCGGTCAGCCAACTCGCCTTCCAGCCAGCGCACACACTGTGCCCAGAGATCCTCGTCGGACATGCTCAAGCTGCTCTTGTATCGTATGGATCGCCCGCGAGTGACCGGAGCGTCCGTGAGAGCGCACAACGGCGCCGGCCGGCAAGTCTATAGCGTCAAAGTTCACTTATCCACAGGCACGCCAAGATCCTCGGCTTGCCCCGCTGCAGCCCAGCCGCTACACTCCGCGCCCTTTTGCATAAACCGTTTCAATCGCAGGTGATTTATGTCCAAGCGTACCTACCAGCCGAAGAAGCTGCGTCGTAAGCGCACGCACGGTTTCCGTGCCCGCATGGCCACTGTCGGCGGTCGTCTGGTGCTCTCGCGCCGTCGCGCCAAGGGCCGCAAGCGTCTGATTCCTTAAGGCTTTCGGTTTAGACCTTTTTCGCAAGCTCATGTCGGCGCGCTTGCTACGGCGCGCACGCCTGCTCAAGCCCGCCGAGTTCAAAGCCGCTTTCGCGCAAGGCAGACGCCTACACGAAAGTGGCCTGACCCTGGTGGTGGTGGCCAATGAACTCGGTCATCCCCGTCTGGGCATGGCGGTTCCGAAAAAAGCGGTGGCGCTGGCCGTGGAGCGCAACCGCATCAAGCGCCAGATTCGCGAGAGCTTTCGCATCCGCCAGACTGAACTCCCCGCTGCGGATTTCGTCGTACTGGTCAAGCCCGGCAAGCGAGCGCTGAGCACTCCGCTGTTACGCCCGAGCCTGGAGCGAATGTGGACACGAGCATCGGCACCATCGGCAAGACTCTCCTCGCCATCCCGCGAGGCTGCGCCCTCTTCCTGATCCGTTGCTACCAGCTCCTGCTCAGCCCGCTGCTCGGGCCGCGCTGCCGTTTCTATCCCAGTTGTTCGCACTACGCGGCCGAGGCCATCGTCGTGCACGGCCTGCTGCGCGGCAGCGCGCTGGCGCTGCGCCGCCTCAGCCGCTGTCATCCCTTGAATCCCGGTGGCTACGATCCTGTGCCGCCTGCGTCCTGCTGTGCCTCAGCGCCGGCGGATCACGCGCATCCCCATTCCTGAAATATCAACCTTCGACCTGAAACGATGGAAAACCGTCGCTTTATTCTGATTGGCATCCTGGGTGCCCTGCTGTTCTTCATCTATCAGGCCTGGCAGAAGGATTACCCGGCTGCGGCGCCCGTGCCGGCGACTGCCGCTGCACCGGCAGCGGACGTCCCCAAAGCCGCGGCCACCGAAACCAGCGCTGCGGCCGCCACGCCGGCCGACGCGCAAGCCGCCGACACCGGCGAGCGCATCCGCGTCGAGACCGATCTGTTCATTGCCGAAATTGCCGCGCGCGGCGGCGAGCTGCGTCGTCTGCAGCTGAAGGACTATGCCGCGGTCAAGGATCAGCCGGCGCGCATGGCGCTGCTGGACGACGAGGCCGGCCGTCTGTTCGTGCTGCAGAGCGGCCTGGCGGGCCCGCAGGCGCCGCTGAGTTCTCCGGATACGGTCTACAGCAGCGCGCAGAGCAGCTACCAGCTGAGCCAGGGCAACGATCAGCTGGAGGTTCTGCTCACGCACCAGAACGCCGACGGTGTGCTGATCCGCAAGACCTATGTCTTCAAGCGTGGCAGCTACCAGATCGATCTTGCCCAGAGCGTGCAGAACGCCAGCGCCGCGCCGCTGAGCCTGAGCCCCTACGTGCGCCTGCTGCGCACTGCCTATCAGCAGGGCGGCGAGCCGCGCTTCGCGCACACCTTCACCGGCGTCGGCTTCTATCAGCAGGCCGAAGCCGGCAGCGCCAAGTACAAGTTCAAGAAGACCGCGCTGGACAAGCTGGACAAGGAAAAGGTCGAGCAGGCGCAGACCGGCGGCTGGATCAGCATCCTGCAGCACTACTTCGTCGCCGCCATCATTCCGCCGGCTGACGAGGCCGTCACTTACAGCGCGCGGCCGCGCAGCAGCGCACCGGGCTATATCGCGCAGTACGTGGGCAACGCCGTCAGCGTGGCGCCGGGCGCCGAGCAGCGCTTTGCCACGCGTCTGTACATCGGCCCCAAGCTGCAGGATCACGTTGCCGAAGTGGCGCCGGGTTTCGAGCTGACGCTGGACTACGGTCTGCTGTCCTTCATCGCCAAATACATGTTCCTGGTGTTGAAGTTCTTCCACGGCCTCACCGCCAACTGGGGCGTGGCGATCATCCTGCTGACCCTGGTGGTGAAGCTCGCGCTGTACAAGCTGTCCGAAGCGCAATACCGCTCGATGGCGCGCATGAAGGTGTTCAGCCCCAAGATCCAGGAAATCCGCGAACGCTATGCGGACGATCGCGAGCGTCAGCAGAAAGCGATGATGGATCTGTACAAGAAGGAAGGCTTCAATCCGCTGGCGGGTTGCTGGCCCATTCTCGTGCAGTTCCCAGTGTTCATCTCGCTGTACTGGGTGCTGCTGGAATCGGTGGAACTGCGCCAGGCGCCGTTCGCGCTGTGGCTGCAGGATCTCTCCGCGCCCGATCCCTTCTACGTGCTGCCGGTGCTCTACGGCATCACCATGTTCCTGCAGCAGCGCCTCTCGGGTAACCAGACCATGGACCCGACGCAGCAGCGCGTGATGCAGATCATGCCGATCGCGCTCACCGCCTTCTTCGCCTTCTTCCAGTCCGGCCTGGTGCTGTACTGGGTGGTCAACGGTCTGATCAGCATTGCGCAGCAGTGGTACATCATGCGCAAGCTCGACCGCGAGGGCGCCAAGAAGTAAAGCGCTGCTGGCGGCCGCTACTCTGCGGAACATGTCCGCCCACACCGATACCATCGTCGCCGTCGCCACCGCGCCCGGACGCGGTGGTATCGGTGTGCTGCGTCTCTCCGGGCCGCAGGCCGGCGCCATCGCCGCACGGATAGCGGGCACCCTGCCACCGCCCCGGCAGGCGACGCTGCGCCACTTTCGCGATGTGCGCGGCGAGGTCATCGATCAGGGCCTGTTGCTGTATTTCCCGGCGCCGCATTCCTTCACCGGTGAAGACGTGGTGGAGTTGCAAGGCCATGGCAGCCCGATGGCGCTACAGCTGCTGCAGCAAGCCTGTTGCGCCATCGGCGCGCGTGCGGCGCGGCCCGGTGAATTCTCCGAACGCGCCTTTCTCAACAATCGCATCGACCTGGCGCAGGCCGAGGCCATTGCCGACCTGATCGACGCCGCCAGCGCCCAGGCCGCACGCGCCGCGCAGCGCTCGCTGGACGGTGAACTCTCACGCCGCGTGCAGCAGCTGGCCGAAAGCCTGATTCAGCTGCGCATGTACGTGGAAGGCGCGCTGGATTTCTCCGACGAAGATGTGGACTGGCTCGGCGATCAGCACTTGAGCGCGCAACTCGGCGCTGCGCAAGCACAGCTTGCGCAGCTGCAGCGCGAGGCCGCACAAGGCCGACGCCTGCGCGAAGGTCTGAACATCGCGCTCACCGGCCGCCCCAATGTCGGCAAGTCCACGCTGCTCAACCGCCTCGCCGGCGCGGACGTGGCCATCGTCACCGAGATCGCCGGCACCACGCGCGATGTGCTGCGTGAGCATCTGAATCTGCGCGGTCTGCCCATCACCCTGATCGACACCGCCGGTCTGCGCGACAGCGAAGACCCGGTGGAACGCGAAGGCATCCGTCGTGCACGTCTGGCCCTGGAGCAGGCCGAGCTGGCGCTGTTCATCCGCGATGCCCGCGAAACGTTCAGCGATGAAGACCAGCAGCTGATGGCCACGCTGCCAGCGCAGCTGCCGCGGCTGATCGTGCACAACAAGATCGATCTCGCCGGCCTGCCGCCGCAGCGATGCGAGCGACAGGCCGGTGTCGAGCTGTTCATCAGCGCCGTCAGCGGTCAGGGTCTGGACCTGCTGATCGAGGCGCTGCACCGTTTCGCCGGCCTGCAGGACGGCGCGGAAAGCGCGTTCTCCGCACGCAGCCGTCACCTGGAGGCCCTCGCGCGCTGCCAGCACCATCTCGATCAGGCCGCCGCGCGCCTGCAGGACCGTCAGCTGCCGGAACTCGCCGCCGAAGAACTGCGTCTGGCACTCGAAGCCCTGGGGGAAATCACCGGCCGCTTCGGCAGCGAGGATCTGCTGGGGCGCATCTTCGCCAGCTTCTGCATCGGCAAATAAAAAGGCCCGCGATCACTCGCGGGCCCTGCTTGCTGCGGTACTGCGCAGCGTTTTAGTAGCCGTTCCAGTAGCCACCGCGATACTGCGAATCACGCCAGTCGTCGCGGTCACCGCGCCAGCGGCGATCATGACGCTCGCGGTCGCGGCAGTGACGGTCCTCGTCACGGTAGTAGCCGCGATAGCCCACATAGGCCGGCGCCGCCGCATAGCCGCGCACACCGTAGTACACCGGACGCGGCGCCGGGTAATAGATCGGGGCGGGTTCCACGTAAGCCGGCTGACTGTAGACGGTCGCGTAGCCCGGCGCGTAGCCGCCGAAACCGAGGCTGACCGAAACATCGGCGTGGGCGAACGCGCTCACCGGCACCAGCGAGACCAGCGACAGACCGGCAATGGCGAGAACAGACTTGGCTTTCATGACCGCTTTCCTTTGATGCCTGGGGCATCGATGAGATGAGCCCACTCTAGGCGGCGGCCATGAATTGATTCTGAACTTGGAAAGCCCCGAAACCGGCAGCTGACGCGCAGGTGAATGCGCGACGCATCCACAAAAGCGAGCGCACAAAAAAAGACCCGCGCCATCCGGGGGGGACGTCGCGGGTATTGTCCCGCACCGGAGGAGAGTGGTACGGGCACTTTCGGGGGCCTGTTGCCAGACCGAGGTCATCATCGTGCGATACAGCTAGTGCGGCATTGATCTGGATCAGTGCCGCAATCACAAACGCTTGGACAAAGCAAGTGATGGCTGCGATGCGCGGATCTATATGTCCCTTATATGCCGGCGCCCGGTGCGTCCATCTCGAATTCCTATGCCTGGCCGGGGCGTAATGCGCGGGCTGCAGCAAAGCAGCGTCACTGCCTGAAGACCACCTCATGTCGGATGTCGTGTTTCTCGGCCTTGGCCTCTTCGGCTTTCTGCTGATGTTCGTCTACCTGCGCATCTGCGCCAGGCTCTAGGAGCCGCTCATGCTGGACTACCTGCTTGGCGGGCTCGCTGCCCTCGCCCTGTTTGCTTATCTCGTCTACGTGCTCGCACGTCCCGAGAAATTCTGAAGCCCTTGCCTGGACACGCCCATGACCGCCAATGGCTGGCTGCAAATACTCTTCTACTGCCTGTTGCTGCTGCTCAGCGTGCGTCCCCTGGGCGCCTATCTGCATCGACTCTTCACGGGCGAACGCGTGATGCTGATGCCGGCACTCGGCGGCCTGGAACGCGTTTTCTACCGCCTGTCCGGCGTCGATGCGCGCAGCGAGCAGACCTGGCAGCAGTACGCGCTGGCCATGCTGCTGTTCAATCTGCTGGGCTTTGCGCTGCTGTATCTGCTGCTGCGCACGCAGGCCTGGCTGCCGCTCAATCCGCAGCAGCTGCCGAACCTGAGCGCGGACCTGGCTTTCAACACCGCGATGAGCTTCACCACCAATACCAACTGGCAGTCCTATAGCGGCGAGCAGGCGCTGAGCTATCTCTCGCAGATGGCGGGCCTGACGGTGCAGAACTTCCTCTCCGCCGCGACCGGTATTGCGCTGGCCTTCGCGCTGATCCGGGGCTTCGCCCGCAAGAGCACGCAGCAACTCGGCAATGCCTGGGTGGATGTGACGCGCCTCACGCTATATCTGCTACTGCCGGCGTGTCTGCTGTTCGCGTGCCTGCTGATCTGGCAGGGCGTGCCGCAGAACTTTTCGGCTTACACGCAGGCCAGCACGCTGGAAGCTGCGCAGCAGCTGATCGCGCAAGGCCCCATCGCCTCGCAGGAAGCGATCAAGATGCTGGGCACCAATGGCGGCGGCTTTCTCAATGCCAATTCCGCGCATCCGTTTGAAAACCCCACGCCGCTGTCCAATCTGCTGCAGATGCTGTCGATCTTCGTGATCGGCGCCGCACTCACCGATGTCTTCGGCCGCGCCGTGAACAATCGCTGGCAGGGCCACGCCATTCTCGGCGCGATGCTGGTCCTGTTCATTGCCGGTGTGGCGATCACCTACTGGGCGGAGAGCGCCGCGCCCAATGCCTTGAGCGGCTTCGATGGCGTGCAGGGCCCGGGCAATCTGGAAGGCAAGGAGACGCGCTTCGGCATCGCCGCTTCCGCGCTGTTTGCGGTGATCACCACCGCCGCCTCCTGCGGCGCGGTCAATGCCATGCATGACAGCTTCACCGCGCTGGGCGGTGCCATCCCCTTGTTCAACATCCAGCTCGGCGAGGTGATCATCGGCGGTGTCGGTGCCGGCTTCTACGGCATGATGCTCTACGCACTGATTGCGATCTTCATGGCCGGGCTGATGGTGGGCCGCACGCCGGAGTACATCGGCAAGAAGATCGAGGTGCGCGAGGTGAAGCTGGCCACGCTCGCGGTGCTGGCCGCGCCGCTGGCGATCCTGCTGTTCACGGCCATCGCCTGCGTGCTGCCGGCGGGTCTCACCGGTCTCAACAACGCCGGCCCCCATGGCTTCACGGAAATTCTCTACGCCTATGCCTCGGCCGCCGGCAACAACGGCAGCGCCTTCGCAGGCCTGTCCGCCAACTCGGTGTTCTACAACAGCACGCTGGGCATCGCGATGCTGATCGGGCGCTTCGCGATCATCGTGCCCATGCTTGCCATCGCCGGCAGTCTGGCGGCGAAGAAACAGATCCCGGTTTCGGCCGGCACCCTGCCCACCGACGGTGGCCTGTTCGTGGCCCTGCTGGTGGCGGTGGTGCTGGTGTTCGGCGGCCTCACCTTCCTGCCCTCCCTGGTGCTGGGACCGCTGGCCGAGCACTTCGCGATGCTCGCCGGCACGCAGTTCTAAACACGAGCACGATCATGAAAGCCAAGCCTCCAGCTTCCAGCCCTCTCTGGCGCAGCGCGCTGCTCGACGCTTTTCGCAAGCTCGATCCGCGCAGCCTGCTGCGCAATCCGGTGATCTTCACCACGGCGGTGGTGGCCGCACTGGCCAGCCTGCTGTTTGTGCGCGATGTGCTCAGCGGCCAGGCGCAGCTGCTGTTCTCCGCCCAGGTGATCGCCTGGCTGTGGTTCACGGTGCTGTTCGCCAATTTTGCCGAAGCCCTGGCCGAAGGACGCGGCAAGGCGCAGGCAGCCGCGCTGCGCAGCACGCGCACCCAGACCCAGGCCAAGCTGCTGGCCGGCGCCAACACAAGCACCTATAGCCGGGTGTCGGCGGCGGAGTTGAAGGTCGGTCAGATCGTGCTGGTGGAAACCGGCGATCTGATTCCCGGCGACGGCGAGGTGATCGAGGGCCTGGCGATGGTGGATGAGTCCGCCATCACCGGCGAGTCGGCGCCGGTGCTGCGTGAATCCGGCGGTGATCGCAGCGCCGTCACCGGCGGCACACGCGTGCTCTCGGATCAGATCAAGGTGCGCATCACCGCTGCCGCCGGCAGCAGCTTTCTGGATCGCATGATCGCCCTGGTGGAAGGCGCGGCGCGGCAGAAGACGCCCAATGAGCTGGCGCTCAATGTGCTGCTCGCCGGCATGACCCTGATCTTCATCCTGGCCTGCGCCAGCATCCCCAGCTTCGCGCGCTACGCCGGCGGACAGGTGTCCACCATCGTGCTGATCGCGCTGTTCGTGACGCTGATCCCCACCACCATCGGCGCGCTGCTGTCCGCCATCGGCATTGCCGGCATGAACCGTCTGGTGCGTTTCAATGTGCTGGCGCTCTCCGGCCGCGCGGTGGAGGCGGCGGGCGATGTGGACACCCTGCTGCTGGACAAGACCGGCACCATCACCCTGGGCAATCGTCAGGCGGCGGAGTTTCGTCCCGCGCCGGGCGTGGAGGCGCGTGCACTGGCCGAGGCCGCGCAGCTGGCCAGTCTCGCCGATGAAACGCCCGAGGGTCGTTCCATCGTGGTGCTGGCCAAGGAGCGCTACGGCCTGCGCGCGCAGGACCTGGCCAGCCTGCAGGCGCGCTTCCTGGCCTTCTCCGCGCAGACGCGCATGTCCGGCGTGAATCTGCCGGACCAGGAAATCCGCAAGGGCGCCGTCGATGCCATCGAGGCTTATGCGCGCGCCCACCCGCAGGGCCAGGCCGTGCCGCCCCAAGTGCGCGAAGAAGTGGAACGCATCGCCAGAGCCGGCGGCACGCCGCTGGCGGTGGCGCGCGACGGCCGCGTGCTCGGCGTGGTGTATCTGAAGGACATCGTCAAAGGCGGCATCCGCGAGCGCTTCGCCGAGCTGCGCCGCATGGGCATCAAGACCGTGATGATCACCGGTGACAATCCGCTCACCGCCGCCGCCATTGCCGCCGAAGCCGGTGTCGATGACTTTCTCGCGCAGGCCAAGCCCGAGGACAAGCTGGCGCTGATCCGCGCCGAACAGGCGCAGGGCAAGCTGGTGGCGATGTGCGGTGACGGCAGCAACGATGCGCCGGCCCTGGCGCAGGCCGATGTCGGCGTGGCCATGCAGACCGGCACGCAGGCAGCGCGCGAGGCCGGCAATATGGTGGACCTGGATTCAGACCCCACCAAGCTGATCGAGATCGTCGCCATCGGCAAGCAGCTGCTGATCACGCGCGGCGCGCTCACCACGTTCTCGGTGAGCAATGACGTGGCCAAGTACTTCGCGATTCTGCCGGCGATGTTCGCAGCCCTGTATCCGCCGCTGGGCGCGCTCAACATCATGGGTCTGCATTCACCGCAGTCGGCGATTCTCTCCGCCACCATCTTCAATGCCCTGATCATCCTGCTGCTGGTGCCGCTGGCCCTGCGCGGCGTGCGCTACCGCCCGGCGCCGGCCGCGACCCTGCTGGCGCGCAATCTCGCCGTGTACGGCGTGGGCGGACTGATCGCGCCCTTTCTCGGCATCAAGCTGATCGACCTGCTGCTCAGCGCCAGCGGCCTGGCCTGAAGCCTCCGGAGTCTCTGCTCATGAACACCTATCTGCGTCCTGCCCTGCTCATGCTGCTGCTGTTCACGCTGCTGTGCGGCGCTGCGTATCCGCTGGCGGTCACCGGCCTGGGCCAGCTGCTGTTTGCGCATCAGGCGCAGGGCTCGTTGATCGAGCGCCAGGGCCGCATCATCGGCTCGGAACTGCTGGGCCAGAACTTCAGCGCCGCGAAATACTTTCACGGCCGCCCCTCGGCTGCCGGCACGGAGGGTTATGACGCCAGCGCCTCGGGCGCCAGCAATCTGGGGCCTTCCAGCGCCAAGCTGCGGCAGAGCATCGAGGCCAGGCTCGCCACGCTCAAGGCCGAGAATCCAGGCCAGCTGGTGCCGGCCGAGCTGCTGACGGCTTCCGCCAGCGGCCTGGACCCGGACATTTCCCCGCAGGCCGCGCAGTTCCAGATTCCCCGCGTCGCGAGTGCGCGCGGCCTGGATGCGCAGCGCCTGCAGCAGCTGATCGACCAGCACACGCAAGGCCGCTGGCTGGGCTTCATCGGCGAGCCGCGCGTGAACGTGCTGCAGCTCAATCTCGCGCTCGACGCCTTGTAGGAGCGGCCTCTGCCTGAGGGAGCACGGCGCCCGCTACAGCCGACGCAGGCTTTGCCCGATACTGTGCAGCGCCGATGAACCTGCCGCCCGCCACGCCGACCGATCCGGATCGCCGTCCCTCGCCCGAGGCGCTGCTGCGTGATGCGCAGCGTGCGGGGCGCGGCCGGCTGAAGATCTTTCTCGGCGCGGCGCCGGGCGTGGGCAAGACTTACGAGATGCTGCAGTCGGCGCGGCGCCGGCGCGAAGCCGGCGTGGATGTGGTGGCCGGCATCGTGGAAACCCATGGCCGTGTCGAAACCCAGGCCCTGCTTGCCGGCCTGGAAATCCTGCCGCGCCGCCGCGAGCGTTATCAGAACGCCGAGCTGGAAGAGCTGGACCTGGATGCCCTGCTCCAGCGTCGTCCGCAGCTGGCCCTGATCGACGAGCTGGCGCACAGCAACGCGCCGGGCTCGCGCCATCCCAAGCGCTGGCAGGACGTGCTGGAGCTGCTGGATGCCGGCATCGATGTCTACAGCACGCTCAACATCCAGCATCTGGAAAGCCTCAACGATGTGGTGGCCAGCATCACCCATGTGCGCGTGCGCGAGACCGTGCCCGACTCGGTGCTGGAAGCGGCGGAAGAGATCGAGGTGGTGGACATCACCCCCGCCGATCTCATGCAGCGCCTGCGCGAGGGCAAGGTGTATCGCGGCGAGGCCGGCGAACGCGCCCTGCAGCATTACTTCACCGGCGCCAATCTCACCGCGCTGCGCGAGCTGGCCCTGCGCCGCACCGCCGAGAGCGTGGAGGATCAGCTGCAGCAGCAGCGTCGCGTGCGCGGGGTGGCGCAGGTCTGGGCGGCGGCCGAGCGCGTGCTGGTCTGCGTGGACGATTCCGGCAGCGGGCCGGATCTGGTGCGCTATACCAAGCGCCTGGCCGACAAGCTCGATGCACCCTGGACCGCCCTGCATCTGGAAACCGCGCGCAGCCTGCGCTTGAGCGAGCACCAGCGCGAGCAGGTGCTGGCCACGCTGCGCCTGGCCGAGCAGCTGGGCGCCGATACGCAGACCCTGCCGGGCGGCGCCGATCTGGTGGACACGCTGCTGCATCTGGTGCGCGAGCACAACATCACGCAGCTGATACTCGGGCGCCGGCCGCGGTCGCGCCTGCACGAGCTGCTGCATGGCTCGCTGGCGCGTGAGCTCCTGCGTCGCGCGCAGGGCTTCACCGTGCAGGTGCTGGCGGTCGATCCCGCGGGCAGCGAACGCAGCATGCGCCGCGTCACGCCCGCGCCCGTCTGGTACTGGGGACGCGGTGCCGATCACTTGCGCGCGCTGCTCTACGCCGCCATCGCCACCGCCGTGGGCCTGCTGCTGGACCGTTACCTGAGCTTGCCCAATGTCTCGCTGGTGTTTCTGCCGGCGGTGATGCTGGCGGCGATGCGCGGCGGCCTGATGCCGGGCCTGGCCTGCGCCCTGCTCAGCGCGCTGGCGTACAACTTCCTGTTCCTGCCGCCGCTGTACACCTTCACCATCGGTGACCCGGCGAATGTGCTGGCGCTCATCGCCTTTCTCGCCACGGCGGTGTTCACCAGCCGCCTCACCGCGCGCGGCCGCGAGCAGGCGCAGCTGGCCAGCGATCAGGCCATGCTCAATGGCGAGCTGCTGCAGTTCAGCCGCCAGATCGCCGGACTGCGGCGCCTGGATGAACTCATGCAGGTGGCGGCGCGACGCATTGCGCAGATGCTGGATGCCGAGGCGGTGGTGCTGGCCGCCGAGCCCGATGGCTTGAAAATCCGTGGCGCGTCCTCGCCGCAGGCGGTGCTGGAGGAAGCCGATCTGGCCGCCGCCAACTGGTGTCGCGACAAGGCGCAGCCCACCGGCCATGGCTCCGACACTCTGCCTGGCGCGCGCTGGCTGTTTCTGCCCATGTATTCGGAGCAGGCCGTGGTGGGCGTGATCGGTCTGCTGCAGCGGCGCCTCAGCGCCGGCGAGCGCCGGCTGCTGGATGCGCTGGCCGATCTGGTGGCCATCGGTGCCGAACGCATCCGTCTGGCCAAGGACGTGGACCAGGCCAAGATGCTGGCCGAGACCGAAAAGATGCGCGCCGCCATGCTCACCTCGGTATCGCATGATCTGCGCACGCCGCTGGCCGGCATCCTCGGCGCCATCACCTCGCTGCGCGCCTATGACGCGCGCTACAGCGCCGCGCAGCGCGATGAGCTGCTGGCCACCGCGCAGGATGAAACCGAGCGCATGAGCCGCTTCGTCGCCAATCTGCTGGACATGACGCGCCTCGACGCCGGCGCCCTGCAGGTCAAGCGCGAACTCTGTGATCTGCAGGACGTGGTGCAGGCCGCCGTGCAGCGCAGCGCCAAGCTGCTGGCGCGGCATCGCCTGCAGCTGGAGCTGCCCACGCTGCCGCCGTTTCTGCTGGCCGATGCCACGCTGCTGGAACAGGTGCTGGTGAACCTGCTCGACAACGCCGCCAAGTACGCGCCCGAGCAGAGCCAGATCAGCCTGCGCGTGCAGCAGCACCGTTATGCGCTGACCCTGGAAGTGGCCGATCACGGTCCCGGCATTCCGCCGGCGGAGCAGGAACGCATCTTCGATGTCTTCTACCGCATCCAGCAGGCCGACCGGCAACGCGCCGGCACCGGCCTGGGTCTGGCCATCTGTCGCGGCTTCGTGCAGGCCATGGGCGGCCGCATCCGCGTGCGCAATCAGGAAGAAGGCAGCGGCGCGATCTTCGAGATCGAATTCCCCGCCAGCCTGCTGCGCACGCCCAGCGAGAACCCGGCATGAGCCACGGCGCGCGCATTCTGGTGGTGGACGATGAAAAACCCATCCGGCGCCTGCTGCGCACCACGCTGGAAGCGCAGGACTACGAGGTGCTGGAAGCCGCCGATCTGCGCGGCGCACGCGCGGCGCTGGCCAGCGACAAACCGGACCTGATGATTCTGGACCTGGGCCTGCCCGATGGCGACGGCCTGGAATTGCTGCGCGAGCTGCGCCGTCATAGCGCGCTGCCGGTGCTGGTGCTCTCCAGCCGCCACTTCGAAGCCAGCAAGGTGCAGGCCCTGGACGAAGGGGCCGACGACTACGTGAGCAAACCCTTCGGCAGCGAAGAACTCATGGCGCGCATCCGCGCCGCGCTGCGTCATCGTCTGCAGCAGCAGGGCGCGCGGCCGGTGTATCAGAGCGGCGCGCTGCGTGTGGACCTGGTGCATCGCCGCGTGCAGCTCGCCGGTGCGGAACTGCGGCTGTCGCCGAAGGAATACGCGCTGCTGGAGCAGCTGGTGCTGCACGCCGGCAAGGTGCTCACGCACAAGCATCTGCTCAAGGCGGTGTGGGACTCGCAGGAAGTCAGCGATGTGCAATACCTGCGCATCTACGTGCGCCAGCTGCGCCAGAAGATCGAAGCCGATGCGCAGCAGCCGCAGCTGCTGCAGACCGAAGCCGGAGTCGGCTATCGTCTGCGCGCACCCGAGGCCTGAGGGCCTGTCATGCCTGTACCGGCGCACATCCCGCCTGCGCCGGCATGACATCCGCATGCCGGCTTTCGGACCCCATCACCCACACCAGACCCGATGACGCCTGAAGCACTCACCGCCTTTCTGCAGCAAGAGATTCCCCTCACCGCCGCCATGCAGCTGCGCGTGACGCAGTGCGGCGAAGGTCGCCTGCGCATCGCCGCGCCGCTGGACGCCAACCGCAATCCGCACGGCACCGTGTTCGGCGGCAGCCTGGCCACGCTGGGCATCGTCGCCGGCTGGACGCTGCTCTATGTGGAGCTGCAAGCGGAGCAGCTGCATCCCAATCTGGTGATCCAGCATTACGACTGCGACTATCTCGCGCCCGGCACTGCCACATTTTTTGCCGAGGCGCAGCTGCCCGAAGACTGGCCGCGCTTCATCGAACAGCTGCGCGCCGGCCGGCGTTCGCGCCTGGATGTGGCGGTGCGGCTGACATGCGAAGATCGTGAAATCCTCACCGCTCGCGCCCGTTACGCCGCCCTGCCATGAGCCATTACCAATACTGCCCGCGCTGTGCCCAGCCCCTTGCCGATCGCGAAGAAGGCGGCTTCACGCGTCGCGCCTGCCACACGCCCGGCTGCGGTTTCGTGTTCTGGGACAACCCCACGCCCGTGGTCGCCGCCGTGGTCGAACACGAAGGCCACATCCTGCTCGCCCGCAACGCCGCCTGGCCCGGCGAGTTCTACGCCCTGATCACCGGTTTTCTGGAAAAGAACGAAATCCCCGAAGAGGCCGTGCAGCGCGAAGTGCAGGAAGAGCTGGGCCTGGAACCGCTGGGCGCCAGCTTCATCGGCCACTACGGCTTTTCCCGCATGAACCAGCTGATCATCGCCTACCACGTGCCCGCGCGCGGCACGGTGCAGCTCAACGAGGAGCTGGTGGCGTGGAAGCATGTGCCGTTTGATCAGGCGCGATATTGGGAGGCGGGGACGGGGCATGCGCTGCGGGATTGGTTGCGAGGCAAGGGGTTTGAGCCGCAGCCGATGGAGATTCCGCGGCTGCGGTGAGTTCGGAAGTCAGCCAAGGACATGTAGGCTGGCTTGGGCGCGTGAGCGCCGCAAGCCGCCACTCTCGTCTCTTGGCTGATCGCTCGATTGCGCCTTGGTTTCGTGCGCCTCCGGCGCCCGAGGCAGAAGCTCCCCCGTAGGTCGCTTCTGCTCTCTTTGCTCGTGCAAAGAGAAGTACCCAAGAGAAAACACGCCCTACGCCTCGCATCCGTCGCCGCTGTCGCGGCGCCGGCAGGTAAGCGCTGCTCGCGTGCTCGGGGCCGTTGCAGACGCGCCATCCCTGGCGCGGCTGCAACTGAATCGAACTTCCTGTTCGATTCTTCCACTGCGCTCGCTGCGCTGCTCGGTGCGAGGCAAAGGGGGTTTAAAAGCAAAGCCACAGCAACAGCGGCTTCGCGCGCGGAGCGTCGCTGCGCTGTTGCTTTTGACTTTGGGGTCCCCGTCTCTGGCGCCGGAGCCGGGGTGTGCTTTCTTTTGGTTCCTTTTCTTTGCACAAGCAAAGAGCGAAGCGACCTACGGGGGAGGCTTCGCGGACTCCGCCGCCGAAGGGCGGTGGAAGAAGCCAATAGATCAGGAACAAAACGAAGCAACAACAGCAACCCCACAACGGCGGCTTACGGCGCTCACGCGCCTAAGCCGCCTTACGATTTGTCTTCGTTCTGGAAGGTCGCGGACGCTGGCAACGCCAGCAGCGTGTTGATGATCACCCTGCCTGCCGTGCTTCGCACTTAAGCAGCGTTTAAGACGCAAGCCCCAAGCTTGCCGCCTTCATTCAACACCGCATCCGCCCAAGACACGCGGCCGATGCACAGGGAGACAGGGCATGCGTTTCAAGGCAGTCTGCGTTCTGGCGCTGGGCATGGCGGCTTCGGGTCTGGCTTCGGCCAGCGATCTGCTCATCAACTTTCCTGACACCACGCCCGTATCACGTACGGCCTCGGCGCCGGTGCTGTGCAAGGTGGTGGTGCAGAACTATGAGTTTGATTCCACGCTGCTCGGCGCCGGCAATGCCAGCTCCACCTGCACGGCCAGCAATCTGTTCCCGGCCAATGCGCCGGGCTATCTGGCGGTGGGCAAGTACGGCACCTCGCCGGCCGTGGGCGGCTATGTGAATCTGGTACCGCCGGTGGGCGTGAGCTTCGATCTGCTCAGCCTGCGCATCAACGACTATGGCGTCGGCAATGATCTGACCGTGTACGGCACCGACAGCAGCGGCGCGTCCATCGTCTATCCGCTGAGCACGGTGGCGGGCGTGGCCGATTACGCCATTCCGGCGTCCTCGGGCCTGCGCAATCTCAGCGCCGCCACCATCGCCAGCGCCAACAATCGCTTTGACCTCACCCATGTGCAGCTTCACGACAGCGCCACGCCGCTGCCGGTGTCGTACGCCGACACCTGGACCGGCAACGGCTACGGCGGCAGGGATCTGAGCAACGAAGGCAGCAGCACGGCGGGCAAGGCGACCATCCAGCTGCTGCCCGATCCGGCGCGCTTCACCGGCACGGTGACCGGCGGCAGCATCGTGTATCTGCTGCCCTCGGGTGAGCGTCTCACCATCGACAACCCCACCTGGACCTTCAAGCCGCAGTATCCGCGCCTGCTGGGCAAGAGCGCGGTCTCGACGCTGACGGCAACGGGCACGGGCGTGGACGCCAAGGGTTATCCGGTGACGGTAAATATCCGCGAGGAGCTGCGCACGTACTTCCAGGGTCTGGCCTGGCATTACGGCGCGCTGAGTGGGCGGATTGAGGTGAAGTACTGAGGCCTGCGGCTCGCTGCTGTGTCCGGGTCGCCGCAGATCCTGATCGCTGCGGGCCAGCCCACAGCTGACAAAGGTTCCAGTCGCGGGCAGGCCCGCTCAGACAACTGCGGCGAGCGAGCCGGCTCAGTCGCGAAGCAGGCGCACCAGCAGCATGCGCGCGACGCGCTGTTCCAGGGTCTGCGGCTGGTCGAGCTTCAGGCGCCTGAGATGCGGCTGCAGCGATTCGGGAATCGTGTCGGCGCGAAAGCCGGCCAGTTGCAGCAGCAGCTTCCACTTCGGCGTTTCGGCGGCCAGCTTGCGCAGGCGGCCGAGTGCGGGCAGCAAGGCTTCTTCCACGGCGTCGAAGTCGGAGCCCAGGGGCAGCAGGGGCAACAGGCCGCGCTGGCGATACGGTGCCAGCTTCTCCGCCAGGGCTTCCGGCGTGTTGTGGCGCTGCGCTTCGGGGATCTGCCAGCCGGCTTCGATCTTGCCGGCCTGCTTGGCCTGCGCCAGCAGGCGCGGCTGGAAGCGGGAGTCGGCGATGCCGATCAGGGCCTTGGCCACTTCGTTGTCATTGCGGGAGCGCAGCTCGGCGATGCCGTACTCGGTGATGAGCAGATCGCGCAGATGCCGGGGAATGGTGATGTGTCCGTAGTTGAAGACGATGTTGCTGCTGGCCGGATGGTTCTCACGCACCGCGCGCAGCAGCAGGATCGAGCGCCCGCCCGGCAGCTGCTGTGCCTGCGCCACGAAGTTGTACTGCCCGCCCACGCCGGAAACCACGGTGCCGTCGGCCAGGCCGTCGCTGACGAAGGCGCCGGAGAGCGTGGCCATCATCGTGGTGTTGATGAAGCGGGCATCGCGGCGCTGCAGACGGTAGAGGCGCGGATTGCGGTCCAGCTGGTTGATCCTGTCCACGCCGCTCATGCCGATGCGGTCGCGCTGCGCCTCGCTCAGCTCGCGCAGGGCGCGATAGAAATCACGCGGGCCCAGGAAGAAGCCGCCATGCAGCACGATGCCATGGCGCAGGCGCTGGCCCATGCACTGCTCGGCCATCACCGCGCGCGTGCCGGGGTCGGCGAAATTGGCCAGCACGCGCCCGCCGTCCGGTGCGATCAGATGGCCGTGCTCGTAGCGCGTGGCCTCGTTGAAGAAGCCGTGGTACTGCAGCACCGCGAAGTCCTGGCCGCGCAGGGTGCGTACGCCCAGCGCATCGAAGTCTTCCAGCACGGAAGGCGAGAGCGCGTCGGGATCGCAGCGGCCCTCGTCCACCAGCTGCTGCAGCGCCCAGAAATCATAGACGCGGCGCTTGAGGATGCCGGCGCGCAGCAGATGCCAGAAGCCGTCGACGAACATCTCGGTGGCGCCGTAGACGCCCTGCTGCAGCGGCTCGCGTCCGCCCAGGGTCTGGCTCAGTGCCCGCTGTTCCGGCGTCGGACCCAGGGCATCGAGCAGGGCGCGGTACTCGCCATTGTTCTGCTGGCGCAGCAGCAGGCCCTGCACGATGGCATCGCCCAGGCTGCCGATGCCCAGCTGCAGGGTGCCACCGTCCTTCACCAGGCTGCTGGCGTGCAGGCCGATGGCGTAGTCGGCGTCGGCGATCGGCTGCTTGGGCGTGGAGAACAGCGCGCTGTCGTAGCGCGGATGCTCCACGATCAGATCGAACGCCTCGGCCGGCAGCTCGGCATCGTGGCCGAAATAAGGCAGCTGCTGGTTGCGCACGCCGACCAGCAGATGCGGCCGCCCCGCCTCGCGCAGCATCCGCAGCAGCTCCGGGCTGGTGTCGGGATTGCAGGACAGGCTGTAGCGGCTGGCATCGTCCTCGCGCCGGCAGACGCTCTGTGCCAGCACATTGCAGCCGCGCGCAAAGACATCGCGCGCCGCATGCGTGTAATTGCTGCTGATGTAATGCCGCTGCGCCTCGGCGTTGTGCAGCAGCGCGCCGGTGAGCAGGAAGAATTCCTCGATGACGATGTTGGCCGGCAGCCGGCCTTCACGCTGCGCGCGCACGTAGTCGAGTTCCGGCACGCCTTCGTAGACGCGATCCAGGAAGGGCTGCAGGAAGGCGCCTTCGAGGCCCTTGCCGGGCTCCGGCCTGGCCAGGGACAGCGCAGTGAGGATGCGCAGCTGGATGGAAGCATCCTGCTCGGCGCGGCGATACAGGGCATTGACCAGTTCCACCGGCTTGCCCAGCCCCAGGGGGATGCCGAGCACGATGGTCTTGCCGATGCGCGCCAGGATGGCATCGACGGCGGCGTCCACGTCTTGCAGGATCAGGGCCATGCGCAGCTCTTCAAGAAAGGGATCGTCCCAGTATGCGATGCGCCGGCGCCGGGACGATGACCGCGCTCAAGGCCTGGCGCCGCCCGCGCCCTTGAGCTCGCTGATCAGATCGCGCAGCTTGCGCACCTGCGGCGCCTCGGCGGTGTCCACGCGGCAGATCAGCGACAGCCGCGCCTTGGGCACCGGCCGGGTCAGCGGACGGAAGGTCACGCCCTCGGCCTGGATGTGCTGCATGGAGGCCGGCACGATGGACACGCCCAGGCCCGAGGCCACCAGATTGACGATCGAAGTCACCTGCGAGGCTTCCTGCAGCACGCGCGGCGAAAACCCGGCCTGCGCGCAGGCGCTGACGATTTCATCGTGCAGGCCGGCGCCCACCGCGCGCGAGAACAGCACGAAAGGCTCGATGGACAGGGCCATCAAGGGCACGCGGCTCTTGGCTGCCAGGGCGTGGCCGGCGGGCAGGGCCACGATCAGGTCTTCGTCGAGCACCGTCTCCATGTGCAGGCCGGTGGCATCGCCCAGCAGCGGGCGCACGAAGGCCAGGTCCACGCTCTGGTTGCGCACCGCCGTCACCAGGCCCGGCGTGGTGCGTTCCTCCAGCGAGAAGGCCACGTTGGGATAGCGGCGGCGGAATTCGCGGATCAGGCGCGGGATCAGCGGATGAAAGGGCGCGGAATTGATCAGGCCCACGCGCAGCCGGCCCAGCTCGCCGCGCGCCACACGCTGCGCGCGCTGCGCGGCATCGTCCACTTCGCGCAGAATGCGGCGGGCGTCATCGGCAAAGGCGTGGCCGGCTTCGGTCAGGGCCACGCCGCGTGCCAGACGCTTGAACAGCGGCGTGCCGAGTTCCTTCTCCAGTTGCTGGATCTGCTGGGACAAGGGCGGCTGGCCAATGCCCAGCTTGGCGGCGGCGCGCGTGAAATGCGCCTCGTCCGCCACCGCCAGGAAATAACGCAGATGCCGCAGCTCCATCAGCTCACCCGAGAGATACTTAATAAATATCGATCAGCTCAGGCTCATATATTGGACGTATGAAGCTCGCGGGTCTACATTTTGCGTTCGCGTAAAACGAGACGGATGAGGAGCAGGGTATGGCTGCAGATGACGCCAAGCTGGTGCAGGACAGTGATCCATTGGAGAGCCGCGAGTGGCTGGAAGCGCTCGATGCGGTGCTCGACCACCAGGGGCCGGAGCGTGCGCACTTTCTGCTGGAACAGCTGATCGACAAGGCGCGGCGCAGCGGCTCCTTCATCCCGTTCCGCCCCAACACGGCTTATCTCAACACCATCCCGCCGCATCTGGAGCAGCGCTCGCCGGGCGACCACGAGCTGGAGTGGCGCATCCGCTCCATCATCCGCTGGAACGCGATGGCCATGGTGGTCAATGCCAACCGCGAGCATTCCGGCATCGGCGGCCACATCGCCAGCTTCGCCTCCAGCGCCACGCTCTATGACGTGGGCTTCAACCATTTCTGGAAGGGGGCGGATCATCCCGACGGCGGCGATCTGATCTACATCCAGGGCCATGTCGCGCCGGGCATCTATTCGCGCGCCTTCCTCGAAGGCCGGCTCAGCGAAGAGCAGATGAAGCGCTTCCGCATGGAAGCCCTGCAGCCGGGACTGTCCAGCTATCCGCATCCCTGGCTGCAGCCGGACTTCTGGCAGTTCCCCACGGTGAGCATGGGCCTGGGCCCCATCACCGCGATCTATCAGGCGCGCCTGATGAAGTACCTGGAAAACCGCGGCCTGGTGAAGGCCAGCGGCCGCAAGGTCTGGTGCTTCTGTGGCGACGGCGAGATGGACGAGCCCGAATCACTGGGCGCCATCGACATCGCCGCGCGTGAAAAGCTCGACAACCTGATCTTCGTCATCAACTGCAACCTGCAGCGTCTCGACGGCCCGGTGCGCGGCAACGGCAAGATCATCCAGGAGCTGGAAGGCACCTTCCGTGGCGCCGGCTGGAATGTGATCAAGCTGATCTGGGGCTCGCTCTGGGATCCGCTGATCGCGCAGGACAGCAGCGGGCATCTGCTGCAGGTGTTCAACGAAACCGTCGACGGCGAATACCAGAACTACAAGGCCAAGGGCGGCAAGTACACGCGCGAGAACTTCTTCGGCAAGTTCCCGGAGCTGCGCCGCCTGGTGGAAACCATGTCCGACGAGGACATCGCGCGCCTGAACCGCGGTGGTCATGACCCGCACAAGATCTACGCCGCCTACGCCGCCGCCAGCCAGCACACGGGTTCGCCCACGGTGATTCTGGCCAAGACCGTGAAAGGCTACGGCATGGGCGAGGCCGGCGAAGGCCAGAACATCACGCATCAGCAGAAGAAGATGGGCGAGGACGCGCTGCGCGCCTTCCGCGACCGTTTCCGCATTCCCATCTCCGACGACCAGATCGCCAGCACGCCGTTCTACAAGCCGGCCGAGGACTCGCCGGAAATCCAGTACCTGAAGGCGCGTCGCGCCGCGCTGGGCGGCTCGCTGCCCGCGCGCCGGCCTGTGAAGACCGCGCTGTCGATTCCGCCGCTGTCGAGCTTCGAGAAGCTCACCGCCGCCACCGGCGAGCGCGAGATCAGCACCACCATGGCCTTCGTGCAGATGCTGCAGACCCTGCTGCGCGACAAGAACATCGGCAAGCTGATCGTGCCCATCGTGCCCGACGAGGCGCGCACCTTCGGCATGGAGGCGATGTTCCGTTCGCTGGGCATCTACTCGGTGGTGGGACAGAAGTACCAGCCCGAAGACGCCGACCAGCTCGCCTTCTACAAGGAAGACATCAAGGGCCAGATTCTCGAAGAGGGCATCACCGAAGCCGGCGCCATGTCCTCCTGGCTGGCGGCCGCTACCTCCTACGCCAATCACGGCCAGCCGCTGCTGCCCTTCTACATCTTCTATTCGATGTTCGGCTTCCAGCGCATCGGCGATCTGTGCTGGGCGGCGGGCGATGCGCGCGCGCGTGGCTTCCTGCTCGGCGCCACCGCCGGCCGCACCACGCTCAATGGCGAAGGCCTGCAGCACGAGGACGGCCATTCGCACATCTACAGCGCCACCGTGCCCAACTGCCTGTCCTACGATCCGGCCTTCTCCTACGAGCTGGCGGTGATCGTGCAGCACGGTCTGCAGCAGATGTACGGCGAGAACCGCGACGTCTACTACTACCTCTCGCTGTACAACGAAAACTATCCGCACCCGGCGATGCCGGCCGGTGCCGAGAGCGGCATCATCAAGGGCATGTACCTGCTGCGCAGCGAGGAAAAGCGCGCCAAGGCGCATGTGCAGCTGCTGGGCTCCGGCGTGATCCTGCGCGAGGTGCTGGCCGCCGCCGAACTGCTCAAGGAAGAATGGGGCGTCACCAGCGACATCTGGAGCGTGCCCTCCTTCACCGAGCTGGCGCGCGATGGCCGCGCCGCCGAACGCTGGAGCCTGCTGCATCCCGAGCAGCCGGCGCAGAAGAGCTATGTGCAGGAATGCCTGGAAGGCATGAGCGGTCCGGTGATCGCCTCCACCGACTGGGTGCGCGCCTACGCCGAACAGATCCGCCCCTATGTGCCGGGCCGTTACCATGTGCTGGGCACCGACGGTTTCGGTCGCTCCGACAATCGTCCGGCGCTGCGTGACTTCTTCGAGATCGACCGCCGCTGGATCGTGGTGAAGGCGCTGCGTGCGCTGGCCGAGGAGAAGAAGGTGACGATGGAAAAAGTGGCGCAGGCGATCAAGATCTACGGCATCAAGGCCGATCGCGCCGCGCCCTGGACGGTTTGAGAAAGAGACCGCACATGGCCAATCAGAAAATCACGATTCCCGATATCGGCAACTACCATGATGTGCCGGTGATCGAAGTGCTGGTGAAAGACGGCGAGCAGATCGAAAAAGACGCGCCGATGCTGGTGCTGGAGTCCGACAAGGCGACGCTGGAAGTGCCGGCCCCGGTTTCCGGCGTGGTGCGCAATCTGCGCATCAAGGTCGGCGACAAGGTGTCGCAGGGCGCGGAAGTCTGCGACATGGAAACCAGCGCGGCGGCCGCACCCGCGCCGGCTGCAGCGCCGGCCCCGGTCGAGCCGCCCAAGCCTGCGCCCGCACCCGCCGCTGCCGCTGCCGCACCCGCGGCACCTGCAGCGAGCGCGGCCAGCGGCAGCATCGAGGTGAAGATTCCCGACATCGGCAGCTACCACGATGTGCCGGTGATCGAGCTGCTGGTGAAGGAAGGCGAGAGCATCGACAAGGATGCCACGCTGCTGGTGCTGGAATCCGACAAGGCCACGCTGGAAGTGCCGGCCCCGGCCGCCGGCGTGGTGCGCAACATCAGGCTCAAGGTCGGCGACAAGGTGTCGCAGGGCACGCCGGTGTGCACGCTGGAAGGTGCGCCGCTGCCGGCGGAAGTGGCGGCTGCGCCGAGCAAGCCGGCGGCCGCACCGGCTGCTGCTGAGCCGAGCAGTGTCGCCGTCCCTGGCGCGACGACAGCGCCTGAAATACCCCCGGCCCCGCCATCCCTGGCGGGGCGCGCGGCGGGACAAGCTGCCATTCAAGGCAGCTTGTCTTCATCCGCCGCGCCCGCCGTGCCCTATGCCGGCCCCGCCACCCGCAAGTTCGCTCGCGAACTCGGCGTGGACCTGGGCAAGGTCAGCGGCAGCGGCGTGCGCGGCCGCATCATGATCGAGGACGTGCAGGGCTTCGTGAAGAAGACCCTGGCGCAGCCGGCTGCTGCACCGGCAGCGGCCAGCGGCGGCATGGGCATTCCGCCGATTCCCGCGCAGGACTTCTCCGTCTTCGGCAGCATCGAAACCAAGCCGCTGGCGCGCATCCGCAAGATCTCCGCCGCGCATCTGCATCGCAGCTGGCTCAACATCCCGCACGTCACGCAGACCGACGAGGCCGACATCACCGAGCTGGAAGCCTTCCGCAAGGCGCAGAGCGAGGAAGGTGGCGTGAAGCTCACCCTGCTGCCGTTCATGATCAAGGCGGTGACCGCGGCGCTGAAGGCCTATCCGGAGTTCAACAGCTCGCTGTCGGCCGATGGTGAAAGCCTGATTCTGAAAAAGTACTTCCACATCGGCTTTGCCGCCGACACGCCCAATGGCCTGGTGGTGCCGGTGGTGCGCGATGCCGACCAGAAGGGCATCGTGCAGCTGGCGCAGGAAACCGCCGAGCTGGCCAAGAAGGCGCGCGACGGCAAGC
This sequence comes from Solimonas aquatica, assembly GCF_900111015.1. Lineage (GTDB taxonomy): Bacteria > Pseudomonadota > Gammaproteobacteria > Nevskiales > Nevskiaceae > Solimonas > Solimonas aquatica. The sequence goes on along the minus strand of NZ_FOFS01000014.1, from coordinate 11,113 downwards.
TCAAGCCCGACGAGATGCGTGGCGGCTGCTTCTCCATCTCCTCGCTGGGCGGCATCGGTGGCAGCTTCTTCACGCCCATCGTCAATGCGCCGGAGGTGGCGATCCTGGGCGTGTCCAAGAGCCAGATCAAACCGGTCTGGGACGGCAAGGCCTTCCAGCCGCGTCTGATGTGCCCGCTGTCGCTGTCCTACGATCACCGCGTGATCGACGGCGCCGCAGCGGCGCGCTTCACCGTGCTGCTTGGCAAGCTGCTTGCTGATCTTCGCCGCCTGGTTTTGTAAAGCTAAAGCCGTTGTCGCGGCCCAGGCCGCTCCTGCTGTCGCCCTTGCAGGAGCGGCCTGGGCCGCGACCGTCACCTTCGAGGATCAACTGTCCATGGACCTGCCGCGCCACCAATTGACCATGACCGTGCTGATGACGCCGGACATGGTGAACTTCTCCGGCAAGATCCATGGCGGGCACATCCTCAAGCTGCTGGATCAGGTGGCGTACGCCTGCGCCAGCCGTTATGCCGGCCGCTACGTGGTGACGCTCTCGGTGGACCGCGTGATGTTCCGCGAGCCGATTCATGTCGGCGAGCTGGTGAGCTTTCTCGCTTCGGTGAATTACACCGGCCGCACTTCCATGGAAGTGGGCATCAAGGTGGTGGCGGAAGACATCCAGAAGCAGACCGTGCGTCACGCCAACAGCTGCTTCTTCACCATGGTGGCCGTGAACGAAGCCGGCGAACCGCAGGCGGTGCAGCCGCTGGAGCCCAGCACCCCGGATGAAATCCGTCGCTACGCCGACGCCCAGGCGCGCCGTTCGCAGCGCATTTGAGTCTGGCGCGCGCATCGTCAGGTGCGCGGCCGCATCAAGTCCCGAAGCGTTAACTTCGTAGGGCGGGTTGGCGGCGAAGCCGCGTAGCCGGCCATGGCTTTGCTGTGGGTTGCGGTGTGTGATGCCCGATCTATTGGCTTCTTCCGGCGGCGGCCGCAGAAGCTCTCCGTAGCTCGCTTCACGCTTCTCTTTTGCTTTTGAGCCCCCTTTGCGGCGCACCGAGCAGCGCTTACCTTCCGGCGCCGCGACAGCGGCGGCGGACGAAACGACCATCAGATCAAGCGCAACCATCCAAAGACGACGGCAAAGCCATGGCGGGTTATGGCGCTGGCGCGCCTAACCCGCCCTGCGACTGCGGTCCCCGCCAGGTCCGCTACATCCCCCAGCGCCCAGCCTGAGGGCTCCCCCGGCTGTTCAAGGTCGCTCATTGCAGGCAAGCTGCGCGCCGTTTGTTTTCGTGATGAGAAGCGCAAGGCCATGTCGCCCCTGTTCAAAGCCCAGTTGCAGATTCACTTCTGCGTCCTGCTCTGGGGCTTCACGGCGATTCTCGGCAAGCTGATCAGCCTGGACGCGTTTGCCCTGGTGTGGTGGCGCATGCTGATCGTCACCGCCCTGCTGCTGCCCCTGCCGCGCGTGTGGCGCGGACTGCGCGCGCTGCCGCCGAAGCTGATCGCCACCTACGCCGGCATCGGCGTGCTGGTGTCCCTGCACTGGCTGGGCTTCTACGGCGCCATCAAGCTCGCCAATGCTTCGGTGGCCGTCACCTGCATCGCGCTGGCGCCGGTGTTCCTCGCGGTGATCGAGCCCTATGTGATGAAGCGGCGCGCCGACCGGCGCGAGTTTCTGCTCGGCGCCGCCGTGGTGCCCGGCGTGGCCCTGGTGGTGGGCGGCATTCCGCAGGCGATGCAGATTGGCCTCGTCATCGGCGTGTTCTCGGCCCTGGCCGACGCCTGCTTCGGCGCGCTCAACAAGCGCTATGTGCACGAGGCCGATCCGCTGCTGGTCACCACCATCGAGCTGGGCGCGGGCTTCTTGTTCCTGACGCTGATCTCGCCGTTCTGGCCCGGCGCGCTGAGCGGCATGCTGCACTGGCCGTCTGCGCATGATCTGGGTCTGCTGCTGCTGCTGGCGGTGGGCTGCACGATTCTGCCCTTCACGCTGTCGCTGGTGGCGCTGCGTGAACTCTCGGCCTTTGCCGCACAGCTGGCGGTGAACCTCGAACCGGTCTACGCCATCGTGCTGGCGGTGCTGCTGCTGGGCGAGCAGCGCGATCTGTCGCTGGCGTTCTACATCGGTGTGGCGGTGATCCTGAGCGCGGTGTTCATCCACCCGCTGCTGCGCCGCGGCGCGCCGATTCACGCCGAGACCCTGGCCGTGAGCGAGTCGCGCGGCGCGGCGGACTGAAGCGCTGAAGGGAATCCGCTGTCAGTCCCGCGTGCCCGCGCCTGCCCGGGGACGCTAGGGCTTGTCGGCCAGCAGCGATTCGATCGCGGTCTGCGCAATCGGGTGATAACGCGGCTTGTCTTGCGCGAACAGCGCTTGCGCGCGCGCGCGGCCTTGCGGCGTCTGCGCCAGGGCGCGGTAGATGGGCGTGATCAGACGCATGCGGCCCACGTCGCGCAGGTATTGCGCGATGCCGGCATCGGCCGGCGCGTAGGCGCTGCGCGCCGCCAGCGCCCACCAGTGGCCGGCGATGATCTGGTTGCGGCTCCTGGAAAAACCATAGGCCTGATCCAGGGCCTGCATCTGCGCGACGCTGAGCACCGGCAGGGTGTCGAGCCAGTACACCCAGTGGCGCGGATTCCAGTTCGCGGTGTCCAGCTGCGCCAGCGTCAGCTTGCCGTCCAGCCAGGCCTGACGCTGCGCATCGAGCTGCGCAAAAGCATCCGCCGGCCAGGGCGTGTCGGCCGGCATCTGCGGCGCGTGGATCCACTCGTCCACCTTGGCCATGCTCACGCGATCCGGATACTTCGCCATCAGCTGCGTCTGCAGATAGCCGAGAAAATCCGCGGTGTGCACGCTCTGGAAGGCGTGGCTGTCGAACCAGCCGCGCAGGAAGGCATCGAACACCGGCCGCGTGTAACGCTGCTCCAGATAGGCGAGGAAGAAGGCGCCGCGGTCGTAAGGCACATCGGTGACGCCGTCATCCGGATCGCGGCCCTTGAGATCGGGCGCCAGGGTGCGGTCGCCGTCGCGGTCTGCCAGTTCCAGCGACTTCTTCAAATCCACCGCGCCCAGCGCGCGCTCCTGCTGCGCGATGTCGGCACCGTAGACCTCTTCCATGATCCGGTAGGTGAGATGGTTGGTGAAGCCCTCGTTGAGCCAGAAGTCCGCCCAGCTGGCATTGGTGACCAGATTGCCGGACCAGCTATGCGCCAGCTCATGCGCCACCAGCGAGACCAGACTCTTGTCGCCGGCGATTACCGTGGGCGAGGCGAAGGTCAGGCGCGGATTCTCCATGCCGCCGTAGGGAAAGCTCGGCGGCAGGATCAGCAGGTCATAGCGGCCCCAGCGGTACGGGCCGAACACCGCCTCGCAGCGCTGCATCATCTGCTCGGTGTCCTCGAATTCCTTTGCCGCGGCGGCCACCACCGAAGGCTCGGCATAGACGCCGGTGCGCGGGCCGGTGCTGCGAAACTCGATATCACCCACGGCCAGCGCGATCAGATACGAGGGAATCGCCTGCGGCATCTCGAATTGATAGCGGCCATTGCGCGGCGACTGCGGATCATTGTTGGCGCTCATCACCGCCCGCAGGTTTTTCGGCGTTTTGATGTGCGCACGATACGGCGCGCGAATCTGCGGCGTGTCCTGCAGGGGAATCCAGCTGCGCGCGTGGATGGCCTGCGACTGCGTGAACAGATAGGGCTGCTTGCCGCCGGCGGTCTGTGCGGGGCTGAGCCACTGCAGGCCGGAGGCCTGCGGCTGCGTGCTGTATTCGATGCGCACGCGGTCGGCCTGCGCCGGCATCTGGATGCTCAGCGCCTGGCCCAGCACCGCATCGCGCGGCGCCAGCGTGAAGCCCGTGGCCTTCAGCCGCTTGTCGTCACCGGCCTGCACGGCGCGGATCGTGAGGTCGCGGGTGTCCAGAATCAGGGTCCGTGCCTGCGGGTTCACACGTTCCAGCTGCAGCTCCACATGGCCGCGCAGCACCTTGGCCGCGAAGTCCACATCGAGGTCCAGCGACAGCGCGCGGGTGCGGAAGTCCTGCGTGTTGGCGTAGGAATGCGGATCGCTCATGGAGACGCTCGGCGTGGCGGCTTGCGCGCTGCCCAGCAGCAGACCCAGCAAGGGCGCGGGCAGGAAACGGCGAAGGGTGGACATGATGAGGCTCAAATGAAGAACAGCCGGCATCTTAGCCAAGCATCGCGTGTTTCCGGTGGCGGGGATTTTCCTCAAGCGCGAATGGCGGCATGCTGTGCCGGCACATCGCCAGGAGGCGCACATGAAATTCACACGCTGGCTGTTGCTCGGCCTGGGCCTGCTGCTGGCGGCCTGTCAGTCACCGGCGGCCGGGCCCTTGCCGGGCAAGGTGGAAGACCTTTCGGCCTTCGCGCGGTTCATCGCCACGCAGCCCAGCCCCGAGCAGTTTCACGCGCGCTATCCGGATGTGCTGCTGGTGCTGCCGGGGCAGATCGCCACCAAGGAACTGCGTCTGGACCGCAGCCGCTATTTCGCGGAAGTGGATGCCGCCGGTCGCATCACCGGCGGCCGCTTCCAGTGAGCCTTACTTCTTGCGCGCTTCCACTTCGATCAGGATGCTGACCTCGTCGCCCACCATCGGCACGGCGTAGCTGATGCCGAAGTCCGAGCGCTTGACGGTGGTTTCCAGATCGGCGCCGCAGACCGCGATCTTCATCATCGGGTGCTGACCGCAGTTGAAGCTGGTGAACTTCAAGGTCACCGGCTTGGTGACGCCGTGCATGCTCAGCTCGCCCGTCACTTCCACCGGCTTGTCGCCCTCGAACTTGAACTGCGTGCCCTTGAAGCTGATGGTGGGGAACTTGGCGGCATCGAAGAAATCCGGCGCCTTCAGATGTTCGTTGAGCTTGTCCACGCCGGTGCTGATCGAAGCCACCTCGATGGTCGCCTCCACGCTGCCGCTCTTCTTGGCGGTGTCGAGCGTGGCGCTGCCCGTGGTCTTGTCGAAGCGCGCGCGGAAGGTGGAAAAGCCCAGATGGCTGATCGAGAAGCGCGGGAAGGTATGGGTGGGATCGAACTCGTAGGTGTCGGCAGCCTGGGCGGCGATGACGAAGCCGGACAGCGCGGTGGCGCACAGCAGTTTCTTGAACATGAGACCCTCGAAGTGTGTGGTTGTTGTGAGTGAAGACATGAAAAAGCCGCTCAGCGCGCCGCGCCCAGCAGCAAGTGAAATTGCACGGTGACTTCCTTGGCGACCAGATTGCCCTCGTTCCACTCGCCGCCGCCGATGCCGAAATCGCTGCGCAGCAGATTGAAGCTGCCTTCGGCCAGCAGCGTGCCGTCCTTCTGCTCGCGCAGCGTCAGCGGCACCAGGATGCTGCGCGAACGATCACGCAGGGTCAGGGTGCCGCTCGCCTCATAGCGATCCGCGCCCAGCGGCTTGAGCGCGCTGAGCGTGAAGCGCGCCTGCGGGAAACGGGCCTTGTCCAGCCAGTCGCTGTTGAGCGCGGTCTGGTCGGTGTCGTCATCGCCGCTGTCGATGCTGGCGATCTGCACCGTCACCAGCGCGCGCGTGGCGGCGGGCTTGGCGGCGTCGAAGTCCAGCTGCACCTCGAACTGTTTGAAGCGCCCGCTGACGGTGACGCCCATCTGCTTGATGGCGAATTCGATCCTGCTCTGCGCCGGCAGCAGCGGACGCGGCGCGGCCTGTGCGGCGCCGCTGAATAGGATGGCGGCGAACAGGGCCTGAAGCAGCGGGCGGGAGGTGCGCATGCGTCGTCTCCGCAGGCTTCAGGCGCCGCGCCGCGGCAGCATGCGCCGCAGCGAGCCGTCGTGATCGATCAGATGATGCTTGAGCGCGGCGGCCACATGCACCGCGAGCAGCGCCAGCATCAGCAGGGCGAAGGATTCGTGCACTTCCTCCAGCGTCTCGGCCAGGGCCTTGTCCTTGTGCAGCAGATCGGGAATCGGCAGCACGCCCAGATACACGGTCTGGAAGCCGTGCGCCGAACTCATCAGCCAGCCGGACAGCGGCAGCAGGAACAGCATGAGATAGATCGCGCGATGCGTGTATTCGGAGGCCAGGCGCTGCCAGGCCGGCATCGCCACCGGCTGCGGCGGCGGCACCGCCAGACGCCAGAGCACGCGGATCAGGCTCAGCAGAAACACGGTCACACCAATCCATTTGTGGCTGACGAACATCTTCAGCCGGGTCGGCGACACCGGCAGGTCGGCCATGATGAAGCCCAGGGTGTAGCCACCCAGCATCAGCAGCAGGGTCAGCCAGTGCAGCCACTTGGCGGTGGCGCTGTAATGGGTTTCGGGCACGGTGTTCATGAACTCTCCGATGCGGCGATGCTAGAGGGCGGCCAGGGGACTGCGAAAGCGAGCGCTTTCGAAAGCTTTGTTCAGACACTTCGAATAGTAATGCGCAGCGCCCTGCTCGTGATGCGGGAGTTTGCTCTCGCGCCTGTCCCGTGCACGGCGCAGAATGCGCGGCCTGCCCGCCACGGAAGCGACCAAGATGACACTGCGATTTCATACCCTGGACGTGTTCACTTCGGCGCTGCATGGCGGCAATCCGCTGGCCGTGGTGTTCGGCGGTGACGGCCTGAGCAAGGCCCAGCAGCAGCGCGTGGCGCGCGAGTTCAATCTTTCCGAAACCGTTTTCGTGCTGCCGGCCACCGTGCCGCAGGCCGCGCATCGCCTGCGCATCTACACCCCGGCGCGCGAGCTGCCCTTCGCCGGCCACCCCACGGTGGGCACGGCCTGCCTGCTGGCCGAGCTGGGTCTGGTCAGCGGCCAGGGCGAGTTCGAATTCCTGCTGGAGGAAGGCGTGGGCCTGGTGCCGCTGCGCGTGCGGCTCACGCCGGGCGAGCCGGCCTATGCCGAGCTGACGGCGGCCAAGCTGCCCGAATACGGACCGCCGGCGCCGCCGGCCGAGGCCCTGGCCGAGGTGCTGGGTCTGGACCCCGCAGTGATCGGGACGCGGAGCGAGCAGCCGCGCCAGGTGAGCTGCGGCCTGCCCTTCGTGCTGGTGCCGCTGGCCGCGCCCGAGCAGCTGGCCGCCATCGATTTCAACGCGCAGCGCGCCCGCGAGCTGCTGGCCGGCGGCTGGGCCGGCGAGCTTTATGTGTATGCCTATGGCTACGAGGGCGAGCTGCGCGCGCGCATGTTCGCGCCCGGCCTGGGCATCGGCGAAGACCCGGCCACCGGCTCGGCGGCCGCGGCCCTGGCCGGCGCCCTGGCCAGCGAGGCGCAGCAGGATGGCGAGCTGCGCTGGGAGCTGCACCAGGGCGTGGAAATGAACCGCCCCAGCCTGCTGTCCCTGCGCGCCGAGCGTCGCCAGGGGCACGTGCAGAGCGTGCATGTGGGCGGCTACAGCGTGCGGGTCAGCGAAGGCCAGCTGCTGGGGTTTTGACCCCGCGCCGCGCCGCATGGGACTCAATTTTCGTACGGTGCTGCCGATACAGATGTCGGGGAGAAAGCGCTGGATGACGGCGGACTGGTAAAAAATCTGACAAACAGCTCCGTGTTTCTGCCGTTCAGGCCTGAGCGGCCGAGCCGAAATAGTGAACATGGATGCCGCCACTCTTCCCGCCTACGGTTCTCACGACGAACTCAGCACCCGTCTCGAAGACGTCGAGACGGTGCTGTTCAACAGCCTTCTGCTGCCCGCCGAAGCCGGCGTCTGCGGCGCCCGCGCGGTCTTCATCAGCCGCGACGGCGCCGGCCAGCACTGGCTGCGCGTCTGCGAGGGCGGCGACGAGCGCTGGATGCGCTGGGTTGATCAGCGCCGCCTGCGCATGCAGTTCGGCCGCGCGTACGCGCAGGCCCTGGCGCAAGCCTGGATTCATCGCTGGGAACAAAGCGGCTGGAAACTGGAATGGAGTCTGCAGACCGAGACGCCGGAGGCGCTGGTCGCCTGAAGAATTGAGCGGTTGGGGCTTGGGGGCCTTGCGGGGGAGTGGGGGAAGTGGGGGAAGGAACGCGCCGGGTGACGGGGGTCGCCCGGCTGCGACTTTTGCTGTTTTGCGGCTAAGCTCGGCCGCATGCCCCGCGAGCCTGCCGACACCGCGCATCAATCCTATGTCCGTATCTGGGCGCAGCTGAAAAAGATTCCGCGCGGTCGCGTGGTCACTTACGGCCAGCTCGCCGAACTCGCCGGTCTGCCCCGCGCCGCCCGCCTGGCCGGCTACGCGCTGCACCATCTGCCCGAAAACAGCCGCCTGCCCTGGCACCGTGTGCTCAATGCGCAGGGCCGGCTGTCGTTTCCCCTGGACAGTGAGGGCTATCGCCGCCAGCAGGCGCTGCTCGCTGCCGAAGGCGTGGTGATGCTGGCGGGGCGTGTGGATCTGGGCCGCTATCGCTGGCAGCCGCGCAGCGCCGCGCCGGTCCTGGACTAGCCGCCGCGCTCGTCGTCCTCGCTGCTGCGCCGCTCGCTGACCCGCAGGCGGCCGATGCGCGGCCCCGCCACTTCCAGCACCTCGATGTGCAGATCGTCATGGTCCAGCACATCGCCGTTCTGCGGCAGACGGTCCAGCACCTGCATCACCAGTCCGCCGATGGTGTCGGCCTGCGGCGCTTCGATGTCGCGTTCCAGCAGCCGTTCCAGGGTGTAGATCGGCAGCCAGCCCGGCCCCTCGAAACTTTGCGGCCCCACCTCCGCCCAGTCGCTGCGCGCACGGCGGAATTCGTCCTGCATGCGGCCGAAGATGGCTTCGAGAATGTGTTCCAGGGTGATGAAGCCGACCACGCGACCGATCTCGTCGCTGACCAGCGCCAGATGCGGCAGGCCGCGCCGGAAGCGGCGGAACAGGCGCTGCGCCGGCTCCTCGCGCGGCACCACCGGAATCTCGCGCAGCAGCGGCCGCAGATCGGCAAGCTGCGGATTCTCCTGCAGGGCCGCGAACAGATCGCGCACATGAATCAGGCCGATGTAGTGATCGTCCTGCGCGCTGTCGCGCACCGCGTAGCGCGAGTAGCGGTGCCGCGCGATGGTGGCGATGCTGTCGGCGAAGCCGTCGCGGATGTCCACGGACACCAGATCGAACAGCGGCCGCATCAGCTCGCCCACGCTCAGCTCCGGCAACTCCAGGGTGCGCGACATGGCCTGCGCCTGCTGCGAGCCCAGTTCGCCATGGCGATGGCTGTCGGCGAGCAGCTTCTTGATCTCCTCGGCCGAATGCGGCTCGGTGCCCTCCTCGGCCAGTTCCACGCCGAAGCGCTTCAGCAGCAGCACGGCGCTGCCATTGAGCACCAGGATGAAAGGCTTCATCAGCCAGTGGAAGGCGAACAGCGGCAGCGCCGCCCACAGCGACAGCGTCTCCGCCTCACGGATCGCAAAGGACTTGGGCGCCAGCTCGCCGAGCACGATGTGCAGATAGGAGATCAGCGAAAAGGCGATGGCCACCGCCAGGCTGTGCTGCAGCTCCGGCGAATCCACGCCCAGGCTGATCAGCAGCGGCGTCAGCAATCGAGAGAAGGCCGGTTCACCCAGCCAGCCCAGGCCCAGCGAGGCCAGGGTGATGCCGAGCTGGCAGGCGGAGAGATGCGCATCGAGCTGCGTGCGCACCTTGAGCAGGGTGCGGCCGAGCAGGCCATGTTCTTCGGCCAGATCCTCGGCCTGGGTGATACGCAGTTTGACGAGGGCAAACTCGGCGGCCACGAAAAAGCCGTTGACGAACACCAGCAACAGCGCCAGCAGAATCAGCGAAAAATCGTTCATTCACGAGCGGCCCGCGCTGCATGTGGCGCGCCCGCTTCGGGTGTGGAGGGGGCGCCATTATCGGGCAAAGGCGGCGGGAGCGTTCAACACCGCCTGCCGCGATCGGATCAAATCAGCTGCGATCTCGGCCGGCCGGCAAGGCGGCAGCCGTAGGGTGGGTTAGCGGCCACAGGCCGCGTAACCCACCATGACGCGATCCCCACGCGCCAACACATACGCACCCCAGGCCCCGTCATGCCCGCGCAAGCAGGCAGCCAGTGAACGGGCTCGGACCGACTCGCGGGCAGCACTTGCCGAGGAATGAGGCGAGGCGTTTAATCTGAAATACCTACGCCGTTTCGGTCCGCAAGCTGCAATGCTTGACGCGAACCCTCTGGCGGACCTGATCCAGCAAGCGGGGCTCCTGCGAAGATGGCAGCTTATCCGACATGGCGAAGTCCTCCGGCAACTCGGACTTCGCATCATTCAAAGACTTGCCAGCGACGTGCCTGGATTATCAGACAGTCGTCCAGCTTGTTTGGCAGCCTTTTGTTATCTACTTTGCGTTAGCTGCTATGGCCACGTTTCTTTACTTTGCGTATGGCTCCAACATGCTTGTCCAGCGGCTCCGTGATCGCACTCCATCGGCATCCGTTGTTGGGGTCGGCCACGTGGTCGGTCGCCGGCTCGCATTTCACAAGGTAAGCACGGACGGGTCAGGTAAATGCGACATAGAAGCAACTGGCGTTACTACAGACCAAGCCTACGGTGTGCTGTTCTCCATTGAGGCTTCGGAGAAAACAAAGCTTGATAGGGCGGAGGGCGTCGGCAATGGCTACGACGCACAAGAAATTGATGTGTACAGGCCTGATGGTTCCGCTGTCAGAGCAACAACCTACGTTGCAACAGCGGTCGAGCGTGCCATGTTGCCGTACCACTGGTACAAAGCCTTGGTATTAGCCGGAGCCATAGAGCACGATCTACCTTCTGCTTACGTCGAGTGGATTCGTACATTCCATTCACAGCAAGATCCAAATACGGAAAGGCGGGCAAAGAATGAGGCTCTACTGTTTCGCAGCTAACCAGAGCATCAAGCCGACGTGACGATTCCTTCGGTTTAGTGGACACCCTGAACTAACCATTCAGGAGTCCTCAGATGCCCAAGCCTGGTCCAAGAACGACGTATCGATATAGCGATGAATTCAAAGCCACGGCAGTTCGCCTGAGCCAGCTGCCGGGTGTAGCGATACAGGATGTGGCCGAGTCGCTTTGCATCCATCCGTACATGCTGTCACTTTGGCGCAAACGAGCGCGAGAGGGATTGATCATGACCAAGGGCGTGTCGGTGGACAAAGGCGTTGCGGCCGAGCTCAAAGAGCTGCGCCGTGTGAAGAAGGCGTATGAGCAGCTCAAGATCGAGCACGACCTTTTAAAAAAAGCGATCGC
>NZ_FOFS01000003.1 GCF_900111015.1 Solimonas aquatica | reverse complement strand
ACATCGGCGAGCTACTCGACGCCTTCACGCCACAGGAATGCAGCAACTACTTCGCCTCATCAGGGTACGTAAACAGATAACTCGAAAATGCTCTAATATGGGGCGTGCTACTTCACCATAGGTCCCAACTCGCCTCGAACGTTAGGCGTACCTTCCCAAGCTTCGCTTTGGAAGGTGGTTACCCACCCGCCACCGGCGGTAGTAGCGCGATGCGCTGCACGCCAGCCAATACTTCTCGCCGCAGCAGCATGCGCTCGCCTTCCGCACACGCGCAGCGTGGCAGCAGTTCGGCAATCTCGGGTTGTTCGGCGGCGAGCGTCTGCAGCGCGGCCGCGAGCGTGGCGCCTTCGGGAAGGGTCAGGCTGCGTTCGGCGGCCCCCGCCTGGCGGCGCAGCACGCCGTGGAATTCAAATGTGATCTGCATAAGGCTTGATGTGGTCGGGCGCTTCAGCCGCCCAGCATGTGCATGGTCACCGGCCGCTCCACCGGGCCCTGCCGCGCGGCATAGCCCACGTCCTTGTGCCAGACCGCGGTGCGGATGATTTCCAGCAGCTGCGCATCGCCGGCATCCGCACGCAGCAGCTCGCGCAGCGGCGTGCCGCTCTGCGCAAACAGGCAGGTGTACAGCTCGCCGGTCGCGGTGAGGCGCAGGCGGTCGCAGCTGGCACAGAAGGGTTTGCTCACCGTGGAGATGACACCCAGCTCGTACTCGCCGTCGATGCGATAGCGCGTGGCCGGATCATGACTGCGCGGCAGCGCTTCCACGCGATGCTGCGCGGCGACGGCGGCGATGATTTCGTCCTCGCTCACCACCTGCGCGCGCTGCCAGCGGCCGGGCATGTCCAGCGGCATGTATTCGATGAAGCGCAGCTCCAGACCTTCGCCGCGCGCCCAGTGGATCAGCGGCAGGATCTGGTCGGCGTTGTCCTTGCGCAGCAGCACGCTGTTGATCTTCACGCCCAGGCCGGCGGCACGGGCCGCTTCGATGCCTTGCAACACGGGCGCCAGTTCACGGCCGGTCATGCGCTTGAAGGTCTCGGGCTGGATGCTGTCGAGGCTGATGTTGAGATCGTCCAGTCCGGCGGCCTTCAGCGCCTGCGCCTGGGGGGCGAGCAGCGAGGCATTGCTGGTCATGGACAGCTGCTCCAGGCCTTCGCTGCGCAAGGCGTGCAGCGCGGCCACGCAGCTCACCAGATCACGGCGCAGCAGCGGCTCGCCGCCGGTGAGCCGGATATGGCTGATGCCCTGCCCGATCATCAGGCGCGCCACGCGCACGATCTCCTCGAAGCTCAGCAGCTGCTTCTTGGGCAGCCACTGCGGATGATCCGGCATGCAGTAGCTGCAGCGGAAATTGCAGCGATCGGTCAGCGAGATGCGCAGCTTGCGCTTGCGCCGTCCGTGCTGGTCGATGAGCTGGGAGGGATCCTGGTTCACCCGCGCATCATAGCCTCGGCCGCTGCCAGGCGTTCCGGGGTGTTGAGATTACTCATCGGCAGGGGCCAGCCCCGGATCGGCACCGCCAGCGCCTGTTGCGCCTGCAGCCAGCGGCCGACGGCGCGCTCGCCGGCATCCAGGGCACCGCGCAATGCCGGCGCCAGCGCGCGGGAGACGAGGCAGAGCGGATAGACCGGGCCATCCGGCGCCTGCGCATAGGCCGCTGGCGCCGCGGCGTTTTGCAGGCCGGCGCCGAGCTGTGCCACCAGATCTGCCGGCAGACCGGGCGTATCGCAGGGCACGGCCAGCAGCCAGGGCGTGCTGCTGGCCGCAAAGCCGGCTTCGATGCCGGCGAGCGGACCCTCGTAGCCTTCCCGCAGATCGGCGCAGACCGGCAGTTTCGTGAGCTGCGCGTAGCGCTCAGCATTGCGGTTGGCATTGATCCGCACGCTGCCCACCTGGGCGCGCAATGCCTCCAGCACGTGCAGCACCAGAGGCTTGCCGGCCAGCTCCACCAGGCCCTTGTCCGCGCCCTGCATGCGTGTGCCGCGACCGCCCGCCAGAATCAGGGCGGTGATGTTCTCGGCGGTGGGCGCGGGTCGGCTCATGATGGCGGCAGGATCGGTGCGGCAGGCGATGGATGCAAGCGGGCCGGCTGCGCCGGTGGAGAGGGAGCGGCCTCGCACTCATGCATCAAGCCAGTAGCCCGGATGCAGGCGCCTCGCGCCGGAATCCGGGACCTCGGCTCGCATCGATCCCGGATTCCATTGCATTCCATCCGGGCTACGCTCGCTGATCCGCAAAGGCATTGCCTGCCGGATCGGCGCGCCGCCCCTGATCGCGAAGAACCCCGGCGCGATCACGTGCAGATGAACCGACATCACTCCAAGAAGCTGGCGCGGGCCTTACGGATGGACCCTCCCCCGTTCACGCCTCCGCCGCACTCGCTGCGCACTCCGCAATCAGCGCGCGCAGCTCCGGCACGCAGGAGCCGCAGTTGCCGCCGGCGCGCAGGCAGGCGGTGATTTCGCGCGGGCTCTGCAGGCCTTTTTCCTGGACGGCCTTGACGATAGTGTTGCGGCCGACACGGAAACAGCTGCAGACCAGCGGGCCTTCGTTGCCGCCCGCACCCAGCGGCGCGGCGGCGAGCAGGCTTTGCCGTTCGCGCAGCGACAGGCGCGGTCGCGTGAACAGATCGGCCAGCCACTGGCGCTGCGGCAGCATCGCGCGCGGTGCGAGGTACACGCAGGCTTGCAGACGGCCTTCGCGCAGCCAGGCGGCGTGATAGATGCCGCCGCTGTCGTCGCGGTATTCGATCCAGTCGGCGCGCGGATCGCCCACGCCGAACAGCTGCCGCGCCCAGGCTTGCGGGTCCTTCACCGCGCCGCGTCCGGCAATTTCGTAGCGCAGCGCATCCAGGGTCTGGATGCGCGTCCACCAGGCCAGTTGCTGCGCCTGCAGCGGCTCGCGGCTGTAGACCACGCCGTGCCAGTCCACGCGAAAGTCTTCCACGCGCACCGGCGTGTGCTTGAACTCCGGCTCGCCGGAGATAGGGTCCACCACCGGATTCACCAGCGCGCCCACGCGCGCGTCCGAAGCAAACTGATCGTTCCAGTGAATGGGCACGAACACCTGTCCGCGCCGCAGCTCGCCGGAGAAGCGCACGCGCGCCACCAGGCTGCCCCAGCGTGAGGACACGCGCGCCAGCTCGTGCTCGCGCGCGCCGCTGGCCAGGGCATCGGCCGGATGCAGGTCCACATAAGGCTCGGGCAGATGCGCGCCCAGCGTGGGCGCGAGGCCGGTGCGGGTCATGGTGTGCCACTGATCGCGGATGCGGCCGGTGTTGAGCACCAGCGGATAGTCCTCGCCGGGCGCATGCGCCGGCGTCTGCGCGGCGGTGGCGATGAACACGGCGCGACCATCTTCATGCGCAAAACGGCCGTCGCCGAACAGGCGCCCGCTCTGCGCACCGCGCGCCAGCACCGGCCAGCGCACCGGCTCCAGCGCGTCGTAGGCCACCGCGTCCAGACCCACCAGACCGCGCAGATTGAACACGCGCCCCGCGCCGCCCTCGGCGAATCCGTTTTCAAAGGCCGAGAGCCGCGCGTGCTCGTCGAAGATTTCATGCGCGCTGCGATAGGCGAAGGCCGCGCCATGCCCCAGGCGCGCCGCCACCTGGCTCAGCGCCCACCAGTCGGGCTGCGCCTCGCCGGCGGCGGGCACGAAGGCGCGCTGGCGCGAGATGCAGCGTTCGGAATTGGTGACGGTGCCGTCCTTCTCGCCCCAGGCCTGCGCCGGCAGCAGCACATCGGCCAGCGCGGCGGTGTCGGTGTCGCGCACCACATCGGACACCGCCACGAACTCGCAGCGGCGCAGCGCCTCGCGCACGCGGTTGGCATCGGGCAGGCTCACCACCGGATTGGTGGCCATGATCCACAGCGCCTTGATGCGGCCCTCGTGCACGGCCTCGAACAAATCCACGGCCTTCAGGCCCGGCTTGCTGGCGATGGCGGGCGAATTCCAGAAGCGCTGCACACGTGCGCGGTCCTCGGTGCGCGCGAACTCCATGTGCGCGGCGAGCGTGTTGGCCAGACCGCCGACCTCGCGCCCGCCCATGGCATTGGGCTGGCCGGTCATCGAGAACGGCCCCATGCCGGGCTTGCCGATGCGGCCGGTGGCCAGATGGCAGTTGATGATGGCGTTGACCTTGTCGGTGCCCTGCGAGGACTGGTTCACGCCCTGGGAAAACAGCGTCACCGTCTTTTCGGTGGCGGCGAAGCGCTCGTAGAAGCTCTGCAGCTTGTCGCGGCCCAGGCCGCAGGTGCGCGCCAGCGTCTCGAAGTCGCCAGCGCTTTGCCGCGCCACCGCCAGCGCCGCTTCGAAGCCACGCGTGTGCGCGGCGATGTAGGCAGAGTCGGTGGCCTCGTGTGCGGCCAGCCACAGCAGCAGACCGTTGAACAGCGCCACATCGCTGCCCGGCGCCAGCGGCAGATGCAGATCGGCGATGTCGCAGCTGGCGGTGCGGCGCGGATCGATCACCACCACGTACAGCTCGGGCCGGCGTTCCTTCTCGGCGGCGATGCGCTGATACAGCACCGGATGACACCAGGCGGTGTTGGAGCCGACCAGCACGATCAGATCGGCGCACTCGAAGTCTTCGTAGCAGCCCGGCACCACGTCTTCGCCGAAGGCGCGCTTGTGCCCCGCCACCGCCGAGGACATGCACAGGCGCGAGTTGGTGTCGATGTTGCCGGAGCCGATGTAGCCCTTCATCAGCTTGTTGGCGACGTAGTAGTCCTCGGTGAGCAGCTGACCGGAGACATACAGCGCCACGCTGTCCGGCCCGTGCTCGGCAATGCTGCGCGCGAAGGCATCGGCGATGCGATCCAGCGCCGCGTTCCAGCCTGCGCTGCGCATGGCCGCGTCGCGCCGCTCGCGCAGCATGGGCGAGAGCAGGCGCGAGGACAGCCCCAGGGTTTCACCCAGTGCGCTGCCCTTCACGCACAGGCGGCCGTGATTGGCCGGATGCGTGATATCGCCCAGGGCCTGCGCGCCGCGCCCGCCCTGCATCTGCACGCCGCAACCGACGCCGCAATACGGGCAGGTGGTACGGATGGCGCCAGGCAGATCGTTCATGCGCACAGAATAAGCCGCATCGGGACGCGGCATCGGAGTGGAAAGACAGGCATGCCGGATGCGTTCTTATTCGCGCAGCGCGAATTCGCGGCCGAACAGCAGGCGGCTGCGGATCGCGCCGATCTCGCGCTGGTCGTTGATCAGTTCGAAATACCAAGGGCCATCGCGGGTGTCGCCGAACAGCACCGCGCCGGTCACGCGATTGTCTTTCAACACCAGGCGCTTGTAGATGCCGCGTTGCGGATCGCGCAGCACCAGGTCTTCGCTGCCCTCGCCGCCCATGAAGTCGCCGGCGGAAAACACCTGCACGCCGGCCACCTTCAGCTGCGTGGCCAGCTGCGAACCGCGATAGCGGCTGTAGCCGCGCTCGGCCAGATGCGCGGCGCAGACATAGGCCTGGCCCCAGAGCGGATCGACCAGGCCGTAGGTGCGGCCGCGATGCTGCACGCACTCGCCCACCGCGTACACGCGCGGATCGAAGGTCTGCATGGTGTCGTTGACCAGAATGCCGCGCTCGCAACGCAGGCCCGCGCGCTGTGCCAGCGCGATCTCGGGCTTGATGCCCACCGCCATCACCACCAGATCGGCCGGCAGCTCGGTGCCGTCCTTCAGGCGCACGGCGTTGACATGCCCGGCACCCAAAATCGCCTCGGTCTGCGCTTCCAGCAGCACCGCGATCTCGCGTTCTTCCAGCGTCTGGCGCAGCAGCTCGGCGGCCGGCGCATCGAGCTGACGCTCCATCAGACGGTCCATCAGATGCACCACGCTGACCTGCATGCCGCGCTTGGCCAGGCCATGCGCAGCTTCCAGGCCCAGCAGACCGCCGCCGATCACCACCGCGCGGCCGCGCGTGGCGGTGGCGGCAATCATCTTTTCCACATCGGCGAGATCACGAAACGTGGTCACGCCCGCCAGCTCCACACCGGGGATCGGCAGCACCACGGGCCTGGAGCCGGTGGCGATCAGCAGACGGTCATACGCCGTTTCCAGACCCGAGGCGGAACGCACGATGCGCTGGCGCCGGTCGATGCCCAGCACCGCATCGCCGCCATGAAAGGCGATGCCGCGCTCCGCATACCAGGCCGGCGCATGCAGCATCAGATCCGGCAGCTTCTTTTCGCCGGCCAGCAAGGGCGAGAGCAGGATGCGGTTGTAATTGCCATGCGGCTCGGCGCCGAACACTTCGATCTGATACAGATCGGGCGCGGTTTCCAGCAGCTCGTCGATCACGCGCATGCCGGCCATGCCATTGCCCACCACCACCAGACGCGGCTTCTCGCTGCGCGTCTTCGGCGCCGGCGTGTAGCGGCGCAGCGGACGCGGGTCCAGCCAGATCATGCCGTCTTCGAGGCGCGTGGCGTAGGCCTGCACCGACCTGCCCGGGTCTTCCAGACAGCGGCCGGTGGCCAGGGCGAAATGCTGCTTGTAGATCGGCGAGGCCACCACGCGCTCGCCCTGCAGATCACCCACCAGGCCACGCGCGAGCACATTGGCGCCGGAGAAGGGGTCGGTGTTGTCGATGGCGTAGACGCGGTCATCCACGCGCAGGCGGAACACCGCGATCTGCCTGCCATCGATCAGCGCGGCGACGCCGGTATCGGGCACGATCTCATCCAGCGCACAGACCGGCAGCCAGGACGCAGCGGCATTCATCACGCGCCCTCCCCGGCCGCTTCGGCGACGATGGGAATGTTCTTCAGCTTGGCGCGCTCGGCCGCGCGCGCGGGGCGGATCTGGCCGCGCTCCTGCACGAACTGCACATGCTCGTCCCGGGCATCGCTGTTGACGAAGCTGCGGAAGCGCTTGAGCGTGGCCGGATCTTCGACGGCGGTCCGCCACTCGTCCTGATAGCTGCCGACCACCAGGGCCATCTCGGCTTCCAGCTCGGCGCCGATGCCCAGCGAATCGTGCACGACCACGTCCTTCAGGTAATCCAGTCCGCCTTCGAGATTGTCGCGCCAGACGCTGGTGCGCTGCAGGCGATCCGCGGTGCGGATGTAGAACATCAGGAAGCGGTCCACGTAGCGGATCAGGGTGGCGCTGTCGAGATCGGCGGCCAGCAGCTCGGCGTGGCGCGGCTTCATGCCGCCGTTGCCGCAGACGTAGAGATTCCAGCCTTTTTCGGTAGCGATCACGCCCACGTCCTTGCTCTGCGCCTCGGCGCATTCGCGCGTGCAGCCGGACACCGCGAACTTGAGCTTGTGCGGTGAGCGCAGGCCCTTGTAGCGGTTCTCCAGATCGATGGCGAAGCCCACCGAGTCCTGCACGCCGTAGCGGCACCAGCTGCTGCCGACGCAGGACTTCACGGTGCGCAGCGACTTGCCGTAGGCGTGGCCGGACTCGAAGCCGGCGTCGATCAGCTCCTTCCAGATCAGCGGCAGCTCATGCACCTGCGCGCCGAACAGATCGATGCGCTGGCCGCCGGTGATTTTGGTGTACAGCCCGTACTTCTTTGCCACCGCGCCGATGGCAATCAGACCATCGGGCGTGATCTCGCCGCCCGGCACGCGCGGCACCACCGAGTAGGTGCCGTCCTTCTGGATGTTGGCCAGGTAGTAGTCATTGCTGTCCTGCAGGCTGGCATGCTGCTTCTGCAGGATGAAGGCGTTCCAGCAGGACGCGAGGATCGACGCCACGGTGGGCTTGCAGATATCGCAGCCCAGGCCACGGCCGTGCTTGTCCAGCACCTGCTCGAAACTTTCCAGCTTGCCGATGCGCACCAGGTGATACAGCTCCTGGCGTGAATACGGGAAGTGCTCGCAGAGATGATTGTTGACGGTGACGCCCTGGCGCTTGAGCTCGCTCTTCAGCACCTGCGTGACCAGGGGCGCGCAGCCGCCGCAGCTGGACGCCGCCTTGGTCTGCTTCTTGAGCGCCGCCAGCGTGGTGCAGCCGCCGCCGATGGCCTCGCAGAGCTGCAGCTTGGACACGTTGTTGCAGGAGCAGATCTGCGCACTGTCCGGCAGCGCGTCCACACCTATGCCGCCGGGCTTCGCGGCACCCGCCGCCAGCGGCAGGATCAGGGTCTCGGGCGCCTCGGGCAGCGCCGAGGCATTGAGCATCATCTGCAGCAGATCGCCGTACTCGCCGGCATCACCCACCAGCACCGCGCCCAGCACGCGCTGCTTGTCGGCGGACACCACCAGCTTCTTGTAGACCTCTTTGACCTCGTCGCAGAACTGATAGGCCAGACTGCCGGGCGTCGCCCCCTGCGCATCGCCGATGGAGGCCACGTCCACGCCCATCAGCTTGAGCTTGGTGCTCATGTCCGCGCCCTGGAACTTCAGGGCCTGCTTGCCGGCGATCTGATCGGCGGCCACGCGCGCCATCTCGTAGCCCGGCGCCACCAGACCGAAAATCCGGCCGCTCCACAGCGCGCATTCGCCGATCGCGTAGATGTCCGGATCGGAGGTTCGGCAGGCATCATCCACCACGATGCCGCCGCGCGGCCCCACGTCCAGGCCGGCCGCGCGCGCCAGATCGTCGCGCGGGCGGATGCCGGCGGAGAACACCACCAGATCCGCTTCCAGCGCCGTGCCGTCGGCAAACTTGAGCTGATGCCGTGCCTGCACCCCGTCGACGATTTCGGTGGTGCTCTTCTGCGTGTGCACGCCGACGCCCAGGGCTTCGATCTTCTTGCGCAGCACGCGCCCGCCGCCCTCATCCACCTGCACCGCCATCAGGCGCGGCGCGAACTCCACCACCTGCGTGGCCAGGCCCAGATCCTTGAGCGCCTTGGCCGCTTCCAGCCCCAGCAGACCGCCGCCGATCACCACGCCGGTCTTCGCGTCGCGGGCTGCGGCCTGCATCGCTTCCAGATCCTCGATGGTGCGATACACGAAGCAGCCGGGACGCTGGCTGCCGGGAATCGGCGGCACGAAGGGAAACGAGCCGGTGGCCAGCACCAGCTGGTCATAGCCCAGCACCGCACCGTCCTGCGTCGTCACCGTCTTGCCGGCACGGTCGATGCTCGCGGCACGCGCGTTCAGGCGCAGATCGATGCCGTAGGCATCGGCAAAGTCCGGACGCGCCAGCGCCAGATCCTCGGCGCTCTTGCCGTTGAAGAAGTCGGTGAGATGCACGCGGTCGTATGCCGGCCGCGGCTCCTCGCAGAGAATGGACAGCTGGAGGTCCGGATGCTCGGCCAGGGCTTCGGCGAGCTTGTGGCCCACCATGCCGTGACCCACGATGAGGACACGCTTACGCTGAGTCATGAGCTGGATATCGATCTAGTTTTAATTGGATGGGGGATGCGAGCCGCAGCCGTGATCAGCCCGGCTCCATCGCCGCCGCCGGCGTGGCCGGCATGGCGCTGGCACGTTCGGCGACCGCCTGTTGATACAGGGCTTCCTCGCGGGTCTTGTGTTCCTGGCTGAAGCGCACGGCAATGGCGCACAGCGAGGACAGCACCACGGCACTGCCGAGAATGGTGAAGGTCTGCACGATGTCGCCGTGCGCCCCCTTCATCACGAAGCCCGCCGCCACCGCACCGACATTGCCGCCGGCGCCGATGATGCCGGCCACACCACCCAGGGACTTGCGGTCGATGAAGGGCACCAGCGCGTAGGTGGCGCCGCAGGCCATGTGCGTGCACAGGCCGAAGGCCAGCATCGCCACCACCGCCAGCGCCACGGAATCCGCCGAGGAGAACCACAGCAGACCCAGACCTTCACCGATCATCAGCGCGAACAGCAGCAGGGTGCGGCCGTCCAGACCCTTGAGGCGCGCGATGCGGTCGGAGAGGATGCCGCCCAGTGCGCGCGCGAACAGCGCCAGCAGACCGAAGCTGCCGGCAGCCAGGCCCGCCGACTTCAGATCGAGCTGGAACTTGTCCACGTAATAGCTGGCCGCGATGTTGTGGATGAAGATCTCGATGCCGAAGCAGGCGCCGTAGGTGACGAACAGCATCCACACACGGTAGTTGGCGCTGGCGGCGAGAAACACCGCGAGCCCGCCCTTCTTGCCGCTTTCGATCTCCACGCCCTTCTCGCGCAGTTCCTTGTAATTGCCTTCCGGGCAGTCCTGCGTGTACTTCCAGTACAGCACCGCGACGATGAGCATCAGCACGCCGGGCACGATCATCGACAAACGCCAGCCCAGGGTCTGCTCGACACCGAAGGTCAGCACCGCCGCCAGCACCAGCGGCATCAGGGTCTGCGTGACACCACCGCCGGCATTACCCCAGCCGGCGGCTGCGGCATTGGCGGTGCCCACCACGTTCGGCGCGAACATCACCGAGGTGTGGTACTGCGTGATCACGAAGCTGGCACCGATGGCGCCGATGGCCAGGCGGAAGAACAGAAAGCCGGCATAGCTCTGCGCCAGGGCGATGCCCAGCACCGGAATCGCGCCCAGCACCAGCAGCGCGGTGTAGGTCTTGCGCGGACCGTATTTGTCGCACAGCGGACCCACCAGCAGACGGATCAGGATGGTCACCGCCACGGCGGCGATATTGATGTTGGCGATCTGATCCTTGCTCAGACCGAATTCGGTCTTGATCACCGGCATCAGCGGTGCGACCGCGAACCAGGCGAAGAAGCAGACGAAGAACGCCAGCCAGGTGAGATGGAACGCGCGCATCTGCGGCGTTTTGAGGCTGAACAGATTGATGGACGTGGCCTTTGACACGGCGGGCTCCTGGAAATGACGACACGGGAGCGGGCACCGTTGACCGCGAGAGGATGCAGCACTCGGTTCTGCATTGAACCGGGCAAGTCCCAGCACAGCAAAGCACATGCCAGACAGCATGCACGTGATTCACAGGGTCGCAGGACGGGGCGCCGCGCACTGTGCACCAAAAAAACAGCGTCGACGCACCGCAAGAAGGCAACACGGCCTCAATCGGTGCGCCGACGCCAAGCAGGCTCGGTGGGGAGAGCCTAAAACTTATTGCACGATGATCTTGCCCTTCATGGTCGTGTGAATCGCACAGGCATACGGGTATTCACCCGGCGTGGCAAAGCTGCGCTGCCAGCTCTTGCCCATCGCCAGCCGGGGGCTGGCCTGCCCGTCGGCGAACTGCACGATGTGATTGGAGCCGTCGTTGTTGATGAAGGTGACGGTGCTGCCCGCCGCCACCGTCAGCACTTCAGGCGAGAACGCGAAGTTGTCGATGCTCACCGTGCCCGGCGCGCTGGCGGCGGCCGGCTGCGCGTCCGGCGGCGGGGCATGCGACATCGGCATCTCGGTCGGCGGCGGCGCGGCCGCGGCGCCGGCAGGCGGTTCGCTGTCGCCATAGGTCTCCGCTGCCCGGCCCGCCTGCTCCACGGTCACCGGCGCGTCGGCGTCCAGCACCTTGAGCTCGACGCGGCGATTCAGTGCGCGTCCCTCATCGCTCTTGTTGTCGGCAATCGGCACCGACTCGCCGAAGCCCTTGGCGTTCATGCGCATCGGCGCAATGCCCTTGCCCAGCAGATAGTCCATCACCGATTTGGCACGACGATCCGAGAGCTTCAGGTTGTAGGCGTCCGAACCCTTGCTGTCGGTATGTCCGTCGATCTCGACCTTGATGTCGCCGCGCTTCATCAGCGCCGCCGCCACCTGATCGAGCAGGCCCTTGGCTTCGACCGTGAGCGTCCACTTGTCGAACTCGAAGTTGACGCCGCGCAGAATCACCACATCGCCCGCCTTGCAGCCGGTGAAGTCCACGGCCTCGCCGCTCTTGGGCAGCTCACAGGGCGGCGGCGGCGGAGGCGGCGGCGGCGGCGGTGCCGGCACCACCGCCGGCGGCGCGGGCTGCGGCGGCGGCACATAGGCGATGCGATGCGGGCCCAGCGGAATGCGCACACCGACATTGAACACCCAGTCGATGTAATCGCCGCTGCCATTGAGCTGCACCAGCGCTTCCGTGCGCAGCGCCCAGCCATTGTCGCCGAAGGCCCAATCCAGACCGGGGCCGGCGTGATACAGCGCGAGCTTGTCCTTGTTCGACGCCATCACGTCGAGATGGATGAAGGGCCCGCCGAAGGGCCGCTCGCCGAACAGTCCGAGAAACAGATTGGTGCCGAAGCCGCCGCCGGACACGGTCTGACTCTTGTTGTCGCAAGTCGCGAACAGGCCGCAGGAATGCGTGCCGCCGTCGTCCTTGTACTTGAGATAGGTGCCGAGCAGTTCCAGCTCCACCCCCTTGCTCAGTCGCCAGCCGGCACCCAGCGTGCCGCCCAGGCCGTCATCGGTGGGCCGGTCATGATCGGCCAGCGAATAGGAAAACATCGGCGCGACATAGGTGTCGTCGAACCAGCTGTCGGCCTGCGCGGCAAGCGGCGCGGCGCAGGCCATCAACAGTGCCACTGCCTTGAGGCTTTTTTGCTTCTTCATGGAGATCCCCTTCTCGCACGGCTGCGTGCTACAGCCGGCGGTTTTGACCAGCCAAAAAAAAATCCACGCCCCGGCCGTGTTGGCGACCGATGGCGTGGACGACTTTGTCCGCTGCGGGCGACGTTGCCCACATTTACTGTGCAGCCATACCAGCCTGCGCAGGATTTCCGGCGCAAGCCTTGTGCCAGCCGCTGCCTGCGCGCCTGGATAAGCAGTGCGACGCTTGCACCTTTAAAGACAAGTGCGGCGTCTGCGGCCAGCCCGCGCACGCACAGTTTCGGATCGCATGGCGTACTTTCCCTCGCGCACGCCCCAAGCTGGCTCACCAAAAAGAAGCGCATGTGGCCTGGGCAGCATCGCAGGGCTTCGGTCCTGAGCCCCGGACAGCAGCAGGCCTCATCGCTGTCGATGCGCCGCGCGATCAGCACCAGCATGTTTCGCATTAAATAGGAGTGAAAATGCGAGGTTTGTTCGCTCAGCGCGGCAATACAGGGATTTCCACTGCGCTTGTGTGACTCTTGGCACAGCACTTGCAACTTTGACCACGCATGCGCCAGGGAATGGCGCATCAGACGCGTCAAGGGGTGCGGGCAAAGAAGCTCCATCCAAGGGACATCGACGTCCACGTGAATGGCTGAATCAGCCAGGACCGTGGACGTTTTTTTTTGCTTGCGATGGACCGGGTCGGCCGACGAGGGATCTTCGCATCCGCCGTCGTGGGAGTCAGCTACAGCGCGCGAGGGTTTGGTCCTCGCCAGAGTTCTTCCGAACACAAAAGGAGTTGGGGCAAATGAAACGGGTACGATTGGGTGGTCTGCGTCTGCTGCAATCCGCGGCACTTCTGGTAACAGCAGTTTGCAGTTCGGCGGCACATGCCGACTGGTACAACGACGGCAAGGTGCTGCTCACCGGCGGCGTGTTCACGGTCGATGGCGCGGGTGGTGGTGGTGCGGTGCCCTGGGCCACGATCAGCGGCTACGAAACCCGCGATGGCATCAACGGCAGCGCCGCCTTCACCTACGTGAACCTGCCGGCACTGCAGGTCTCGTTCTACGGCGTGAACGTGGGGTTCTATGATCGCCTGGAGCTGTCCTATGTCACCGCGCGGCTGTCGCTGAATCTTTCCAATGTGGACCTGGTGGGCCTGCTGACCCAGTCGCTCAATCTCGGCGACTCGCTCGGCATCAACGCCTGGAACAACACGCTGCAGATGGACACCTATGGCGCCAAGCTGCGGCTGTTCGGTGATGCGGTGTACACCTCGGACAGCTGGATTCCGCAGGTCTCGCTCGGTGGTCTGTACAAGAACAACATGAGCAAGGATCTGGTCCACACCCTGGGCGCCAACAAGAACAAGGATTACGAGGTGTATCTGGCGGCGACCAAGGTGCTGTTCCCGATCAGCACGCTGGTGAACTACACCGCGCGCTATACCTCGGCCAACGAAGATGGACTGGTGGGCTTCGGTGAATGCAGCGGCAATGGCAACTGCACCAACAAGCGCAAGATCCGCTCGGAAGTCTCGATCGCGCATCTGGTGGCCAAGAACACTGCAATCGGCGGTGAGTGGCAGCAGCACGGCGACAATCTGGACGGCAAGAGCCTCAACCTCAATGGCCTCGACACCCAGGGCCTTGCCAGTCTCCTGCAGAATCTGGGTCTGGGCGGTCTGAGCAACTCGCTCACGCAGAAGAAGGAAGGCGACTGGTTCGACCTGTTCATGGCCTACGCCCCGAACAAGCACATCTCCTTCGTGGTGGCGTATCTGATGTTCGGCAACATCTCGGTGGCGCCGGATCAGAACGGCTTCTACTTCTCCACGCATCTGACGTTCTGATGCGCGGCCCCAGACAACTTCATTCGGGAAGGATCATCAAGGAGGTATGGCAATGACAATCAGGAAATCGACTCTGTCGCTGTGCGCCGCACTGCTGGCGCTGTGCAGCGCCTCGGGCGCCATCGCCGGCGAAACCAAGACCAAACCCATCATGGGCATTCCGGCCAGTTCGGTCGCTGCCTTCGGTGGCGTGGACGGCATCCACAACTGGGTGGAATCGCTGTTCTACTACATCATGCTCGACAACCGCATCAACTACATCTTCAAGGAGTTCGGCAATGTGGATCGCCAGATCGCCTTGAACACGCAGCTGGAGCACATGGTGCTGGGCGGCCCCAACGAGTATCAGGGCGCCAGCATGAGCGCGGCGCATGCGGACCTTGGCATCACCATGACCAAGTTCAACGCGGTGGTGGAAGCCGCGTACAACGCCTGCGAGCGCAACAACATTCCGTACTACAACTGCAATGACCTGATCGCTGCGCTGGCACCGTTCACGCGCGTGATCGTCACCCGCTAAACGCGGCCTGGCGATGGTGTGCCCGCATCCCGCGATGCGGGCACACCACCTGCCTCGAATATCCGGATCAAAGCGCGGGCCTTGCGCCCGCAAGCCGCCAGGATGGCGGCCTGACAACCAAAACATGAAAGAGAAGATGGACACAGAATTCGCATCATCCGCCGCCATGCCAGTCGCCGGGCGTCGCAGCCTGCTGCGGCTGCTGGCCAGCCTGCCGCTGCTGCTGACGCAGGCGCGCAGGGCCGAGGCCTTCGATGTCTACACCACCTACCAGACCGCCGATGCCTTCGTCGCCGAAGCCTTTGCGCCGGGCGCCGCGCCGGCGCCGCAGACGCTGATGCTGGACGCGGCCAGGCAGGCGCAGGTGGCCTCGGTGTTCGGCAAGCCGTTTCCGCAGGCACGCCTGCGCTACTGGCGCGCCGCAGGCCGCAGCGCCTGGATTTTCGACGACGTGGGCAAGGACGGCTATGTGCCCACCACCTGCGGCTTCGTGGTCACCGCCGGCAGCATCGAACACGCCCGCGTGCTGATCTATCGCGAGTCGCGTGGCCAGCAGGTGGCCGAGCCTTCGTTTCTCAAGCAGCTGATCGGCGCGCACGCGGCGGGCGCCGGCCTGGATCGCAACGTGGACAATATTTCCGGCGCCACGCTGTCGGTGAAGATGATGCAGCGCATGGCGCGCACCGCGCTGCTGTTCGACACCCTGGCGAGCTGAGCACCATGAACCGCGCCAGCCTGCTGATCAACGACACCGGCGCCGCTTCGACGGCCCCGGAACAGAATCGCCGGCGTCTGAGCCAGCGCCTGCGCCTGTGGCGCGGCGCTGCGGCGGCACCCCGGCATCCCAAGCCGAAGCGCAATCTGATGGCCGTGCTGCGGCAGTGGCACGGCCGCGCCGGCCTCGCTGCTTTCGCATTCCTGATCTGGCTGGCGCTCAGCGGCATCCTGCTCACCCGCAGTGTGGAACTGGGCTTTGACACCGCGCGCGTGGACTGGCCCTGGTTGACGCGACTCTATGGCCTGCACGCCGAAGCGCCCGCCAACGGCTTTGCCGCCGGGGCGCATTATCTGGCGCAGACGCATGACTACACCCTGCTCGACGGCAAGCCGCTGCCCACGCAGATCAGCGCGCCGCTGGGCATGGTCGCGGGCGGCGAGCCCAAGGACGGCCTGCTGTTCGTGGCCTCGCCCGAGAGTCTGGTGCTGCTCGACGCCCAGGGCCAGCGCATCGACGAGTTGCGCGCGCCGCTGCTGCCGAGCAGCGCGGTGCGCCGCATCGGCGTACTCAAGCGCGATCCGCGCGTCATTGCGATTCAGGATCTCGACGCCTTCCAGAGCGCCGACGAGGGCAACAGCTGGACGCCGGTGCAGCCAGGCGAGGTGAACTGGGCCACGCCCACGCCGCTGTCGGACACGCAGCGCGCACAGCTGCTGGACTATGCCCGGCCGCGCATCATCGTCGAGCAGCTGCTGATCGATCTGCACAGCGGCCGCCTGTTCGGACCGGTGGGCGCCTGGGCCATCACCCTGGTGGGTTTCGTGGCACTGCTGCTGTCGGTCACCGGCATCTGGATGTGGTGGCGCATGCATCAGAATCGCAAGCGCAATCAGGCACGCTGAAAATTTGGGGCCGGCCGGGGGCGGGCCGGGATTTGCACGCGCTGCGACGGGAAACCGGACGACACCGTCGCGTCGTCACGACACATGATCGTCCACATCGGGAGCACAGACATGGATAAGTCTTACCTGCATTACACGAGCCTGTTCCTTTTGCTGCTGAGCGCCGGCGTTGAAGCCGCCGCACCGCTGCCGGGCGCCAGCCTGGACAAGCCGGGTGCGCCAACCGTGGGCGCGCCCGCCAACACCTCACCGGTGTCGGCGATGTGGGTGGACAAGAACGGCGATGGCCTGATTCAGAAGGACGAGGTGATTCCGGGCACGCAGCTGGCCAAGCGCTTCGACACCCGCGATGCCAATCACGATGGCACGCTCAGCCGCGACGAATACTTTTACTGATCGCGACGATCCGCACCCTTGGCGTCGCCGACGGTCGGCATGCGGTGACGTCAGCGGTTTTTTCTGGCGCTGCGGCGATGGGCGCCTGACTGCTTCCGCGCAATGATGTGCCTCCATGGGCTGGTTAAGAAGACCCTCTCCGCTGCAGCGCCGCTTCATGGCGATGGGCACGCTGGTGACCGTGACGGTGGTTTTCGATCGCGGTCGCCGCGCCCAGGCCGAAGCGGCGATCGGCAATGTCGAACGCATGCTGCTCAACTTCGGCCGCGACGGCTGGGCCTGGGGCAGCGGCGCGCTGGCGCGGCTCAATCAAAGTCTCGCTGCCGGTCTGCGTGGCGAGGTGCCTTCATCGCTGCGTCCGCTGCTGCAGCGCGCCTGCGAAATCCGGGCCGCCAGCGGCGGTCTCTACGACGCGCGCATCGGCGCGCTGGTGCGGCTCTGGGGCTTTGATGAAGCCTCGCGCGTCGTCAGCGCGCCGCCGGCGGATGATGAAATCGCCGAGCTGCTGACGGCACTGCGCGAGGCCCCGACCTATGACGGCGGCCGGCATTACGGACCGGCGCCCGGCGTGGTCTGGGATCTCGGCGGCATCGGCAAGGGCTATATCGTGGACGCCGCGCTGGAGCGTCTGGCCATTCTCGGTTTTGCCGATGCCAGCGTGGATGCCGGCGGCAATCTCGCGGTGCGCGGCACGCGCGGTGATCGCGCCTGGCGCGTCGGCATCCGCGATGTGCGCGCCGACGGCGATGGCGAGGATGCGGGCGAAGGCTCGGTGCTGGGCAGCTTCGATGCCTGCGACGAGTCGGTGATCACGCACGGCACGGACCAGCGCTATTTCATGCACGGCGGATACCGCTATTCGCATCTGCTGGACCCGCGCAGCGGCCGTCCCGCGCAAGGTCTGCGGGCGCTGACGGTGGTGCATCGCGACGCGACGCTGGCCGACGCCGCCGGCGCCGCGCTGTTCGTCGCCGGCCGCGCCCACTGGCCGGCGCTGGCGCAGCGCTTCGGCATCGAGCAGGTGCTGAGCATCGACGATCAAGGCCATGTCGCCGCCACGCCCGCCCTGGCGCGGCGGCTGCGCATGCAGACCGGCGTGGCGATCAGACGCGTGGCCTGAAGCCCGCAGCGCTCAGGGCTTGCGCTCGCTATGGCCCAGATCGCGTCCCGGCGCGATGCGGTCGCGGATCGCCTGCTTGAGCAGCGGCAGATCGGGAAAGCCGCCGTCGCGCTTGCGGTCGGCGAGCAGCTCATCATTCAGCAGCACGCGGAACACGCCGCTGTCCGCCGGCCGCAGCGCCACCTCGCCCAGTTCCGCCTCGAAGGTGGTGAGCAGCTCCTGCGCCAGCCAGCCGGCACGCAGCAGCCAGCGGCAGCGCGGGCAGTACTCAATCACCACCCGGGGCGCGCTCATGCGCCGACCGCCTCGGCGCGCGGCCAGGGCTTGTAGATCTGGAACTCCGGCGGCATGCGCTTGGGTCTGCCGCTTTTCATGTCCACGCACACCCACTGCGTCTGGCCGCGCAGCACGATCTTGCGGTCCGCCACGCGGATGATCTGGTAGCGGCGCCACATGTTGAGACGGAAGTCGTTTTCGTGCACCCAGGTGGCCAGCGCCAGCTGGTCGCCGACGAAGGTCGCGGCGAGGTAATCGATTTCGTGGCGGCGCGCCACGCAGCCGCTGCCCAGGCGCTGAAAGGCGGCGAAGTCCAGGCCAAGGGCGCAGGAATGCGCCCAGGCCACCTTCTCCAGCCAGCCCAGGTACATGACGTTGTTGGTGTGGCCGAAGGCGTCCAGATGCTCAGGACCGACGGTGACGGTTTCGATGAAAGGCGCCTGGACGTCCCAGGGCAGGTCTTGTGGGTTCATCGCGCAAGCCTAGCGCATGCCGGCGCGCGCATTGCAGTGCCGGTCGCGAATCCGTAAACTTTCAATCCGTACTGAATCGGTCCTTATTCGTGCTGAAGCTGAGCAAACTCGCTGACTACGCCACGCTGCTGATGACCGCCGTGGCGCGCGAACCGACGCAGACGCTGACCGGCCAGCAGCTGTCCGAGCGCACCCGCATCCCCGTGCCCACCGTCGCCAAGCTGCTCAAGCTGCTGGCGCGCGGCGGCCTGCTGGAATCGGTGCGCGGCGCGCACGGCGGCTACCGTCTGGCGCGCGAGGCGGCGCGGATCAGCGTCGCCGACATCATCGGCGCGCTGGAAGGCCCCATTGCGGTCACCGCCTGCTCCAGCCACGGCGGCGAATGCAGCATCGAGACCGACTGCGCCACGCGCAGCAACTGGCGGCTGATCAACAGTGCCATCCGCGGCGCGCTGGAGGCGGTGAGCCTGGCGCAGATGGCCGCGCGTCACAGCGAGCCGGCGCGCAATCCCGGCATCAGGGAGTTCCCGCTGATCCGGCTCTGAAAAGCCCGAGCCGACAGCCCACTGGATAGCAACCCCATGGAAGCCAATCCCACCGACATCGAAAAACTGGTCGCCGGCCGCAAGTACGAAGCCGGCTTCATCACCGACATCGAATCCGAGCGCGTGCCGCCCGGCCTGTCGGAAGACGTGGTGCGCCTGATCTCGGCCAAGAAGAACGAGCCGGACTGGCTGCTCGACTTCCGCCTCAAGGCCTACCGCCGCTGGCTGAACATGCGCGAGCCGCGCTGGGCGCACGTGCAGTACCCGGCCATCGACTACCAGGCGCTGTCGTATTACTCGGCGCCCAAGTCCATGGCCAATGCCCCCAAGACCCTGGACGACGTCGATCCCAAGCTGCTGGAGACCTACAAGAAGCTGGGCATTCCGCTGCGCGAGCAGGAGATGCTGGCCGGCGTGCAGCAGGTGGCGGTGGACGTGGTCTTCGACTCGGTGTCGGTGGCCACCACCTTCCGCGCCAAGCTCGCGGAGGCCGGCGTGATCTTCTGCTCCATCTCCGAGGCGGTGCGCGAGCACCCGGAACTGGTGCGCAAGTACCTGGGCAGCGTGGTGCCGTTTGCCGACAACTTCTACGCGGCGCTCAACTCCGCGGTGTTCTCCGACGGCTCCTTCGTGTTCGTGCCCAAGGGCGTGCGCTGTCCCATGGAGCTGTCCACGTATTTCCGCATCAACGAGCGCAACACCGGCCAGTTCGAGCGCACCCTGATCGTCTGCGAGGACGACGCCCACGTCTCGTATCTGGAAGGCTGCACCGCGCCGCAGCGCGATGAAAACCAGCTGCACGCGGCGGTGGTGGAACTGGTGGCCCTGGACCGCGCCGAAATCAAATACTCCACGGTGCAGAACTGGTATCCGGGCGACGAGAACGGCGTCGGCGGCATCTACAACTTCGTCACCAAGCGCGGCGACTGTCGCGGCGTGGCCAGCAAGATCTCCTGGACGCAGGTGGAAACCGGCTCGGCGATCACCTGGAAGTATCCGAGCTGCATCCTGCGCGGCGACGACTCCGTCGGCGAGTTCTACTCGGTGGCGCTCACCCACCATCATCAGCAGGCCGACACCGGCACCAAGATGATTCACCTGGGCAGGAACACCCGTTCCACCATCGTCTCCAAGGGCATTTCCGCCGGCCAGGGCCAGCAGGCTTATCGCGGCCTGGTGCGCGTGCTGGAGAAGGCCGAAGGCGCGCGCAATCACACGCGCTGCGACTCGCTTTTGATCGGCGACAAATGCGGCGCACACACCTTCCCCTACACCGAGGTGCGCAATCCCAGCGCGATCATCGAGCACGAGGCCACCACCTCCAAGATCAGCGACGACCAGCTGTTCTACTGCCGCTCGCGCGGCATCGGCGAGGAAGACGCGGTGTCGATGATCGTCAACGGCTTCTGCAAGGACGTGTTCAAGGAACTGCCGATGGAGTTCGCGGTGGAAGCGCAGAAGCTCCTGCAGGTTTCGCTGGAAGGCGCCGTCGGGTGAGCACCGGTTTCCGCAGGAAATGGAAAGCCGCCGAATGTGGCTTTCCAAGGTGCGAACGCCCGGCCAGGGCTGGCCGGGCCGGGGCCAGCTTCCCGCGCTGCTGTCGCGCCGGGGATGGCCACCCTTTCACCCTGGACTGACGCATGCCCATCATCAAAGTCGAAATCCTCGAAGGCCGCTCGCGCGAACAGAAACGCGAGCTGGCGCAGGTGCTCACCCGCGAGACCGCGCGCATCTGCGCCTGCAGCGAAGCCAGCATTTTTGTCGTCATCGACGACGTGAAGAAAGAAAACTGGGCGGTGGGCGGCACCCTGCTCGCCGACAAGTATCCCGATTGAGTCCGCAACCATGACCACATTGCTCGACATCCAGGACCTGCACGCGCGCGTGCAGGACAAAGACATCCTCAAGGGCCTGAACCTGACGGTGAACGCCGGCACGGTGCACGCGATCATGGGCCCCAACGGCGCCGGCAAGTCCACGCTGTCCAAGGTGCTGGCCGGCGCGGCCGATTACGAGGTCACCGGCGGGCGCGTGCTGCTGGCCGGCAAGGACTTGCTGGCGCTCAACCCCGAGGCGCGCGCCGCAGCCGGTGTGTTCATGGGCTTTCAGTATCCGGTGGAGATTCCCGGCGTCAGCAACATGATGTTCCTGAAAGCTGCGGTGAACGCGCAGCGCAAGCAGCGCGGCGAGCCGGAGCTGGAAGCCGCCGACTTTCTGGCCTGGGTGCGGCATCGCGTCAAGCAGATGAAGATGGATCCGGCGATGCTCTCGCGCGGCGTCAACGAAGGCTTCTCCGGCGGCGAGAAGAAGCGCAACGAGATCCTGCAGATGCTGGTGCTGGAGCCCAAGCTGATGGTGCTGGACGAGACCGACTCGGGTCTGGACATCGATGCCCTGCGCATCGTCGCCGAAGGCATCAATGCCATGCGCTCGCCCGAGCGCGCCACCGTGCTGGTCACCCACTACCAGCGCCTGCTCGATTACGTGCAGCCGGACCATGTGCACGTGCTGGCAGGCGGGCGCATCATCAAATCCGGTGGCCCGGAGCTGGCGCGCGAGCTGGAAGAAAAAGGCTACGGCTGGCTGCAGGCGGCCTGATGCGCGCACCGACTTCCTATCAAGCGGCCTTCGCGCAGTTCGCGCAGGGCCTGCCTGCGGCCGAGCGTGCGCTGCGTGAGCAGGCGTTTGCCAGCTTTGCCGCCGCCGGCTTTCCCGATGACAGCGCCGAGCGCTGGCATTACACAGACCTCAACAAGCTCGCCCCGCAAAACGTGCAGCTGCCCGCCACGCTCGGTGCGCCGGCGCTGGACGAGCTGCTGCTGCCGGGCTGCGAGAGCCGGGTCTGGCTGAACGGCCGCGCGCAGCAGGCCGCAGCCGGCGGCGAGATGCCATCCGGCGCCGGGGATGCGCTGGTGCAGCTCAACCGTGCCTTCGCCCTGCCCGGCCTGCAGCTGCAGCTGGCAGCGGGCGAGCAGCGCGCCCAGCCGCTGCACGCGCTGTTGCTGACGCAGGCGCAGGCGCCGGGCGAAATGCATCATCTGGCGCATCGCATCGCGCTGGCACGCGGCAGCCGCGCCACGGTGCTGCTGCACAGCGCCGGTCTGCCCGGTGCCGCCAGCTTCAGCAGCCATCAGCTGGATCTCGATCTCGCCGAGCAGGCGCAGCTCACGCTGATCTGCCTGCAGCAGGAAGGCGAGCAGGCCGCGCAGCTGCTGCAGACGCGCGCACGCATCGGCCGCGATGCGCAGCTGCGCCTGATCAATCTCGATTTCGGCGGGCAGCTGATCCGCAAGGACTGGCAGCTGCAGCTGGCCGAGGCCGGCGCGCAGCTGGAAGTCCACGGTCTGTTCGCCGCGCAGCAGCGCGTGCATCTGGACAATCAGTACGAGGTGGAGCATGCCGCGCCGCATACCAGCAGCCGCCAGCTGCTGCGCGGCCTGGGCAGCGGTCGCAGCAAGAGCATTCTCAATGACCGCGTGCTGGTGCGGCCGGGTGCGTTCAAGACCGATTCCGAGCAGCGCCTGGCGAACCTGATCCTGGAACGCGGCGCCGAAATCAACGCCAAGCCGGAGCTGGAGATCTACGCCGACGACGTGAAATGCGCGCACGGCAACAGCTGCGGCCAGCTCGATGAACGCGCGGTGTTCTATCTGCGTTCGCGCGGCGTGCCCGAGGCGCAGGCGCGCGCCCTGCTCACCTACAGCTTCGCCGACGCGGTGCTCGCGCAGCTGCCGATCGCCGCGCTGCGCCTGCGTCTGGCGCAGACGCTCACGCGCCAGCTTGGCGCGGAGCTGGACTTCGAGGACCTGACATGAGCGAGCTGGATCTGGCTGCCATCCGCGCGCAGTTTCCGATTCTGCAGCAGCAGAACCGCGGCAAGCGCCTGGCCTATCTGGACAGTGCCGCCACCACGCAGAAGCCCGAGGCGGTGCTGCAGGCCCTGGATCTGTACTACCGCAGCGCCAATGCCAATGTGCATCGCGCCGTGCATGAGCTGGCCGAGCGCGCCACCACCGCCTACGAGGGCGCGCGTGATCGCATCGCGCGCTTCGTGAACACGCCGCGCGAACAGATCATCTTCACGCGCGGTACCACCGAGAGCATCAACCTGGTGGCGCGCAGCTTCCTGCAGCCGCGCCTCCAGGCCGGCGACGAGGTGCTGCTCACCGGCATGGAGCACCACTCCAACATCGTGCCCTGGCAGCTGGCCGGCGCGAAGACCGTGGCTGCGCCGCTGAATGATCGCGGCGAGCTGCTGCTGGACGAGTGGCGCAAGCGGATCTCGCCGCGCACGCGCCTGATCGCGGTCTGCCAGATCTCCAACTCCCTGGGCACGGTCAATCCGGTGGCGGAGATGATCGCCATCGCCCGCGCGCACGGCATCCCGGTGCTGATCGACGGGGCGCAGGCCATCGCGCATACGCCGCTGGATTTCACCGCGCTGGGGGCGGACTTCTACGCCTTCTCCGCGCACAAGCTCTACGGCCCCACCGGCTTTGGCGTGCTGCTGGCCAGGCGCGAACATCTGGAAGCGATGCCGCCCTGGCATGGCGGCGGCGACATGATCCGCACCGTGAGCTTCGAGGGCAGCACCTGGAACGAGCTGCCCTACAAGTTCGAAGCTGGCACGCCCGACATCGCCGGCGCCATCGGCTGCGCCGCCGCCATCGAATGGCTGGATCAGCTGGGCGTGGCCAAGGCGGCGGCCCACGAGCAGGCGCTGCTCGACTACGCCACGCCGCGCCTGGCCGAGATTCCCGGCCTGCGCCTGATCGGCACCGCCGCGCACAAGGCCGGCATCCTGTCCTTCGTGATGGACGCCGCGCATCCGCAGGACATCGGCACGGTGCTGGACATGGAAGGCGTGGCGATCCGCACCGGCCATCACTGCACCATGCCGCTGATGCAGCGCTTCGGCGTGCCCGCCACCGCGCGCGCCTCGCTGGCGGTGTACAACGGCCGCGACGATATCGATCAGCTGCTGGCGGCGCTGCGCAAGGTCAACAAGCTGTTCGGCTAGCGCCGCTTGCCGCGAGGCCGATCACCGCGATGATCGGGCATCGCGTCAAGCGGCCGCAGCAGCGCGCGGCGGCGCGCGTCTTGCTGCGCGCTTGAGTGCATGCGCGCAGCAGCGACCACCCCGATCTTTCGACCCGCGACCGGTCTGCCCGGTCGTGCCGCGCTGCTCGCCGCTTCGCTGCTGCTGCATCTGCTCCTGCTGGCCCTGCTGCTGGACGAGCGCCGCACGCCCGAGCGGCATCTCGCCGCGCCCGCGCCGCTCAGCGTGCGGCTGCTGGGCGCCAGCGCGCCGCCCGGGGCGCCCGCAGCCACCGCGCGCGCACCTGCCGCGCCGCCCAAGCCCCGCCCGAAACCCAGCCCGCCGCGCAGCAGCACGCCTGCCGCTGCGTCCGCAGCCCCGGCGGCCGCGCTGCCGGCACCCGCCACCGCCGCGGCGGGCGGCGCCACTGCCCTCGCCGCGAGCACGCCGGATGCGCTGCCCGACACGCCGCCGCCGCTGGAATACCTGATCCGCATCGCGCGCCTGGTCTCGCGCAGCCAGCGCTATCCCTGGAGCGCGCGCCAGTACGGCCAGCAGGGTGATGTGCTGGTGCGTGTGCATCTGCATCGCGACGGCCGGGTGCTGTCGGTGCGCCTGCTGCAAAGCTCCGGCGTCGCCGCGCTGGACGCCGAGGCCTGCGCGGTGATGCAGCGCATCGCGCGCTTTCCGCCGTTTCCGGCGGACTATCTGCCGCAGATCGCCGAGTTCGATCTCGATCAGCCGGTGAATTTCCGGCACTACCAGGATTAAGAACCTATCCGTGAATTGCGCACGTCTGCGACGGAGGTCGTTTTGCCGCAGGGCAAGGCGGCAGACGCGCCGCTTGGTGATTCCAAGCAAGCGGCTGCCAACGCCGCCCTGCGGCAAAACGGCCCCGTCCCGAAAGGGTTGCGCCGAAAATCGCGCCGTGCGGCGTTGCGAAACTTGGCCTTGGAACCACCAAGGCCTGCGTTTCGCGCCTTGCCCGGCGCGATTTTCGGCAGCAACGCAGACGTGCGCAATTCACGGATAGGTTCTAAAACGCTGCCGGCGCGAGCAAGTGCGCCTGCCAGAAAGGCGCTGCCTCAAACGGCGCCTCGCCGCTAAGCTGCATCCTCAAAAACGCGGCAACAGATCGGGAGCGATGCATGGCGGAGCAATGGACGACGGCGCAGATGCCCTCGCAGGGCGGGCGCATAGCGGTGGTCACCGGTGCCAACAGCGGTCTGGGTCTGGAAACCGCCATCGCCCTGGCGCAGGCCGGTGCCAAGGTGATCATGGCCTGCCGCAGTCCGGACAAGGCCGCCGCCGCGCTCGGCGAACTGCGCGCACGCGTGCCGCGGGCCGACGCGCAGCTGATGCGCCTGGACCTCGCCAGCCTCGCCTCGGTGCGCGAGTTCGCCGCGGCCTTTCACGCGCAGCACACGCGCCTGGATCTGCTGATCAACAACGCCGGCATTCTCGGCGTGCCGCTCACCCATACCGTCGATGGCTTCGAAAGCCAGATGGGCACCAATCACCTGGGGCATTTCGCACTCACCGGCCTGTTGATCGACGCGCTGCTGGCCACGCCCGGCGCACGCATCATCACCGTCGGCAGCCTCGGCCACTGGCGTGCCGGCGGCCTGGACCCGGATGATCTGAATTACCGGCACACGCCGTACACGCCCTTCGGCGGCTACTGCAAGAGCAAGCTCGCCAATCTGCTGTTCGTGCTGGCGCTGTCGCGGCGCCTGCAGGCGAAGAACAGCTCGCTGATCTGCGCCGCCGCGCATCCGGGCGGTGCCGCCACCAACATCAAGAAATCCGAAGGCCGTCTGCGCGCGGCCATCGAACGCGCGGTGGCGCCGGTGGTGGCGAAGTTCCTGATCAACACCGCCGCGATGGGCGCGCTGCCCACGCTCTATGCCGCGACCATGCCCGGCGTGCGCAACAACGACTACTACGGCCCGAACGGCTTCATGGAATTTCGCGGCCACACGCCGTGTCCGGCCAGGCGCCATCGCAGCGCGCTGGATGCTGAACTCGCGCAGCGTCTCTGGCAGGCCTCGGTACGCGCCACCGGCGTGTCATTCCTGGATTGAGGCAAGGCCTCGCGAGGCGCCTGTCATGCCCGCGCAGGCCGGCATCCAGTGATTACCCCCGCGCTTGTCGGCCGCGCTCTGGACTCCCGCTTGCGTGGGCATGACAAACCAGGGGCTTTGTCATTTTTTGCGCGCCTTTGCGTTCTTTGCGCCCTGGCGTGATACTTTTTTGCCGGAGCTTCAGCGCTGGATGCTGCGCGGCGCGTAAGCCGCGTCGGGCTTGCCCATGTTGCGGGCGCTGGCGATGCGCTGATTGCGCCGGCCGATGATGCGGCGCTGATAGCGGCGCTCTTCGGCCAGGGCGTGCGATTCGTCGTCGTCCCAGGCCGATTGCAGCAGGAACTTGCCGGCCGCCACCGCATCGGGCGAGCGCGTCGCGAATTCGGCGGCCAGTTCCCGGGCCTTGCCCAGCGGATCGGCGGCCACATGCGTGACCAGATTCAGGGCCTGCGCCTGCGCGCCGTCGAGCATGCGCCCGCTCCAGCACAGCTCCTTGGCCACATCCAGGGGCATCAGCTCGCGCAGCAGCGCCGCGCCGCCCATGTCGGGAATCAGGCCCCACTTGGCTTCCAGCACCGAGATACGCGCGTCCGGCGTGGCGATGCGCAGATCCGCGCCCAGCGCCAGCTGGATGCCGGCACCGAAGCAGTTGCCATGGATCACCGCAATCACCGGCATCGGCAGCTCGCGCCAGAGCACCGACCAGCGCTGGAAATCATTGCGCATCGGCGAGAACAGGCGCAGCAGCAGGCCGAGCGCGCCCTTGCGATTGCCCAGCACTGACTTGATGTCGATGCCGGCGCAGAACGAAGGCCCTTCGCCGCTGAGAATCACGCAGCGCACCTGGCGCTGGTTCTTGAGCCAGCGCACCACCTGGCGGCCGGCCTGCATCATCGGCATGTCCACGGCGTTGTGACGATCGCCGCGGGTGAGGCGCACATAGGCGATGCCGTCTTCGACGCGCACCGCCATGCGATTCAGAAATTGCGTATCCATGCCCCCTATTTTAGCTCGGCCGAGGATTTGCCGAGCAGGCGCCGCGCGATGATCAGCTGCTGGATCTGCTGCGTGCCTTCGAAGATGTCGAGAATCTTGGCATCGCGCGCCCATTTCTCCAGCAGCTCGTCCTCGCCATAACCGAGGCTGCCGCACAGCTCCACGCACTTGAGCGTGATCTGCACGCCGCTGCGTCCGGCCTTGGCCTTGGCCTGGCTGGCCTGCAGGGAATTGGGCTTGCGGTTGTCGGCCATCCAGGCCGCCTGCAGGGTGAGCAGATACGCCGCCTCGTAATCGGCCTCCAGGCGCAGCAGCTCGGCAGCGGCGGCGGACTGCGTCAGCGCCGGCTGCGTGTAATCGACCTGCACGCCCGCCGCCGCCAGCAGCTCGCGGCTGCGCTCCAGGCTGGCGCGTGCCAGACCCACGGCCATCGCCGCCACCAGCGGCCGGGTGTTGTCGAAGGTCTGCATCACGCCGGCAAAACCCTTCTCGACATTGATCGTCGGATCCCCGAGCAGGTTTTCCTTCGGCACACGGCAGTCCTTCAGCACGAAGGCGGCGGTGTCCGAGGCGCGGATGCCCAGCTTGTGTTCCAGGCGCACCAGCTCGAAACCCGGCGTACCCTTCTCCACCACGAAGGACTTGATCGCGGCGCGACCGATGTTGCGGTCCAGCGTCGCCCAGACCACCACCAGTTCGGCGCGCTCGCCGGCGGTGACATAAATCTTCTCGCCGTTGAGCACGTAGTGATCGCCATCGAGACGCGCGGTGGTGCGGATGGCGGCGGAGTCGGAGCCGCAATGCGGCTCGGTGATGGCCATCGCCGCCCAGCGTCCT
This sequence comes from Solimonas aquatica, assembly GCF_900111015.1. Lineage (GTDB taxonomy): Bacteria > Pseudomonadota > Gammaproteobacteria > Nevskiales > Nevskiaceae > Solimonas > Solimonas aquatica. The sequence goes on along the minus strand of NZ_FOFS01000003.1, from coordinate 312,751 downwards.
GCGAAGCGCTTGAGCTGCTCCTCGCTGGCCACCGAGGCAATCGCGGCATTGCCCAGGCCCTGGCGCGGCATGCTCAGCAGGAAGCCGACATCGCCCCAGCACAGCTCCATGGTGCCCAGCGCGGTGGAGAGGTTGCCGCTGTTGCGGTTGCCGGTCTCGCGCGCGCCTTCACGGCGCACGCCGGCGGCACCGGCCCCTTCACCGCCACCGCCCTCATTCATGCCGTCGAGCAGCGCACCCAGCATGTCCAGCTGCTGGGGATACGCATGTTCGGCGCGGTCGTAGTGGCGCGAGTTGGGACGGAAGATCTCGCGCGCGACCTGCTGCGCCTGCGAGACCAGCATGCGGAACTTCTTCGGTGTTTCCAGATTGATCATGGTCGTCCCCTCAAACCAGCAGCATGCCTTCCAGCATTCCCGCCGCACGCAGATCGCGATACCAGCGCTCCACCGGATGCTCCTTCACGAAACCGTGTCCGCCCAGCAGCTGCACGGCGTCGGAGCCGATGCGCACGCCTTTTTCGGCCGCCAGCTGACGCGCCAGCATCGCTTCGCGCGCAAACGGCAGACCGGCATCGGCGCGGCTGGCCGCGCGCCAGTTCACCAGACGCAGGCCTTCGAGTTCGATGCTGATGTCGGAGATGGTGAAGGCCACCGACTGGCGGTGACTGATCGGCTCGCCAAAGGCCTGCCGTTCGTTGACATAGGGAATCAGGTAATCCAGCGCCGCCTGCGCGGTGCCGGTAGCCAGCGCGCTCCAGGCGATGCGCGAGAGCGAGATGCATTCGGCGTACACGGCCGCATCGCCGGCAGCCAGCAGGGCCGTCGCCGGCAGCTTCACCCGGTCCAGCTGCAGACGCGCGGTGGCTGCGGCGCGCAGGCCCATCGCCGGTTCCGTGCTCAGGCCCATGCCGGCGCCGCCGGATTCGACGATGAACAAGGCCGGGCCCACGCCTTCCAGCTGCGCGGCGACGATGAACAGCTCGGCCTGCGCCGCACGCGGCACCAGCGACTTCACGCCGCTGAGCACAAAGCCCTCACCCTCGCGACGCGCGCTGGTCTGCAGTGCGAAGGGATTGAACAGCACCTGCGGCTCCTGCACCGCCAGCGCCGCCACCGGCGCGTGCTCGGCGGCAAAGCTGGGCAGATAGCGCGTCTGCTGCTCGGCATCGCCCCAGCGCGTCAGCGCATTGCTCACCGCACTCGGCGCCAGACAGGCCAGCGCCAGGCCCATGTCGCCCTGCGCCAGCGCCTCGGCGATCAGCACCTGGGTGACGGCATTGGACTCGGTGCCGGCACCATCGAGTTCTTCGGGAATGCCCAGCAGCGTGATGCCCAGCTCGGCGGCGCCGCTGAGCAGCTCGGCCGGCGCCGCGCAACTGCTGTCCGCCTCGCTCGCGGCGGGGCGCAGGGCCTCCATCGCGAAACGCTGCGCCGCGTCCTGCAGCATGCGCTGCTCTTCGCTGGGCGAAAGATCGAACAGCTGCGGATCGGACGCGGCCCGCGGCAGGCGCGAGGGCGCCAGCAGCTTGCGCGTGGCGGCAAAGCGCCGCGCCGCACTGGTGGCGATGCGAAAGCCGTTGCGCGAACCGACGCGCAGCGCGCGTTCGGTGGCCTTGCGCAAATGCAGGCGATCCAGCTGCTCGGAGCTGGACACACGATTGATCAGACGCAAACCCAGGCCCATGGCCTTGTTCACCAAGCTCATAGCTCTCCCCATGCCGGCGTACATCGCGCCGGCGCTGATGACGGAAAAAGTGTCAGCGCGACGTGTTCAGCGCGTCGCGGGTGTTTTCCAGAAAAGTGTCGACCAGGCGCGTGAACTTGCCCTGGATGAAAGACGGCGCCAGCAGGCGGTACATCAAGGGCACCGGGACTTCGCGCAGCTTGCCTTGCACATCGAAGCTCAGCTTGGTGGCCTTGCCCTGCGAGTGCAGACGGAAATGCCCTTCGATGGCGGCGTTGCCGTATTCCGGCAGCGGCTTCCAGCTGAGCTGCCCGCGCTTGGCATCGACGCTGTATTTGGCGGCGTAACTGACCTCATGCGCGATATTGGCGGCGCGCGAACCGATCGCCGACATCTCCCACAGATACGCATTGCTGCCCACCTTGGTGAGCTTGCGCAGCTTGGGAAAGCGACGGATGGTGCTCTCCAGATCGTCGAGCAGCACCTTCACGTCTTCATACGGGACGTCCACGTCCAGGCTGCGCTGGATTTTGATATCGATGTTCATGGTGCTGCGACCTGTCTGATGCTCTCGCCTGTGGTGTGTATCGCGGACGCCTCAAGCTTGGCATCCGCGCGGGGGAATCTGCCTTGGCTGCGCCGCGCTGGCCCGGGTCACGGCAGTCAATCAGAAACGCAGCTGTCCGGAGACGATCTGCGCATGCAGGGCCGGCGTCAGCGGCTCATAGCCGACCTGCCGGTCGAGCAGCACATACAGCGGATCGGCCGTGCGCTGCGGATCAAAGCCTTCACTCTTGAGATCCACCTTGCGGAACTTGAAGGTGGCGGTGGTTTCCTGCGACTGGCGCAGGCGCAGAAACAGCGGCACGGCATAAGGCGGCAGCTGCGCGCAGAGATGCTGCGCCAGCGCGCGACGGTCCAGCTCGCCTTCCGGCGTCAGCGCTGCCATGCCGGCGCGCCCCTCGGCACCCGGCAGCTGCACGCCATAGACCACCGCCTCGCTGATGCCGGCAAAGCGATTGATGGCGCCTTCCACCTCGGTGGTGGATACGTTCTCGCCCTTCCAGCGGAAGGTGTCGCCGACGCGATCCACGAACTGGATGTGGCGGAAACCCTGATCGCGCACCAGATCGCCGCTGTTGAACCAGCAGTCGCCGCGCTTGAACACATCGCGCAGCAGCTTGGCTTCGTTGGCCTTGTTGTCGGCGGCTTTGCCCGCCACATAACCATCGAAGGGCGCGCGTTCGGAGACTTCGGTGATCAGCAGACCCACGCCGCCCTTGGCGACGCGGCGCAGATGGCCGTCGGCGCCGCGCCGGGGCTCATCGGCGGCGGTGTCGTATTCGACGATGGCGAAAGCCAGCGGACAGTAACCGGCCGTGCGCGGCAGCCCCAGGCCGTTGACGAAGGCGAGATTGGCTTCGCTGGCGCCATAGAACTCGCAGATGTGCGCAATGCCGAAGCGCTGCTGGAACGCGTCCCACAGCTCCGGCCGCAAGCCGTTGCCGACGATGGCGCGCACGCGATGCTGACGATCCTGCGCGCTGGGCGGCTGATTGAGCAGATAGCGGCACAGCTCGCCGATGTAACAGAAGGCGCTGGCGTCGAAACGCCGGATTTCATCCCAGAAGCGCGAGGCGCTGAACTTGCGGCCCAGGGCCAGCGTGGCGCCGGCTCCCAGCACGCTGCCCCAGGACACCGTCAGGGCATTGTTGTGATACAGCGGCAAGGGGCAGTACAGCACATCATCGGCGCGCAGGCGCAGCGCCAGCTGGCCCATGCCGGCCATGCCGCGCGTCCAGCGGTAGTGCGACATGCGCGAGGCCTTGGGCAGGCCGGTGGTGCCGGAAGTGAAGATGAAGAAGCAGGCCTCGCTGAGCCGGATCTGCGCGGTCTGCGGCGGATTGTCCGGCAGGGCCTGCGCACTTTCCCGGCGCAGATCGGCAAAGCCCGCCGGCGCCGGCGCCTCGCCCTCCCACCACAGCTGCAGCGCGCCCTGCTGCTGCGCGGCATAGTCGCTGCTGGCCAGCGCGTCCTGGCATTCCTCGCCGACGATCAGCGCACGTGGATTGGCCAGACTCATGCTGTGCGTCAGTACCGCGCCGCGCTGCTGCGGATTGAGCATCGCCGCCACCGCGCCCAGCTTCACCACCGCCGCCACGCAGGCCAGGGTTTCGGCGCGGTTCTCCATCAGCACGCCCACCGCCTCGCCGCGACGCAGGCCGGCGGCCTGCAGGGTGTGCGCGATGCGGTTGACCCAGGCGTTGAATTCCTCGTACGTCCAGCTGCGCGACTCGAAGCGCAGCGCGATGGCGCGCGGTTGGCGCGCCGCCAGCTCCTGCAGGCGCAGCCCGATGGAATAAGTGCTGCCCGGCTTGAGCCGCGCCATGTTGTACAGGCCCGCCGCGCTGCGCGGCAGCTCCGGCAGCAGGTGCAGGCCGGCCCGCAGCAGATCGGCAAAACGGATGCGATCCTTGTTGTCTTCCATGGTCTCCCCTAGGGCCTGTTAATGCTATGGACAATCGCTGCGTTGCTGCCGGAAATGGCGCCCGGCAAGGCGCGGGACGCAGGCCTTGGTGGTTCCAAGGCCAAGTCTCGCAACGCCACTGGGCGCCATTCCCGGCGCAACCCGGATGGGACGGGGCCGTTTTGCCGCATGGCGGCGTTGGCAGCCGCTGGCTTGGAGTCACCAAGCGGCGCGTCTGCCGCCTTGCCCTGCGGCAAAACGACCCCCGTCGCAGCGATTGCCATAGTGTTAACAGGCCCTTGTCGGGGCATTGTCGCGAGCGTGTGCGTAGCAGCGACAGCGCCGCGCGGACAGGCCCGGCTGTCAGCACAGGAAGCCGGCGTTTACACTGCGCCGCATGGGAGACCTGCCCAACAACGAAGAAGCCCGCGACGCGGTACTGGCCTCGGTGCTGGCCGCGCAGCAGCTGCGCGTGTCGATCGTCGCCGTGTCGGACTACTGCGGCAACTGGTTCGAAAACGAGCCGTCCATGCCCTGCGGCATTTTCCACCTGATCGATCAGGGCAGCTGCTGGGTGCGCGCGCCGATTCTCGATACGCCCCTGCAACTGCAGTCCGGCGATCTGATCGTGTTTCCGCGCGGCGGCGCGCATGTGCTCTGCGGGCGTCTGACCGAAAGCGAAAGCTCACCGGAATTCAGCACTCTGATCTGCGGCGAATTCGCCTTTGCCAGCGCCCGCTCCAACCCGATTCTCAGCGCGCTGCCGGAAGCCTTCGTGGTGCGCCAGCAGGACGCCGGCCCGGCGCTGCGCGAGCTGGCCGAGGTGCTGCGCAGCTGCGCGCACCGCAAGCTGCCCGGCCAGCAGGTGCTGCTCGACAAGCTGGCCGACAGCCTGTTCGTGATGGCGGTCTGCCAGTTCGCGGCGCAGGCGCAGAACCGTCGCGGCCTGCTCGCGGCCCTGGCCGATGCGCGTCTGGCCAAAGCCCTGGCCGCACTGCACCGCGAGCCCGGCAAGCCCTGGCGCGTGGACAGTCTGGCCCAGGTGGCCGGCATGTCCCGCACCGCCTTCGCCGTGGAATTCACGCGCCTGCTCGGCGCCAGCCCCATCGCTTATCTCACCGATTTCCGCATCGCCGAAGCGCGCCGCCTGCTGCGCGACAAGCGCCTGTCGGTGGCGGCGGTTGCCGAGCAGCTCGGCTACCAGAGCGAGGCGGCGTTCCGTCGCACCTTCAAGCGCCTCGAAGGCGTGGGCCCGGGCCAGCTGCGCCGCGAGGCAGGCGAGAGCGAAGGCGGCTGAGCCGCGCCCTCGGGATTCAGACGCCCAGGCGCTGATACCAGGCCACGCCCTCGGCGTCCTGCGTCACGCCGATCTCGCCACGCTGCAGCAGGTAGTTGAGATTGGCCAGGCTCTCGCCGGTGGCCATGCCCAGCAGCGAGGAGTCGTCGATGCGCCGCGCAAACAGCGCGCTGAACACGTCCACGGCGCGCTGCGGCTGGCTCAGGGCTTCGCGCAGACGCGTCAGCGCGCGCTCCTGGCTGGCGGCCAGATGCGCGATGCGAGCATGCAGGCCACGGAAGGCCTCGTTGTGCGCGGGCAGCACCAGCACCTCGTCGGGAATGTGTTCGCGCAGCTTCTGCAGCGACTGCAGCCAGTCGGCCAGCGGATCGGCATCCGGCTCGATGGCGTGCACGGACACATTCGAGGAAATGCGCGGCAGCACCTGATCGCCGGAGATGAACAGCTTGAGTTGCGGGCAGTACAGGCAGGCGTGCTCGGGCGAGTGGCCGCTGCCCACCACCACGCGCCATTGATGCGCACCGATGCTCAGCACCTCGCCGTCCACCAGACGCCGGTAGCTGTCGGGCAGGCGGTAAATGGTCTTGCCGAAGGCGCCGAAACGCGCGCGGTAGTTTTCCAGCTCGGCCTCGCTCCAGCCGGCGCGGTGATAGAAGCTGGTGCCGTCCAGCGGCGCCTCGCGGCCGGTATCGCCCACCAGCACGCGGCAGCTCATGTATTCGCTGCGCGTGATCCACAGGCGGCAGTTGAACTTGCGCGTCAGCCAGCCGGCCAGGCCGATGTGATCCGGATGCATGTGGGTGACCAGCACCCGCGTCACCGGCCTGCCCTGCAGGGCCTCCCGCAGGAAACGGTTCCAGATCTGCACCGAGGCCGGCACGCTCAGGCCGGTGTCGACGATGGCCCAGCCCTCGCCGTCGGCAATCGCCCAGAGATTGATGTGATCCAGGGAGAACGGCAGCGGCATGCGCAGCCAGAGCACGCCCGGCGCCACCGTCACCGCCTCGCCCATGCCCGGCGCCGGATCGATGGGATATTGCAGGACGGTCTTGCCGGTATCGCTGCTGAGCAGGGAGCTGTCGTTCATGATCGCGGCCTGTGGAAGCTTCAAGACCGGTGATTATCACCTGTGCAGCGCGGCCTTGCCGCGCGCAGCGGCCGGCATCCCGTCCAGGCAGAGCAGTGCGATTTTCCCAGAGGCCCGGTTCGCGTTCCTGACTTAGAGTCGCAAGCGGGGGGCTGTCTCGACATGAAAAAATTTCTTCATCCTCAGGCTGCGCTGCTCGGCCTGAGCTTGCTGCTCGGCGCCTGCGGTCATTCCGCTCCGGTGGAAGAGCGCGCGGCGCTCACGCGCAGCGAGCAGGCACAATGTCTTCTCAAGAGCGGGTATCTGCAGGTAGGCGCGGGCCTGGATGCCACGGGGCGCCTGGAAGTCGATGCGCCCGCTGCCGCGGCGGCGCAGGGCGTCTGCGCCGGCAACACGGCTTTTGCCTACGGCAGCGGGCTGTACGACATCACCGGCGTGGTGGCCAATACCAGCGGCATGGGCTGGGAGTCGCCCACGCAGGTGTTCAGCGGCCTGCATCAGCGTCAGTACGCGCGCGCCTTCGCCATCGCCTCGCCTTGCAACGGCAAGCGCGTGATGTTCGTGGACAGCGATACCGGCATGATCTTCGGTGCGGTGCGACTGAAGGTGCTGGAACTGATCGCCGCCGATCCTGCGCTCTCGCCCTTCTACGGCCCGGACAATCTCATGCTCTCGGCCACGCACACGCATGAAGGCCCGGCGGGTTACTCGCATTACCTCGCCTTCAATCTCTTCCACTTCGGCTACGACGAAGACACCTTCCAGGCCATCGCGCAGGGCATCTATCAGGCGGTCCGCCTGGCACAGGCCAATCTCGCCGCACACCCGCAGACGGGAAGCATCAAGCTGGCGGTGGGCGAGCTGCTCAACACCAACATCAATCGCTCGCTGCCGGCATTTCAGCTCAACAGCCAGAGCGAGCGCGAGCAGTTTCGCAATGCGCGCGGCGAGGTGATCGACACCGACAAGCGCATGGTGCAGCTGAGCTTGGTGCGCGACAACGGTTCGGCCGTGGGCCTGATCAACTGGTTCGGCGTGCACCCGACCATCATCGGCGAGAACCTCAAGCTGGTCAGCTCCGACATGAAGGGCTATGCGGGCCTGGGCTTCGAAAAGCTCATGCGCACCGATTACGCCGCACCCGCAGGCCAGGACAATTTCGTCGCCGCCTTTGCGCAGGCCGACGAAGGCGATTCCTCGCCGAACCTGTTCATCCGCGAGCGGCCATATCCCGATCCCACGCGCGGCGGCGGCAAGGACGAATACGAGTCGGCCGCGATCTCCGGCACCAAGCACATCGCCAAGGCGCTGGAACTCTACGATCAGGGCAAGGCCTTGCGCGGCCCGGTGGATTACCGCCTGATGTTCGTGAAGATGGACGAGGTGACGGTGACCGATCCGGTGGTGCTGGCCAGCCTGCAGCATCCCGCCGAACTCGATGCGCCGGTGAAACGCACCTGCTCGCCGGTGCTCGGGCCTTCCTTCGCCGCCGGCGCCGAAGACGGTCCCGGCCCGGCCACCGAGGGTCTGAGCTGCGCGTCCAGCCCCGAGCTGCTCGCCGCCGCGATGGCGGACTTCCAGACCCTGCTCAACTTCAATCCCGACAATCCCACCGGCCACATCCTGCCGCTGCAGCTGGTCTCGCAGGCCGCGCTCTGCGATCTGTCCAAGCTGCCGCCGGTGGCGGGCGTGGACTTCAGCTGCCAGGCGGAAAAGCCCATCGCCCTGCCCGTGGGGCCACCGGTATCGGCCGAGCCGGTGATTCTGCCGCTGCAGATCTTCCGCCTCGGCAATCTGGCCCTGGTCGGCATTCCCTGGGAAGTGACGACGATGTCGGCGCGCCGCATCCGCGCGCAGCTGCTGGCGCTGCTGGCGCCGGTGGGCGTGGACACCGTGGTGCTCGCCGGTCTGGTCAACGACTACGTGCACTACCTGCCCACGCGCGAGGAATACGCCTCGCAGCAGTACGAGGGCGCCTCCGACATCTTCGGGCCGTGGACGCTGGCCGCCGTGCAGCAGGAGCTGCGCAAGCTCGCCATCAGCCTGCGCGATGCAGTCGCGGCACCGTCGGGGCCTGCGTACGTGGACGGCGTGCCGCTGCTGATCCGTCCGCCTTACGTGCCTTCCGATGTCGCCGGTCTGGGCAAGGACTTCGGCGCCTTGCTGACGGACGTGCCGGCCAGCGCCCGGCAAGGCGAGACCGTGAGCGCGGAGTTCCAGGCCGGCCATCCGCGCAACGACCTGAAGATCCAGTCCAGCTATGCCTATGTCGAACAGCTGCAGGCCGACGGCAGCTGGAAGGTGGTGGTCAGCGACAGATCACCGGAGCTGTGGTTCGTGTGGAAGCCCACCCTGCCCTCGCCGCTGCCGATCGATCCGGCCGTGATCGGCAGCTCCACCGCGCAGGCGGTCTGGCACATCCCCGCCAATCAGCCGGCGGGCACGTATCGCCTGCGTCACGACGGCGCGGCGCAGACCCTGCTGCTGCCCAGGCAGGCCTACAGCGGCGTGTCGAGCGCGTTCACGCTCGGCGCGCCGGCATCGGCCTGCCCCTGACAGCGCCGGCGATGCGCGGGCATCGCCGGCTTCAGAACTGCAGCTTGACGAAAGCCTGTGCGAAGTCGCGATCGCGCAGCAGATTGTTCGCGCCGCCGCCCATGAACGCCACGTAGCCGATGTTGAACGAGAGAAAATCCTTGTAGCGGGTTTCCAGATTGCTGATCAGCTGCTTGCGATTGGCGATGAAGTTTTCCGCCGGGCCGGGCGCGGTGCCTTTCACGTCATGACCCCAGATGAGGCTCGGCTGCAGGCTGATGGCGGGCAGCACGCTTTCGTACTTGACGATCATGATGATGCGATAGCCGTACGAGAGCGCGTCGCTGTAGCCCTTGAGATTGGCCTGATGCGGATTGAAGCGCAGGCCATCGGCGCCGGCATTGCAGGCGCTGTTGGTCGAGCAAGCCTGACGCGAGCCGTCCGCACCGCTGCCGTCGGCGCCTGCCGAGGCATGCAGGAACTGCCCCGGCGCGTCGATCTGCAGACGATCGAGCGAGGGCAGGCCGGGAATCCACTCGGCGCCCAGTTCGGCAACGAGCTGCACCTGATCGGCCGCCAGATAATTTTCGGTGGCGCCGAGCACGCGCGTGGTGCTCACATCGAACTGGAAGACATCGAAGCGCTCGTAGCCGCGGATATAGCCCGGATTGTGGCGGTCATAGCGCCGGCCCGGATCGCTGCCCGGGTTCTCGCCGACCACGCCGCCGCGATAGGCCGTGACGAAGCTCGGATAGGCGCGCGCCGAGCCCGGCAGATGTCCGACCACCAGGCTCAGCGTATCGGGATAGGGATTGCTGCCGCTGGCGTCCTGAAAATCACTGCCGCCATACACCGTGCGACTGCCATCGGCCGCCCAGCCCAGGCCCGAATGCGTGCCGGCGCAGCCGCCGTCCGGCGCATTGCCGCAGCTGTTGAGCGTGGGGCCCAAGGCCGCGAAGCCCAGATCCGTGACCGCGATCTGCAGCGGCAGGTTCGGACGGTAGGCCACCTCGCCCTGGAACGAGTAGTCGCCATAGGTGGTGTTGAAGCTGAAGCCGTAGAGCTGGATGTTTTCCGGATACTCGAAGACCACACGCGGCTGATCCAGCTCCGCGGCATCGGACAGCGGCGCATCGGGATTGCCGCCGAGCAGCAGGCCCTGCAGGGTGGTCAGCGTCGCCGGCAGGTCGGCAAGATTGGTGACGCCCAGATCGCTCGCCAGCCCGACGGGATTGACCAGCAATTGATTGGCAACCAGGCTCAGGGTATCGACCTGCAACTGCTGCCGGGCCTGGGCGTTGGCGGTGGCCGGGATGTTGGGACAGGCCTGGAAGAAGGTCACCGTGTTGGTCACGCTGCGCTGATGACTGCAGGCCGTGGGCGCGGCGAACATGCTGATATAGGGCAGCTTCGAGTGGTAGTTCATGAAGTACAGCCCGAACTCGGTGCCGCTGCCCAGTTCCTCGGCGTAGTACTTGAAGGCCAGACCGAACTGGCCCTGACTGCTGGCGTCCATGTCGCGCTCGCGCCGCCAGGTGCCCGTGGTCGGCGTGATCAGCGCCAGCGGGTTGTCCATGTAACCCTTGCGCGTGTTGTCGGTCGGCCCGCCCCAGGCATGCTCGGGATCGTCGGCCACGGCACCGAAGCTGTAGTTCACCGAAGCGCCGGCATTGCGCGTGCCCAGATCGTTGGTGGCGAAATAGCTGCCCGGCGGCGGCGCATCCAGCGGCTGCCATTCGAACTGATAAAAGGCTTCGATGGTCGCGCTGGAAAACGGTTCGATGCTGGCGAACACCATGCCCACCGGCATGAACACTTCTTCCACCTGCGTGCCGACGCGGAACAGATTGTTGGCGTTGACCGGGTTGGCCTGGTTGATACTGTTGATGGCCAGCAAGGTGGACTCGCCCCAGTTCACCGTCTGGCGGCCGATCTTGAAGCTCAGCTCCTGGTCGCCCAGGAAGGGCAAGGGCAGCTTGCCGAAGACGTTGAGCTCGTGCAGCTGCAGGGCGGTGCCGATCTGGCGCAGCGTCGAGCCGTCGTTGCGCTTGCTGCGCACGGAAGCACCCGGCCCGTAGACATGCGGGAAATAGCGATTGGCGATCGGGTCATTCGTGAAGCCGACCTGATCGGCATTGCCGCGCGTGATCAGGTCGGGATGGGTTTCCGTAAAGTTGTTGTTGGTGAAGTCGTAGAAGTACAGCCACTTCGCAAAGAAGCCGAGCCCTTCCCAGTTCAAGGTCAGATCCTGCGTGACCTTGCCGACGGTCTGGATCAAGTCGAAGCGGCCGTAATTGAGATTGCCGTCGTCCGCCCGCATCGCAAACTGTCCCGGCGCCGCCACCAGCCGCTGCGAGGGATAGACCTGATCCCGGAACAGGCCCTGGCAGGACTGATACTGCCGCGCACACAGCTCCGGATTGAGATCCGCCTTGCCGATGAGATCCGCCGCCGGCTTTTCCAGGCGCATGGCGGCGCCGAAGGTCACGGTGGTGTTGAGGGTGCCGCTGATTTCACCATCCAGCCAATCGAGGCTGATGGCAAAGGACGGTGAACTGGCCACGAGGGCCAGCGCCGCCGCAGAGAGCAGACAAGGACGTACCGACATCAGCATCTTCTCCAGATGGGTCCGGCAGGCGCCATCCGGCGCGCCGCATCCATTAATTGAACGACTGGTTAACTTCGCGCAGCCTACGAGCGCTCCCTGCCGGCGCCATTGGCCACTTGGCCACAGGCCTGCCGTCCTCGCAGAACGCCGGCTCATCTTTTGACCGATCTGCGGGGTCATGCCATTGATCTGCGACAGCCCCCGTCACGGAGCCAGGCACTAGCCTGCGATTTTCACCATGGGGGACGGCCGCATGAATGGCGGGGAGATCATTGCGCGGGTGCTCAAGGCCCAGGGCCTGCGCTTTCTGTTCACGCTGTGCGGCGGACACATTTCGCCGATTCTGGTCGGCTGCAAGCAGGCCGGCATCCGGGTGATCGATACCCGTCACGAGGCCACGGCGGTGTTCGCCGCCGATGCCATGGCACGCCTCAGCGGCGTCCCGGGCGTGGCCGCCGTCACCGCCGGGCCGGGGCTCACCAATACCCTCACGGCGGTGCAGAACGCGCGTCTGGCGCAGTCGCCGCTGGTGCTGCTGGGTGGCGCCACCGCCACCGTGCTGCGCAATCGCGGCGCGCTGCAGGACATCGACCAGCTGGCGCTGATCCGCTCCAGCGTGAAGTGGGCCGCGCAGGCCAAGCGGGTATCCGAGCTGGCGCCCTTGCTGCGCCAGGCCCTGCACTGCGCCATGGACGGCACGCCCGGTCCGGTGTTCCTGGAATGCCCGGTGGATCTGCTTTACGACGAGGCGCTGGTGCGGCAGTGGTACATCGCCAAGTCGCAACCGCGTCCCGGTGCCGGCCTGGGCGAACATCTGATCGCACGCTATCTGCGCCTGCATTTGTGGCGGCAGTTCTTCGGCGTGCAGCCGCCCGCCGATCAAGCCGTGACGACGACGCCGCTCCTGCCCTCACCGCGCGTCGTTCGCGCCGCCGCCAGGCGCCTGGCGCGGGCACAACAAGCGCTGCTGGTGATCGGCAGCCAGGCCATGCTCGATACCCAGCAGCTGCCGGCCCTGCGCCGCGCCGTGGAAACGCTGGGCCTGCCGGTCTATCTCTCCGGCATGGCGCGCGGCCTGCTCGGCCCTGATCATCCCTTGCAGTTCCGCCACCGGCGCCGCGAAGCGCTGCGTGCCGCCGACCTGGTGATCCTGGCCGGCGTGCCCTGCGATTTTCGCCTCGACTATGGCGCGCACATCCGCCCGCGCGCCGCCCTGATCGCCGCCAACCGCAGCCGCCAGGATCTGCATCTGAACCGCCGTCCTCAGGTGGCCGTGCAGGCCGACGCCGGCGCCTTCCTGTGCGCCCTGGCCGATGAACTCGGCGCACAACCGCAGCGCTCAGGCGCGTGGTTTGACTCGCTGCGTCAGCGCGAAGCGCAGCGGGACGGCGAAATCGATGAACAGGCCGCATCGGTTCCCGGCGAGGGCCTCAATCCGCTGACGCTGTGCCGGCAGATCGATGCCCAACTGAGCGAAGACAGCCTGATCGTCGCCGACGGCGGTGATTTCGTTGCCACCGCCTCCTATGTGCTGCAGCCGCGCGCGACGCTGGGCTGGCTGGACCCCGGCGTGTTCGGCACGCTGGGCGTGGGCGCCGGCTTCGCGCTCGCCGCCAAGCTGCATCGCCCGGACAGCGAAGTCTGGGCCTTGTTCGGCGACGGGGCGCTGGGCTACAGCCTGATGGAATTCGATACCTTCGTGCGTCACGGCCTGGGCGTGCTGGCCGTGGTGGGCAACGATGCCTGCTGGTCGCAGATCGCCCGCGAACAGATCGAGGTGCTCAAGGACGATGTCGGCTGCCCGCTGCTGCCCAGTCATTACGAGCAGGCGGTCCAGGGCCTGGGCGCTGCCGGCCTGCTGCTCGATCGTCACGAGAACAGCGAGCGGGTGCTCGGCCGCGCCAGACAGCTGGCGGCGGCCGGATCGCCGGTGCTGATCAACGCCCTGCTCGGCCGCAGCGATTTTCGCAAGGGCTCCATCTCGATGTAGAGCCGTCGGCTGCAGGCGCAAATAAAAAAGCCCGCTTCTTGCGAAGCGGGCTTCTTCATGACGGATGGTTGGGAGACTAGGACTCGAACCTAGATAAACAGAGTCAGAATCTGTTGTCCTGCCATTAGACGATCTCCCATCCGGTTCGGGAAATCTTGCGAGGCGGCGAGTATAACGCCGCCGCCTCGAATTCCAAGTACCAAATGAAAAATTAGCGCTTGGAGTACTGCGTGCCGCGACGGGCCTTGTGCAGACCGACCTTCTTACGCTCGACTTCACGGGCGTCGCGAGTGACCAGACCCGCTGCACGCAGCGGCTTGCGGAATTCTTCGTCGTACTGGATCAGCGCGCGGGTGATGCCGTGGCGGATCGCACCGGCCTGACCGTTGGGGCCACCGCCGGCGACGGTGATCTTGAGGTCGAAGCGGCCGACGGAGTCGGTCACTTCCAGCGGCTGACGCACCAGCATGCGCGAGGTCTCGCGACCGAAATAATCTTCGACGCTCTTGTCGTTGATCTGGATCGCGCCGGAGCCCGGCTTGAGGAAGACGCGCGCGGCGGCCGTCTTGCGGCGGCCCGTGCCGTACTTGTATTCGATGTTCTTTGCCATGGTAGTGACCGGACTTAGAAGTTGAGGGCCTTGGGCTGCTGCGCGGTGTGCGGATGCGCACTGCCGGCATAGACCTTCAGCTTGCGGAACACCGCGTAACCGAGCGGACCGCTCGGCAGCATGCCCTTCACCGCCTTCTCGATGGCGCGCTCGGGATGCTTGTTGAGCATCTCCTGCAGGCTGGTCGAGCGGATACCACCCGGGTATTCGGTGTGGCGGTAGTACACCTTGTCGCGCAGCTTGTTGCCGGTGGCCTTCACCTTCTCGGCATTGATCACGACGATGTAATCGCCGGTATCCACGTGCGGGGTGTATTCGGCCTTGTGCTTGCCGCGCAGGCGGCGTGCAACCTCGGTGGCGAGGCGGCCCAAGGGCTTGTCCGTTGCGTCAATCACGTACCAGTCGCGCTTGACGGTTTCGGACTTCGCGAAGAGAGTCTTCATCGGTCCATTCCAGTCGGTAGTTATAGTTCAGTTCGGGTGATGCCTAGACCCCGAACCTCGAAAAAGGCGCGCGAGTGTAGCTGCGAGTGGGCAGTGACGCAAGCCTCAGGCCAGAACCAGGCTCTTGGGATCGCTGGCCTTGCGCCGCGCGGCGGCGGCGTCCACCAGACCGGCACGGACCAGAACCGCCAGCGCCTGATCCAGGGTCTGCATGCCCTCGCGCTGACCAGTCTGCAGCACCGAGACCATCTGCGCCACCTTGTTCTCGCGGATCAGGTTGCGGATCGCCGGCGTGCCCAGCATCAGCTCGAAGGCGGCCACGCGTCCGCCACCGCCGGCGGCCGGCAGCAGGGTCTGGGCGATCACCGCGCGCAGGGATTCGGCCAGCATCGCGCGCACGCTCTCCTTCTCGCCGGCCGGGAACACATCGATGATGCGGTCGATGGTCTTGGGCGCCGAGGCGGTGTGCAGGCTGGCCAGCACCAGATGCCCGGTCTCGGCGGCGGTGAGCGCGAGGCGGATCGTCTCCAGATCGCGCAGCTCGCCGACCAGCATCACGTCCGGGTCTTCGCGCAGACCCGAGCGCAGGGCGCTGGCGAAGCTCTGCGTGTGGCGGTGCAGCTCGCGCTGGCTGATCAGGCTGCGCGCCGGCTCGTGCACGAACTCGATGGGATCCTCGATGGTGAGGATGTGCAGGGCCTGGGTCTGGTTGAGCCGCTGCACCATCGCCGCCAGCGTCGTGGACTTGCCCGAGCCGGTGGGGCCGGTGACCAGCAGCAGCCCGCGCGGCAGTTCCAGCAACTCGCTCACCACCGGCGGCAAGCGCAGGGTATCGAGATCCGGAATGCGGCGCGGCAACAGTCGCATCACCAGCGCCGTGCCGCGCAGCTGGCGGAAGGCATTGACGCGCACGCGGCCCACACCCGGCACCTCGCTGGCGAAGTCCACGTCCTCGCCGCGCTGCCAGAGCGCGCGCAGCGGCGCAGGCATCAGGGTTTCGGCGGCGGCGCGCAGATCACCGTCCTGCAGCGGCGCATGGTCGATGGCGGCCAGCTCGCCGTCCTGACGCAGACGCGGCGGCAGACCGGCGGAGAGATGCAGATCGGAAGCGCCGCGCGCGGCAGCCAGCTGCAGCAGTTGCGTGAGGTCCATGATCGAGGTCCGGGCGCCCAGGGCAGTGATCGATTATGTTAGCCGCCCTTTCTTGCCGCCCCGTGCAGCCCGTCACGCCGCCGATGACGTCCATCGCCGATAACCTGCAGCAAGTCCACACCCGCATCGCCCGCGCCTGCAGCGCCGCCGGCCGCGACCCGGCCAGCGTGCGCCTGCTGGCAGTGAGCAAGACCTTCGACGCCGAGGCGATCCGCGCCGCGATGGCCGCCGGCCAGCGCGAGTTCGGCGAGAGCTATGTGCAGGAAGCCATCGCCAAGCAGGACGCGCTGGGCGCGCAGGCCAGCGCGCTGTGCTGGCATTACATCGGCCCCATCCAGTCCAACAAGACCCGCGAGATCGCCGAGCGCTTCGCCTGGGTTCACGGCGTGGAGCGGCTGAAGATCGCGCAGCGCCTCAGCGCGCAGCGGCCAGACGATCTGCCGCCGCTGAACGTCTGCGTGCAGGTGAATATTTCCGGCGAGGCCAGCAAGTCCGGCTGCGCGCCGCAGGAGGCGCTGGCACTGTGCGCGGAAGTCGCCCGGCTGCCGCGCCTCAGGCTGCGCGGCCTGATGGCGGTGCCGGCGCCCAGCGAGGACGCGCGCGAGCAAGGCGCCGCGTTTCACCGCCTGCAGGAATTGTTCATCGCCCTGCGCGCGCAGCTGCCGCAAGCCGATACCCTTTCTGCCGGCATGTCCGACGACCTGGAAGCGGCCATCGCCGAGGGCTCGACCCTGGTGCGGATCGGCACGGCGGTGTTCGGGTCGCGCTTGCGCAAGCCTGCCGGCCTGTCGTGAATGGGCGGCGGGCATGTACGCGCGCACCCCAGCCAGTAAACTTCGCACAGCTTCGGCTTGCTGACGGTGATGCCCGCGCCCGCGGGCATCCGGTGCGCAGCCGAAGCACCCGACACACCTGATTCCGGGATGCCCGCGGGCGCGGGCATGACAAGCCAGAAACCCTTATCCGAGACGCCACACCTGTCATGAGCCAAGACCTCGCCAAGCGCAAAGCCGCCGAAGCCGCCCTCGCCTACGTACAAGCCGGCCGCGTGCTCGGCGTGGGCACCGGTTCCACGGTCAATATCTTCATCGACCTGCTCGCCGAAAGCGGCCTGGCGGGCAAGATCAAGGGCGCGGTGTCCTCGTCCAATGCCAGCAGCGAGCGCCTGCAGAAAATCGGCGTGCCGGTGCTGGACTTGAACAGCACTGGCGAGCTGTCGATCTATGTCGATGGCGCCGACGAGTCCAATCCGAAGCTGCAGCTGATCAAGGGCGGCGGCGCGGCGCTGACCCGCGAAAAGATCGTGGCGGCGGCCAGCGAGCAGTTCATCTGCATCGTGGATCGTTCCAAGCAGGTGGAGGTGCTGGGCAGGTTCCCGCTGCCGGTGGAAGTGATTCCGATGGCGCAGGCCTATGTCGCGCGCCGCATCGAAGCGCTCGGCGGCCAGCCGAAGCTGCGGCAGAACGTGATCACGGACAACGGCAACCAGATTCTCGACGTGCATGGTCTGGCGATCCACGACGCCGTCGCCCTGGAAACCGAGATCAATCTGATCACGGGTGTGGTCTGCGTGGGCCTGTTCGCGCGGCGCGGCGCGGATGTGCTGATTGTCGGCACGCCGGAGGGCGCGCAGATCATCAAGCCCTGATGCCGGCGGCTAAGCGCCTGAGAGCTGCCGGTCCAGGTCGTCGCCGAGGAGTTCGCGCCGCGTACCATCCTTGAGTGTGAGCAGCAGCTCGTCGCCGGCTCACCGTTGCAGGCGCGTGGGCTGGGCGTACGGCGCCTCCGCCAATGCGCGGCGCAGGGCTGCGGCCTGCTTGCGGTCACTCGCCTCACGAAATGGCGCCGGCGCCGGCGCTGAAACCGGGATGAGCGCTTCGTTCTGCACCAGCTGCTGCTTGGGACGGTAGGCCTGGAAATAGGCTTTCACGCCGCCCAGCATGCTCAGCGCCAGCTGGCTCTGATACTCGTCACTGGCCAGCAGCCGCTCCTCACGCGGATTGGTGATGAAGGCGGTTTCCACCAGCACCGAAGGAATGTCCGGCGCCTTGAGCACCACGAAGGCGGCTTGCTGCACCTCGGGCTTCTGCAGATTGTTGACCCCGCCCATCGAACGCAGGATGCGCGTGCCGACATCGAAACTGGCTTCCAGGGTCGCGCTCTGCGACAGATCGATCAGCACCGCCGCCAGCTGCTTGTCCTTGCCATGCAGCTCCACGCCGCCGACCAGGTCCGCCGAGTTTTCCTTGTTGGCCAGCCAGCGCGCCTGCTCGCTGCTGACGCCGCGATCACTGAGCACATACACCGCGGTGCCGCTCATCTCGCTGCGCGAGAAGGCGTTGCAGTGCACGGAGACGAACAGATCCGCCTGATTCTTGCGCGCGATCTCCACGCGCTGACGCAGTTCCAGAAAGTAATCACCGTCGCGGGTGAGCACTGCGCGCATGCCGGGCTGGGCGTTGATCAGCAGTGCCAGCTTGCGGGCGATGGCCAGAGCCACGTCCTTTTCCTGCAGACCGCTCGGGCCATGCGCGCCCGGGTCCTGGCCACCGTGGCCGGCGTCGATCACCACCACCACCGGCTTGTCGGCACCGCGTGGCGGCAGCCGTTCTTCACTGCGTGCCGGCGGCGGCGCGGGCGGCGGCGCGACACTGGCCATCGCCGGCGTCACCGGTGCCACGGCAGGCGCGGGAGCGGGTGCGGGCGGCGCAGACGCGGCAGCGGCGGCCGGAGGATTGAGCGGACTGAGCTCGACAATCAGACGCTGCGCGGCTTCGCTGCCGGGCGAGGGGTCGAAACGCTGCACCTTGACCGCCTGGCCGACATCCAGCACCACGCGCACGCCCTTGTCGCGCGGACCGCTGCGCAGGGCCTGCACCAGACCCTTGACCGGGGTGTGCTGCGCGCGCTTGATGGCGCTGCGCGACAGGCTGTCGAAATCCACCACCACACGCTGCGGGTTTTCCAGGGTGAAAATCTTCACCGGGCTGACGCCGTCCAGATCGAAGATCACGCGCGTGACGCCGGGGCTGTCCGCAGGCTCATCCTGCACGCGCAGCGCGCGCAGCTCCGCGGCCTGGGCCAGCGGCGCAGCACACAGCACAGCGATGGCCAGCCATTTACGCATACGGAAAGAAAGCCCCAGAATGAACACGAGCCTAGCGCAGTTACTCTGGGATAAGCAAGTTATTCTCAGCTTAAACAGCCAGCTACGCTTACTTTTTAAGGTGGTTCAAAACCACTGCTACAGCTTAGCGGCGTGCAGCAGCCGGTCCAGGGCCGGCCGTCCGGCGGCGGCACAGGCCAGCTCGGCGGTGCGGCCCTCGGCGGCATTGCTCAGCTTCAGTGCCAGATCGGGCGGCGGCAAGAGTTCACCGGCACGCTCGGGCCATTCCACCAGCCAGATGCTCTGCTCGGGCGGGTCGTCACGCAGGCCCAGGTTTTCCAGCTCGTCGGGCGACTGCAGGCGATAGAAATCCATGTGCAGCACGCGCAGCCCGCCCAGCTGATAGGGCTCCAGCAGGGTGTAGCTGGGACTGCGGATCGGTCCGCTCGCGCCAAGTGCGCGCAGCAGTCCGCGCACCAGCGTGGTCTTGCCGGCGCCCAGATCGCCCTGCAGCGTCACCAGCCCCGCGCCGCGTGCCGCCAGCCATTGCGCCAGCACTGCGCCCAGCGCTTCGGTGGCGCTGGCGTCGGCCAGATGCAGACTCGGCGGCGATTCGCTCATAGCGGGTTGGCCAGGCTGCGCAACACCACCAGCAGATCGCTGGGCAGCAGGCCACGCTCACCGCCAGCGGCCACGCGATCACCGGCCAGGGCGTGCAGCACTGCGCCGTTCTGCGCGGCCGCCTCGGCGCTCAGACCTTGCGCGCGCAGCGCGGCGATCACGCCGCTGAGCACATCGCCCATGCCGCCGACCGCCATGCCGGGATTGCCGAAGGTGCAGACCGCCGGCGGCCGGCCGCTGATCAGCGTCCCGGCCCCCTTGAGCAGCACGGTGGCGCCGTAGCGCGCTTCGAGCGCCCGCAGCGCGCCGAGCCGGTCGGCCTGGACCTGCGCATTGCCCAGACCCAGCAGACGCCCGGCCTCGCCCGGATGCGGGGTGAGCACGGCATCGGGCAGCGCGACGGGCTCCGCGGCCAGCAGGTTCAAGGCATCGGCATCGACGATCAGCGGCTTGCCGGATTCCAGCGTGGCGCTCCACAGGCCACGCGCCCAGGCGTCCTGCCCCAGCCCCGGACCGATGGCGACCACATCGGCGCGCGCCAGCAGCGGTCGCAGCTCGATGGCATCGCGCACACCGCGCGACATCAGCTCCGGCTGCGCCGTGCTCAGCAGCGCCGCGTGTTCGGTGCGCGTGGCGACGCTGACCAGGCCGGCGCCGCAGCGCAGGGCCGCGCGTCCGGCCAGCAGGGCCGCGCCCATCATGCCGAGATTGCCGCCGATCAGGAGCACATGCCCATGCTCGCCCTTGTGCGCGCCGCGACGCCGGCGCGGCAGGCTCTGCGCCAGCAAGGCCTGAGGCAGCCGCTGCGCCTGCGGCGCGAAGGCTTCGTACACCGCCTCGGGCACCTGCAGATCGTCGAAGTGCCGCGTGCCGGCATAGTCAGGACCATCGCCGGTATGAAGGCCCAGCTTGTTGCCGATGAAGCTCACCGTGGCTTCGGCGCGCACCGTAGGCGTGAAGGCGCGGCCGCTGCTGGCGTCCAGGCCCGACGGCACGTCCACCGCCAGCACACCGGCATTGGCGGCGTTGATGGCCTGGATCGCCTGCGCGGCCACGCCTTCCGGGGCGCGCGCCAGACCCGTACCGAACAGCGCGTCGACCATCACGTCCGCCGGCGCCAGCGCGCCGCTGAACGCCTCGATATCGCCCCGCTCCGCCTGCCAGGCCTGACAGGCACGCAGACCATCGCCCTGCGTGGGCAGAGCCTCGACGGCGTAGACCTTCACATCCAGCCCTGCGGCGCGCGCCAGGCGCGCGATCTCGTAGCCGTCGCCACCGTTGTTGCCACGCCCGCAGATCACCGCGATGCGCCGCGCCTGCGGCCAGCGCTCGCGCAGCACCCGCCAGCAGGCCTGCGCGGCGCGCTGCATCAGCGTGTAGCCGGCGATGCCCTGGCCTTCGATGGCCAGGCGATCCAGCTCGCGTACCTGTGCGGCACTGTAGAGGCGGTCTTCTCGGTTCATGCGCACAGTATAGAAAGCCGCGCGCGGCGGATCGCTACAATCGCGCGGCCATGCGCACCGACCCCGCCCCGCCCCGCCCCGACGCCGCCGCCTGGCAGGCGCTGCGCGCGCTGCCCGAGTGGGCCCGCGAGCTGGGCTTTGCCGACGCCGGCTTCGCCACGCTCGCGCTCGACGAAGATCTTGCGCACCTGCAGCGCTGGCTCGACGAAGGCCTGCACGGCGGCATGGACTGGATGCGTCGCGATCCGGCGCTGCGCGCGGAGCCCGCGCGTCTGCGGCCCGGCACCTTGAGCGTGATCTCGGCGCGCATGGCCTATCCCATCGACGCGGCGCTGGCGCAACAGGTGCTGGGCGATGCCACGCGCGCCTACATCTCGCGCTACGCCCTGGGCCGCGACTATCACCGCGTGCTGCGCGCGCGCCTGCTCCGGCTCGCGCGGCGCATCGAGCAGGCCATCGGGCCGTTTGGTTATCGCGTGCTCGCCGACAGCGCGCCGGCGCTGGAGAAAGCCATGGCGCGCAATGCCGGCCTGGGTTGGATCGGCAAGCACACCCTGCTGATCCAGCGCGAGGCCGGTTCCTGGTTTTTCCTGGGCGAGATCTACAGCGATCTGCCGCTGCCGGCGCAGGACGCGAGTGCGGCGAAGAATCTCTGCGGCAGCTGCAGCGCCTGTCTCGACATCTGCCCGACGCAGGCCATCATCGCGCCGTATCGCCTCGACGCCGCGCGCTGCATCTCGTATCTGACCATCGAGCATCACGGCGCGATTCCCGAGGCCCTGCGCGCGGCCATGGGCAATCGCATCTTCGGTTGCGATGACTGCCAGCTGGTCTGCCCCTGGAACCGCTACGCGCAGAAAAGCGGCGAGGCCGATTTCATGGCGCGGCACCGCCTGGACCGCGCCGGCCTGCTGGAGCTGTTCGCCTGGGACGAGGCCGAATGGCTGCGTCGCACCGAGGGCATGGCCCTGCGCCGCGCCGGTTATGCGCGCTGGCTGCGCAATCTCGCCATTGCTCTGGGCAACGCCCCGCCTTCAGACGCGGTGCGCGCCGCGCTGCAGGCCCGCCTGCACAGTGACGACGAGGTACTGCGCGAGCATTTGCTGTGGGCCCTGCAGAGGCAGGGTGCGGCCTGATTGAAGCTCAGCGCATGCGCAGCTGCAGCTTGTGCATCAGCTCGTCGGTGGAAGGGTCCAGTGGCAGATCGGACTTCGGATCCAGGATGCGGTTGGCGAGCTGCTTGCCGAATTCCACGCCCCATTGATCGAAGGCATTGATGCCCCAGATCACGCTCATCACGAAGGTGCGGTGCTCGTAGAGCGCGAGCAGCGCGCCCAGATGGAAAGGATCCACACGCGGCATCAGCAGCATGTTGCTGGGCCGGTTGCCGGGGAACACGCGATGCGGCACGGCGGCCTCCAGCGCCTCGCCTTCCAGACCGCGCGCGACCAGCTCGGCACGCACTTCCTGGGCGCTCTTGCCGCGCATCAGCGCCGAAGCCTGCGCCAGGCAATTGGCCACCAGCTTCTTGTGCATGTCCTTGTACGGGTGCTCGGCATAGACCGGCAGGATGAAATCCACCGGATGCACGGCCGGCCCCTGATGCAGCATCTGGAAATAAGCATGCTGGGCATTGGTGCCGACATTGCCCCACAGCGCCGGAGTGGTGGCGTAGTCCACGCGGCGACCCTCGCGCGTCACACTCTTGCCGTTGGACTCCATCTCCAGCTGCTGCGCCCAGGACACGAACAGCGAGAGGCGTTGCGCATACGGCGCCAGCACCTGGGTGGCACAGCCCAGAAAATTATGGTTCCAGATCGCCAGCAGGCCGAGCAGCACCGGCAGGTTCTGCTGCAAGGGCGCGCGCCGGAAATGCGTGTCCATGGCATGCGCGCCACGCAGCAAGCCGGTGAAGCGTTGCGGTCCCAGGGCCAGCATGATCGACAGACCGACCGCACTCCACAGCGAGTAGCGTCCGCCCACCCAGTCCCAGAACGAGAACATGTGATCGGCGTCGATGCCGAAGGCCTCCACCGCCTCCTGATTGGTCGACACCGCAACGAAGTGCTTGGACACCGCCTCGATGTCCAGGGAGGACACGATCCAGGCGCGCGCATGCAGCGCATTGACCAGGGTTTCCTGCGTGGTGAAGGTCTTGCTCACCACCACGAACATCGTGGTCTCCGGCCGCAGCCGCGCGAGGATGGCGTGCAGATCGGCGCCATCGACATTGGCCACGAAATGCGGGCGCGGCCCGTCGATGCTTGCGGCCAGCGCTTCACAGACCAGACGCGGCCCCAGATCCGAACCGCCGATGCCGATGTTGACCACATCGGTGATCCGCTTGCCCGTGGCACCACGCCACTGCCCGCTGCGCACCCGCTCGCAGAATTCGGCCATGCGGTCCAGTACGGCATGCACCTCGGGGCCGACACGACGGCCGGCGTCGCGGAAGTCGGCGGCACGCGGCGCGCGCAAGGCCATGTGCAGGGCGGCGCGGTTCTCGGTGTTGTTGACGTGCTCGCCGTTGAACAGGCGCTCGCGCCAGGTTTCGAGCTGTTGCTGGCGCGCCAGATTGCGCAGCAGTTCCAGGGTCTCGACGCTGACACGCTGCTTGGAATAGTCCAGATAAAAACCGACGTCCTCGCAGCTCATTTCCCGCGCCCGCTGCGCATCAGCGGCAAACAGTTCGGCGATGCGGGTCTGATCCATGCTCCTGGCATGGATCTGCAAAGCGCGCCAAGCAGCGCTGGCGCTCAAACCGGCGTTATTGGTGGAAGTCATGTACCGCTAAGACTAACGGCTGAAGAAGTCGGCGGAAACTGCTCCGCAAGATTTTTGCCGTGGGGCCTTGCGCGACTCAGCACCAGTGGTAGTTGAAGCTGATGCTCACGCGTTCTTCGTCGACCGGATTGGCCGGCACCTCGTGCCGCAGCCAGCTCTCGAACAGAATCAGTTTGCCGGCCTGCGCCGGGTACTGAATGTGGGGCTTGAGCGCCGGCCGGGCGCTGGCGCGGCGCGGCGGCGCCGCCATGAACGAGTCCAGACGCGGGTCTTCGAACTTCAGGCCGCTGCAGCCACGCGGGGTTTTCACATAGTAGGTGCCGCTGATCACGGCCTGCGGATGGATGTGAAAGCTGTGCGCACAGCCGCGCGGCATGACGTTGAGCCAGCAATCGGTCATCAGCAGTCGCCCGCCGCGCAGATTCCAGGACAGCGCGCGCGCATAGCGCCGCACATGCGGCTCCAGGCGCTGGCGCAGCTCCTCGAAAGGCGAGGCGAACTGGTGCAGGCGATCCAGCGAGCCGTAACTGGTGTAACCCAGGGGATAGTTGGGCTGCGACCAGCGCCGGCCGGCTTCGTCGTGCTCGCGGATACGCTGGCAGGCGTCCAGCAGATCAGCATTGAAGGCCCGCAACGAAGACCGTTGCAGGCGCTCGCAATAGATCAGCGTGGGAAACCACGCCTGGACGCTGCTCACCTTGAAAAGGCGCTCAGGCGGCCTGGACCGGAATGGTGTTGCCGGTGCGGGTGACGCGGTTGCGTTCGTCCAGATACACCAGACGCGGCGCGTGGCTGCGGGCGGCGGCCGGGTCCATCTGCGAGTAGGCGCAGATGATCACGCGGTCACCGACGCGCGCCTTGTGGGCGGCGGCGCCGTTCACGGAAATGATGCCCGAGCCGGGCTCGGCCTTGATGGCGTAGGTGGTGAAACGCTCACCGTTGCCCACGTTGTAAATCTGGATCTGTTCGAACTCCAGGATGCCGGCGAGTTCGAGCAGCTTGGCGTCGATGGCGCAGGAGCCTTCGTAATCCAGTTCGGCATGAGTCACGCAGGCACGATGCAGCTTGCATTTGAGCATGTGCAGTTGCATGGGTTTGATCTCGATTGGAAACGTCGGCGGCCCACCAAGACATACGCGCGACGTTTTACGGTTCGGACGACGGCGGGCGGCCCAATAAGACATACGCCCGTTGCCTGTGACGGTGGTCACGAAGCGAGGCACAGATTCTAGATCATTTCGCTCTGTCTTTAAACCTTAACCGATGCTGTACCGGATTCGCGCCCGGCGTGGCGATGAGCAGGAAATATCTTACAGATCAAAGGGAAATGGCGATGTTGTCAATCAATCTGGTATTGCCCAGATAAGCCGCGACCAGCACGCGGAGCTGCCGTGCATCGGACGCCGGCGCCCCCAGATCGGATGCCCGCAGGCTCAGGTACTGCACGCGGAAACCCGCCTGGGCCAGTCGCGCAGCCTGCTCGGCGCAGAGCGCCTCGTAGTCGCGACGGCCTGCCCGCAGCGCCTCGGCCACCGCCTGCAGGCTGGCATGAATCAGGGCCGCCTGCGCGCGCTCCTGGGGCTGCAGGTACTGGTTGCGCGAGGACATCGCCAGACCGTCGGCCTCGCGTTCGGTGGCCACGCCGACGATCTCGATGGGCAGATGCAGATCCGCCACCATCTGCCGGATGACCTGCAACTGCTGATAGTCCTTCTCGCCGAACAAGGCCACGTCCGGCTGCACTTGGTTGAACAGGATGTTCACCACCGTGGCCACGCCATCGAAATGCCCGGGCCGGAACGCGCCTTCCAGCAGACTGGCGTGGCGCGGCACGGTGATGGTGGTCAGACCCTCGCGCCCCTGCGGATACATCTCCGCAACGCTGGGCGCGAACAGCAGATCGCAGCCGGCGGCGGCGAGCTTGTCGGCGTCCGCCGCGAGCGTGCGCGGGTAACGGTCGAAGTCTTCATTGGGACCGAACTGCAGCGGATTCACGAACACGCTGGCCACCACGCGTGCGGCGCGCAGCCGGGCCTGCTCGACCAGGCGCAGATGCCCCTGATGCAGATTGCCCATGGTGGGCGTGAAGGCGATGCGCTCACCCTGTCGCCGCCAGCCGGCCAGCGTGGCGCGCAACTCGGCGACGGTATGGACCGTGTTCATCGCTTCACCGTGGTTTCGAAGCAGTGCTCGGGCGCGGGATAGGCGCCGGACTTCACCTCGCGCACATAGTCGGCGATCGCCGCCTCGATCACCCCGCCCTTCTCGCCTTGCGCCACCGCGCCGGCCATGTAGTTCTTCACGAAGCGCGGGGTGTGCCCCAGGGTCACCTGCGGCGAGATGCCGAGCAGATCGTGCAGCACCAGAATCTGGCCATCGACGCCACTGCCGGCACCGATGCCGATCACCGGCACCGGCGACTGCGCGGTGATGCGCGCGCCCAGCTCCGCCGGAATGCATTCGAGCAACAGCAGATCGGCGCCGGCCTGCGCCAGCACCTGCGCGTCGTGCAGCATCGCTTCGGCCGCCGCCTGCTCGCGACCCTGCACCTTGAAGTTGCCCATCTTGTGGATGAACTGCGGCTGCAGACCCAGGTGCGCGCAGACCGGCACGCCGCGCACCGAAAGATATTCGACGATGGCGGCCTGCTCGCGACCACCTTCCAGCTTCACCATCTTGGCGCCGCCTTCCTGCATCAGCCGCTGCGAGGCATCCAGCGCGCGCTCCAGCGTGGCGTAGGAGAGAAACGGCAGATCGGCGACCAGAAACGCACGCTGCAGATGCGGTGCCACGCACTTGCTGTGATAGCTGATCTGCTCCACGGTCACCGGCGTGGTGGTGTTGCCGCCCTGAATCACCATGCCCAGGGAGTCACCGATCAGAATCAGATCGACGCCGGCGCGATCCTGCAGCAGCGCGAAGCTGGCGTCGTAGCAGGTGAGACAGGCGATTTTTTCACCGGCCGCACGCATGCGGCGCAGCTCGGCGATGTTGACGGGTTTGCGGCTATTCATTGTTGGCGCTCCGGCGATGCCAGCCCGATCCGTAGCCAGGGCGGCAAGGCCTGCGGGGGAACACCGGCGGCCCACCAAGACATGCGCCTGCGTTCACGACCTTATCAGACAGCGGCGGGCGGCCCACCAAGACATGCACCCGGCGCGCGCACTGCGCGACGCGGCGCGAGTGTAGCCCATCAGGGCCTGCGGTCAAACGCTATTCACGCCAGAGCTGCAAGCCGGCCTCACCGAGCCGGCCTGCGGCAAGATCGACCCGCCCCAGACCCGGCACCACCAGGTCCGGCGCGATCTGCGCCCAGGGCTGCAGCACGAAGTTACGCTGCGCGATGCCGGGGTGCGGCAGACGCAGCGCCGCGCTGTCCAGCACCACGCCTTCGACATGCAGCAGATCCAGATCCAGGGTGCGCGGTCCCCACTTCACATCGCGCACGCGTCCGGCCTCGCGCTCGATGGCCAGCAAGGCCTGCATCAGCGCCTCCGGCGGGATATCGGTATCGAGAATGCAGACCGCGTTGCAGAAGTCCGGCTGCTCGCTGGGCCCCATCGGCAGGCTGCGATACAGCGGCGACTGCGCCAGCAGCCGGCCCAGCTGCTCCAGGCGCGCCAGCGCCCAGCGCAGCTGCGCCGGCGGATCCCCCAGATTGGCGCCCAGACCGATGTGGGCGCGAAACCGCGGACTCACGTCTGTGCCGGTTGCGTGCTGTTGCGGCGACGGTTGCGTCCGCCGCGGCGACGGCGGCGCTTGCGCGGCGCGCCTCCGGGCTCGGCACCGTCGCTGCTCTCTTCGGCCTCGGTTTCCAGATCCGGCTCCGGTGGCAGCGGCGGCAGGCCTTCGCCGACCTGCGCGCGCGTCCACCAGTCGGCGACGGCCTGCTCGATTTCGCCGGACTGCGCACGCAGCACCAGGAAGTCGTAAGCGGCACGGAAGCGCGGGTGCGTGAGCAGACGCTGCTGACGGCCGCCCTTGCGCAGATCGAAGCGCGGCTGCAGCGTCCAGATTTCCCGCATCGGCAGCGAGAAGCGCTTGGGGATCACCACGTATTTCTGCGTCTGCGCCAGCACTTCCTCGCTGGCCTGCACGATGGCGACATTGACGTGCTGGCCTTCTTCCTCGATCAGGCGCTGCATGCGCGCCACCACCGCCGGCCACAGCAGGGCGGCGTAGAGGAAGGCCGGACTCACGGTCTGCTCGCTGGCGATGCGATCGGCGGTGTTGCGCAGGGCGCGCGCGATGAAATCGGCGCTCTGCGGCTTGGCCATGGCCTTGTCCGCCTGCGGCAGCAGCTGCGCCAGCAGGCCGTACTCGCGCAGACCATTGAGATTGGCCTCGGCGTCGCGACACTGCAGCAGCTTGATGATCTCGTCGAACAGACGCGCCGCCGGAATCTCGCGCAGCAACGGCGCCAGCTTGCGGATCGGCGCCGCAGTGGCCTTGTCGATGGAGAACTTCAGCTTGTTGGCGATGCGGATCGCCCGCAGCATGCGCACCGGGTCTTCACGGTAGCGCAGCTCCGGATCGCCGATCAGGCGCAGCACCCGCCCCGCCACGTCCTCCAGGCCGCCGACCAGATCCACGATCGAGAAATCGCGGATGTCGTAATACAAGGCGTTGATGGTGAAGTCGCGCCGGAAGGCGTCGGTCTCCAGCGTGCCGTATTCGTTGTCCGAGAGGATGCGGCCGGTCTCGTCGCGCTCGTGGCTGTCGGTGATCGGACCGCGGAAGGTGGTGACCTCGGTGATCTCATCACCGAAGCGCACGTGCGCGATCATGAAGCGCCGGCCCACCAGGCGGCAGGAGCGGAAGATGCGCTTGATCTCCTCCGGATGCGCGTTGGTGGCGATGTCGAAGTCCTTGGGCTCCATCCCCGCCAGCAGGTCTCGCACACCGCCACCCACCACATAAGCCTCATAGCCCGCATCCTTCAGGCCATAGAGCGTACGCAGCGTTCCCGAAGGAAAACTGGAGCGGGAAATCGGGTGCTCCGCGCGGGGCACTCTTCTGGTTTGCGTGGCAGCCTTTCGGCGCGGCAAAAATTTCTTGAGCCAATTCATGCGGCGCGTATAATACGCGGCCTCGTGTGCGGCCAACAGTTGCTCCTATCGTCTAGAGGCCTAGGACGGAGCCCTCTCAAGGCTTAAACCCCGGTTCGAATCCGGGTAGGAGCGCCAACCGCGTGCCGCCACGAGTGCCGTCGCCATCGCGTGGCGGCTTGCTCCGGCGGGCCGGTTTCAGCCACACCCGCCGCCGCCACGAGCCCCTCGGACCGCTCTGGCGCCACCCCTGCCAGCACCATTTCAGCCTTGCCGCAGAGGCGCCTGCGCGTCCTGCAGCCAGCCCCGGTAAAACGCCACGAAGGCCCGAGCCGCGGCGGGCGCATGCCTTCCGGGCGGATACACCGCATAGAAGCCGCCGCTGGGCAAGGACCATTGCGGCAAGAGCTGAACCAGCCGCCCGTCGCGCAAATGCGGCTCGATACTGTTGCGTATGAAGGCCGAAACCCCCGCGCCGCTCAGAATCAGCGCGCGCAAGGCCAGACTGGAATCCGTGCGCAGGCGCGCGTTCATGCGCACGCTCTGCGTCCTGCCGCGCGCGGAGCTGAACTTCCAGGTCAGCGGCGTCCGCAGCAGCGTCAGCGCCAGCCAGTCATGCCCGGCCAGATCGGCCGGCTGGCGCGGCAGGCCGCGGCGCTGCAGATAGGCGGGCGCCGCCACCACACATTGCGCAAACTCGCCCAGCTTGACGGCCCGCGCCGTGGAATCCCGGGGCCAGCCCACGCGCAGCGCCAGGTCTATGCCTTCCGCCATCAGGTTCAGCACGCTGTCGCTGATGCGCAGCTCGATCTGCAGCGCGGGGTGCAGCTGCGCAAATTCCGCCACGGCCGGCGCCAGCAGCTGCTCGGCATGATCCACGGGCGCACTGAGCCTGAGCGTGCCGGACAAGGCCGCCTGCTCGTTGCCGGCCCGGCTCAGTGCATCCTGCAGCCCGCGCAGCAGCGGCTGACAGCCGCTGAACAGTTCGCGCCCCGCTTCGCTGAGCGAAACCTGCCGCGTGGTGCGATGGAACAGGCTCAGTCCCAGCATCTGCTCCAGACGCTTCACCGTGGTGCTGACGCGGGCCTTGGGCATGCCCAGGCGCGCAGCCGCCTGCGTGAAGCTGCCGCAGTCGGCCACCACGGCGAAGACGTTCAGTGCGTTGAGATCGGCAGGCTTGGTGGCGGCTTTCATTTGTTCGCGATCCGATAACAATCATTTCTGATTATGGCGATTTATAGCCCAGCAGCGATGCGCCAGGATAGGCGCCGTCCCCACACGGAGTTTCATCATGAATATCGTTCTGCTGGGCGCCAGCGGTTACATCGGCGCCGCCCTGCTGCAGGAAGCACTCAAGCGCGGCCATCGCATCAGCACGCTCAGCCGAGAAGCCGGAAAACTCGCCTCGACGCCGGCACTGCAGGTGAGCGTCGGCAGCGTGTTCGACACCGCCACGCTGCAAACGCTGTTCGCCGGCAAGGACGCGGTGATCAGCGCCTTCAGCGGTCATTCCTATGGCGATGTGCGCGGCGAGTATCTGCGCGGCGTGCGCAGCATCATCGACGCCGCCAGGGCCAGCGGCCGGCGCCTGCTGATGGTCGGCGGTGCCGGCAGCCTGGAAATCGCCCCCGGCGTGCAGCTGCTCGACTCGCCCGAGTTTCCGGCGCAGTGGCGCGCCAGCGCCGAAGGCGCGCGTGATGCCCTGAACCTGCTGCGCAGCGAAACCGAACTCAACTGGACCATGCTCAGCCCCGCCGCGCTGATCGAACCCGGCCCCGCCACCGGCCACTTCCGTCTCGGCGGCAATCAGCTGCTCAGCGATGCACAGGGCCAGAGCCGCATCAGCACCGGCGATTACGCGGTGGCCATGCTCGACGAGCTGGAATCGCCGCGCCATTTGCGGCAACGTTTCACCGTCGCCTACTGACCGCAGACAGCCGCCGCCGTGATCGCCCACTACGCAGCCATCAAGACGCTTCATATCAGCTGCGTCATCCTCAGCCTGAGTCTGTTCGTGCTGCGCGGGCGCTATGCCTTGCGCGATCAGGCCTATCCCGGCGGCCGGCTGCTGCGGGTCTTGCCGCATCTGGTGGACACCGTGCTGCTGGGCAGTGCCCTGCTGCTGTGCTTCATCCTCGGACAATATCCCTTCGTGCAGTCCTGGCTCAGCGCCAAGCTGCTGGCGCTGCTGCTCTACATCGCGTTCGGCCATGTCGCCCTGCACCAGCGTCACGGCCTGACGCAGCGCCGCCTGGCTTTCGTCGCCGCCCTGCTCTGCGCGGCCTATATCGTCGGCGTGGCTCTGAGCCATGACCCGCGCAGCTATCTTGCGCTCTGAGACAAGCTTAACGCGCGACGGGCAAAGGGCTGCGTGATACGCTGCAAACGGCTGATGAAAGGCCGAATCAGACCTCACAAGGTTCTGCCAAGATGAGAAACGAGGAGCACGATCCCTCGCGGATCGAAGCAAGCGTGGCACTCCAGGGCGGCGCGGCGGTTCGCGGCCGGACACTGCAGGGCTTCCATGACCTGGTACTCAGCCTCAAGGGCGATCCCGGGGTCTTGCTGCGCGAGTCCGGCATAGACGCAGCGGCGCTCGATGACCAGCACGGCTTCATCGCCTTCCCGGCCATGAGGCAGCTGATGGAGCGCGCCGCGCTGGAGCTGAATTGCCCCGACTTCGGCCTGCGTCTGGCCGCCTTGCAGGCGGCGCAGGGCGCCACCCGCATTCTCGGGCCGCTGGATGTGGCGATGCGCAACTCGCCCACCCTGGGCGATGCCTTCCGCTACTGCGCCGAACACATGAGCGCCTGCAGCACCGCCATCCGCATCGCACTCGAAGAACTGCCGCGCGAACGTCGCGTGTTGATGCAGTTCGAGCAGCTGGCGAGTGCCGAAGCGGCGATGCCGCAGAGCATCGAGCACGGCCTGGCCGCCACCCAGTACGCCACGCGCGCCTTGAGCGGTGGCCGCGCCAATGCAAGGGAAGTCTGGTTCACGCATGAGCCGATTGCGCCGATGGCGGTGTACCGCGCCAGCTTCAACGCCACGGTGCGCTTCAATCAGAGCGTGACCGGATTGTTCTTCAACGCCCAGGATCTGGCCCTGCCGGTGCCGGAAGCCGACCCGCAGCTCTACGAAATCGCCACCAGCTATATCGACGACCGCTTCCCCGCCGCGACCAGCAGCCTGGGTTCACGGGTGCGGGCGATGATCTCGCGCCTGCTGATCGAAGGCGACTGCAGTCCCGAACGCGTCGCCTCGGCGCTGGGCCTGCATCTGCGCACGCTGCAAAGACGCCTGCGCGAGGAAGGGCTGTCCTTCGAGGCCATCAAGGACGGGGTGCGTCGCGACGTGGCCCTGCGCTATCTGCAGCAGCCCGACATCCCGCTGGTGAAAGTCACGGAGATTCTCGGCTACTCGGAAACCTCCGTGCTCTCGCGCAGCTGCCATCGCTGGTTCGCGGCCTCGCCACGCCAGCTGCGCAATGAGCTGACGCGCTGAGCGCGCGCGCCGCGTTCAGAACACCTCGGCCAGCAAGCCCTGCATCGCCGCCCAGGAACGCCGATCCGCGGCGGCGTCATAGGCCATGGCCGGCGACTGACGGGTGGCGGCATCGCGATTGGTGAAGCTGTGCACGGCATTGCCGTAGACGATGAGCTGCCAGTCCACGCGGTCCCGGCGCAGCTCCGCTTCCACCGCCGCCATGTTTTCCTTCTTGATCAGCGGATCGTCCGCGCCCTGGCAGAGCAGCACCTTGGCCTGGATCTTCTGCTCGTCGCCTGGCAGCGGCGCCAGCACGCCGGCGTGAAATCCGACGATGGCCTTCAGCGGCGCGCCGCAGCGCGCCAGCTCCAGACAGGTGGCGCCGCCCAAACAAAACCCGATCGCGGCCAGGCGCTGCGCATCCACCGGCGTCTGCGCCTGCAGGGCCGCGAGCGCGGCCTGCGCGCGGGCGCGCCAGTCGGCGCGGTTCTCGAACAGGGGCTGCAGATGGACGCGCATGCTGGCCACGTCCTCATACACCGCGCCCTCGCCGTGCAGATCAGCGGCCAGCGCCACATAGCCCAGCTGCGCCAGACGCTGCGCCCGCTCGCGGGCGTGGTCGGCCAGGCCGAAGGCATCGGGAAACACCAGCACGCCGGGCGCCGGCTGCGTCGCGGCTTCATCCCAATACAGCTCGCCCAGGAAGCGCCGGCCGGCGCCGCGATACACGACTTGCTGTGATTTCATTTCCAAGCTCCTCGGACGCACCGCTCAGTCTTGCGGCAAGGCCTCCAGCACCGCCCGCGTATCGCGTCCCAGCTCCGGCGGCGCGCCGGCCACCGCACCGGGCGTACGCGAAAACCAGGTGGGCACACCGGGAAAACGCATCTGGCCCTGCGGCGTATCCACAGACTCGAAGAAACCGATGGCATTCAGATGCGCATTGTCGAACAGTTCCCCGGGCGTCCGCAGCGGCGCGGCGGGAATGCCCAGCTCGCGCAGCAGGTCCAGCCACTGCTGCGTGCTGCGCTGCGCGAAGGTCTGCGCCAGCAAACCGTAGACCCGGTCGATGCATTGCGCGCGCTGCGCCAGGGTCGCCAGTTCCGGCGTCGCCCAATCCGGTTTCACGGCTTCGACGAACAGCGACCAGTGCTTGTCGTTGTAGATCAGTGCCGCGATGTGGCCATCGCGGGTGCGGTACGGACGCCGGTTGCGCGCCACCGCGCGCGGATAGTGCGCCGCGCCCAGCGGTGGCGTGAACAGCGCGCCATTGGCATGCTCCACCAGCATGAACGAAGCCATGGTTTCGAACATGCCCACTTCCACCTCCTGTCCTTCGCCGCTGCGCGCGCGATGAAACAGCGCCATCATCGTGGCATACAGCACGGTCAGGCCCGCCACCTTGTCGGCCATGATGGTGCCGACGAAACCGGGCTCGCCGGTCAGCATCTGCTGCACGGCAGTGAGTCCGCACTCGGCCTGGATGGTGTCGTCGTAGGCGGGCTGATCCGCCTCCGGACCACGGCGGCTGTAGCCGTAGCAATTGGTGTAGACGATGTCGGGCCTGAGCGCCGCCACCTGCGCGTAATCGAAACCCAGCCGGGCGATGGCCTTGCCGCGCATGGAGTGGATGAACACATCGGCGGTCTTCACCAGCGCGCGCAGCGCCGCCTTGCCGGCCTCGCTGCGCAGATCCAGCACCACGCTGCGCTTGCCGCGATTGACGTTGGCGAACACCCCGCTTTTGCCCGGCACCGGCGCCACCGAGATATAGCGGGTGTTGTCGCCCTCGGGCGGCTCGATCTTGATCACCTCCGCGCCCATGTCGGCCATGATCTGCGTGCAGTACGGACCCATCACCATCGCCGTGAGATCCAGCACGCGCAGACCGGCCAGAGGCCCCCGCCGCCCTTGGGAACTCGCCATGAAACCGGCTCCTCGACTGATTGGAAGTGGCGGCGATTGTTTCACGATGGCCGTACCGATTCCAGTTCACTGGTTTAATATCCGTACATCATTCCTTTCGCAGCGCGAGACCCAGACCATGGACTTTTCCCTGAGCGGCGACCAGCAGAACATCCGCGACACCGTGCTCAAGCAGTGCCAGCAGTTCAGCCCCGAGTACTGGCTGGAACGGGACCGCGACGGCGTGTTTCCCCACGAATTCTTCAAGGCCATGGCCGAGGCCGGCTGGCTGGGCGTGGCGATGCCGGAGAACGTGGGCGGCGCCAATCTGGGCATCGCCTCGGCGGCGATCATGATGCAGGCCGTGGCCGAGGCCGGCGGCGGCATGAGTGCGGCCTCGGCGATCCACGGCCCGGTGTTCAGCATGCAGCCGGTGGCGCTGTTCGGCAGCGAGGAACAGAAGCAGCGCATGATCCCGCCGGTGCTGCGCGGCGAGCAGCGCATCTGCTTCGCGGTCACCGAGCCCAATGTCGGCCTGGATACCACCAGGATCAAGACCCGCGCCGAAAAGCGCGAGGGCGGTTATCTGGTCAACGGCGAGAAAATCTGGATTTCCGTGGCGCAGGTGGCCAACAAGATGATGCTGCTGGCGCGCACCACGCCGCTGGATCAGGTCAAACGCAAGACCGATGGCCTGTCACTGTTCTTCACCGATCTGGACCGCAGCAAGATCGAAGTG
Organism: Solimonas aquatica; assembly: GCF_900111015.1. GTDB lineage: Bacteria > Pseudomonadota > Gammaproteobacteria > Nevskiales > Nevskiaceae > Solimonas > Solimonas aquatica. The sequence goes on along the minus strand of NZ_FOFS01000003.1, from coordinate 277,724 downwards.
CGGCTGATCCACAAGATGGGCCGCCATGCGGTGGATTCCAACATGCTGTTCATCAATGATCTGTGGATTCCGGAAACCGACCGCATCGGCGGCGAAGGCGATGGCTTCAAGATCATCCTGCATGGCCTGAATCCCGAGCGCATCCTGCTCGGGGCCGAGGCCATCGGCATCGGCCGCGCCGCGATTGCCCGCGCCGCGCAGTACGCACGCGAGCGCATCGTCTTCGACCGTCCCATCGGCATGAACCAGGGCATCCAGCATCCGCTGGCCAAGTGCTGGGCACAGCTGGAAGCGGCCAACCTGATGGTGCTGAAGGCCGCCACCCTGTTCGACCAGCATCAGGATTGCGGCGTGGAAGCCAATGCCGGCAAGTACCTCGCGGCCGAAGCCGCCTTCGAAGCCTGCCACACCGCCATGCTCACCCTGGGCGGCATGGGCTACGCACAGGAGTACCACATCGAGCGCCTGCTGCGTGAAGTGCTGATTCCGCGCATCGCACCGGTGAGTCCGCACATGATCCTGAACTTCCTGGCCGAGAAGGTGCTGGATCTGCCGAAGTCCTACTGAGCCACGCGCACGGCACGGCCCTGCGCAATGGCGCGCACCGGGCGGTGCGGAATGGATTTTCCGGTAAGACAGCGGCAAGCCGGCTGGCCTACCATGTGCGACGTCGTGTCGCTGCGAAACCGGAGAGCTGCCATGTCCAAGTCGAGACTGCTGACGCTGCCACTGTTCGTTGCCGCCCTGATTCTGATGGGATGCCTGATGTCATCGCCGCGGGCCGTTGCCGAGGGCAGCGGTCAGGTTACCGAACGCACCCTGCGCATCGGCGGCCTGGACCGTACGTATCTGCTGTATCGCCCCACCTCGCTGCCGGCCGGCAAGCCCGTGCCGCTGGTGGTGGCCCTGCACGGCGGCGTCGGCACCGGCAAGATCATGGAAGACATGACGCACTTCGATAATGTCGCCGACGAGCACGGCTTCATGGTCGCCTATCCCGATGGCATCGCCCGCGCCTGGAACGCCGGCAGCTGCTGCGCCAAGCCCATGCAGGACAATGTCGACGACGTCGGCTTCGTCCGCGCGGTGATCAACGATGCAAAAGCCATTGCCCCCATCGACGCGCGTCGCGTGTACGGCACCGGCTTTTCCAACGGCTCCATGCTGCTGCACCGCATCGCCTGCGAAGCGCCGGACACCTTCACCGCCATCGCCGCCGTCTCCGGCGGCATCATGGTGCAGAGCTGCACCCCCAAGCGCGGCATCCCCGCCCTGCTGATCCAGGGCCGCGCCGATCCGCGCATTCCCTGGGACGGCGGCGTGTTCGAAGGCAGCTTCCGTCCTTCCATCGCGCAGATCGTGCAGAGCCTGGGCCAGCGCAATCAATGCAGCACGCAGGACGATGTGGTCTCCGAGGAAAGCGGCGTGCAGTGCCGCACCCTGCGCGGCTGCGCCAGCGGCGACGAGGTGACCTGGTGCGGCATCGCCGGGGCCGGCCATCAATGGGCCGGCGGCCGCACCTTCCTGCCGCGCTTCCTGGGCCAGAACAATGATCGCTGGGACGCCAGCGAAAAGATCTGGAGCTTCTTCTCGCGCTATCCCAAGAGCTGAAAGCCGCCACACGCTGCTGGCCACGACAGCCCGGCTTTTCAGCCGGGCTTTTTATTGCCCGCCGGGACACAAATCGCAGCCTTCACAGAGCGCCTGCCCGGACGCGAGCCCGGACATACTCCGCCGCAAGCGTCCGCAGCGCCGCGCCAGATCGAACGGGCGCGCCGCACGGACCAGACCCGCCGGCCACGTCAGCAGGCAACAAGGGCCTCGTGAGGAGAACAACATGCGATACCAGTGCCGGCGCCGCCCGGCAGCGTCTGTCCTGCTCGCCGCACTCAGCATCAGCCTCGGCGCCTGCGGCGGCTCCAGCCCGGTGGACCAGCCTGCACCCAGCGCCAGCGTTCCCGGGAGCAGCGCCGCCAGCACACGCTGCACCGCGCTGGCCGCGCTGCAGTTGCCCGACACCACCATTGAATCCGCCAGGCTCGATCGCGGCGGCGTGGTGCTCAAGTATCTGCAGGCCGGCAGCATGCCGGAGAACTGCGTGGTCACCGGCACCATCGGCGCCTATACCTCCGCGTATACCAATCCCGACACCGGCAGCAATGCATACGGCACACGCTTCGAACTGCGTCTGCCCAGCAACTGGAACGGCCGCTTCTTCTTCCAGGGCGGCGGAGCGGCCGATGGTTATCTGGCACCGGCGCACGGCCCCATTCCCGGCCAGACCGCCACGCTCACCGGCAATTCGCCGCAGACGCCCGCACTCTGGCGCGGCTACGCGGTGGTGAGCACGGATGGCGGCCACGACAGCGGCAGCACGCAGGCCGCCTCGCTCAAGGCCGGCTTCGGCGTGGACCCGATGGCGCGCATCAATTACGGCTACGGCGCCATCGGCCAGGTGACACCGATCGCCAAGCAAGTCATCCAGCAGTACTACGCCAGCGCGCCCGCCTACTCCTACTTTCTCGGTTGCTCCAAGGGCGGCCAGGAGGCGATGCAGGCCCTGCAGAAATACGGCGATCAGTTCGATGGCATCGTCGCCGGCGATCCGGGTTTTCGTCTGCCGCATGCCGCCGTCGCCGAAGCCTGGACCACGCAGGCGCTGGCCGAAGTGGTGCTCACGGATCATCCAGGCGCGGTGGACAGCAAGGGCCATGCGCTGCTGTACAGGGCTTTCTCGAACGCTGATCTGGAACTGATCCGCAAGAGCGTCCTGGAAAGATGCGACACGCTCGACGGCCTGGCCGACGGCATGATCTTCCAGGCGCAAGCCTGTCTCGGCCAGTTTGAACCCGCCAGCCTGCAATGCACGGGACGCAAGACCTCGAGCTGCCTGAGCGCCGCACAGGTGCAGGGCCTGCACACGATCTTCGCCGGCGCACAGCGCCGCGATGGCAGCGCCATCTACGCCGCCTTTCCCTACGACACCGGCATGAACGGCAGCAATGGCTGGGACCTGTGGAACCTGGGCGCACTGCCGCTGGGTTTCAACACCGCACTCAATGCCACGCTCGCGCAGCAATCCAGCGCTTATGTGTTCAGCACGCCGCCCAATCCCGATCTGGACGTGTTCAGCGTGAACATCGACAGCTTCGCGCAGTCCATCACCGCCACCTCCGGCGACTACCGCACGTCCGCGATCGGCTTCATGGCAGCCACGTCCACCGATCTGCAGAAATTCCGTGCGCACGACGGCAAGGTGATCTTCTTCCACGGCGGCAGCGATCCGGTGTTCTCGCCGCTGGACACCATCGACTACTACCAGTCGCTGAGCAAGACCTACGGCGGCAGCACGCGCGACTTCGCGCGCCTGTATCTGGTGCCGGGCATGAACCACTGCTTCGGCGGCGATTACACCGCCGACTACTTCGACACCCTGGATGCGATCAGCAACTGGGTGGAGAACGGCGAGGCGCCGGAGCGCATCATCGCCAAGCCCAGCACCGCCTCATCCAGGCTGCCGAAGCAGCTCACCCGCCCGCTCTGCCCTTATCCGCAGTATGCGAAGTACGAGGGCAGCGGTGCGGTGAACGACGCCGCCAGCTTCAGCTGCGCGGCGCCTTGAAGCCATCACGCGCCTGATCGCAGGGACAGGCAAAAGCGCGGGGATGCGCTTTTGCATCACCTTCATCAAGGATTCGGATTCACCGCGCGTTCTTCGGACTTGGCGTCCGACTTCGCGGTGGCGACATCGGCCTCAGCCTGCTTCTTGCAGACGCTGCGCTGATCGCCGCTGAACGCGCCGCACTTCTCGATGGCCACCTGGTAGTCGGCATCGGCCTGGACGATGCGGACCTTGCGCGTGGCCTCGGCCGATTCGCGCGTCAGCCGTTCGTTGGCCTTGTCGGCCTTCTGCTGCGCGTCCATCGTGCTTTCGTTGGCATCGCGGGCGGCCTTGGCGATCTTCTCCGCGCCCTTGACCTGCGCATCCACCACTGCCGCCTGCGTCTGCTCGGCCGAGACCTGGCGATCGCAGCCGGCGGTGGCGAAGCTCAAGATGCCGATGGCAAGCAGCGCGACCGGGCCTTTCTGGATGGTGTTCATCGTCATTCCTTGGAGTAGTACTGGAGTCCTGCAAATCGATCGAGGGCTTCCGCGACGCGCTCAGTCCTCGCCCGATACGTTTTTCATCAGCCCGGCGGTATCCGGATGCGAGTGCACGCCGTAGTCGCCGGGCTGCAGCGGACCGTGCGGATTGCTGGAATAGCCATTGCCGCGATCCGTCGCCGGCGCCTCGCGCGGGCTGCCGACATGCTCGGTTCTGACGCCGGCGATGGTGATGTCGACACCGCCCCACTCGGCATGCTCGCTGAGCTGGATCGGCAGAAAGAATTTCAGGGGTTCGCCGCGTTCGAGCATCGCCTTTGCCATCGGGCTCTTCAGGAACGATTCGGCGAACAGGGTCGCGTCGGCGGCGCTGATGCCGAGCGCATAGCCGGCGGCGGTGAGCACGCCACCCGCACCGTCGCCATTGCTGGCGGGAACGGGATGATGTCCGGACGGCGTCGGCGGAAATTCCGCACGAGCCTCATGCCAAGTCTGGGCGATGGTCGCCATGATGATCCTCTCTTTCGTGGAGGCCGGCGCTGCTGCGCAAGCGCGGGAAGAAACCGACGGCAGGCGGCGCAGTACCACTGCCACCTTCAGCCCGTCACCCGAAGCCATCGCGACTGGCGGATGGACTCAAGGCCAATCTAGGCCCTTGCGGAAGGCAGGTCTGTGCGCCGCCACGCTTAGTCCTGCCGGTCTTGCGCACGCCGCGCTGCCGCCGCGCACCGCGGCGCTGTGTACGCTGGCAGACAGACGCGCCCCCGGCCGCAACGGTAAACATGACGCCGGCGCCGAAGCGCGCTCGCCGTCATGAACACGCCGGCCCGGCCACTGCGGGCAGGGCATCGAGTCGTGCAGAGCCCCGGCGCCCAAGGCCCGCGAGCCGCCGCAGGCAGCGCCCCTTCCCGACACAGGACAGACCATGCCTTCCCACGCCAGTGCGCAGCCGATGCCGGCCGGTGTCGTGGCTTGAGCCAGGCCCCGCCCACCGTCAAGGGTCTGGCCGGCGCGGCGCGCCTGCGGCGGGCCGCGGCCGCAGGCCAATGGCTGCTGCACCGGACTGCCGCGCCGCGCCGCTGGCTCGGCGGATCCCGCACGGCGAGCACGCAGGAACAGACACCGCTGCGCGCCGAGCTGTTCAGCGCCGATCAGATGGAGCAGCACGGCAAGGCCCTGGCGGCGACGCATCGTCTGCACCGCGCCGCGCTCTGCGACCGCCTGCTGCGGCGCCTGGATGACAACGAACAGCAGCTGATCGCCGCATGCCGCCTGCTGACCACGGCGGTCAAGGCGCGCCAGCGCGTGGCGCCGGCCGGCGAATGGCTGCTCGACAACTTTTATCTCATCGAGGAACAGGTGCAGATCGCCAGACGGCATCTGCCGCGCGGCTACAGCCGCGAGCTGCCGCGTCTGGCGCAAGGCCCTTCCGCCGGCTTGCCGCGCGTCTATGACCTGGCCCTGGCCGCGATCTCGCACGGCGACGGCCGCGTCGATGCCGGCACGCTGGCGCGCTTCGTGGCGGCGTATCAGACCGTGACGCCGCTGACCCTGGGCGAGCTGTGGGCGATTCCGATCATGCTGCGCCTGGCGCTGATCGAGAACCTGCGCCGTGTCGCGGCGCGCATCGGCGCAGCGCGCCTGCATCTGAATCAGGCGCAGGACTGGGCCAACCGCATGATGGAGATCGCGATCAGCGATCCGAAAAGCCTGATTCTGGTGATTGCCGACATGGCCCGCTCCGACCCGCCGATGGCCAGCGCCTTCGTCGCCGAGCTGGCGCGCCGCCTGCAGGGTCATGGCCAGGCGCTGGCCCTGCCGCTGACCTGGATCGAGCAGCGCCTGGCGGAATCGAGTCTGACCATCGAGCAGCTGGTGCAGTCGGAAAACCAGCAGCAGGCCGCCGATCACGTCTCGATCAGCAACAGCATCGGCAGCCTGCGCTTTCTCGGCGCCACGGACTGGCGCAGCTTCGTCGAGTCGCTGAGCCTGGTTGAACAAGTGCTGCGCCAGGACCCGGGCGGCTGCTACGGCGCGATGGATTTCGCCACGCGCGACCGCTACCGGCATGTGATCGACCATCTGGGCCGGCACAGCGCCGCGCGCGAGATCGAGATCGCGCGCGCGGCGCTGCTTCTGGCGCAGCGCGGCGCCGCCGCCGACGCGGCCAAGGAAGGTGAAAGTCACCTCGCCCACGTCGGCTTCTACCTGATCGATCAGGGCCTGCCGCAGCTGGAACAGGCCGCCGGCCTGCGCCCGAGTGCCGCGACACGCCTGCGCCGCGCCTGCGCGCGCCAGGCCCTGACGCTGTATCTGGGCGCGATCCTGTCGCTGAGTCTGCTGTTCACCGCCGGCCTGCTGCTGCCGGTGCAGGCGCAGGCCATCGCCTGGGCGCGACTGTTGCCACTGACCCTGCTGGCGCTGCTGGCGGCCAGCCAGCTGGCCACGACACTGAGCAACTGGCTGGCCAGCCTGATGAGCACGCCGCAGCTGCTGCCGCGCATGGATTACGCGCGCGGCCTGCCGCCGCCGCAGCGCAGCCTGGTGGTGATTCCCACCCTGCTGGACAGCGCGCAGGGCATCGAGACGCTGCTGGAGTCGCTGGAAGTGCATTTCCTCGGCAACCGCGATCGGCAGCTGCATTTCGCCCTGCTCAGCGATGATTGCGATGCGCCGCAAGCGCGCATGCCGGAAGACGAGGCGCTGCTGCGTCAGGCGCGCGAGGGCATCCGCCGTCTCAACCGCGAGTATCCGGGCCCGGACGGCACGCCCTTTCATCTGCTGCATCGTCCGCGCCAGTGGAATCCCGCGCAGGGCGTGTGGATGGGCCGGGAACGCAAGCGCGGCAAGCTGGCCGATCTGAACGCCTTGCTGCGCGATCAGACGCGCACGCAGTTCGCGCTGCTGGAAGGCGACACCGCCGCGCTGATCGGCGTGCGCTACGTCATCACCCTGGATACCGACACGCAGCTGCCGCGCGATGCGGCGCGGCAGTTCATCGCGGCCATGGCGCATCCGCTCAACCGGCCGCGCTACGACGAGCGGCGCCAGCGCGTCGTCGCCGGCTACGGCATCCTGCAGCCGCGCATGGCCGCCAGCCTCGTCGGCGGCCGGCGCTCGCGCTATGCGCAGCTCTGCGGCAGCGAGCCGGGCATCGATCCTTATACGCGCTCGGTCTCCGATCTTTACCAGGATCTGTTCGGTGAGGGCTCGTTCATCGGCAAGGGCATCTACGAAGTCGAAGCCTTCGAACGCGCGCTGGGCCAGCGTTTTCCCGACAACCGCATCCTCAGCCACGATCTGCTGGAAGGCTGCCATGCGCGTTCGGGCCTGCTCAGCGATGTGCATCTGTACGAGGAATATCCGGCCCGCTACCTGAGCGATGTGCAGCGCCAGCGACGCTGGATGCGCGGCGACTGGCAGATCGCGCACTGGCTGCTGCCGCGCGTGCCCGGCGCGGACGGACGCAGCCGGCGCAATCCGCTGTCGGCGCTGTCGCGCTGGAAGATCTTCGACAATCTGCGGCGCAGTCTGGCGCTCATCGCCCTGTGCCTGCTGCCGCCGCTGGGCTGGGCGCTGCTGCCCCGGCCCTGGTTCTGGACGCTGGCCACGGCCGGCCTGCTGCTGATGCCGCCCTTGCTGCTCGGCCTGCTCGATGCCTTGCGCAAGCCGGCGCAGCTGCGCCTGGGCGAACATCTGCATGCCGTGCTGCAGGCCGCCGCTCGCGGCCTGTCGCTGGCGCTGTTCAGAATCGCCTGCCTGCCTTACGAGGCGCTGTGCGCCGCCGATGCGCTGCTGCGCAGCAGCTGGCGCCTGCTGATCACGCAGCGCCATCTGCTGGAATGGCGCAGTTCCGCCGAGCAGGAGCGCGGACATCGGAATGCACGCGAGCGCGGACTGGCTGCCAGCTACCGCAGCATGTGGATCGCGCCGCTCGCCGCCCTGACGGCACTGCTGGTGTCCCGCGATGGCGAGGCCTTGCTGGCGGCGACACCGATTGCCGCGCTGTGGCTGCTCGCACCCGCGCTGGCCTGGTGGCTGAGCCGGCCGCTGCGCCAGGAGCAGCTGCGGCTGCGCGCGGAGCCGACGCGGTTTCTGCGCGCCGTGGCGCGCAAGACCTGGCGCTTCTTCGAACACTTCGTGAACGCCGCCGATCATCATCTGCCGCCGGACAATTTCCAGGAGCATCCGGGCCCGCTGCTGGCGCATCGCACCTCGCCCACCAACATCGGCCTGTCGCTGCTGGCGAATCTTTCCGCCTGCGACTTCGGCTTCATCAGCACCGGCACGCTGCTGCGGCGCACCGCGGATACCTTCGCCACGCTGGCACAGCTGGAACGCCACCAGGGACACTTCTTCAACTGGTACGACACACAGTCGCTGCAACCGCTGCCGCCGCGCTACATCTCCTCGGTGGACAGCGGCAATCTCGCCGGCCATCTGCTGACCCTGCGTGCCGGCCTGCTGGCCCTGCCGGAGCAGAAGATCGTCGGCGCACGCCTGTTCGAAGGCCTGGCCGATACCCTGGCGCTGCTCGTCGAGGCCGCGCCGGTGCGTGCACGCGGCGCGCTGGCGCCGCTGCAGGCACAGCTGCAGCGCGACTGCGCCGCGCCGCCGGCGACGCTGGCCGCCGTGCTGCACAGCCTGCAGACCCTCGCCGAACGGGCCCAGGCCCTGCAGGACGGCGGGCAGCTGCCGGCCAGCGGCGAAGCCGCCGACTGGGCCCTGGCCTTCGCGCAGCAAGGTCAGGCCGCGCTGGAGGAACTGCTGTTTCTCGCACCCTGGCTGACACTGGGCGCGCACGGCGCCGGCTTCGCGCCGCTGGCATCCGGCGGCGTGCCGAGCCTGCGCGAGCTGGCGCAGGACGCGCAGCAGCAGCTGCCCGCACTCAGCGCCGATTCGCCGCAGACGCCGGCCCAGCGCGAGGCGCTGCTCACCGCCTCGACGCGCGCCGCCGAGCGCATCGCCCGCTGCGAGCAGCTGGCCGCGCAGGCCAGCGGCTTTGCCAGCATGGCTTACGGCTTTCTCTACGATCAGGAGCGCCAGCTGCTGGCCATCGGCTACAACCTCGATGAGTTCCGTCGCGATACCAGCTTCTACGATCTGCTGGCCTCGGAAGCACGGCTCTGCAACTTCGTCGCCATCGCCCAGGGTCAGCTGCCGCAGGAAAGCTGGTTTGCGCTCGGACGTCTGCGCAGCGGCGCCGGCGGCGAGCCGATCCTGCTGTCCTGGAGCGGCTCGATGTTCGAGTACCTGATGCCCTTGCTGGTGATGCCGGCTTACGAGGGCAGCCTGCTCGAACAGACCTGCCGCGCGGCGGTGGCGCGGCAGATCGCCTACGGCAGGCAGCGCGCGCTGCCCTGGGGCGTTTCGGAATGCGGCTACAGCACGGTCGATGCCGGCCTGCATTACCAGTACCACGCCTTCGGCGTGCCCGGGCTCGGCCTCAAGCGCGGCCTGGCGGACGACAGCGTGGTGGCGCCCTATGCCAGCGCGCTGGCGCTGATGGTGGCGCCGGACGCGGCCTGCGCCAATCTGCAGCGCCTGGCCGGCGACGGCCTGCTGGGCCGCTATGGTTTCTACGAAGCCATCGACTACACGCCGGCGCGTCTGGTGCGCGGCGAGTCCAGCGTGGTGGTGCGTTCGTTCATGGCGCATCACCAGGGCATGAGCCTGCTGGCGCTGGCGCATCTGCTGCTCGACCGGCCGATGCAGCGCCGCTTCGAGTCGGACCCGCAGTGCCAGGCCACGCTGCTCCTGCTGCAGGAGCGGATTCCCCGGCACACGGCGCGGCGCGGCCGCCATGCCGAAGCCGCGCAGGGCAGCGTGTTCTACGACAGCGCCGCGCCGGTGCACACGCCGATCGGCGCGCGCACGCCCAGCCCCGAGGTGCAGCTGCTGTCCAACGGCCGCTACCACGTCATGCTCAGCAATGCCGGCGGCGGCTACAGCCGCTGGAAGGATCTGGCGCTCACGCGCTGGCGCGAGGACAGCACCTGCGACCACTGGGGCAGCTTCATCTATCTGCGCGATCTGGGCAGCGGCCAGGTATGGTCGGCCGCGCACCAGCCGACGCTGCGCCAGGCGCAGCGCTACGAGGCGATGTTCTCGGAAGGCCGCGCCGAGTACCGGCGCCGCGACCAGGACATCGAAACCTACACGGAGATCGTGGTCTCGCCGGAAGACGATATCGAGCTGCGCCGGCTGCGCCTGAGCAACCGCTCGGCGACACGCAAGACCATCGAGATCACCAGCTATGCCGAAGTGGTGCTGGCGCCGCCGGCGGCGGACCTGATGCAGGCCTCGTTCGGCAATCTGTTCGTGCAGAGCGAGCTGCGGCCCGCGCAGCACGCCATCCTCTGCACGCGGCGGCCGCGTTCCATCGGCGAGGCCACGCCCTGGATGTTTCATCTGCTGGCCGCGCACGGCGCCGAGACCGGCGAACTGTCCTACGAAACCGACCGCATGCGCTTCATCGGTCGCGGCAACAGCCGCGCCGCGCCGCAGGCGCTGCGCGAGGACGGCGCGCTGTCCGGCACCGCCGGCTCGGTGCTCGATCCCATCGTCGCGATCCGCTGCCGCGTGGTGCTCGAAGCCGGGCAGTCGGCGAGCCTGGATCTGGTGTTCGGCGCCGCCGACAACCGCGAGGCCTGTCTGGCGCTGGTCGAGAAATACCAGGACCGCCATCTGGCCGACCGCGTCCTGGACCTGGCCTGGACCCACGGCGGCGTGACCCTGCGCCAGCTCAATGTGCTGGCTGGCGACGCGCAGCTCTACCGGCGCCTGGCCGGCTCCGTGCTCTATGCCAATGCCGCGCTGCGCGCCGAGGCCGCGGTGCTGACGCAGAACCGGCGCGGTCAGTCGGGATTGTGGGGCTATGCGATTTCCGGCGATCTGCCGATCGTGCTGCTGAAGATCGCCGACAGCGCGCAGCTGGAGCTGGCGCGGCAGCTGATCCAGTGCCACGCCTACTGGCGCCTGAAAGGCCTGGCGGTGGACCTGGTGATCTGGAACGAGGATCACCTGGGCTACCGGCAGCAGCTGCAGGATCAGATCATGGGCCTGATCGCCACCGGCACCGAGGCGCATGCCATCGACCGCCCCGGCGGCATCTTCGTGCGCGCCGCCGAGCAGATTCCCAGCGAAGACCGCATCCTGCTGCAGGCGGCGGCGCGCGCGATCATCAGCGACCGTCACGGCAGCCTGCTGGAGCAGCTCAGCCGCCGCAGCCTGGTGGACGAGCAGCGCGTCGCGCGCCTGATCCCGCTGCGCACGCCACGCGTGGAATCGTCGCAGCCGGAGGCGCTGCCATCGCCGCCGCTGATGCTGGGCAATGCCCTGGGCGGCTTCAGCGCCGACGGCAGCGAGTACCACATCCGCAGCGCGCCGGGTCAGCGCACGCCGCTGCCCTGGTGCAATGTGCTGGCCAATGCGCAGTTCGGCACCGTGGTCTCGGAGAGCGGCCTGGGCTACACCTGGAGCGAGAACGCCCACGAATTCCGGCTCACGCCCTGGCGCGAGGATGCGGTGGGCGGCGCCGATGGCGAAGCCCTGTATCTGCGCGACGAAGAGAGCGGACAGTTCTGGTCGCCCACGCCGCTGCCCGGCGGCGACAGCGCGCCCTATCTCTGCCGGCACGGCTTCGGCTACAGCGTGTTCGAGCACAGCAGCGGCGGCATCCACTCCGAGCTGTGGGTCTATGTGGATCTGGAAGAAGCGGTCAAGTTCTCGGTGCTGACCGTGCGCAACGACTCGGGCCGCACGCGGCGGCTCTCGGCCACCGGCTATGTCGAATGGGTGCTGGGCGATCTGCGCGCCAAATGCGCCATGCAGGTGATCACCGAAATCGATGCCGTCAGCGGCGCGCTGTTCGCGCGCAATGCCTACAACACCGCGTTCTCCGGGCGCGTGGCGTTTCTCGATGTCGACGATCCTTCGCGCAGCCTCAGCGGCGACCGTGGCGAATTCCTCGGCCGCAACGGCTCGCTGCGTCATCCCGAGGCGATGCGGCGCACGCGCCTGTCCGGCCGGCTCGGCGCGGCCCTGGACCCTTGCGGCGCGATCCAGGTGCCTTTCGAACTGCTGGCCGGCCAGCAGCGCCAGATCATCTTCCGGCTCGGCGCCGGCCGCGATCTGGTGCAGACGCGTGAGCTGGCGCAGCGCCTGCGCAAGCCCGGCGCTGCACGCGCGGCGCTGCAGAAAGTGCGGCACTACTGGCAGCGCACGCTCGGCAGCGTGCAGATCGAAACCCCGGATGCGGCGCTCAATGTGCTGGGCAACGGCTGGCTGCTCTACCAGACCCTGGCCTGCCGCCTGTGGGCCCGCAGCGGCTTCTACCAGTCGGGCGGCGCCTTCGGCTTTCGCGACCAGCTGCAGGACGCGATGGCGCTGCTGCACGCGCAGAGCGGCCTGCTGCGCGCGCACCTGCTGTCGTGCGCGCAGCGCCAGTTCCCCGAGGGCGATGTGCAGCACTGGTGGCATCCGCCGGCCGGACAGGGCGTGCGCACGCGTTGCTCGGACGATTATCTCTGGCTGCCGCTGGCCACCTGCCGGTATGTCCTCGGCAGCGACGACACGCAGGTGCTCGATGAAGCCCTGCCCTTCCTGCACGGCCGCGCACTCGGCGCCGACGAGGAGTCGTACTACGACCTGCCCGGCCGCAGCGGCGAGACGGCGAGCCTGTACGAGCACTGCGTGCGCGCCATCCGCCATGGCCTGCGTTTCGGCGAGCATGGTCTGCCGCTGATGGGTTCCGGCGACTGGAACGACGGCATGAATCTGGTGGGAATCCACGGCAAGGGTGAAAGCGTATGGCTGGGATTTTTCCTGTACGAGGTGCTGAGCCGTTTCGCGCCGCTGGCGCAGCGTCACGGCGATGCGGTGTTTGCCGAGCACTGCCGCAGCCAGGCCGCGCAGCTGCGGCAGAACCTCGAACAGCATGGCTGGGATGGACAGTGGTATCGCCGCGCCTGGTTCGACGACGGCACGCCGCTGGGTTCCTCGGTCAACAGCGAATGCCGCATCGATTCCATCGCGCAGAGCTGGTCGGTGCTCTCCGGTGCCGGCGAGGCGACGCATGCGCGCCAGGCGATGGACGCCGTGGACCGTCACCTGGTGCGCCGCGAAACCGCCGCGCCACCGGGCCTGATCCAGCTGCTCGATCCCCCCTTTGATCACTCGCCGCTGAATCCGGGTTACATCAAGGGCTATGTGCCCGGCGTGCGCGAGAACGGCGGCCAGTACACGCATGCCGCGATCTGGGCGGCGATGGCCTTCGCCAGACTGGGCGACAGCCGCCGCGCCTGGGAACTGCTGGACATGATCAATCCCGTGAACCATGCGCAAAGCGCGCAGGCGGTGGCGATCTACAAGGCCGAGCCCTATGTGGTCGCCGCCGATGTCTACGCCGTCGCGCCGCACGTCGGTCGCGGCGGCTGGAGCTGGTACACGGGCTCGGCTGGCTGGCTGTACCGCCTGCTGCTGGAATCCTTGCTGGGACTCAATCTGGAACACGGCCGCCTGCGCTTCGCGCCCTGCCTGCGTCCCGGCTGGCCACAGGTCTCGCTGCGCTATCGGCATGGCGACACGCCGTACCGCATCGTGCTGCGCCAGCTGCCGGCGGTGCAGGCGATCACCGTCAGCCTCGACGGCGTGCCGCAGGCCGATCAGACCATCACCCTGGTGGACGACGGCCAAGTGCACGAGGTGGAGGTGCAGCTGCCGGATGCGGGCTAAAAAAAACCGCAGGCCGGCAAACCGGCCTGCGGGATTTCGCGCGGCGTGTTTAGCGCGGCGCGTCCTGGATGATCACTTCGACACGGCGATTGGCCTGACGGCCCGCATCCGTGTGATTGTCGGCGACCGGCGAGTTGTAACTGTCGCCGACCGAGGTGAGGCGACTGCCGTCGATGCCGCGTCCGGTCAGATAGCGGGCCACCGATTCGGCGCGCTTCTGCGACAGGGCCTGATTCAGTTCCTGACCGCCGCGATCATCGGTGTGGCCTTCGATTCTGACGCTGCGTTCCGGCGCCTGATCGAGAAAGCTGACCAGCCGGTCGAGATTGGCGACGCTGCCGGCCTTGAGATCGGAGCGGCCGCTGGCGAACAGCACATCGCCCAGCGTCAGCACCATGCCACGGTCGGTCTTCTTCGCCTGCAGGGCCAGCAGCTGCGCCTCCAGCGCCGCGTTACGACGCTGGTCGGCATCGCTCTGCGCCCTGGCGGTATCGGCTTCGGCCTTGGCGCTGCCGGCTTGCGCCTTGGCCGCATCGGCTTCGCTGGTGCGCGCATCGAGCTGCATGCGACCGTTCTGCTCGCTCAGCGCCTTGCGCTGATCGACGGCGTACTGGGTCTGCGCCTGCGTGCGGGCGATCTGCACGCGACGCTCTGCGAGATAGCCGCGATGCTGCGCCAGCGGCGCATCGTCGCGCGTCTGCTCGGCCGCCTGCACCGCCACTTCGGCATCATGGAGGGCCAGCGGCGCACGACTGGCCAGTTGCGGATCGGCCTGCAGCTGACTGAGGTCGGCGCGCGCCCGGGCCACAGCCGGGTCCTTGACCGCATCGGCCGCACAGGCGGACAGCAGCACGCCGGCACCACCCAGGGTGAGGCCGGACAAGGTGCCGCGCACGAGATTTCTGATCTTGTTCATGTTCAAACTCCGGGACCGCGCTGGATTTCCTGACGCAAGCTGTTGCTGCTCTTCTGCAGCTCCTGATTGACCGCTTCGGTCCTGGCCAGGCGCGCCTTGGCCGAGGCCAGCTCGGCATCGGCGCGGGCTTCATCCGCCTGTCGTCGCGCCTGTGTCATGCGCTTGCCGTCGGCCTGCTGCGCATCGCCATGCGCGGCGGCGAGCTTGTCGTGCGCGCTGCGCATTTCCAGCGGCGCCGCCTCGGCGGCGTGTTCGTTTTCAGCGTTGGCGAGGGCGATGTCGGCGGATTGCAGGGCGTCGCTGGGCGGCGCCGGCACCGAGACGCAGGCGGCCAGCGCGAGTACGCCGCCTGCGAGGAGAATCTGGATGGAGACGCTTGCTGGTTTCATGGGGAGACCTTTGACCGGATGGATGGACATCGGCAGCGGACCCGGCCTGTGGATGCGAAGCATCCGGCGCGGACTCGTCCCGGTTCATGTGCCCTGAGCTTGTACGCGCGATGCAGGGCGATGTCGGTCTGACAGCACACATAGCTCGCCGCGGCCTGCGCAGGCACGCGCTGAGCTGAGGTGCGCGGACTTGGCCATGGCAGGCGCCTGGCAAGGCCGCGTCTTCTCACCGCGACAGGAAAAATGCATGGCTGCGCGCTGGCATCGCTCTGCCATGTGCGGTGGAAGACATCACATGCCGCGACTTCGACTATGCTTTGGCACTACAGGAGCTTGCTTCTGTGGTTCCCATACCACCGGTGGCCGAGATGAACGAACCCTCCATGCCACAAAAGAATCATCTCCTGCAGGCACTGCCTGTGGAGGTGCGCCATCGCATCTTTCCGCATCTGAAGCTGGTGCCGCTGACACTGGGGCAGGTGCTGTATGAATCGGGAGACGCGCTGCGCCACGTCTACTTCCCGACCGACGCCATCGTCTCGCTGCTCTATGTGATGGAAAGCGGGGCCTCGGCGGAAATCTCGGTGGTCGGCAACGAAGGACTGATCGGCATCGCGCTGTTCATGGGCGGCGAGAGCACGCCCAGCCGCGCCATCGTGCAGAGCGCCGGCCATGCCTATCAGCTGGCCGGACAGCGGCTCAAGGATGAGTTCAACCGCCACAGCGAGATGATGACGCTGATGCTGCGCTACACGCAGTCGCTGATCACGCAGATGGCGCAGACCGCGGTCTGCAACCGGCACCACAGCGTGGATCAGCAGCTCTGCCGCTGGCTGCTGCTGTCGCTGGACCGGCTGCCGAGCAACCGCCTGACCATGACCCAGGAGCTGATCGCCAACATGCTGGGCGTGCGCCGCGAAGGCGTCACCGATGCCGCCGGCAAGCTGCAGAAGCTGGGCGTGATTTCCTACAGCCGCGGCAAGATCACGGTGCTGGACCGCCCCAGGCTCGAAAGCCTGAGCTGCGAGTGTTACGCAGTGGTCAAGAAGGAAACCGACCGCCTGCTGCCCTACATCTCCGGACACTGAGCCGGCGCGACCCCGGGGCCGCGCCGGAACCGTTCAGGACGGCTTGCGGCCCTGACTCATGATGTCGTCATCGCCCTTGGCTGCGTGCGGCTCGGACTTGCGCTCGTCGCCGACCGGTGGCGACTGCACTGCGGGCTTGGGCGCAACGCGGTCGATGCTGCCCGGCGAACCGGGTTTGGCCTGCTGTGCGCGCTTGGGCGTCTGCGCCGGCGGCGCGGGATCGTTCGCACGTCCGGCGCTGTGGCTGGGATGGTGACTGCTGTTCGGCTGGCCTGGCTTGTTCATGATCTTCACCT
This sequence comes from Solimonas aquatica, assembly GCF_900111015.1. Taxonomy (GTDB): domain Bacteria; phylum Pseudomonadota; class Gammaproteobacteria; order Nevskiales; family Nevskiaceae; genus Solimonas; species Solimonas aquatica. The sequence continues at coordinate 261,196 of NZ_FOFS01000003.1, read as the reverse complement.
CGCGAATCCTTCGTCCTGCGAAATTGCCGGACGCCAGGATCGCTGCATGCCGCGCAGCCTGCGGTGATGGCGGCAGCGCCGTCTGTGCGCTGCCACGCCCGACCATCAAACCCGGCCGTGCGCCTGCGTGCGGCACCAGACAGACCGGCCGGCACACGCTGAGGCATCGTGCCTGACGATGCCCGGTCAAGTCGGCCGTGTCACGCCTGCTCCAGGAGCCTGTCTTGAAAACCTGCCCCCACCAGACCACGGCTGCCGGCACGCCGGTGACGGACAACCAGAATTCACAGAGCGCCGGGCCGCGCGGGCCCTTGCTGATGCAGGACTATCAGCTGATGGAGAAGATGGCGCACTTCAACCGCGAGCGGATGCCGGAGCGCGTGGTGCATGCCAAGGGCGCCGGCGCGCACGGCACGCTGACCATCACCGGCGATCTCTCGCGCTACACCTGCGCCAAGCTGTTCGCCAAGGTGGGCAACAGCTGCGAGATGTTCGCGCGCTTCTCCACCGTGGCCGGCGAAATGGGCTCGGCCGACACCGCACGCGATCCGCGCGGATTCGCCCTGAAGTTCTATACCGAGGAAGGCAACTGGGATCTGGTGGGCAACAACACGCCGGTGTTCTTCGTGCGCGATCCGCTGAAGTTCTCCGACTTCATCCATTCGCAGAAACGCGATCCGGCCACCGGCCTGCGCGACAACACCATGCAATGGGATTTCTGGAGCCTGTCACCGGAATCGCTGCATCAGGTCACCACGCTGTTCTCCGATCGCGGCATCCCCGCCAGCCTGCGCCACATGAATGGCTATTCCAGCCACACCTACAGCCTGTGGAATGCCGCCGGCGAACGCCACTGGGTGAAGTGGCACTTCAAGACCCTGCAGGGCAACAAGACCTTGAGCAACGAAGAAGCAGCGGCCATCGCCGGTCGCGATCTGGATCATCATCGCCGCGATCTGCACGCAGCCATCGCGCGCGGCGAGTTTCCCAAGTGGCAGGTGCAGATCCAGATCATGCCGGAGCGGGATGCCGACACTTACCGCATCCATCCCTTCGATCTGACCAAGGTCTGGCCGCATCGCGACTATCCGCCGATGGACGTCGGCATCATGGAACTCAAGCGCAATCCCCGGAACTACTTCGCCGAGGTCGAGCAGGCGGCGTTCGAGCCCGGCAACATGCCGCCCGGCATGGGCGCTTCGCCGGACAAGATGCTGCAGGCGCGCCTGCTGTCCTATCCGGACGCGCACCGCTACCGCATCGGCATCAACTACGCGGCGCTGCCGATCAACAAGCCGCATTGTCCGATCAGCACGTATCACCGCGACGGCCAGAGCCGCTTCGACGGCAACGGCGGCGGCGCGGTCAACTATCAGCCCAACAGCTTCGGCGGTCCGGTGGAAGCGTCCAGCGTGAAGGAACCGCCCCTGCGGCTTCAGGGCGACGCCGGCCGCTACGACCATCACGACGGCAATGACGACTACCAGCAGGCCGGCGATCTGTTCCGCCTGATGAGCGGCGGACAGCAGGCGCAACTGCTCGGCAATCTCGCCGAGGCGCTGCGTCCGGTGCCGCGCTTCATCCAGCTGCGTCAGCTGCTGCAGTTTTATCGCGCCGACGCCGCATACGGCAGCGGCGTCGCGCAGCGCCTGGGGATCGCGCTCGACGAAGTCATCGGCAAGGCGGCCTGACCAGGCCCTCAATTGCAGCAGCCACAGCGGAGAATCGGCGTGGACACCATCGAACACGGCAAGGCCAGCCTGGCGCGTCAGTACGACGCGCTGGCCCATCAATTCAACCAGCTCTACCAGCAAGGCAGGGAACGCGGCCACGCCGCGATGCAGGCCGCGCTGGAGCAGGCCCGCGAGCAACTCACCGCGCTCGGCGAGTTCGGCGCCGAACAAGGCCAGGAGCTGAAACGCTATCTGGCCCGCGATCTGGAACAGACCATCCGCGAAACCGAGCAGCTGGGCGACAAGGCCAAGGAATGGCTCAATCCCGCGCGACTGGGCGCCGGCGCGCTGGCCTCCCTGGCTTCGGCGCTGTCAGCCAGCGGCGATGCACTCAGCTCCCTGGGCAAGAAGACCCGCGAGGCGCTGAGCTATCACACCGGCGAAACCACTTCCGCCGGCACGCTGACCTGCAAGTCCTGCGGACAGACCGTGCAGCTCAAGGCCACCGGCCATGTGCCGCCCTGCCCCAAGTGCCATGCCAGCAACTTCAGCAAGGGCTATTGAGCAGCGCCGATCAGGCCTCGCCGCCGCCGCTGGCACCGACGCGCGCCCGCATGCCATCGCGCCGATCGCATCGTGAGCGTCATCGCACGGCGCGGATCGGCTGGCTGCGCGCCGCCGTGCTCGGCGCCAATGACGGCATCGTCTCCACCGCCAGCCTGCTCGCCGGCGTGATGGCGGCCGGCAGCAGCGCGCACAGCGTGCTGATCACTGGCATCGCCGGTCTGGTGGCAGGCGCCATGTCGATGGCCGCCGGCGAATATGTGTCGGTACATTCGCAGTCCGACACCGAGCACGCCGATCTGGCGCGTGAGCGCGCGGAGTTGCACGACGATCCCGCCAGCGAGCGCCGCGAACTGGCGGCGATCTACCGCAGCCGTGGCCTGGAAGCACTGCTGGCCGATCAGGTGGCGACGCAGCTGATGGCGCACGATGCACTGGGCGCGCACGCGCGCGACGAACTGGGCATTCACGAAGCGCTCGCGGCAAAACCGCTGCAGGCGGCGCTGGCTTCGGCCCTGAGCTTTGCCCTGGGCGCGGCGCTGCCGCTGCTGGTCATCGTGCTGGCGCCTGCGAGCGGGGCGCTCATCATCCTGTGCGCGATGTCGCTGCTGTTTCTCGCGGTGCTCGGCGCAGTGGCCGCGAGGATCGGCGGCGCCGATCTGCGCCGCGGCGCCTTGCGGGTCGCGTTCTGGGGCGCGCTGGCCATCGCCAGCACGGCGGGCGTGGGCTCGCTGTTCGGCGCCGCGCCCTGATGGCCGACCATGCGAAGCGCGCCGCAACGAATGCCGCATTGAGCCTGCGCGCGCCGCGCTCTGCCAGCGGTAGCCCGCCGGTAGCAGAGGACGCCGCCTGGCACCGGCGGCTGCGCACGCTGTCGCTGATGTTTTTCACGCTGGGCGGACTGGCGCTGTGCTACACCCTGGCCGCCCCCTTCCTGCCGGCCGCGAGCTGGGCGCTGGCGCTGGCCGTGCTGTTCGCGCCCTTGCAGCGCCGTCTCGAAGCCCTGCTCAAACTGCCGGGACTCGCCGCGCTGTTCTCGTTGCTGATCATCGCCCTGATCGTGGTGGTGCCGGGCAGCTTCGTCGTGCAGCAGCTGCTGATGCAGCTGATCAGCGGCGCGCAACTGGTGCAGGCCAAGGTCCAGTCCGGCGAATGGCAGCGTCTGATCGAAGCCCAGCCGCGTCTGATGCCGCTGGTGGCCTGGGTGGAGCAGCGCATCGATGTGGCCGGCGCCGTCGCCACCCTGAGCAGTCGCCTGACGGCGGCCGCAGGCCCCCTGGTGCGCGGCTCGGCCTACCAGCTGCTGGGCTTCTGCCTGAGCTTCTATCTGCTGTTCTTCTTCCTGCGCGACCGCCACAGCGCGCTGCACGCGATGCGCCGGCTGCTGCCGCTGCGCGATGCCGAAATGGATCATCTGTTTCTGCGCGTGGACGACACCATCGTCGCCACGGTCTACGGCACGCTCGCGGTCGCCCTCGCGCAAGGCCTGCTCGGCGGTCTGATGTTCTGGTGGCTGGATCTGCCGGCGCCGCTGCTGTGGAGCCTGGTGATGAGCATCCTGGCCGCGGTGCCGATGCTCGGCGCCTTCGTCGTGTGGCTGCCGGCCGCCGTGTTCCTGGCGCTGCAAGGCAGTCCGGGCAAGGCGCTGATTCTGATCCTGTGGGGCCTGATGGTGGTGGGCACCATCGACAATCTGCTGCGTCCGATCCTGATCGGCCGGCGGCTCAAGCTGCACACCGTGCTCGCCTTCATCTCACTGGTGGGCGGGCTGCTGCTGTTCGGCGCGGCAGGCCTCATCCTCGGCCCGGTGATCCTCACCGTGACGCGGGTGCTGCTGGAGATCTGGCAGACCCGCAGCCAGACCGCCGACGCGATCCCAGCGTCGCCAGACGCCGGCGACTGAAGCCCGCAGCGATCCGGTCCCGCCGTGTCTTCGTGCCGGCCGCATGCCGGCGCATGGCGTGGCGAGCGGCGCTGCGCCGATCTTCATCTGCGCTCGCCAAGAGCCCCTTGCGCACCATGACTCTGCCCGGCCGCGCCGGCAGTGCTTCGTCCATAGGGCGGGTTAGGCGCGATAGCGCCGTAAGCCGCCGTGGCTGCAGTATCCGACCCGACTGCCGGCGTGTCATGGACACAGGCTGCCGCTATGCCGAGGATTCAAGCAGCGATGTTCAGTCGTTCATACTTCACAGAGGCAACACCAAAGCAGCGAACACAGCCAGCACTCACCCCCGACATGAACATCCTCGGCCTCTGCGGAAGCCTGCGCGCCGCGTCTTTCAACACCGCCTTGCTGCACGCGGCGTCGCGCCTGATGCCTGCGCAGACGCGCCTGCAGATCTACACGGGGCTGGGCGATTTGCCCCTGTTCAATCCCGACCTTGAGCCGACGGCGCCGGGTAGCGTCATCCGCTTTCGTGACGCGGTGGCCCAGGCCGATGCCTTGCTGATTGCCAGCCCCGAATATGCGCACGGCATCACCGGCGTCATGAAAAACGCACTCGACTGGCTGGTCAGCGACGAGCGCTTTGCGTTCAAGCCGGTGGCGGTGCTGAACGCCTCGCCGCGCGCGCAGCATGCCGATGCTGCCTTGCGCGAGGTGTTGCGCACGATGTCGGCGCGCCTGATCGAGCCCGCGTCCCTCACCGTACCGGTGCTCGGCTCCGGACTCGATGCGGAGGGCATGGTGCACTCGCCCGAAATCTCGCAGCGTCTGAGCGAGGCGCTGCGGCAGTTGCTGGACGCGGTGCGGGCTTGAGGCGGCGGCTGCGCCCTGGTTGCGCGGTGCCTTCGGCGCAGCCGGTGGCGAGGTGAGCGAACCGAGCAGCCTGTGGTAAAAACGCGCTTTGATCCAGCACTCGGGGAAGACCATGCGTAGCGAGCTCAGCTTCATTTCGGAAGGCCTGCGCTGCGCAGCCTGGTTCTATCAGCCTGCCACCCAGACGCCTGCGCCGGTGGTGGTGTTGGCGCACGGCCTGGGCGCGGTGCGGCAGATGCGCCTGGACGCCTACGCGGAGCGCTTCTGCGCGGCGGGCTATGCCTGTCTGGTGTTCGACTACCGCCATTTCGGCGACAGCGAGGGCGAACCGCGCCAGCTGCTGGATATCCGGCTGCAGCACGAGGACTGGCATCGCGCCATCGCGTACGCGCGCACGCTGCCGGGCGTGGATGCCGGCCGCGTGGTGTTGTGGGGCTCCTCGCTCAGCGGTGGACATGTACTGAAGGTGGCGTCCGAGGCTGCGAACATCGCGGCGGTGATTGCGCAGGTGCCGCATCTGAGCGGGCCGGCTTCGCTGCGCCTGAACAGCCTGGGCAAGATCCTGCAGCTCTCGCTGCATGGCAGCTATGACCTGGCGCGCGCCATCGTCGGCTTGTCGCCGCATTACATTCCGTCCAGCGGCGGGCCCGGCGAGCTGGCGCTGATGACGGCGCCGGGCGAGTCGGAGGGCTATCTGAATCTCATGCCGGCGGGGCAGGTGCTGGACCGCCGCGTGTCGGCGCGCTTTGCCCTGCAGATCGGTCTGTATTCGCCGGTCACGGCCTTGCGCAAACTGAAGATGCCGGTGCTGCTGCAGGTGGGCGACCGCGACCTCACCACGCCGGCTGCGCCCGCCATCGCCGCCGCACGCGGCCTGCGCAATGTCACGCTCAAGCGCTATGACACGGGGCACTTCCAGCCTTATGTGGAGCCGATGTTCAGCACCATCATCGAGGACCAGCTGGCTTTCTTGAAAGATGCGCTGGGCAGCCCTCTGCCGGCATGACTCACCTCCTCAAGCTCTGGCCTCACCATGGCAAGCTTTGCCTAACGATGGCCGAGGCTGGATCACCGGACCTAGGCCGGAGCCGAGCTTGATGGGAAGGCGGCTCACGCGCCGCCGCCGTCATCCTGCCGTGCAGTTTGTCATTCAGCGCGAGCCTTCGGCTTCGGCGACGTGCATCGAAGACGGAGCGGCCGGCGCGCGGCGCTGCGCGAGCCGGCGCAGCACCACGTAGAACAGCGGCGTGAAGAACAGGCCGAAGAAGGTCACGCCGATCATGCCGAAGAACACCGCGATACCCATCGCCTGGCGCATCTCGGCGCCGGCGCCGCTCGCCACTGCCAGCGGCAGCACGCCGAAGATGAAGGCGAACGAAGTCATCAGGATCGGCCGCAGACGCAGGCGGCAAGCCTCCAGAGCCGCCTCCAGCGTCGCCATGCCGCGCGACTCCAGTTCGCGCGCAAACTCGACGATGAGAATCGCGTTCTTCGCGGCAAGGCCCACCAGCACGAACAGGCCGATCTGCGTAAAGATGTTGATCTCGCCCTTAATCAAGAAGACGCCGGCGAGCGCCGACAACAGCGTCATCGGCACGATCAGGATCACCGCCAGTGGCAACACCAGGCTCTCGTACTGCGCGGCGAGCACGAGGAACACGAACAGCACGGCGATCGGCAGCACGATGGCGAGCGCCTGCGCCGCGCCGATCTGCTGCAATGCCAGTTCCGTCCATTCGATCCCCGCCCCTGGCGGCAGCGCTTCCCGTGCGACACGCTCCAGCGCCGCCATTGCCTGCCCGGAACTGTAGCCCGGCGCCGGACCGCCGTTGATGTCGGCGCTGGGAAAGCCGTCATAGCGCTCGACCATGTTCGGACCGAAGGTTTCCTTGAGCCTCAGGATCGAACCGAGCGGCACCATCTCGCCTTCGGCGTTGCGCGTCTTCAGCAACAGCGCATCCTGCGGCTGCCCACGGTAATGCCCATCGGCCTGCGCAATGACGCGGAAGGTACGGCCGAATTCGTTGAAGTCGTTGATGTAATAGGAGCCGAGATAAATCTGCATGGTGCGGAACACCGTGTCGAGATCGATGCCCAGGCGCTTGGCCTTGACGCGGTCGATATCGGCGTACAGCTGCGGCGCATTGACGTCATACGTCGAGAACACGCGCGCCAGCTCCGGCGTCTGCCGCAGCTTGCCGACAAAAGCCTGCGTCATGTCGTACAGCGCGGCCGGCCCGGCATTGCTGCGATCGACGAGACGCGCCTTGAAGCCGCCGGACGTGCCGAGGCCGAGAATGGCCGGCGGCAGCACCGCGATCACCAGGGCGTCATCGATCTGACCCAGTTTCTGGTTCAGCTGCGCGGCGATCTGCGGACCGCGCAGACTCCCGCGCTCGTTGAAGTCCTTGAGCGGAAAAAACACCACCGCCGCATCCGAGGAACGGGTGAAGCCATTGATCGACAGTCCTGGGAACTGTACGGCATGTTCGATGCCGGCCTGTGTCAAGCCAATCTCGCCCACGCGCTTGACGACCGCCTCGGTGCGCTCGATCGATGAGCCCGGCGGCAGCTGGATCACGGTCACCAGATAGCCCTTGTCCTGCGACGGGATGAATCCGTCCGGCGCTTTCACGAAGCCGATGCCCGTCAGCAGCACCAGCCCGCCGTAGACGAGCAGGCTCAGCGCGGTGAGTCGCAACACCTTGCGTACGCCGCGTTGGTATCCCCCGGCGCCCATGGCGAACGCGCGATTGAACGGGCGGAACAGCCAGCCGAGCGCGGCGTCGATGACGCGCTGCGGACGATCCGGCGCTTCGTCATGCCGGCGCAGCAGCAGCGCCGCGAGCGCCGGCGACAATGTCAGCGAGTTAAAGGCCGAGATGATCGACGCGAACGCGATCACCAGCGCGAACTGCCGGTAGAACTGGCCGTTGAAGCCGCCGACGAAGGCCGGCGGCACGAACACCGCGCACAGCACCAGCGAGATCGCGATGATAGGCCCGGCCACCTCGTCCATCGAGCGGTGCGCCGCCGCGCGCGGCGTGAGACCTTCAGCAATGCCGCGCTCGATGTTCTCGACCACGACGATGGCGTCGTCCACGACGATGCCCACCGCGAGCACCAGCCCGAACAGGGTCAGCGTGTTGATCGAAAACCCGAACGCGGACATCGCCGCGAAGCTGCCGACGATGGCGACCGGCACGGCGATGATGGGAATCAGCGCCGCGCGCCAAGTCTGCAGGAACAGTACCACGACGAGGACCACCAGCAGCAGGGCTTCGAGCAGTGTTTCGATGACCGCGTGGATCGACTGGCGCACGAATACCGTCGGATCATAGATGATCGAATAGTCGACACCTTGCGGAAACTGCTTCTTCAGCTCGGCCATCGTCGCGCGCACGCCGTCGGCGAGTTCGAGCGCGTTGGCGCCCGGCTGCAGGAACACCGGCAGCGCAACCGCCGATCGGTTATCCAGCAGCGAACGCAGTGCATACTCGCCCGCGCCCAATTCGATGCGTGCCACGTCGGAGAGGCGCGCAAGCTCGCCGTCGGCGCCAGTCTTGATCACGATATCGCCGAACTGGCGCTCGTCCTGCAGACGGCCGCGTGCGTCGATCGCCAGCTGGAAAGCCGGATTATTGTCCAGCGGCGGCGCGCCGACGCTACCGGCCGCAACCTGCACGTTCTGTTCACGCACCGCTCCGACCACGTCATCGACGGTGAGATCGCGCGCAGCGAGTTTCTGCGGATCGAGCCACAGACGCATGGCGTAGTCGCCGGCTCCGAAGATGCGTACATCGCCGGCGCCCGGCAGGCGCGCAAGACGGTCGCGCACCTGGATCACGGCATAGTTGCGCAGATAGAGGCCGTCGTAACGGCTGTCCGGCGAGTACAGATGCACCACCATGGTCAGGTTTGGCGAACTCTTGCGCGTCGTCACGCCGGCGTTGCGCACTTCTTCCGGCAGGCGTGGCAGCGCCTGCGCGACGCGGTTCTGCACCTGCACCTGCGCGCGGTCCACATCGGTGCCGAGCTTGAAGGTCACCGTCAGCTGCAAGGTGCCGTCCTGCTGCGCCTGCGAATTCATGTACAGCATGTCCTCGACACCGACGATCTCCTGCTCCAGCGGCGTCGCAATCGTCTCGGACAGCGTTTGTGCCGTGGCGCCCGGATAGCTTGCGGTGACGACGACGGTCGGCGGCACCACCTGCGGCAGTTCGGAGATCGGCAGACGGAAGACCGCGATGAGGCCGGCGACGAAGACCAGGAAAGAGAGCACACCGGCGAAAATCGGCCGCTCGATGAAGAAGTGAGTCAGTTTCATGGCAAGCCCTGGAAGTCCTCTGCGCACACCGTCATCGCCAAGCACGCTGCGATAAAACCATTCCGCGATGCCGTCCCGACCACGCGACACCAGCGCATGGTGTCAATGCGCAGGCGGCGGCAACACCCGTCCACGCATCCGTTCAATTGACGGCGAAAGCCGTTGCCTCGCGCGCATCGGCGCTTGGCTGAGGCGCGGCTTCGATCCTGGCAGTGACGGCGGCACCAGGCTGTACACGCTGCTGGCCGGCGACGATCACGCGCTCGCCGGGTTTCACGCCGTTGCGGATCACGCGCAAGCCGTCGTGGACGCCGCCCAGCGCTACCGCGCGATACTCGACCTTGTTCTGCGCATTGACGACATAGACGAATTTCCTGCTCTGATCAGTACCGATGGCGCGCTCGTCGAGCAGCGTCGCCGCGTAGCGACCGCTGCCGACCAGCTGCAGGCGGGCGAACAGACCTGGCGTGAAGCGGCCGTCCGGATTCGGCAGCACGGCGCGCGCGCGGATCGTGCCGGTTTGCGGATCGAGCGCGTTGTCGATGAAGTCGATCCTGCCGGCATGCGGAAAGCCGTCTTCGTTGGCGAGACCGACAAACACCGGCAGCGCAGCTTCGCGCTCGCTCAGCCGTTCGCCCCGGCTCGCCTGCCCCGCGTACTTCAGATAACTCTGCTCGTCGCTGTCAAAGTAGACGTAAATCGGATCGACGGAGACCACCGAGGTCAGCACCGTCTGGCCGGCTGCCACGTAGTTGCCGGCGGTGACGGCGGCACGTGAAACGCGGCCGTCGATCGGCGCAGTGACGCGCGTGAAATCGAGATCGAGCCGCGCCGCTTCGACGGCGGCGCGCGCGGCGCGCAGTCCGGCCGTCATCTGTCCGCGATTGCTCACCCGCGCGTCATACTGTTCCCTGGAGATGGCGTGCTCTTGCCAGAGATCCCTGGCGCGGGCCGATTCGCTTTCGGCAAGCTCGCTTTGAGCCAGGGCGCGCGCCAGTTCGGCCTCGGCCTGATCAAGCCGCGCCCGGTACGGCCGCGGGTCGATCTGGAACAGCAGTTCACCTCTCATGACGATCGTGCCTTCATCGAAGGCGATGCGGTCGATATAGCCGGTGACACGCGGCCGCAGCTCCACACGCTGCGCGGCTTCGAAGCGGCCGGTGTAGTGATCCCAATCGACGATCTGCTGCTGCACGGCGGCACGCACCGTGACTTCCGTCGCCGCGGGTGCCGGCGCGGCATCGGCCTGAGACTGGCAGGCGGACAGGCCGGCGGCGGCAAGCACCGACAGGGCCAACGGCAGCAGCTCGAAGACTGCATTATTCATGACGCGGTCGATGAAGGAACGGGCTTGCGAACTCATGCGCGCGTCTCCGGCAAGCGGTGTGCCCGGGGGAGCACACAGGGGAATGGGCTGCGGTTTTCCCCTGCCATCCAGTCAAAGTCTGCGCCGGAACGGGAAGAAGCCGCTTGCGTTACCGATCGGTAACGTTCGATTACGTTACTGATCGGTAACATCTCTTGTCAAGAGACGCCGGTGAAAGAAGGCGAGTGGCGGCAGCGCAAGCGCGCGCAATTCCCGGATAAGTTCTTACGCCTACGAGGTGATGTAACAGCTCGTCCGTGACATTTGCATGTCACTTCGGGAAGGCGCGGCTTTTCTGCGCTCGCGTAAATCGCTCGTTCAAGCGCGCCTGATTTGCGTCGGCACATCCCGGTGCCGGATGTACGGCGACCGGATGCTTGAGGCCCAGTGCTTATTCGTAGCCGTAGCGGCGCGCCAGCGCCTTCACTTCTTCGGCAAAGCTGGCGCCATCGGGGCGCCAGGGCAGCGGTGCGCTCATGCTCAGCTGCGTGGCGAGCCGCTCGTCCGCTTCGGGAATATCGGCCCAGACATCGGCTTCCAGGCCGCCGGGGGCTTCGCGGCAGCCGCGCTGTGCGTAGGGCCAGCGTGAGGGATCCCCCACGCGTCCGCTGAGGCCCAGACGCATGGCCAGCCGGTCCACGCTGCCTTGCAGATCGTGGTCCAGATCCTCGCTGCGCACGCGGTGCACGCGATCCGCCGGCCACTGCGCGATCAGGCGCTCGATGTTTTCATTGGCGCGCAGCCAGGCGATCTGCGGATCGGGGCACGGCGGGAACAGCGCATAGTCGCGAAAGTCCGTGGGCACGAAGATGCATTCGCGCAGCCAGGCGGCGAAGCGGCAGCCTTGCGACCAGGGATGGCGCACCAGATGCACGAGATCGGCCTCGGGATGCATGCGCAGCAGGCGCCGCGTGTAGATGGGCCGCAGCGGCGTCTCGCAGTCGGCGTAGAGCAGGCGCTCGGGCGCGACGGTGGCGGCGATTTCATCCAGCACCTCGGCCACGCTGCGCTGCTCGCGGGCCTGCAGCCATTGCTGCGCGCGGGCGATGGCGGCGCTGTCCTGGCCGCCGCAGTAGAGCTGGCCCACCAGACGCAGCAGACCGTCGCCGTGCTCGTCCTGGCCCAGCCGGAAGATTTCCATCAGCTCGCCGCAGTTGTCGGCCAGATACGGAAACAGCTGCGGCACGGCACAGGCGCCATGCAGGGTGCCGAGCACACCGGCCAGCCAGGAGGCACCGGAGAACGGCGCGGCGAGAATGACGATGGGTCTCACGCCTCACCCAGCAGTTTTTCGTGCACGTGCGATTTGCTGCCCAGCCAGATTTCGCAGCCGCCGCGCGGGTTGTTGACGTATTGCCAGAGATTGTCGCGCAGCACCGCGCTGCGCGGCCCGAAGGGATTGGCGGTGCCCACGAACAGGCCGTGCGGCGTGGAGGCAAACGTGCGTCCGCCCCAGTTGTACTTGTTGCCGAAGCCGTCGCGCGTCACCGGCTCCCAGTGGATGCCGTCGTTGGTGCGCCAGAGTTCAAAGCCGGCGCTTTCGGTGAGGCGGTTCACGCCCCAGCGACGCAGCACGGCGCTGACATCCGGCGGCCAGGCGTAGGTGGGCAGGAACGGCAGCAGCATGGCCCAGGTCATGGTCGCGGCGTACAGCCAGCCATCGTGCACATGCATGCGCCAGACGTAGCCGTTGAAGATGTTGTCGAAGCCGGGCGTCATGCCGGACAGCGGATACTTCAGGCCCTGACGCGTCTGCCGCGCCTCGCCCATGATCAGATCCCAGCTCTTGTCCGGCCACACGCGGATGATCTCCGCAGCAGCGGGGCCGATCTTGAAGGCACGGTGATAACCGCCGTTGATCACGCCCAGGGCCACATACAGCGCGCCCTTGAACTCGCAGAGCGTGCCGGCCACTTCGTTGTGCACGCCACGGTCGGCGCCTTCGGTGATCACCGGCTCCCATTCATAAGGCAGCGAGCCGCCACGCGTGCGCCACAGCTCGCCGCCGGTGTAAGGGTTGGCGGTGCCGCCGTAGAGATGGCCGTCGTACACGGTCATCTCGAACACGGTGGAATTGTTCTTGTTGCCGAAGCCGTCGGCGCTGGCCGCTTTCCAGCTGTCGCCCAGCAGATCGTCGGCGCAGTAGATCACCGCTTCGGAGGCGAGGTCCTGATTGAAGCCCTTGGCAGTGCCGGTGGCGGTGGCGGAGAGATGCACGCGGCCCTGGAAGGGCTGCACGGTACGGAAGGAACGCACCGTGGGATTGAACGGCGGACGCTTCACCGGCTTGAAGGTCTGCCCGTCCTCGGTGCGCAACAGATCGGGCGAATGCGCCAGATGCGGCGACCAGGTGGCCACATACAGGCAGGGCTCGGCATCGCCGCGCGCCTGGAACACGGTCATGCCGCGATAGCCCACGTAGCTGGGCACGCCGGGGCGGCCGTTGACGCCGGTGACCGTGGGCGAGCGGAAGGCCAGACGCCACTGCGTGGTCTCGGGCGTGTATTCCCAGATCTCCGCGCAGCGCGGCAGCGAGTACAGATCCTCCGAGCACTCGATGGGCCAGGGCTTCATGTCCGGCAGCGGCACGCTGAGCTTCAGGCCCGCCATGGTGGCGCGCGTGGTGCCCACGTACAGGCGGTTGCGGAACCAGGCCATGCTGTGCGCGTAGTGGTTCCAGCCATCACCGAAGCCATTGGGCCCGGTGAGGCGGAAGTCCTCGCGCAGCAGTGACTGACCGCTCGCGCTCATTACGGAATCCAGGACCACACTTCAACCAGGAAGAAACGCACCAGCGCGCGGGTGAACACCACCGCCGCCGGATACCAGTGACCCTGCAGCTTGGCATTGCCGGTCATGCCGGGCAGCAGCCGATGATCGGGGTCCTGCAGCTCCACCTGCACGCGCACCACCTTGCCGTAAGGGCCGTCCTCGGCATTGGGCGCGATGCTCAGCACCTTGCCGCCGAAGCTGCTGGAGGGAAACGCCCAGACCTTGGCCCAGGCCGACTTGCCCACCTGCACCTGATCGATGCCGGCTTCCGGCAGCTTGACCTCGGCCAGACGCTGCTCGGTGCTCTCGATGGTGGCGAGCTGATCGCCGCGATTGAGATAAGCACCCAGTGCAAACTGCAGCGAACCGGACACCACGCGGCCGGCGATGGGCGCCTTGATCTGCGTGTACTCCAGCTGTGTCTGCGCGTAATCCAGCGCCGCCTGCGCCTCGCCGACCTGCGCCTTGATCGAGGCGATGACATCGGAGGCCGCGGCGCTGCGCACCAGATTCAGGCGGCTGCGCGCCTCCTCCAGCGAACGCTTGTCGATATCGGCCTGGCCACGCATGCGCTCGTATTCCTGCGCGGTCACCGAGTTGCGCTTGTAGGCGGCGGCCAGGCGCGCGGCCTGCTCGGCGGACACTTCCGCGCGCTTGCGCGCGGTTTCCACGGCGCTCTCCGCCACGCTGACTTCTTCAGCCTTGCCGCCCTTGCCGGCCAGCGCCAGATCGGAATTGAGCTTGGCGAGCTTGGCCTTGGCACTGGCCACTGCGGCGCGCTCCTCATCATCGGAGAGCCGTGCCAGCACTTCGCCGGCCTGCACCGCCTGCCCTTCCTTGACCAGCACCTCGCGCACGTCGCCGGAGATCAGCGCGCGGACATCGGCGCGCGCACCGGGCAGCACCAGGAAGTCACCGGAAGGATCGTAGCGATACGGCACCGCCGCCACGATGGCAGCCAGCGCCAGCCAGGCCGCGCGCCGCTTGTACCAGGGTTTGCGTTTGACGGCGCCCAGATCCAGGTTGCTGCCCTCACGCGTCGTTTTGAACGTCTGACTCACGATAACCCCCATGACCACCAACAAGACAAAACCGGCGCCGCCGTAATGTCGCAGGAACAGCCGCAACGACAGCGACCAGAAATAAATCAGCACCGCGAAGTACAGGCCCACCAGCACCCAGTACAGGCGCAGCACGTTCTTCGGCAGCACCCGCTTCTGCGCCACCCAGCCGCGCCGCAGATAGTTGAACCAGGCGGCGCCGGCCTGCTCGCGCAGATCGGCGATGCCCACCCACTGCGCCAGCAGGAAGTAACCGTCGCGGCGCACCAGCGGATTGAGCCGGAACAGCAGAAAGCCGGCGCCCACCACCGCGCAGGCCAGGCTGTAGGCGGAAATCAGCGGATGGGTGCTGTGGCTGAGAAACCAGCAGAAGATGCCCGCGCCCATCAGCGCGCCCATCGCCGACAGGCCGCTGCCGATGATGCGCAGGCGCTGCGCCAGCGGCGCGCGCTCCACCGGGCCGCTGGTGTCCACGCGCAGATGCGGAATGTGCAGCTCGTTGAGGCGCAGCTCGATGGCCGGCGCCACGCCGGCGAAGTCGGCCACCGCCGCCGCACGCGCCGCCGCGCTGAAGCTCTGCAGCACGGCCCAGGCCAGCGGCAGCAGAATCAGCAGATGCAGCGGATTGCGCAGCAGCAACAGCGAGACGGCGCCGCGCAGATAGTGCTGCTGCAGACCGAACACCAGCGCCAGCAGCAGCGCCACGAACAACAGGGCAGTGAGCGGGCTGTGCAGCGGCCAGTTGAGCAGACGTCCGCACGCCACCCACAGGCGCGGCTGCAGCTGCAGCAGCGGCGGCTTCTGCTCCCGGCGCGCGTCGGTGACGATCTCCAGCAGGCCGTCCATGAGGCCCGGGCCGGTCAGTGAACCCGGCGCAGTGGACGGCAGCAGCGGGCCGCTGTCCGCCGGGTCCACGCGGGTATCGAGCTGCGGCTCCAGCAGCGTCACCGACGGCAGCGGCTCGGCATAGCCGGCCAGCAGCACGCCGGTCACCGCCAGCTGCGCGGCGAAAGCCTCCAGCGCGCGCCGCGAGGGCCGCGTGCCGAACTCGGCTTCGACACGCGCGCAGATCGCCTCGCCGCTGCTGCGCCCGTCGAACATCTGCGCGATGCGGTAGTGATCCGCCGTCACGCGCAGCGGCGCCTGCTGCGGATCCGGGCCGGCCAGCTCCTGGCCGCCGTCCGGCAAGGCGCTGTAACGCGCCACCTGCAGCTTGCGATAACGACTCGTGTACATGCGCGTCGCGTTTAGAACTTATCCGTGAATTGCCCGCGCTTGCGACGGAGGACGTTTTGCCGCAGGGCAAGACGGCAGACGCGCCGCTTGGTGATTCCAAGCCAGCGGCTGCCAACGCCGCCCTGCGGCCCCAGTAGTCCACCGGGGGCCCCGTCCCTTCGGGTTGCGCCGAAAATCGCGCCGCGCGGCGTTGGGAAACTTGGCCTTGGCCCCGTCAATCGCTTTTGGGCCAAGGCCTGCGTTTCGCGCCTTGCCCGGCGCGATTTTCGGCAGCAACGCAAGCGTACGTAATTCACGGATAAGTTCTTAGGGCACTTGCGCCAGCGGCAGCATGCTGTCCTGCAGGAGTTGATTGATCTGCGCCAGATCGGCGGTGAGCAGATTGCCCGCCTGCTGCTTGAGGCGCAGGGAATTGATCAGGAACTGATAGCGCGCGGCGGCGTAGTCGCGTTCGGCGCCGTAGCGCTTCTCCACCGCGTCCAGCACATCGGTGTTGTTGCGGGTGCCGGACTCGTAGCCGGCGCGCGCGCTCTGCTCGGCGTCCACCGCCGCCTCCACCGCGCGCTTGAGGGCCTGCACGCGGGTGAGTCCCGTGGAGGCGATCAGATAGGCGATGCGGGTGTCACGGGTGACGCGGGCGCGCGTGGCTTCCACGTCGGACACCGCTTTTTCCTTGAGGACATCCGCCTGCCGGATGGTGGCGCTCACCGTGCCGCCGGAGAACAGCGGCACATTCATGCGCAGGCCGATGCGCTCGTCATCCTCGCGGCGCTTGCCGGGAATGCCGCTGCCGCTGTCGTCGCTGTTGAGCGCATAGGCGGCGCCCACCAGGTCGATCTGCGGATAACGGGCACCCCGCGCCGCGCGCGCCTCGACCTTGGCCACCTCCATCGCCGCCTGCTGCGCCAGCACCGAGGGATTCTGCGTGCCGGCACGCGTGACCCAGTCCTGCTCGTTGAGCGGATTGGGCGGTGTCAGCCGCACCTCGTCCGGCAGCACCTTGAGCTTGGCGTAGCTCTTGCCGGTGATCGCCTCCAGGCGCATCTGCGCGGCCCTGAGGGTATTGCTCGCGTCCGCCAGATCGGCGGCGGTGATTTCATAGGAGGCCTGCGCGGTCTTGACGTCGGCCAGCGTCGCCAGCCCGGCGTCGGCACGGGCCTTGACGTGATCCAGCTGCTCCTGCACGGCCACCGTCTTGGCCTTGGCCACGAACAGCGCGTCACGGGCGCCGAGCACCCCGAAATAGGTCTGCGCCACTTCGATCAGCAAGGCATCCTGCGCGGCACTGAGCGAGTACTCGGCCTGCTTGACCTTCAGCTCCGCCGTGGACAGCCCGTAGAACAGCTGCGGCTTGAACACCGCCTGGGTGAGCTGCGCACCGTAGTAGTAGCGGCCGAAGGTGTCGGTGTTGTCGACCCCGGGAAAGCCGAACAGCGTGCCCTCCACGTGCTGGCGCTGCCAGTCGTAGGCACCGGATGCGGAAAGCTGCGGCAGCAGCCGGCCTCGCGCCTGCGGCACCAGCTCCTGCGCGGCCTCGTACGCCTTGACCGCCGACTGATAGGCGGCATTGAGCTGCAGGGCCTCGGTGCTGATCGACAGCAGATCGGCGTCGGACGCCGTCGCTGCCGGCTCCGTCGTCTGCGCCGCCACGGCACAGCTGCCGGCCAGCAACGCCGTGGACATCCAGAGCTTGTAGCAGCGGCCGAACGAAAAGCGGCGCGTCCGCCGTGACGATGACATCGATGGCGAAGACATTATCACCCTCAGGAGCAGAGCTCGCCGCCGGCTTCGCCAGGGTCTGTTGACATTCACTTTGCCCGCTGCGACGGAGGTCGTTTTGCCGCAGGGCAAGGCGGCAGACGCGCCGCTTGGTGGTTCCAAGCAAGCGGCTGCCAACGCCGCCCCGCGGCAAAACGGCCCCGTCCCTTCGGGTTGCGCCGCAAATCACGCCATGCGGCGTTGCGAAACTTGGCTTTGGAACCACCAAAGCCTGCGTTTCGCGCCTTGCCTGGCGTGATTTGCGGCAGCAACGCAGTGGGCAAAGTGAATGTCAACAAACCCTAAGCGAGTCCCCTCCGGCGAAGAAAACGTTCTTATCTAATAGATTTGCATTATGAGCAAGCCTGTGGGGCTTGTCGCGTCGGATTTTCGCGCGAAAAACCCGTCGCGCGATGTCAGGGCTTTCCCGACCCGGGGCCTGCTCGTGTCCAGCGCGGCAATGATGCACGCCCCTGGACGAAAAAGCCCGGATGACGTCTGTCATCCGGGCTCCGGAGTCTGGCCGCACCCGCCCCTTCAGTGTCGCGGCTTGAACACCGGCTCCTCGCCGGGCGCCAGTTCCTTGGGCTTGATCAGGAAGGAGGCGATGGCCGGCAGCAGCAGGATGGCGCCGAACATATTGGCGGTGAACATGAACACCAGAAGCTTGCCCATGTCGCGCTGGAACTGCAGGCCCGACCACAGCCAGGTGGCCACGCCGATGCCCAGGGTGATGCCGGTGAACACCACCGCCTTGCCGGTGAGCTTCAGGGTCTTGAAGTAGGCATCGCGCATTTTGAAACCGCCCGCCGCCGCATCGGCCAGCGTGGCGTAGACGTAAATGCCGTAGTCCACGCCGATGCCCGCGGCCAGCGCCACCACCGGCAGCGTGGCCACCTTCATGCCGATGCCGAGAATGGTCATCACCGCATAGGCCATGAACGAGACCAGGGCCAGCGGCAGCATGATCGAGACGATGGACTGCCACTCGAAGAAGGACAGGAACACGCAGACGATGATGCCGGCGTAGACGATGTACAGGATCGGGCGCTCCAGACGATGCACTTCCTCGTTGGTGGCCGCCATCACGCCGACGTTGCCGGTGGCCAGCGCGAAGTTCACCGGGCAGGCCTTGTCGAAGCTGGCGAACTTCTCCTTGGCGGCATCGGCATCCTTCTGCAGGGCCTGCACCGCCTTGTCGGCTTGCAGCTCGCTTTCACCGATGCCGTGCTTCTGCTTCTTGAGCTTCTCCACGTACTTGTCGAGCTTGACGCGCGCGGCACCGACATCGCGACGCGCCTGCAGCTTGTCGGCGCAGTACTTGTCGTTGACGTCCGGATGCGTCTCGTAGAACTCCTTGGCGTTGTCGACGTTGAAGGCCTTGGTCTTCTCGACGATGCGCTCCAGCGTGGCGGCGGTGTGATCCTTGGTGAACACGAACACCGCCAGCGCCGAGCAATTGGCATTGAGCAGGCCCGAGGAGGTGGGAATGGGCGTGATCGCCTGCACCATCACCTGCTGGTTGCGCGGCAGCACGCGGAACTTGGGCGAGGCTTCCGAGAACGCCGAGTTCACCTGCTTGGCCGCCCAGGGCAGCGAGAGGATGCCCTGCACGCCCACGGTGTTTTCCATGTGCGCGTCGAAGCGGTCGATCTGCTCCATCATGTCGTAGCGCACGCAGGAGTCGGCGTCCATCTCGGCGACGATCTTGAAGATGTCGGTGCCGATGGTGAAGTTGCGGTTGATGGCCGCCATGTCCTGGTTGAAGCGCGAATCCGGCAGCAGCTCCGGCACGCCGGCCTGGCTGTCGCCCACCTGCAGGCCCTCGCCCTTCCACAGGCTCCAGCCGAACAGCGCCGCGCCGATCAGAATCGCGACGATCGCCGGCTTGGGGCTGACCATGTTGGAGATCAGCCGCCACAGCGGATCGAACACGCTGTCGCGCTTGTCCTGCTTGTCCTGGAAGGCCACCGGATCGCCGATGTCCACCCAGGTGAGCATGATCGGCATCATCACCTTGTTGGTGATGATGATCGCGGCCATGCCCAGCGTGGCGTTGAGCGCCATCTCGCGGATGATGTCGATGGGGATCAGGCCGATCAGGGCGAAGCCCACCACGTCGGTCATGATCGCCATGGTTCCGTAGATGGCCAGACGCCGCCAGGTCTCCAGCGAGGCGTCGAAGCTGTTGCGGCGGTTCATGGTGATCTCGCCGACCCAGGCGTTGACGTACTGCACGCCATGGCTGACCGAGACCGCGAGAATCAGGAAGGGCACCAGAATCGCGAAGGGGTCCAGGCCCTTGCCCATCAGGCGCAGCAGGCCGAACTCCCAGATCACGGCGGTGACCGAGCAGATCAGCGGCAGGATCGCGAGCTTGAAGCTGCCCACGTACAGCCACAGCAGAATCAGCGTCATCACCAGGGTGAGCAGGAAGAACAGCACCACCTGCATGGTCGCGTCGATGACATCGCCCACCACCTTGGCGAAGCCGACGATGTGCACGGACAGATCCGGGTTGTAGTCCGGGTTGTCCACGGTGTCATAGCTCACCTGGGTGCCGGAGACCTTGATCGGCGGCGCGCCCTCGCCGCCCTTGGGATCGGCGACCTCGAAGCTCTGCAGCGCCAGCTTCCAGCCGTAGTCCACATAGCCCTCGCCGACCACGCTGCCGGCCTTGAGCGGGCCCTGGTCCTTCTTGAGCTTGTAGATGTACTTCTTCGGGTTCATGAAGTGGCCGCGCAGCTTTTCCTCCAGGCCGCGCGCCACTTTTTCGTAATCGAGCTTCTCGCCGGTGACCGGATCGACTTCGAGCAGCTCGGAGTAGATCATCGCGCCGTCCTGATTCTTGGCGACATAGCGGCCCACGTGGCCGCCCTTGCCGACATTGGCGCGCACCACGTCGAAGTAATGCTGCGTGGGCGCGTAGTCGGCCGGGATCACGTTGCCGCCGGAGAAGCCGCCTTCCACCACTTCGATGTAGCGCACGTCCGGCGTGAAGATCGAGGACACGCGCGAGCGGTCCACGCCGGGCAGGAAGAACAGCTCGTCGGTGGCCTGCTTGAGTGAGCGCAGGAACTTCTCGTTGTAGATGTCGCCCTTGCCGTCCTTCTGGATCAGCGCCACCAGCACGGTGTTGGCGCCGCCGAACTCGGCCATGTACTGCTTGAGCACCTGCATGTAGGGATGCTCGAGCGGGATGGACTTGTCGAAGCCGGCGTCGCGGCGGATCTGCACCATCTGCCAGGCCAGCAGCAGCGTCGCCACCACCAGGATGGCCATGGTCAGGGTGCGCCGCGCGTAGATCAGCGGCTCGATGGCGCGCAGGATGCGCTGCGTGCGGGTCAGCTCGGCGGAGCCGTGTGCGTTCTCGGTCATGGTATTCGCCCGCTTGGAATGCTTTTAGGGATGCGCGCTGAGCTTGACGCCCTGCACGCCGGACTCGCCGACCGCCAGGACTTCATTGCCATTGACGCCGACGATGCCGGACAGCGGCGTGCCGGCCTCTGCGCGCAGGCGCTGCACGCTGCCGTCGGCGGCGACCACGAGAATCGCGCCATTGAGGCCCACCAGCACATCGCGCTCGCCCAGCTGCGCGCCGCCGAACATCGAGTCCACGGTGCCGGTGTCCAGCGCCGTCCACTTGCCGCTGCGGGCGTCCTCGCTGACATAGACATTGCCGCGCAGACCATAGATCAGCGCGCCGCTGGCGCCGCGTGGCAGCACGCCGAAGAAGGAACCTTCGTACGGCGATTCCTGCTTCGTCCAGGTCTGGCCCTGGTCCGTGGAATACGCCAGCAGGCCCTGCTCGCCGGCGACGAACAGATCGCCATTGGCCAGTTTGGCGATGGCGTTGAGATGCAGCTCGTCCGGATCAAAGCCCAGGGTATCGACCTCGTTCCAGGTCTGGCCGCCGTCGGCAGTGCTCAGCATCAGGCCGTAGGCGCCCACCGCAATGGCGTGCTGCGCGTCCAGCGCCAGCAGATCCAGCACCGGCTTTTCCAGATCCGGCTTGAAGTTCTGCAGCGTCCAGCTGCGGCCGCCGTCGCTGGTGTGCAGGATGCTGGCGTCATGGCCACCGGCCCAGCCATTGCGCGCATCGGCAAAGGCGATGGCGGTGAGCGTGGCGCGCACCGGCACCTGCACCTGCGCCCAGTCGCGGCCATTGGCGGAGACGATGATGGCACCGCGCTCGCCCACCGCGAACAGCCGGCCATCGTTGCGCACGATGTCCAGCAGCAGCGACTTGGGCGTCAGCGGCAGAATCTCCGAGGGCCTGGGCTTGATCAGCGGCTTGCCCGCGCCACCCTCGTCCTGCGCCAGCGCCAGCGACACGCCGCTGCCCAACAGCAAGGCCAGCAGTGTCCGGCGCCAGAACGCGCGACCCGGCTTGTTCTTGTGCATGTATCCCCCAGCAACTGACGCATGAGGTCCGCGGCTGCGGCCCCGTGGATGAACGTCGTTTCGCATCACTTCTGCAGTTCCCGGCTACGTCGCGAGATCGCGGATGGCTTGAAGTCCCCGGGCTCCAGATCCGGATATCTCACTTCGGGCTCCTGATTGTTGAGCGCCTCGACAAGATAACGGCGGTCGCGCAGATCGTATACGGTCAGCGCCGCCGGCATTTCATAGAGCTGGTCATAGGCCATCAGCGTGTGCGCCTCCTGCAGGCGCCACAGCTCGCC
This sequence comes from Solimonas aquatica, assembly GCF_900111015.1. Lineage (GTDB taxonomy): Bacteria > Pseudomonadota > Gammaproteobacteria > Nevskiales > Nevskiaceae > Solimonas > Solimonas aquatica. The sequence goes on along the minus strand of NZ_FOFS01000003.1, from coordinate 238,996 downwards.
GTGTTCGTCGCTGTTGTCGACGATGCGGATCTGCCAGCCGTCCTCATCGACGTAGAAACGCCGGTGACGATAGGAATGGCTCAGGCCGCGCCGCACCGTGGCGTCCACCACCCACACGCGGCGCAGCTCGTAGCGCAGCAGCTCCGGATTGAGGTGATGCGCCCCGACGATGTCGTGATACGAGAGCTTGCCGTCGTGCAGCGCATAGCTGTTGGCGGGCACCAGCAGTTCCTGCTTGCCGCGCAGCTTGAAGTCGTAATAGTCGGTGGGGCCGAAGAAGCTGTCGATCTGATCGTTGCTGCGCAGGCTCATGCTGGCCTGGCCCGGCGTGTCGTAGGCGAGATTGGGCGCGCGCCGCATGCTGCCTTCATCGGGGCTGCGCTGCCAGCTGTTGCGCGCCATCTCCTGCGGCTGCGCCATGTCGGCGATCAGCATCGCGCTGCCGGCCAGGCGCGTGGGCGCCTCGATGATCTGCGCCAGCTGGCTGAGCATGCCCTTGGCCTTGTCCAGCGCATAAGCCGGCGCGCCGTAGGCGAAGCGCTGCAGCTCGCGCACTGCCACCTGCAGGTAATCGCCATTGGCCTCGACCGCGAACTGCGCGGCCTGGCGCTCGCTGTACAGCGGCCGGTAGCGCAGGCGGTGATTGCTGATGACTTCGGCGCCGTTGGCCGGCTGCGGAAAGGGCACGCCCTCGCCGGCCTTGCTCAGCACATCGCCATCGAGCACGGCCTTGCCGGCGTTCTGCTCGGTGGCGGCATAGATGCGCGCCGGATTGGCAAAGCTGCGGCGCGTGGCGAACACGCGCATGCGCCAGCTCTTGGGATAGGCCGCGAACAGGGCGCGCTGACCGGGGCTGAGCAGCGCCGCGTATTGCGCCAGGTTATCGGCGGTGACCACGTACAGCGGCTGATCCTCGGGATAAGGATCGCAGTAGCGGCTGCCGGCACCACGCCAGCAGGACGGCGGCGCGCTCAGGCCGCCGCTCCAGGCTGGAATGCTGCCCGCATCATTGCCGGTGGCCTGCGCACCGTAGACCGTCAGCGGCACCGGCTTGGGCGGCTCGGCGCTGGGCGGCGGGGTCTGTTCCTCATCCGGCAAGGCATCGACATCCGGCTCCGCCTGCGGCGGCGCAGACGTCTCGGCCTGCGGCCCGGCGGCGGCCGGCGCTTGCGCAGCCACACTCGCGCCGCCCAGCAAAGCGGCCAGCGTGATGAGGCTCAAAAATGATGCGGCTGCCCTGCGCCTGTGGCTGCGAGCGGCGCCGCTGTCTCCTCCGCGACGGATCATGGATTCAAGTGTAGTCGGCTGTTGAAAGGGGCGTCATTGCCAGCGCGCAGCGTCGGAAGGTCAGCCGGGCAAAGCACGCCAGATCAGCGTGGCCATGCGTCCGGTCTCCGGCGCCTGCCGATGACAAGCGCGACGAAAGGAATAGAAGCGTTGCGCGTCGGCGTAGGTGCACAGACCGCCGCCGTAGACCCGCGACACTCCGGCGCGCGCCAGGCGCAGCCGCGCCAGCTGATAGAGATCGGCCTGCCAGCGTCCGTCATGTCCGGGCGCAAAGGCCATGGCGTCTTCCTCATGGGCCTGCACGAAGGCCGCGCGCACTTCCGGTCCCACTTCAAAGTGCGCAGGACCGATGGCCGCGCCCAGCCAGGCCAGCAGGCGCGCCGGCGGCCGCGAGGCACGCGCCAGCGTGGCTTCCAGCACCCCGGCCGCAAGGCCGCGCCAGCCGGCGTGCGCGGCGGCCAGCCACTGCCCGTCGTCGCTGCAGAACAGCACCGGCAGACAGTCGGCGGTGAGCACCGCGCAGACCACGCCGGCCTGCGTGGTGCAGGCGGCGTCGGCGCAGGGCGGCTCAGCGGCAATGTTCACCGCCTCCTGCACGGTCACGCCGTGCACCTGCCGCAGCCACAGCGGTTCGGACGGCAGACCCAGCTGCTCGCGCAGACGGCGGCGGTTTTCGGCGACATGCGCCGGCTCGTCACCGGTGTTGCCGCCGAGATTGAGCGTGTCATACGGCGCCGGCGAGACGCCGCCGGCGCGCGTGGTCTGCAGGGCGTGGATGCCCGCGGGCGCCGGCCACTGAGCCAGCAGCGGCGCCAGCGCGCTCACGCCTGACCGGCCTCGCGGGCATGCGCGCGCAGGGCGCGCAGCAGTTCCTGCATGTCCTCGGGCGGCTCCACCGTCCAGCTCACGGGCTTGCCGCTGCGCGGATGGGTCAGGCCCAGCTCGCGCGCGTGCAGGGCCTGGCGCGGGAAGTTCTGCAGCAGCTCGCGCAGCGCGGTGGGCAGGCCGGCGCCGCGCATCGGTCCGCCGTAGAGGAAATCACCGACGATGGGCCGGCGGATGTGCGCCAGATGCACGCGGATCTGATGCGTGCGGCCGGTCTCCAGGCGCACGCGCAGATGCGTGTGCTGCGCAAAACGCTCCTGCACGCGATAGTGGGTGACGGCCGGACGGCCCTTGTCCACCACCGCCATCTTCAGGCGTTCGCGCGGATGGCGGCCGATGGGCTCGTCGATGCTGGCGCCGGCAATCAGCTCGCCCTGCACGATGGCGTCGTATTCGCGCTTGAACTCGCGCCGGCCCAGCTCGTCCACCAGCTTGTGGTGCGCGCTGAGCGTGAGCGCCACCACCAGCAGGCCCGAGGTGTCCTTGTCCAGGCGATGCACGATGCCGGCGCGCGGCACGGCCGCGGTCTGCGGGAAGTGATGCAGCAGCGCGTTCTGCAGGGTGCCGTCGGCCTGGCCGGCGCCGGGATGCACGGTGAGGCCCGCCGGCTTGTTGATGATGGCGATGCTGGCATCGGCATGCACCACGTCCAGCGGCAGGTCCTGCGGCAGCACGCGGGTGTCGGCCTCGGGCTCGGCCAGCAGCTCCAGCACGTCGCCGGCACTGAGCGGGGTTCGGGTCTTCTCCACCACCTGGCCGTTGACGCGCAGGCGGCCGGCCTCGATCCAGCTCTGCAGACGCGAGCGGGACCAGCTGTCGAAGAGCTTGGCGCAGACCAGGTCCAGACGCGCGCCGGCCAGCGCCGCGGGAACCTCCGCGCTGTGCAGCAGGTCTTCTTCCTCGTCGCTTTCGGGACGCTGTGAACTCATCGGCTATACTCGCCGCCTTACGCAGGTCATCGTCATCTCTTTCATGAACTACAGGATTATGGCTGCGGCCGTGCTGCTCATCGGCCTCAGCGCGTGCAAATCGAACCCGGACAAGCTGCCACCCGGCAATCCGTTCAAACCGGATGAGCTGGGCCTGCGCGAACAGAAGCTGCAGGCGGCGGCATTGTACAAGTCGGCCCGCGAAGCGCTCGACTCCTCGGACTTCGGCACCGCCGCCAAGCGCTACGAGACCCTGGCCACCAAGTTTCCGTTCACGGACTACGCGATCCAGGGCCAGATGGAGAAGGTTTACGCCGAGTACCGGGCCTACCAGCCGGACGAGGCCCTGACCGACGCCGAGCACTTCCTGCGCGACTACCCGCGCCATCCGCGCGCCGACTACGTGCAGTATCTCAAGGGCCTGATCAACTTCGACCGCGACCGCGGCCTGGAAGCGAGCCTGGGCTTCTCCACCGACAAGCGCGACGTGACCAATCTGCGCCGCTCCTTCGACGACTTCTCCACCCTGGTGCAGAAGTATCCGAAGAGCGTCTACGTGGGCGACGCGCGCCAGCGCATGATTGCGCTGCGCAACCAGATCGCCCGTCACGAAGAGACCATCGTCGACTACTACATCCGTCGCGGCGCCTGGATCGCCGCCGCCAAGCGCGCCGAGCAGATCGTCGCCCAGTATCCGGGGGCGCCGGTGATCATCGAGTCGCTGGCGCAGCTGGAACGCGCCTATCAGGAGCTGGGCCTGAAGGATCAGGCCGACGACGCCCGCCGCCTGCGCCAGGCCTACGAGCTGGCGGAAAAGAACAACAAGGACCAGAAGGCCGAAGCCCCGGCCGCCCCCCAGCTCGCCGCCGCGCCGGCAGTGCTGGCGACGCCGTAAGACAGCCCCGCCCGAGCACGAAAAAGCCCGCGATCCTCGCGGGCTTTTTTATTGTGGGTGAGGCAGCGGCGCTCGAATGTCCGAAGGACATTCCCGCTGCCGAACGCCGCGCCAAGGATGGCGCGGCAGGGCGTCAATCCGAGCGCTGCCGTCGCGCCAGGGACTGCGGCTCAGATGTCGCCATAGACAGCGGTAATTGGCTGAGGCAGCGGCGCTCGAATGTCCGAAGGACATTCCCGCTGCCGAACGCCGCGCCAAGGATGGCGCGGCAGGGCGTCAATCCGAGCGCTGCCGTCGCGCCAGGGACGGCGGCTCAGATGTCGCCGTAGACAGCGGTGATCGGATACCGACGCTCGCGCCCGAAAGCCCGCCGCGTGATTTTCGGTCCCGGCGGCGCCTGCCGGCGCTTGTACTCGGAGCGGCGCACCAGACCGGCCACGCGCTTGACCGTGGCCTCGTCGAAGCCGCGCGCGACGATCTCGGCAATCGACAGCTGGTCCTCGACATAGGCCTCGAGAATCGGGTCCAGCACCTCGTAGGGCGGCAGTGAATCGGAATCCTTCTGATCCGGACGCAGCTCGGCGCTGGGCGGACGCGTGATCACGCGCTCGGGAATCACCGGCTGTCCCGGCGGCGCGATGCTGTTGCGGTACACCGCAAGCCGATAGACCAGGGTCTTGTAGACGTCCTTGATCGGCGCGAAGCCGCCGCACATATCGCCGTAGAGCGTGGCGTAACCCACCGCCATTTCCGACTTGTTGCCGGTGGTGAGCACCACCGAGCCGAACTTGTTGGACAGCGCCATCAGCAGCACGCCGCGACAGCGCGACTGCAGATTCTCCTCGGTGAGATCGACCTTGCGGCCGGCGAAGCTCTCGGCCAGCGTGGCATTGAAGGCCTCGAAAGCCGGCTCGATGGGCAGCAGGGAATAGCGGATGCCCAGGGCCTCGGCTTCCAGGCGCGCATCGTCATTGGACATGTCGGCGGTGTAGCGCGAGGGCAGCGACACGCCCCAGACGCGCGCCGCGCCCAGGGCATCGCAGGCGATGGTGGCGATCAGCGCCGAGTCGATGCCGCCGGACATGCCGATCAGCACGCCGGGAAAGCCGTTGCGGTTCACGTAGTCGCGCACCGACTGCACCAGACCCTGATAGACCGTGGCCTCGATGCTCTGCGGCGCACGCTGCACGCCCTGCGACCAGCGCCCGCCGGCAAAGCTCAGCGCATACACGCCTTCGCTGAACAGCGGCGCACTCAGCGCCAGGCTGCCATCGCCATTGCGCGCGGTGGAATCGCCGTCGAACAGCACATCGTCCTGCCCGCCCACGCAGTTGACATAGGCCAGCGGCAGACCGGTTTCGGCGATGCGCGCGGCGAACACGCGGGCGCGATCCTCGTGCTTGTCCAGATCGAAGGGCGAGGCGTTGATGTTGATCAGCAGCTCGGCGCCGGCGGCCTTGGCGGCGGCGGCGGGATTGGCGCCCCAGATGTCCTCGCAGATGCACAGGCCGATGTTCACGCCGCGATGCGCGAACACCAGGGTGCCGCCGCGACCGGCGCGGAAGTGGCGGCGCTCGTCGAACACGCCGTAATTGGGCAGCAGCTGCTTGCGGGTGCGCGCGATGATCGCCCCGTCGCGGATCACATAGGCGGCGTTGTAGATCACCGCCTCGCCGGCCTCCTGCACGTATTCGGGCAGACCGACGATCAGGCTGATGCCGCGCACCTCGCGGCACAGGCGCTGCACGCCCTCCTCGATCACGCCCGGCATCGCCGAGCGCAGCAGCAGGTCATCCGGCGGATAACCGATCAGCGACAGCTCGGGGGTGGCCAGCAGATCGGCACCAAGCTCATCGCGCGCGCGCGCAGCGGCATCGATGATCTTCTGCACGTTGCCTTCGACATCGCCGACCCAGAGATTGAGCTGGGCCAGGGCCAGGGTGAATCGACTCGTCGGCATGCGCGGCTGCTGCGGATTATGGCTTTGACATGAAGGCCGGAATCTTAAAGGCCCCCCGTCAGCGGCACAAATATTGCCATCAAGCCAGTTGCTGACATCCGTCTGTCCGAGCCCTGACAGTTCATCCCCGACACCCGAATTATCATCGCTGCACCGCTCTGCCTGACAGCGCGGTATCCGTCTCCCTCCGAGCCCGACTTCGACACCACATGCGCTCACCTTTCCGCAGCTGCTGCGTGATGCTGGCCCTCGTTGCCAGCAGTGCTGCCGCCGCCAACGATCTTCTCCGCACCTATGACGCGGCCCTGCGCAACGACACCACGCTGCGCGCCGCGCACGAGGCGCGCGAAGCGGCCCTGCAGAACGAGCCCAAGGCGCGTGCACAGCTGTTGCCGCAGGCCGCGGCCAGTTACAGCTACACGCGCAACAAGGCCGACGCCACGGTGGTGGTGGATACCGCCGGCACCGCCACGCCCATCGGCCGCAAGATCGACGGCACCGACAAGCTGCTGGCCGTCACCCTCACCCAGCCGGTGTTCGACCTGGAGGCCTGGTACCGCCTCAAGCAGGCCGACGAGCAGACCGTGCTGGCCGATCTGAATTACCGCAGCGCGGAGCAGAACCTGCTGCTGCGCGTGGCCGAGGCTTATTTCGGCATGCTGCGCGCCGAGGACCTGCTGCGTTCGGCGCAGGCCGAAAAGACCGCGCTGGCGAAGCAGCTGGATCTGGCCAACCAGCATCTGCAGGTGGGCATCTCCAGCCTGATCGACGTGCAGGAAGTGCAGGCGCGCTACGACCTTTCGGTGGTCAGCGAGCTGGAGGCGCAGCAGAGCCGCAGCGATGCGCAGGCCAATCTCGACAAGCTGACCCGCGACACGCCGGCGGCCAAGCAGGAGGCGCGGGTGCGCGTGGTGCCGCTGAACGAGCCGCCCGCGCCGCCCGCCGCGTCGACGCTGGCGCCGCTGCGTGACGAGATCATGCTGCCCTCGCCTGCGGTCGGCGAGGTCGCGCAGTGGATCGGCCATGCCCGTCTGGAGAATCCCGACGTGGTCGCCGCCCTGCTCAACTACCGCATCGCCGCGCGCGGTCTGGATGCGGCGCAGGCGCACCGGCTGCCGACGGTGCAGGCGCAGGTGCAGTACAACGACAGCAACACGGAGTCCGGTTCTTTCCCGTATCAGCTGCGCGGCACGTCTTATGGTCTGAACTTCAAGCTGCCGCTGCTGGCCGGCGGCGGCATCAATGCCGAGGTCCGGCAGAACCGTGCGCTGCGCGATCAGCGTCAGGCCGAATACGAGGGCGCGCTGCGCGAAGCCGAGAGCAGCATCCGCAAGGCCTACTCGGCACTGGCCATCGGCGCTTCCCGCATGCGCGCCTACAAGCAGGCCCTGGCCTCCAGCAGCAGCGCGCTGGACGCCGCCGACACCGGCCTGTCCATCGGCACGCGCTCGGCGCTGGACGTGCTCAACGCGCGTCAGCAGCGCTACGAGGCGGAGCGCAAGTACGAACAGTCACGCTACGACTATCTGCTCGCCGCACTGCGCCTGAAGAGCGCCGCCGGCGCGCTGCGCGTGGATGATCTGGCGCGCATCGACGGACTGCTGGAAGGATACTGAAGCGCTGCGCGCTTCCTCGGCCAAGCCATCCGGCTGCTGCAATCATGTCGCAATCATGTCGGGCGGGTTAGGCGCGTCGGCGCCGTAACCCGCCGGGCTTTGCTGTGGCTTGCCGCGTGGGTGCTCGATTGGGCCTTGGTTTCGTGCGCCTCCGGCGCCCGAGGTACTTCTCTTTGCTCGTGCAAAGAGAAGTACCCAAGAGAAAGCACGCCCTACGCCTCGCATCCGTCGCCGCTGTCGCGGCGGCGGAAGCCTGCGCTGCTCGCGTGCTCGGGGCCGTCGCATACAGGCCATCCATGGCCTGTATGCAACTGAATCGAACATCCTGTTCGATTCTCCCACTGCGCTCGCTGCGCTGCTCGGTGCGAGGCAAAGGGGTTAAAGGCAACAGCAAAGCACAGCGCGGCGACGCGCATAGCTCGAAGCTGCTGTTGCTTTTGACCTTGGGGTCCCCGTCTCTGGCGCTGAGCTGTGCGGCGAGCGCAGGGGAGAGCTGCCCAGGATGGGCAGCTCAGTTGCAGCCACGCCATGGATGGCGTGTCTGCAACGGCCCCGAGCACGTTGCACAGCGAAGGCACCCGCGCAGCGGGCGCCAGAGCCGGGGTGTGCTTTCTCTTGGTTACTTCTCTTTGCACAAGCAAAGAGAAGTGACTCCACCGCCGAAGGGCGGTGGAAGAAGGCAATAGATCGAGAGACACACGCAGCAACAACCAGCAAAGCCCCGGCGGGTTACGGCGCTCACGCGCCTGAGCTGCCCTACGATGCTCGCAAGCAAGACGATGATGGCAGGGCTGCGCAGTCACGTCGCTGCCCAAGCCGTGCGAGCAGGGCTCAGCTTGCGAAGCGCTGGCGCACGTAGGCGATCAGATCTTCGAAGCGGCCGTCGCCGGCGCGCTCCTCGGTGACGGTGATGCTCATCTGCACCTCCTCGCCCACACAGGACAAGCCCACCATCGCACTGCCCGCGATCGGCACCGCCCACACCGCCTCGGCAACAAAACCCGGCGCCGACAGCGGCACCGGATCGAACTTGCCGATGTTGGAAATGACGATGCTCTCCAGAATCTTGCGCTTGGCAAAGTTGCCGGGCGTGCGGCCCATGAGACGATCGACCAGCTTCAGCGGCAGCAGCTTGAAGATGCTGATGATGCGCGGGAAGTAAGCCTCCATGCGCTTGTCCAGCATCTCGCGCAGACGCTGCCGGAAATGCTCGGCCGCATCGCCGCGATGCATCGGCACCAGCAGCATGGTCGCGAAATTGGCCGTGGTGCGTAGACCCGGCGCGTGGCGGCGCAGATCCACCGGCACGCCGATCAGCGCCGGCTTGTCGCTGTGCTGATGCACATAATCGGCCAGCACCGCCGCCAGCACCGCCAGCTGGTTCTTCACCGGCTTGCCCAGCGATACCACCTGCCAGCGATCACCGATGCGCTCGCCGCGCACCTCGCCGGTGATGGCCTCGGTGGGCAGATGCTTGGATGTGCTCTCCTTCACCTTGCAGGAACGCATCAGCTCCACGTCGCTGAAACTGGCGTTGCTGCCCAGCAGCGGCTCGCCACGCAGGGCGCGGAAGATCTCGTTGTAGAAATGCATGGTGCCCAGGCCGTCCATCACCGCGTGATGGGTGCGCAGCACCAGCGTGGTATGACCATCCGGCTGCGGCAGCACCACCAGCTCCACGCTGCGGCCCTCGCGCAGCGACATCTGCGTGCGGTACAAGACCTCCGCGCCCTTGTTGGAGCGCCCGTCCCAGCCGGTCTCGACGCGTACCTGCGGCAGCGGCGCATCGTCCACCCAACGCGCCCAGAAGCTGTCACCGACCAGCCGCAGCCGCGCACCCGGATTGGCGGCGGCGGCGGCGTGCAGCGCGCGACGCCACTCGGCCTCCGGCAACAGCCCCAGACCGTGCACGATGATGCTGTTCTCGCGCGGCTTCTCCAGCGTGCGGCCGCTGCAGCCGACGGAGGCGTGGTAGTACTCCGGCATCGACAGGCGACGGCGGAAATGCTGGATCGGCTGCGCCGAAAGCCGGAAACGGTCCCTGGCGGAGCTAGACAGAGCGAAGCGCATCAACGATCTCCAATCGCGAAGCCCGGATGGCCGGCAGCACACCGCCCAGCACGCCCATCAGGACCGAAAACATCAGGACTTCCGCTGCGATGCCCAGCGTCAGCCGCAGACGGAACACCACTTCGGAAAAGGTCTGCACATTGGTGGTGGATATCTCCACCAGCTGCATGAAGGACGCGGCGAACAGTCCGGCCAACCCGGCCACGCCGCCCAGCAGCATCGCTTCCTGCAGAAAGGCCATGACGATGTTGCCGCGACGAAAACCCAGCGCACGCAGCGTGCCAATCTCGCGCGTGCGGTTGGCGACGCTGGCGTACATGGTGATCATCGCGCCAATGATCGCGCCCAGGGAAAACACCACGGTGATGGTCTTGCCCAGCACGCCGATGAAGTTGGCGAGATTCTCCGACTGGTCGGCGTAGAAATTCAGCTCGCGCTTGATGTCCACCTTCAGCTGCGGCTGCCGCGCCACCGCCGCCGCGAAGTCGGCGTAGCTCTCGGCATCGCGCAGGCCCGCCACCAGCGAGGAATAGGCATTGCGGCGGAAGGCCTGCAGCATCTGCCCGCTGTCGCCCCACACTTCCGAATCAAAGCCGCTGTGTCCGGCGTCGAACACGCCCACCACCGTCCACTGCCGCATGCCGAAGGACAGGCTGTCGCCCAGCGCCATGCCCAGCTTGCCGCGGGTCAGCGCCGCGCCGACCATGATTTCCGAGGAGCCGGGCCGGAACGCACGGCCGGCAATCACCTTGGCCTGCGGGCGCATCCGCATGCCCACCGGCGTGGTGCCGCGCACGATGACATTGGCCAGACCCTTGCCATCCTTGCGCGGCATGTTGACCAGCACCATCACCTCGCGGGTCAGGCGCAGCTGGCCGTCGCCGTCATTGGCCAGGCCCGGCAGCGTCGCCACCAGATTGGCCTGATCGAAACTCAGGGTGCTCTGCACCTCGGTCTGCGAGCCGGCGCGGATGATCACCACATTGTTGTACGAGCCGGTGCCGCCCAGCGTTTCACGCAGGCCCTCGGCCATCATCAGCACCGTGGCGAACACGAACACCACCAGCGCCATGCCTGAAGCCGTGAGAATGGTGGTGAGCTTGCGCGCCATCAGATTGCGCAGCACATAGGAAAACGACAGGCCGGTGTTCATGTCACCGCCCGCAGGCCATCGACGATCTGCACGCGCCGGCTGCTCAGCATCGGCGCCAGCGCCGCCGACACACCGATCAGCAGCGCGGCCGCCAGCTGCAGCAAGACCGTCAGCGGCTGCACCTGGAAGATCAGGAACAGATCGCGCGTCGCCGAATGAAAGGCGTTCGCCGCCGGATAGGTGAGCAGGATGCCCAGTGCGCCGCCGGCCAGGGACAGGCTCAAGGATTCGCCCAGAATCAGCATCGCGACGAAGCCGTCGCGAAAGCCCAGGGCCTTGAGCGTGGCGTATTCGCGGGTGCGCTCGCGCGCCGCCATCGCCATGGTGTTGGCCATCACCGCCATGATGATCAGCACCACCACATAGGCCACGGTCTGGATCGCCAGCAGGATGGTATCGACCAGGGCGATGAAGCCCAGCTGGAATGCCTTCTGGGTTTCGGTGCGCGTCTCCGCCAGCGAGTTGCGGAAGCTGCTGTCGATGGCGGCGGACACCGCCGCCGCCTGCGTGGGTTCGCGGATGTCGACGATGAAGGCGCCCACCCGCTCGGCCTGCGCGGGCAGCGTGTTCTTGATGGTTTCGTTGACGTAATCCCAGTGCACCAGGAACTGGTTCTCGTCGGTCTTGTCGTCGGCGCCGCGATAGATGCCGCGCACCACGAAGCTCCAGTTGCCGGGAAACAGCGTGCCCTGCAAAGGCACCGTGTCGCCGATCTTGAAACCGTACTTGGCGGCCAGCTTGCGCCCCACCACCGCGCCGCGCCGGTCGTGCTGGAAGGCGGCGCTCTGCTCAGGGCTGAGCAGATATTCCGGATACAGGTTCAGATAGCTGCTGGCATCAACCGCGAGCTGCGAGAAGAAATGCTTCTCGTCGATGTAGATGCCGCCGAACCAGCTGGCCCAGGTCACCGCGCGCACGCCCGGCGCGCGGCGGATGCGCTCGGCATACGTCACCGGCAGCGAGAAGCTCAGCGAGGCGGCATTGCGCGTCACCAGACGCCCGGCCGCGCCCAGCTCGGCGCCGGCGTACCAGGAATCCACCACCGTGCGCAGCAGACCGAAGCTGACGATGGCGATGGCGATGCCGGCCAGGGTCAGGCCGGTGCGCAGGCGATGCCGCAGCATGTTCTTGCCGGCCAGACGCAGCACATAGCCCGCGAGCATGGCTTTTAGTGCTCCGCGTCGGCGTCGGCCAGCAGCACGCCCTTTTCCAGATGCACGCGGCGGCGCGCGCGCGCCGCGCACTTGGGATCGTGGGTGACCATGACGATGGTCTTGCCCAGCTCGCCGTTGAGCCGGTCGAGCAGATTGAGCACATCGTCGGCGGAGGTGCGATCCAGATCGCCGGTGGGTTCGTCGGCGACGATCAGGGTGGGATCGGTGATCAGCGCGCGGGCGATGGCCACGCGCTGCTGCTGACCGCCGGAGAGTTCATTGGGATGATGGTCCATGCGATCAGCCAGACCCACCATCGCCAGCGCCACCTCGACGTGCTCGCGGCGCTCGGCCTTGGACAGATTGGTGAGCAGCAGCGGCAGCTCCACGTTCTCGAAGGCGTTGAGCACCGGCATCAGGTTGTAGAACTGGAACACGAAGCCGACATTGGCGGCGCGCCAGGCGGCGAGTTCGTTCTCGCCCAGGGCCGCGATGTCGATGCCACCGATCAGCAGGGTGCCGCTGCTGGGCTTGTCGATGCCGGCGATCAGATTCAGCAGGGTGCTCTTGCCGGAACCGGAAGGCCCCATCAGCGACACATAGTCACCTTCGGCGATTTCCAGATCGATGCCCAGCAGCACCGGCACCGGCTGGTTGCCGCGCCGATAGGTCTTGCTCAGCTCGCGGATCTGAATCAGCGCGGTCATCGGCTCACTTGGCCTCGGCCAGCTTCAGACGCTTGCCATCGCTGACCTGCGCGGCATTGAGCACCAGCAGCGTGCCGGCGCTGAGTTCACCGCTGACTTCACGCACGCTGCCCAGCTCCGCGCCGGGCTTCACCGGCACCGCGTGGGCGCGGCCGTCGTCGCCGATGCGGTACACCAGCGACTGGCCATCATGCTCGACGATGGCCTGCGGGTTGACGGCCAGCACCGGCTTGTCGAGCACCGGCACCGCCTGCGACAGGAAGCTCACGCGCGCACTCATGTCCGGCAGAATCGCCGGATCGGCATCGAGGATGCGCACCCGCGTGGTGACGGTGGCGCTGGCGCGGTTGATGGCCGGCACGATCACCGCCACCTCGCCGCGAAAGCGCCGCTCGGGAAAGGCGTCGAGTGCAATCTCGCAGGGCTGGCCGATGCGCACTTCCGCCAGCGAGGACTCCGAAACATCCGCCGCCACTTCCAGGGTGCTCATGTCGGCCACCACCAGCAGCGCGCCCTTGCCGTCGGCGCTGACCATGCCGGGCGAGACGATGTCGCCGACATTGGCGCCGCGCGCAATCACCACACCGTCGAAGGGCGCGCGGATCTGCGCGTATTCCAGCGTGGTGCGCGCCACTTCCTCGTTGGCGCGCGCCGCCGACTGCGCGGCCTTGGCGCTGGCCACGCCGGCCGAGGCGCGTGCCAGACGCGAGCGCGCATCCTGCAGATTGAGCAGCGCCACCAGTTTCTTCTTGAACAGAATCTCCACGCGATCGACATTGCGCTGCGCATCGTCCTGCTCGGAAGCGGCGCTGAGCACCGCCGCCGCCGCACCCTGCGCATTGGCCTTGGCGGCCTCGTAGCTGGCCGCCAGATCGCGGCTTTCCAGGCGCGCCAGCAGCTGGCCGCTCTTCACCGCATCCCCCTCGTTGACGCCCAGCCATTCGAGACGGCCGGCGGTCTTGGCGGTGATGGCGGCGCGGTTGCGCGCTACCACGAAGCCGGTGGCGTTGAGCCTGGCGTACTGCTGCGAAGGCCAGGCGCTGACCACCTGCGTGGTCTGCACCGGCGCCGCCGAGGGCTTGAGCAGCAGCACCAGCAGCAACAGCACGCCGAGGCCGATCAGCACATTGCGGCGCGACAGCGGCAGACGCGGGCGCGGCGCGGCCGGCTTCGGCGCGCTGCTGTTGCGCTCGACGCGCAGCTTGCCGAGGTCAAGGTCTTTCAAGGCGTGCTTCCTGATTGCGAAAAATGCTGGCGGAATGCGGCAACCAGCTCATCGAGCTGGCCGTCGTGATTGTAGGCAGCCGGTGCCGCGAAGCAGGCCGCGATGTGATCCGGGTAATTGATGAACACCAGATTGAGCTTGCCCACCGCACCGGGAATGCCGAACAGGCGCGTGGCGGTGAAGCCGGGGAAGTGGAACTGCTCGGCCTTGACGTTGCCCATCGAGACCACGCCGCCGCTGGGCAACGCCGGCGTCACGGTATGCAGGATGGCGTCGATCTTCGGGCGCAGCTGGCGGGTCATGAACCACACCGGCAGCCAGAACAGCACGCGCACGCCGGGGAACTGCCGGCAGTCGGCAAAGGCCTTGAGGCGCTGGTTGAGCTGCTGCACCAGCGAACGCGGCGTGGCCTGCTCGTCCACGCTCAGGCGCACGTAGCCGGTGAGATTGCCCACGCCCATCTCCTGCACGCGAAAGCCGCGATAGTCCACGGGAATGGTGAAGCCCACCGGCCCGGTCTGCTGGCGCCGCGCCCACTGCGCGAGAAAGGCCGCGGCCTTGGTCAGCAGATTGGAGACATTGCGGTCGATGATCACGCGCCGCCAGACGAAGCGCAGCGGCAGATGTTCCTGCGGCGAAGGCTGCAGCACCGGAATGCAGGCCGGCGGCGGGGTTTCCGGCTCCGTGGGAATCTGCGCCTTGTACTGCTCCTGCACGTCCAGATCGGTGAGCCGCGAGTCCGAGCCCAGCAGCGGCTCGCCGCGCAGGGCGCGACAGACTTCGCCGATCCAGTGCAGGCAGCCGCGTCCGTCGATGGCCGCGTGCAGGGTGCGGAACACGATGCGCGTGGCGCCGTCACGGCAAGGCACCAGCAGCACATCGGCGATCGGCATGCCGCGCCGTGGCGCGAGCTTTTCTTCCAGAAACGGCGCGCCCTGCTCGCTGGCGCCGTCCCAGTCGGACAAGGGCATCACGCGCACCTGTGGCGCGATGCCGCTGTCCACCCAGCGCGAGAACGCCAGAAAGCCGCGAAAGCGCACGCGGATGCCGGTGTTGGCGGCGGCGGCGCGGTTCACCGCCTCCTGCAGCTTCTGCGGTGAAACCTCGCCCTGGCCTTCCAGCACGCCATCGACGTGATAGCGGTACACGGCATTGAGCACCAGCGAGTAGCGCTCCAGTGCCGAGACGCGGCGGCTATAGCGGCCAGCAGTCATGCAACCTCCCCAGACTTACGATTCATCGAGAAATTCACGCAGCGCCGCGAGCAGGGCCTGCGGCGCTTCCTCCGTGATGTAGTGCCCGCAGTCGAGCAGCACGCTCTGCACATTGGGCAGCACCGCGCGCAGATGCTCGCCGGCCGACAGGCAGGGCGAGTGGCGGCCGTAGACCAGCAGCACCGGAATCTTCAGCTGCGCCAGCTGCGCATCGTCTTCCGGCCCCATCTGCTGCACGTCCTGCACCAGGCTGGAACCGAGCAGCGCTTCCAGGCGCTGGCGCTGGCGTTCGCGACGCCGGCCGCTCAGGCCCAGCAGCTGACTGTCGAGATAGGCCTTGAGCGCCTCGGGCGAGGCATTGCCCAGGCTGGGCGCGACGTGCTGGCTGGCCGGCATCGGCGCATCCACCAGCACCAGACGGCGCACGCGCGCCGGATGGCGCAGCGCGTAACGCAGTGCAATCAGCGCGCCCATGCTGTGTCCGACCAGATCCGGCACGCGCGGCAGCTGCAGGCCCTCGATCACCGCCTGCAGATCGTCCGCCTGACTGTCGAGATCGTAGCCGCGCGCCGCCGGCGTGCTGCTGCCGTGTCCGCGCTGATCGTAGAGCACCACGTAATGTTCATCGGCCAGCGGCGAGGCGATGCTGGAGAACCAGCTGGCCATATTGCCCAGCACCAGACCGTGCAGCATCACCAGCGGTGGATTGCGGGTGTGGCCCAGGGTCATGGTCGCCAGCTGCGCGCCAGGCACCGAAGTCATCAGCATGGCAGTTGCTCCGTCTCGGCACAGGCCAGGGCCAGCAGCGCCGCCGCCGCGCCGGCCTCGCCCGGGGCCTGGCGCAGCTGCGCGCCCAGCGCGCCCGCGCGCTCGGCCAGCTGCGGTGAATCCAGCAGGGTCTGGATGGTTTTCAGCGCGGTCTCGGGCGTGACCTTGCCGTGACGCATGAACAGCGCCGCGCCGGCGTCGATCACCTGCCGCGCAATCACCGGCTGATCATCGCGGATCGGTGCCACGATCAGCGGCAGGTTCTGGCTCAGGGCCTCGCAGACGGTGTTGTGTCCGGCATGACAGATCACGCCGCTGACCCGCGACAGCAGCTCCACCTGCGGCACGTAATCGCGCACCAGCACATTGTCCGGTGCCTGCGCGGCGAGACTGGCCGGCGCCACCATCACCGCCTGCAGCTGCGGCAGCTGCGCCAGGGCCTGCAGCATCACCTCGAAGAAACGCGTGTCGCGGTCGCGGCTCACCGTGCCCAGGGAAACCAGCAGGCAGCGCCGCGAGGCGTCCAGCCAGCTCCAGGGGAATTCGATGCCGCGCCGGTTCTGCGTCTGCGGCGGGCCCACGAACAGATACGGCGCCGGCACGCGCGCATGGGCATTGCCCAGCAGCGCCTCGATGGACCACACGATCACGCACTGCGGTGAAAAATCCGGACGCTCGACGCGCTTTTCCGCCGGCAGATAGTCCTGCTGCAGGCTGCGGTACTGCTCGGCCACCCAGGCATCGAGCACCGGTGACATCTTCAGGATCGAAGCACTGGTGGTGACCTGCGTGGCCCAGGGCAGATCGAGCTTGCGCGCCACCAGCGCGCCGGCCGGCATCTGGTGATCCACCAGCATCACGTCCGGCGCAAAGTCGCGCGCCGCCGCTTCCAGCGGCGCCAGCACCTGGCGCGCCATGGGCATGGTGTAGTCCTCGAAGAACACCCGCACGCTCTCGATGCCCCGCACCTTGGGCGAGGCACTGCCCAGATCCTCGCTCTGGATCTCGTCGTCCAGCGCATACACGCGCGCGCCGGCCGGCAGCTTGTCGCCGATGCGCTGCGCATGCACCGCCCAGGCCAGCTCATGGCCTTCGGCGGCCAGCTGGCGGGCAAGCGCCAGCGCCGGATTCAGATGTCCGGTCAGCGGCGGCACCGTGATCAGCACTCGCGCCATCTTGATGTCCCTGCGTTCCTCAGCGCCCGGCGGTGATGATGTGCTCGGCCAGCTGGCCGACACTCAGACCGATCAGCTCGTGGATGTCCTTGCCGGACAACCAGCCGATGATGTCGATCTCGCCATAATGGCGTTGCAGGGCTTCGGCGATCTTCACGAACTCGATGCTCTCCAGTTCCAGATCGTCGTTGAAACGGGTGTCCGCATCGATGTCGAAGTGCTGGATCCAGTCTTCGTTGATCGTGCTGCGGATGGTGGCAATCACCGTGTTCAATACCTCGTGCTGCGCGTTCACGCTCTTCAATCTCCCAATCAATGTCTGGTGCCGGCGACGGACAGCAGCGCAGGCTGGCCGCCGATGCGCGGGCCCAGGCTCCAGCCGATCACGTACTCGCGCAGCGGATGCGTCACCACCCAGTGGCCGTTGACGCAGAGACAGCTGCCGTCGCGCGCCTCGATCACGAAATCGCGCAAACGCCCGCCCAGGCCGGTGCCGGCGAGCTTGGCCGCCACTTCCTTGGCCACCCAGCCGCGCGTCTGCGCCAGCGCCGGGTCCTCGCCGTTCTCCAGCAGCGCGCGCTCGGGCGCGGAAAACACGAAGTCCAGGAAGTGCTCGTCGCGGGCTTCCACGCGTTCCAGGTCGATGCCCACGGCCTGCACGCCGACAATCGCCGCCGCCAGGCCATCTTTATGCGTCAGCGACAGCTGCAGGTCGTCCGGCACGCTGTCCGTCACGTTCGGCACGATGCGCGGTGCGCCATTGGCATCGTTCTCGATGCGCATCTCCTGCGGGAACACGCCGGCCTGCCCGCGCTGCTCGCGCAGATAGGCACGCACCGCGTCCTTGGCGGCGACACGCCCGGCCAGCCACTGCCGGCGGCGCTTGGGCGAGAGCGCGTCGTAGACCTCGCGCTCGGCGGCGGTGAGATAACGGCGGCTGATGTAGTCGCGCAGGATCGCAGTGTCGTAGCGATCCTCGAACAGCATCACGTCCGGCGGCACGCGCTGGCCGGCTTCCAGTTCATTGAGCAGGCGGCTGGCCACCCAGAAGGCCTTGTCCATCTGGTAGCGGCGCGTGCGCCAGCCGTCGATGGCGATGCGCAGGCGGCCCTGTGCGTCGTACAGACGGTGATCGCTGACGCAGTTGAGCGCGTCGAGCTGGGCGATGCGCACCTGCGCGCGCAGGGTCTCGCCCGGCGCCGGGTCTTCGGCGAAGAAACGGATGCGGTCCACGCCGATGGGCATGGCCAGACAGTCGCTGGGCTGTTCCATCACCCAGTAGCCGGCGAGCTGGCCCATGTTGTCGAGCAGCGCGCCCTTGCCTTCCGGCACGCGCAGCACACCATCGATGCCGTTGTCGCCGATGGCCTCGAAAGCCTGCACGCCCTGATACGCCGGACCGTGAAACATCCAGCGCTCGCGGTAGAGATTCTCCGCCGCCACCGCCGTGGCGCGCGGCTGCGTGAGCGCCGGCGCCGCCGGCAGCTGCGCAGGCGGATAGTCGGCGGCGACATGCACGCGCGCCTTGAAGTAGCCGAGGATCTCGGTTTCGACGCAATCCTCGCTGAGCGATTCCAGGCTGATCTGCACCGTCAGCGGCTGCGCCACCGCCAGCCAGTTGTAGGCCTGGATGTGACTGAGCTCGGTCACCTTGAGCCCCGGCAGCGCTTCCTCCACGGCCTCGCGCACCAGCATCGCTTCCATGGTCATCGGCACCACCGGATGGCGGTCGGCGACGATGGGCCAGTGTTCACGCTGCGGATACAGCTCGTGATCGCGCACATAGGGAATGCTGCGATCCAGATCCAGCAGGCGCTGCACGCGCTGGCTCAGGCGTCGCGGTGTCGCAGCGCGCACGGGCGTGTTCTGCGGCGCACGCCCGCTGCGATGCGCCTGCCAGGCGGCCAGCACCTCGCGGCCCGCGGCTTCGATGTCGGCCAGGGTCTGCTGCACCAGCTGCCCGAGCGGATCATTGGCGGCCGGCGTCGGCGCGCTGGCGGCGGCAGGCACAGACGCCGGCAGCTTCAGCGGTTCATTCACGCGCAGCAGACCGACGCCCAGCTGCAGACGCCGCGTGCTGGGCGTGAGCGGCAGCTCGGTTTCTTCAAGCGCTTCGCCGGCGCCGCTTTCGAGCAGGCGCAGATCCAGCTGCGCGCCTTCCACCCACAGCGCCGCGCACAGCTGCTGCAGCTGCGCCAGGCCCGAGCGCGATTCATGATTGGCGCCGATGGCCAGATGCGGGCGGCCGCTCAGGCTGTCGTCGATGAAGCCCGGCAGCGAGCCGGTGCCCAGCTGCACGAACACGCGCACGCCATCGGCGTAGAGATTTTCGACCAGCTCGCGGAACCGCACCGGCTCCAGCAGATGCGCCAGCGCCAGTGCGCGCTTGGCGTCCTGCTCGGCCGGGAACGGCGCGGCGATGGTCGCCGACCACACCGGCACCGCCGGCTCCAGCAGCTCGGCGCGGCCGAAGAACTCGCGATACCAGTCCATGTGCCCGGCAAACAGCGGCGAATGGAAACCCGAGACGATGGGCAGGGTCTGCGTCATCACCGCCTGCTCGCGCAGACGCGCCGCAGCAATCTCCACCGAAGCCTGCACGCCGCAGGCGATCACCTGATGCGGGCAGTTGTCGTGCGAGACGGCGATCTGCGGCAGGCCGTCGATGGCCGCCTGCAGGCGCGGCAGATCGCAGGCCGCAGCCAGGAAGCGCACATCGGGGAAATGCATGGCGTCGAGATCCAGGCCCGCATTGGTGCGGTCGGACAGCGCCTGATCCATCATGCCGCTGCACAGCATCGCGCTCCATTCGCCGATGCTGTGGCCGGCAAACGCCTGCGGCTGGATGCCCAGCTCACGCAGGCAGTCGAACAGATAGCGGTTGAAGCCGAGCAGGCCCAGCACCACCTTCATCAGCGACTGCGCAGGGTCCAGGGTTTCGCAATGCGCGGGCAGCGGACGGCCGAAGTATTCGGCCAGGCCATCACCGCGCGGCGCGAAGCTGGAGTCCACACCGGGAAACACGAAGGCCAGCTTGCCGCCCTCGCGCAGCAGGCCGCGCGGCGTGAACCAGATCTGCTGCCGGCCCGGCCAGGGCTTGCCGGCGACGATGGCCTTGCGCGCCATCGCCAGTTTTTTCTCATTGGGCTCGATCACCAGCAGGCGGCAGGGCGCGCTGCCGGCGCGCAGATCGCGCTCGCCGCGATCGAAGCGCGCGAGCAGCTGCTCGGGCGTGTCGGCGCTGAGCATCAGCACCGGCGGCAGCGCCGGCGCGGCGCGCCGCTTCTCCGGCAGGCCGCGCAAGACCAGATGCGCATTGATGCCGCCGAAGCCGAACGCATTCACCGCTGCGATGCGCTGCTCGCGCGGCTGCGCCCAGTCTTCCGTCCTGCCGATCACGCGAAAGCGCGTCTGCGCCAGCTGCGGATGCGGGTTTTCGCAATGCAGGGTCGGCGGCAGCCGGCCGTGGTAGATGGACAGCGCGGCCTTGATCAGGCTGGCCATGCCGGAGGCCGGCATCGCATGACCGATCATGGACTTCACCGAACCGATCACCGGCCTTTCGCCCTCGCCCTCATGCGGGCCGAAGAACTCGGCCACGGTCTTGAGCTCCACGCCATCACCGGTGGGCGTGCCGGTGCCATGCGCTTCCAGCAGGCCGATCTCGTTGCGACGGAAGGGCAGCCGCGACCAGGCTTTCTCCAGGGCGATGCGCTGACCCTCGGCCGAAGGCGCCACCAGACTCGCGCCGCGACCGTCGCTGGACGAGGCCGCGCCGTCGATCACCGCGTAGACGCGATCCCCGTCGGCCAGCGCATCGTCCAGACGCTTGAGCACCGCCATGCCCACGCCTTCGCCGGCGAGAATGCCATCGGCATCGGCGGACAGCGGCGCGATGCGGCCGCGTCGCGACAGCGCACCGAGCTGGCAGAAGGTGGCCCAGAACGTCAGGTCATGCGACAGATGCGCGCCGCCGACCAGCATCAGATCGGTTTCGCGGCGCATCAGCGCCGCGCAGCCCTGCTCCACCGCGATCAGCGAGCTGGCGCAGGCGGCGTCCAGGGTGTAGGCCGGGCCGTGCAGATCCAGACGGTTGGCCAGGCGCGAGGCGAGCAGATTGGGAATCAGCCCGGCCGCGACATCGGGGCCGTAATAGGACAGCTGTTGTTGAAGACGCTCGCGCACGCTGTCGAGTTCGCGCTCGCCGAGTTCCGGAAACAGATCGCGCAGGGTCTGCATCAGCTGCGGCAGCAGGCGCACATGCTGCTCCAGGCGCAGCACGCCGGCGCTCACATAATTGCCGCGGCCGATGATCACGCCGGTGCGCCCGCGCGGAAACGGCCGCTCGGCATAGCCGGCGTCCTGCAGGGCCTGCTGGCCGATCTTCAGCATCAGCAGCTGATCGGGCTCGGCGGCCTCGGTGGCCTTGGGCATGATGCCGAAGGCCAGGGGATCGAACAGCGCATCGCGATCCACGAAGCCGCCGCGCTTGCAGTAGAAGCGGTCGATGGCGCTGGAGGCGGGATCGAAATAGCTGGGATCGATGCGCTCGGCCGGCACCTCGCCGATGGCGTCCACGCCTTCGACGATGTTCTGCCAGAAGCGCCGCAGATTCGCGGCGCCCGGGAACAGACAAGCCAGACCGATGATGGCGATGCGCATGGACGTTTACGCGGCGATGGGCAGTGCGCCGAAGCTGGCCGGCTTGCCGCACATGAACACCACCTGCGAATCGCCGCTGGCCTGCGCCAGCTCGCGCAGCAGCGCCTGCACGCCCTGCTGCTGCGGAATCAGGCCGATGCCCTTGCGCAGGTATTCGTTCTTCAGCGATTCGGAAACCATGCCGGTGTCGGCCCAGGGGCCCCAGTTCACCGACAGCACACGGCCCTTGATGCGCTGCTGCCAGGCATGCGCGAGCTTGTCGAGCACATCGTTGGCCGAGGCGTAGTCCACCTGACCGCGATTGCCGAAGGCCGAGGCGACGCTGGAGAAGAACACCACGAACTTCACGTCGTCGTGGATGCGCCGGCTCAGCACCATGGCGCCGCGCACCTTGGTGTCGAACACGCGCACGAAGCTGTCCACGGTCTTGTCGCGCACCAGCTTGTCCTCGACCACGCCGGCGCCGTGAATCACGCCGTCGATGCGGCCGCGACGCGCGTAGACCTCGTCGATGAACTGCGCGAACGGCCGCGCCTCGCGCACGTCCAGCTGCGTGTAATGCAGGCTGCTGCCGGCGGCCTTCACGCGCGAGAGCGTGGCGCGCACCTCGCGGTCGGCGACGATGCGCCGCGCCAGCTTCTCGATCTCCGCCGGCTTGCGGCGCGGATCGGCGGCGAGCAGGGCCTGGCGCAGCTTGCGCGGGTCCTCGATGCCGCGCGTGGCCGCGTCCTCCTCGCCTTCCGGCAAGGCCGAGCGACCCACCAGCTCGACATGGCAGCGATACCGCCGCGCCAGCTCCACCGCCACCAGCGCGGTGATGCCGCGCGCGCCGCCGGTGAGCAGCACCACGCTGTCCGGCGTCAGCGGCAGACCGTCGAGCGAACCGCTGGGCAGTTCCGCCGACACCGCTTCACGCGCATAGCGCCGGCCGGCCTGATAGGCGACTTCGGCAATCGCATCGCGCGAGAGCAGCTCCTGTTCGATGTAATGCGCCAGCACCTCGGCCGGCTCGCGCGGATCGACATCCACCCAGTGCGCGCGCAGCTCGCCGAATTCCTTGGCCACGGACTTGATCAGGCCTGCCAGACCCGCGCCGCGTTCGTAGGACGACACCGCCCCGCCCTCGCCGAAGTCGCCGCCCAGGCCCGAGGCCACCAGCAGATGCCGCGCCTTGTTGACCAGCGATTCGCGCACCACCGCGAAGAAGCGCTTGACCTCGCGCACGCGGCTGGCGGGATTCAGGCTCCAGAGATGAATCAGGCCATCGACCTGATCCAGATCCGCCGGCAGCGCGCTGGCGCTGGGGAAGTCGACGATGCTGGCGCGCGCGCCGCGCGCCGCCAGCAGCGCCGCCACGCGCGGCGCGACGCCGAGCCGGTCATCGCTGATCAGGAAGCTCTTGCCCGCGAGGCTGATCTCGCTGGGCTGCGCCGGCGGCACCTGCTGACGGCGCAGCACATAGCGCTCCAGCGGAATCACCGGCTCGCTGCTCACCGTCACCACCGGCGCGGCGACGCCGGGCGCCGGCGCGCTGCCAGCCCCCAGCGCTTCGAGCAGCGCGCGCAGGGTCTTGAGCGAGGCGAGCTTGTCGAGCAGCGCATCCTTGTTGCCGCCACCGTCCAGATTCAGACGCGTGGCGAGCTGATTGACCACTTCCAGACGCTTGATCGAATCGATGGAGAGATCGGCTTCCAGGTCCAGGTCCAGATCCAGGGCTTCCGGCGGATAGCCGGTGCTCTGACTGATGATCTCCAGCAGGATCTCGCGCAGCGGCGGCGTGCTGGCCGCGGCGGCGGGGCTGGCGCTGCGCGCGGCCGGCGCTGCCGCCGGCAGGCGCTCGGCCAGCCAGCCGAGCATCGCGCGCAAGGTCTTCTGCGCGCTGAGCTGTTCGAGCAGCACATCGGCCTGCGTGCCCAGCTGGCCGCGCAGCGACAGCCGCTGCGCCAGCTCGCCGATCACTTCCACGCGCTTGATCGAATCGATGGACAGATCGGCTTCCAGATCCAGGTCCAGATCCAGGGCTTCGATGGGATAGCCGGTGCTGTGGCTGACGATCTCCAGCAGCGCGGCCTGATGATCGACCGCGCCGGGCGCCGCCGGCGCTGCCGCCTTGCTGGCCGGCACTGCGCTGGCCGGCACGCGCTCATCCAGCCAGGCGAGCATCGCGCGCAGCGTCTTCTTGGCGCTGAGCTGTTCGAGCAGGGCGTCGGCCTGCGCCCCGATGGCGCTGCGCAGCGACAGGGCCTGCGCCAGCTCGCCGATCACTTCCATGCGCTTGATCGAATCGATGGACAGATCGGCTTCCAGATCCAGATCCGGATCGAGCATTTCCACCGGATAACCGGTGCGCTCGCTGACGATCCTGAGCAGCACCTCGCGATGCGAGGCGGCGCTGGGCGCGGCCGCCGGCGCGGCGACCGGCGCCGGCAGGGCCGCAGCCGCGACCGCAGGCGGCGCGTAGCTGGGCGTCACCGCCGTGGCACGCGGCGCGGGCGCACCGAAGTAGCCGAGCAGCACATCGCGCTGCGCATGCACCAGCTCGCGCATATTGGACAGGTAATGCACCAGGGCCTGATCGCCCTGCGCGGCCTGCGCCGGCAGCAGGGTCGGCGCGGTCGCCGGCGCGCCGGGCGCAATCACCGGCTGCAGCACCACGGCCGCGGCATTGGCCGGCAGCTTGCCCTTGAGCGGCCAGGCGCGACCGCCGTTGACCATCCAGGTGGTGGCGGCGAGCTTGCGCGGCTGGCTCAGATCCAGCGTGGCGGCACGGCCTTCGAACAAGGCATCGGCATTGAATTCCGGCAGCAGCGTGGCCAGCTGCGCCAACAGCTCGAAGCTGCCGGCCAGACCGCGTTCCTCGCCGTCCAGGGCCAGGGCGCTGTGCGGCTGGTCCTTGAGGATGCGCGCCACCAGACCGGTGAGCACGCGACGCGGACCCAGCTCCACGAACACGCGTGCGCCATCGGCGTACATGCGTTCGATCTCGGCGACGAAGCGCACCGGGCTGACGATGTGCCGCGCCAGGCTCTCGCGCAGCGCCGGCGCGTCATCGGCGGCATGCGGCGCGGCGCTGATGTTGGAGTACACCGGATACTGCAGCGGCGCGAATGGCTGCGCGCGCAGGGTTTCGGCATAGCGCTGCTCGGCCGCCGCCATGAGCGGCGAGTGGAAGGCGCAGTCGGTGTCGATGCGCTTGTAGCCCACGGCATGCTGACCGAGGAAGGCGCAGGCGGCTTCGACATCGGCGGTGGGACCGGAGATCACGGTCTGCACCGGGCTGTTCTGATTGGCCATCACCACATTGGGGAAGCCGGCGAGCAGCGGCCCCAGGCTGGCGGCGTCCAGGCGCACGGCGGCCATCGCGCCGTTGTCGCCACCACCCAGCGCACCGAGAATCGCCTCGGCGCGGGCGCGCGACAGCGCGCTGAGCGTGGCGGCATCGAACGCACCGGCCGTGGCCAGCGCCACCAGCTCGCCGTAGCTGTGACCGGCGGCCATGTCGGGACGGATGCCCAGGCCGGTCAGCCACTGATAGGCGGCATAACCGACGATGCCCAGGGCCGGCTGCGTGTTGCGGGTGTCGGTGAGCCGCTGCTGCTGGGCGGCGCGCGTGGCCTCGTCGTAGGCGGTGGCCGGCCAGATGATCGGCGCGTATTCCTGTGCACCGGCCAGGGCCGCCTGCAGCGCCGGGAAATACACGAACAGGTCCTGCAGCATGCCGGGGTACTGGCTGCCCTGGCCCGGATACAGGAAGGCGAGCTTGCCGGCCGGCGCCTTGGCGTCGCGCCAGTGCAGGGCGCTGCCCGGGCCGTTGGCCGGCTTGTCCTGCAGTGCCTCGGCGAGACGCTGCTGCAGCTGCTCGCGGCTGGCCGCCACGAAGGCCAGCTGCACGGCGCCGCTGCCGCCGCGCCAGAGCGTGGCGGCGAGATCGCGCAGCGCCAGTGCGGCATCGCTGCTGGCCAGATAGTCGCGCAGCACACTGAGCTGCTGCAGGGCTTCGCCACGGCTGGCGCCGCGCACCGCGAACAACTCCACCGGCAGCTGCACGGCGCCCAGCGCGCTGCGCTGTGGTTCATAGGCCGAGAGCACGGCGTGGAAATTGGTGCCGCCGAAACCGAAGGCGCTGACCGCGCCGCGCGTCTGCGCGCTGCTCCAGGGCAGCGGCTTGCGGTTGAGCTGGAAGGGACTGCTGTCGCGCTCGTAACCGGGATTGGGCTTGCTCACATGATGCGTGGGCGGCAGCACGCGGTGATGCAGGGCCTTGGCCACCTTGATGAAGCCGGCGACACCGGCCGCGCACTTGGTGTGGCCGATCTGGCTCTTCACCGAGCCCAGGCCGGTCTGGCCCGGCACCGCGCCGTAGGCATTGAACACTTCGGTCAGGGTCTTGAGCTCGGTGCGGTCGCCCACCACCGTGCCGGTGCCGTGCGCTTCCACCAGACCGATCTCGGCCGGCAGCGCGCCGGCCTGCCAGTAAGTGCGCTCCAGGGCGCGCTTCTGGCCTTCCTTGCGCGGCGCGGTCAGGCCCAGGCCCTTGCCGTCGCTGGAGCCGGCGATGCCGTCGAGCAGCGCGTAGATGCGATCACCATCGCGCTCGGCATCGGCCAGACGCTTGAGCACCACCACGCCCACGCCCTCGCCCAGGCAGATGCCGTCGGCCTCGTGATCGAAGGAGCGGCAGCGGCCGCGCGCGGACAGCGCGCCCACCGAGGAGAACATCAGAAAATCGCTGATGCCGTTGTGGAAGTCGGCACCGCCGGCCAGCACCATATCGCTGCTGCCGCCGCGCAGTTCCTTGGCGGCGAGTTCGATGGCGGTGAGCGAGCTGGCGCAGGCCGAGGTCACGGTGTAGTTCACACCGCCCAGGCCGAGCCGATTGGCGATGCGGCCGGCGATGACATTGACCAGCATGCCGGGGAAGGAATCCTCGGTGAGACTGGGCAGGGCCTGCGCCAGCGCCGGCGGCAGCTCGCCGCAGTACTGGCCGTAGAGATTGCGGAAGTTGTACTGGTTGCCCAGGTCCATGCCGGCCTCGGCACCGAAGATCACCGAGGTCTTCTCGCGGTCGAACCAGCGGCCTTCGTAGCCGGCGTCTTTCAGCGCCTGCCGGGTGATTTCCAGGGACAGCAGCTGCACCGGTTCGATGGCCGCCAGCGAGGCCGGGGGAATGCCGTACTGCAGCGGATCAAAGGGCGTGTCATCGATGAAGCCGCCCCATTTGCTGACGCTCTTGTCGGCCGGCGCATCGGCGCCGCCGTAGTACTGCGCCAGGTTCCAGCGTTCCGCCGGCACCTCGCGCACCAGATCGCGGCCTTCGAGAATATTGGCCCAGAAGCTTTCCAGATCCGGCGAGCCCGGATACAGGCAGGCCATGCCCACCACCGCAATCGGCTCGGCTTGCGGCGCGGGCGGCGCGGGCAGATCCAGGGCATCCAGATAGGCGCTGGCACCGGCCGACAGCCGCCGGTGCAGCTCGGCCACCGCGATCACCTCGCGCTTGAGCGCGATGATCTGGCCGATCATGTACATGCCTTCGGCCTCCTGAACCGCCTCGGCCACCGGCGCGAGGCGGCCATCGACATAGTCCACGCCCTTGGTGGCGATGCGCAGACGGCCGACGGTGAGCGCTTCGAGCAGCTTGGCGGCTTCACGCGGATCGACTCCCGCGTCCTTGAGCCGCGCTTTCTCGCGCGCGAACAGATCCATGAAACCGGAATGCAGGCAGCGGATCGCATGACCCGGCGCGGTTTCGACGATGTCGGTATGCGCGCCGGCCAGCGCCTTGCGCTGGAAACCTTCCAGCACCGCGCCGCAGCGCACCGCTTCTTCGGTGGTGATGTAGGCGGTGCCGGCCAGTACGCCGATCCTGGCGCCGCGCGCCGCCAGCGGCGCGGCCAGGGCCGCGACCATCGCCGCCGAACGCTCGTCGTGGATGCCGCCGGCAAACAGCACATGCAGCTGCTGCGGCGCGCTGTGCTGCATCAGCTGCGCCAGCGCCTGCTCCCAGAGCACGAAGCTGTAGCGCGGACCGACGTGACCGCCGCATTCACGGCCTTCGAACACGAAGTGCGTGGCGCCGTCCTTCAAGAAGATATCGAGCAGGCCCGGCGAGGGCACGTGCAGATAAGTGGGAATGCCGGCCTCGATGAAGGGCCGCGCCTGCGAGGGCCGGCCACCGGCGAGCAGCAGCACGCTGGGCTTGAGTTCCTTCACCAGGGCCAGCTGCGGATCGAGAATCTCCGGCGCCGCAAAGCCCAGCACGCCCACGCCCCAGGGCCGTTCGCCGACCCGCGCACGCGTGTCTTCCATCAGCTTGCGGCAGGCATCGGCCTTCATCAGCGACAGCGCCAGGAAGGGCAGACCGCCGCCCACCGCCACCGCTTCGGCAAATTCGGCGGTGTCGGTGACACGCGTCATCGGCCCCTGCGCGACCGCGCACTGCGTGCCATGCGAGCGCGCCCAGGCATTGCCGGCGTCGAGCACGCGCAGGCTCTGCGCCTGACGCAGCTGGCCGGGAATGCGCAGGCGCAGGGTGTTGATCAGGGCTTCGAGATTGGCGCATTCGGCCAGCACCAGACGCGCCAGCGCGGCGTCCTGGCCGATGGCCCAGAGTTCACCGCGCGCCTGCGCAGCGCGCAGCTGATCGGCGTCCAGGGCTTCGAGCTGCGCGGCCTCGCGCTGGCCGCGTGCATAAACCTGCAGACCGGCAATCACCCGTGCCTCGCTGCCGTCCATGCTCAGCAGCTGGGTCTTGATCTCCGC
Organism: Solimonas aquatica; assembly: GCF_900111015.1. GTDB lineage: Bacteria > Pseudomonadota > Gammaproteobacteria > Nevskiales > Nevskiaceae > Solimonas > Solimonas aquatica. The sequence goes on along the minus strand of NZ_FOFS01000003.1, from coordinate 210,534 downwards.
CGGCAGCGTCGCTTCCGGCAGCGCCGCCAGCGCTGCGTCCAGCACCACGCCGGTGGCACCACCGGCCATGGCCGCCACCGCGCTGTTGAGCGCGATGCCGCCCTGGCACCACACCGGCAGCTGCTTGCCGAAACGTTCCAGCAGACGCTGCAGCAGCACGAAGCTGCTCTCTGCGCCCTGGCGTCCACCGCTTTCCTGCCCCTTGCCGACCAGACCGGCGACGCCCTGCGCCACCGCGCGCTCGGCTTCTTCCAGCGAGCAGACCTGGGCGATCAGCGGCAGCGCACGCCAGGCGGCGGGCAGCGTGTCCGGCGCCTCGGCGATCAGCAGAAACGCCACACCGGCCGGCGGCGTGAGCGCGGCCAGCGACACGCCTTCGGGGATGCGCAGGCCGAAAGCGGCGGCGCCGCGTTCGCGCGCCAGCGCGCCGAGCAGCGCGCTCTGCGCTTCCGGCACGCGACCCAGATCGATGACCACCGGCAGGCGATGCCGGCGCAGCGCACGCGCCAAAGGCAGGTCGGGATGCTCGAAAGGCGTGAGCGCGAGCAGGCCGGGATCCAGTCCGCCAAACAGCCGCGTCGCCGCGAGCGTGGGGGAGACTTGCTCGGAGTTCGATATGCCCATGGGATCACCCAAGCCTTGTCATTAGCAATTCATGTGTCTGCGCTGCGGCGCCACGCGCCGTCGCCGCGCTCATTCCTGCGACCATCGGAACAGTCCCGCACCCACCGCCAGAAACAGCGCGGTCATCGCCAGCATCACGGCCAGCGGCTGCAGCAGGTCGGTGAATCCCGCGCCGTCGATGATCACGGCGCGGGCGGCGCTGAGCATGTGCGTGAGCGGGAACAGCTGGCCCAGTGCGCGCACGCTTTCCGGCGCGGCATCGAGCGAGAAGAACACGCCGGAGAGCAGCAGCATCGGCCAGGCCAGCAGATTGAGAATGCCGGCGGCCACTTCCTCGCTGGCGATGCGCGCCGCCACCGGCAGGCTCATGGCAATCATCGCCGCCGCGCCCACCACCACCACCAGCAGCAGGTTCAGATAGCTGCCGGCCATGCTCAGGTGCAGCGCCACCTTGCACAGCGCGTAGATGCCGGCGCTGATCAGCACCGTGAGAATCAGACAGGCCGCCAGCTGCGCGCCGACGAATTCCACCGCGCGCAGCGGCGTGCCGTTGAGGCGCTTGAGATAACCGGTCTTGCGATAGCGCACGATCACATAGCCGATGCCCAGCAGACTGCTGAACATGATGTTGACGCCGACCATGCCCGGCACCAGCCAGTCGGCATAGCGGATCGGCTCGCCCGCCACTTCCTGACGCTGCGCGCCGGGATCGGCCTGCACCAGCAGCGACTGCAGGATGCGGCCCTTGGTGGAGTCGGTGTTGATCCAGTAACGCGCCGGCGAGCTGCGCGGGTCCAGCAGCAGATCGGTACTCTGCCGGCGCAGCTTGTTGAGGCCGGCGGTCTGATCCTGCTCGTGATAGAAGCGCGTGGCCTCGGCGCCGAGAAAGGGATGCGTGGCCTTGGTGAGCGGCGCATCGCCGAGCACGCCGACGGTGAACAGCGGCTGCGGCGCGCCCGACATGACGATGGCCACACCGGCGATCAGCGCCGGCACGAACAGCATCTGCCAGAACATCGCGGTGCGGTCGCGCGCCACTTCCAGCAGGCGCGCCTTGGTCATGGCCCAGAAGCGTTTGATCATGCGCGCAGCTCCCGGCCGGTGAGACTGATGAACAGATCTTCCAGCGTGCGTGGACGGATCTTGAGCTGCGCCAGCGACACGCCGGCGGCCAGCAGCTTCTGCACGGTCTTGTTGACGTCGGCGCTGAGAATCTCCGCCGCGTCACCGCGCGTCACCGCACTGAGTTCCTGCTCGCGGCCCTTGATCTCGGCGGCCGGCAGTTCCAGCACGCTGTCGCTGAAGTGTTCGCTGAGCAGCTGCTGCGGCGAGCCGCGCGCGACGATGCGGCCGCGATCCATGATCGCGATGTCGTCGGACAGCTCGTAAGCCTCATCCATATAGTGCGTGGTCAGCAGCACGGTCTTGCCGCGCCGGCGCACGTCCTGCACCAGCTCCCAGAAGTTGCGCCGCGCCTGCGGATCCAGACCGGTGGTGGGCTCGTCGAGAAACACCAGATCCGGATCATTGATGAGGGCGATCGCCAGCAACATGCGCTGTCGCTGGCCACCGGACAGCCGCCGATGATCGCGATCCAGATATTCCTCCAGATGACAGCCGGCGATCAGCTCATCGAGACTGCGGCGACGCTTGTACAGCGCCGCGAAGAACTGCAGGTTCTCGCGCACGGTGAGAAAGTCCTGCAGCGCGGTGTTCTGGAACTGGATGCCGACGCGTTCGCGGTAATGCTGATCCAGCGGCCGGCCGCGGAAGCGGATTTCACCGGAGCTGGGCTGCAGCAGCCCTTCGAGCATTTCGATGGTGGTGCTCTTGCCGGCGCCATTGGGCCCGAGCAGTCCCAGGCAGCTGCCTTCCTCGATGTCGAGATTCAGGCCATCCACCGCGGTGACGCCGCGATAGCGCTTGCGCAGTTCGCGCGCCGTGAGGATGGCGCTCATGTTCGCACCCCGCCCATCGCCGCGCGCAGCGGCAACGATATTCTCTTTATTTTTCCATCAGACAAGCGCAACCCAAACAACGACCCGTGCGTCTGCGTCATGCAGAGAAAACCCCCGGCGATCGTGACCGTGGCGATCTGTGTGTCGCCTGCAGCCACCCGACTCTCCGCGACGCTTTTTTCTCTCCACGCAAGCATCGTCGCTATGCCGGCAAGTTTGTCGGCACCGAGCCCTTGGGGTCTATGGAAGCTCGGACGACGTCCTGTCAGGGTATTGCTCATCGTATCCATTGGGATTGCTGACGCACTTGGCGCGGGAACTGGCCGCGCACCCACGCCGCAGGCACCGACCGTGGCGCATGCGCCCGCATCCTTGGCTGCTTCGCAAAGACAGTGCCGTATTGATTCGTGAAAAAAGCGGAATGCCCGGCAAGCGGCGTAAGATTTTCGCTTAACGGAAACGCAAAGCAGTGAGCTGATTCGAGATTGTGGCGACAGGCGTTTTACCGTCGTGTCGCGACAGTTTTTTGACACCTGGCTTACAGCCTCATGCCATCACGGTCTTTCAATAGCGTGAATTTTTCAGGCGTGTGGCGCGTAAAAGAACCGTGATGACGATCGCCATCAAAAGGCGCACAAAAGAAAAACCCCGACGGCATCAGCCGTCGGGGTTTTCCTGATCTTGCAGCCGCATCGCCCGCGGCGTGGCGCCGTCGGGCAATGCGCTGCGATGTGCTTACAGCAGCGAGAGCATTGCCGCGCCCAGATCGGCGGGAGAACGCACGGTCTTGACGCCCGCCGCTTCCAGCGCCGCGAACTTCTCGTCGGCGGTGCCCTTGCCACCGGAGATGATGGCGCCGGCATGACCCATGCGCTTGCCCGGCGGCGCGGTGACGCCCGCGATGTAGGCGACCACCGGCTTCTTCACGTTCTGCTTGATGTAGGCCGCCGCTTCTTCTTCGGAAGAGCCGCCGATCTCGCCGACCATGATGATGCCTTCGGTGGCCGGATCCTTCTCGAACAGCTCGATCACTTCGATGAAGCCCAGGCCGCGCACCGGATCGCCGCCGATGCCCACGCAGGTGGACTGGCCCAGACCGTTCTGCGTGGTCTGATGCACGGTTTCATAGGTGAGCGTGCCCGAGCGGCTGACCACGCCGATCTTGCCCGGCTTGTGGATGTGGCCCGGCATGATGCCGATCTTGCATTCGCCCGGCGTGATCACGCCCGGGCAGTTGGGGCCGATCAGCACCGCGCCCGGATACTGCGAGCGCAGCGTGGCCTTGACCTTGACCATGTCGTTGACCGGGATGCCTTCGGTGATGCAGATGATCACCTTCACGCCGGCGTCGGCGGCTTCCAGGATCGCATCGGCGGCGCCCGGCGCCGGCACGTAGATCATGGTCGCTTCGGCGCCGGTGGCGGCGACGGCGTCATGCGCGGTGTTGAACACCGGCAGATTGAGATGCTTGCCACCGCCCTTGCCCGGCGAGACGCCGCCGACCATCTTGGTGCCGTAGGCAATCGCCTGCTCGGAGTGGAAGGTGCCCTGCTTGCCGGTGAAGCCCTGGCAGATGACGCGGGTGTTCTTGTTGATCAGGATGCTCATGGAGTTCTCGTGATAATCAGGCGGACTTGGCAAGCGCGACCACGGTCTGCGCCGCTTCGGTGAGGTCTTCCACCGGCGTGATCTTCAGGCCCGAGGCCTTCAGCATCTCGCGTCCCTTCTCCATGTTGGTGCCCTGCAGACGTGCCACCACCGGAATCTTCAGGCCGATCTGCTTGACGGCGGTGATGATGCCCTCGGCGATCAGGTCGCAGCGCACGATGCCGCCGAAGATGTTGATGAAGATCGCCTTGACGTCCGGGCTCTTGGTGATGAGCTTGAAGGCTTCCGTGACCTTCTCGGCCGTGGTGCCGCCGCCGACGTCGAGGAAGTTGGCGGGCTTGCCGCCGTGCAGCTTGACGATGTCCATGGTGGCCATGGCCAGACCCGCGCCGTTGACCATACAGCCGATGTCGCCTTCCAGGGTCACGTAGTTGAGGTCGTACTTGGAGGCTTCGCGCTCACGCTCGTCTTCCTGCGAGTAGTCGCGCTGCTCGGCGATCGCCTTCTGGCGATACAGAGCGTTGGAGTCGAAGTTGAGCTTGGCGTCCAGGGCCACCACATTGCCCTCGCCGGTGATGATCAGCGGGTTGATTTCCACCAGCGCCGCGTCCAGCTCGGTGAAGATGCGGTACAGGCCGCTGAGCACCTTGGTGAACTGATCCACCTGCTCCTTGCTCATCTCCATGAAGAAGCCCAGCTCGCGCGCCTGATAAGGCTGCAGACCGGCGGCCGGATGCACGGCGATGGTCTTGAGCTTCTCCGGGGTGTGCTCGGCCACTTCCTCGATGTCCATGCCGCCGGCGGCGGAGGCCATGAACACGATGCGCTCCTTGGAGCGGTCCACCACGGCGGAGACGTAGAGCTCGCGGGCGATGGCGGAGGGCTTCTCCACGTACACCGAGTTCACCGGCAGGCCTTCGGCGCCGGTCTGCTTGGTGACCAGCTGGGTGCCGAGCATCTTCTTGGCGGTTTCCTCAACCGCGTCGAAACCCTCGACCAGCTTGACGCCGCCGGCCTTGCCGCGACCGCCGGCATGCACCTGCGCCTTGACGACGAATTTTTCGCCGCCCAGCTGCTTGGCAGCGGCACGTGCCTGCTCCGGGCTGGAGGCCAGCTGACCCTGCGGTACGGGGATGCCGTAACGGGCGAAAATTTCCTTTGCCTGATATTCGTGGAGATTCATGCTTTAGAGACCGTGTTTTTGGGGGGCTAAATTTAGCGCGCGACATTTTCGCCCAGCGCCGGCACGTAAAGCAAAATTGAGGCCGTCGATAAAGGAAAATTGAAGCCGCCGCCCTGGCCGATATGGCGGGCCGCCGCCGGCGCGGCGTAGCATGTGCGCATGAACGTGCTTCGACTCCTGCTCCTGGCCCTGGCCGGGTATTTCATCTGGCGCCTGTACCTGCATGGCCGCAAACCGCTGGCCGGGAAAGCGCCGCCCGAATCCCCCGAGCAGTTCGAGGCGATGCAGCGCTGCAGCCGCTGCGGCACCTATCTGCCGGCCAGCTCCCTGTCGAAGAGCGGCCGCTGCGGCCGCTGCAGCGAGTAGGCGCCGGCAGCCTTCTGCTACACTGCATTTCCGAAAAACCCGGCAGAAACGTTGCCAGCTGGCACCAGGTAAACGTCTCTGCACCCGGGGCCTGCAGGCCGGGGCCGCACGGGACGAAGGGGCCTGATATTCGGGAGCGCCACTTGTCCAAGCACCAACAACTGCTTCGCCCGCAGCGCGTGGTCGGCTCGCCGCAGTCGGTCGTGCACCGTCTGCGCTCGGTGCAGCCCACCCTGGGCGTGCCGCCGCTGGACCTGGCTGCCGTGTCCAGCGATGAAACCGTGCAGGAGATCCTGCGCAACACCCTGCGTTCGGCCTATGGCGTGATCGGCGCGCAGGGCGGCTTCGTGCTGCTGCTTACCGACGACAGCGTGCTGGAGATCGCCACCCTGCACCGCGTCAGTAATAACGACGTGCTCGACTCCCTGTTCGGCTGGTCCGCCGCCGGCCTGCACCGCGCCCTGCTCGACGGCGCCCGCGGCCTGGCCGGCGCCGAAGGCCAGCTGCTGGACGAGCAGCAGAGCGAGGAGCCGGCGGTGTTCCTGGCCCTGCCCCTGGACATCGACGAGACGCGGCGCGGCGCGCTGTGCCTGCTGCGCAAGCCCGACGCGCGTCCGCTCAAGGCCCTGGACCTGGAAATCCTCGACGCCCTCGCCGGTCAGGCCGCGCTGGCCCTGGCCGCCGGCTGCCAGCGTTATGCGCTGAGCCAGTTGCAGGCGCAGCTGCAGGCCTACGACCTCGCGGAATTCTGATGACCGGGGCGCGCGAGCCGGCGGCGGGCGCGTCCGGCGGCGAGGCTGAAGACTTCCGCAAGACGGTGCTGCGTCAGATCCGGGATCTGACTGCCGACAACCAGCGCCTGCTGCAGTCCGTGGTACGCAGCGAAAAACGCTTCCGCACCCTGGCCAAATCGGTCTGGCACGTACAGGAGGAAGAGCGCCGCCGCCTGGCCCGCGATCTGCACGATGGCCTGGGCCAGACCCTCACCGCCCTGGCCAATCAGCTGCAGCGGCTGCATGACGACGCGCGCGACGCGAGCAATCTCGGCCTGCAGCATCGCCTCAACGACGCCCTGGAACTGACGCGTGGCGCGCTGCGCGACACCCGCGAACTCTCGCGTCTGCTGCGCCCCACCCTGCTCGACGATCTGGGCCTGGACGCGGCCCTGGAATGGCTGGCGCGCAATCTCTCCGAACGCACCGGCCTGCACATCAGCCTGCAGTCCGGCCTGGAGGAACAGCGCCTGCATCCGGACGTGGAGACCCTGCTGTTCCGCGTCACCCAGGAGGCACTGACCAATGTCATCCGCCACAGTGGCGCCAGCCATGCGCGCATCGTCATCCGCCATGCGCCGATGCTGCTGATCCTGCGCATCGAGGACGACGGCCAGGGTTTCGAGATCGCGCAGATGACGCAGGCCGAACGCAGCGCCGGCAGCAGCGGCCTGCGCGGCATGCGCGACCGCGCCGAGCTGTTCGGCGGTCGCGTTGAAATCCTTTCCGCCCCCGGGCAAGGTACCGTGGTGCAACTCACGCTCACGCTCGATGCGCCCGACGCCGAGCCGGACCAGAACCCATCATGAATCCCATCCGTTTGCTGCTCGCCGACGATCACACCATCGTCCGTCAAGGTCTGGTGTCGATGCTGGAGGAAACCGGCGAGTGCCAGGTGGTGGCCCAGGCGGCCGACGGTTTCGAGGCGCTGTCGCTGGCCCTGAAGACCACGCCGGAGGTGGTGGTCACCGATATCTCCATGCCGCGCATGTCGGGCCTGGAGCTGGTCAAGCGCCTGCGCGCCGAGCTGCCCGGCACCCGCACCCTGGTGCTGACCGTGCACGAGGAAGACGAATACATCCTGCCGATCCTGCGCGCCGGCGCCAACGGCTTTCTCAACAAGGACACCTCGGTGTCCGATCTGATGACCGCGATCAAGGCCATCCACGCCGGCCGTTCCTACTTCGGCCCGCGCGCGACCAAGGCCCTGGCCGAGCGCCAGCATCGCTCGCGGGATCATGGTGACGATCCCTACGCCAGCCTCACCGCGCGCGAGCGCGAGGCCTTTCATCTGGTGATCCAGGGCAAGACCACCAAGGAGATCGCGCAGATCCTCGACATCGGCGTGAAGACCGCGGAAAACCACCGCGCGCGGATGATGGAAAAGCTGGGTCTGCGCAACACCGCCGAGGTGGTGCGCTTCGCGGCGCTGCGCGGGCTCTTGACTTGAGTCATGGCAGGACACGCCCCGGCGTGCCCACCCCCGCAGGCCGTTGCAATTGCGCAACAAGCGCTTCAGCAAGCACTTAACTTGCGCGTCAGGCCACCGTTATACTTGCCCGGTTTCGCGGCCACACATACCTAAAGGCCGGTACGGCAATCGGGTCGCGGAGTGGTCCAACTTCTGCAAAGGGGCATTCTGGAATGAGCAATCAAGGCGTGGATCCCGGCCGGCGCCGGTTCCTGACGCTGACCACCTCCGTGGTGGGCGGTGCGGGTGTGGTGGCAGCCGCTTGGCCGTTTCTCGCATCGCTGAAACCCAGCGAACGTGCAAAGGCTTTGGGCGCGCCGGTGGCGATCGATATCAGCACGGCGGAAGCGGGTCAGAAGATCACCGTGGCCTGGCGCGGCAAGCCGGTGTGGGTGATCAAGCGCACCCCCGAGATGCTGGCCAGCCTGGACAAGGTCACGCCCAGCCTGCTCGATCCCGACAGTGAAGCCAGGCAGCAGCCGGACTACATCAAGGGCGCGGCCCGCGCGATCAAGCCGGAAGTGGCGGTGATGATCGGCTCCTGCACGCATCTGGGCTGCTCGCCCACCTTCCGCCCGGATCACCCGGCGCCGGATATCGACCCCAACTGGCAGGGTGGCTTCTACTGCCCCTGCCACGGTTCCAAGTTCGACCTCTCCGGCCGCGTCTTCAAGGGCGTGCCGGCACCGCTGAACCTGGTGATTCCGCCGTACCATTTCGCCAGCGACACCCTGGTCATCGTCGGTGAAGATCCCAAGGGAGCCGCGTAATGGCCATCGTTCCGAATCCGCACAAGACCACCGGTTTTCTCGGCTGGATCGATGACCGCTTCCCGCTGACCAAGCTGTGGAAGGATCATCTCTCCGAATACTACGCGCCGAAGAACTTCAACTTCTGGTACTACTTCGGCTCGCTGGCGCTGCTAGTGCTGGTCAACCAGCTGCTCACCGGCATCTGGCTGGTGATGCATTACAAGCCCGACGCCGCACAGGCCTGGGACAGCGTCGAGTACATCATGCGCGACGTGCCCTGGGGCAATGTGCTGCGCTATCTGCACTCCACCGGCGCATCGGCGTTCTTCATCGTCGTCTATCTGCACATGTTCCGCGGCCTGATCTACGGCTCGCACCGCAAGCCGCGCGAACTGATCTGGATCTTCGGCTGCCTGATCTTCCTGGCACTGATGGCGGAAGCCTTCTGCGGCTACGTGCTGCCCTGGGGCAACATGAGCTTCTGGGGCGCGCAGGTGATCATCAACCTGTTCGGCACCATCCCCTTCATCGGCCCCGACCTGGTGATCTGGATCCAGGGTGACTTCATCCCGGCCGACGCCACGCTCAACCGCCTGTTCTCCTTCCACGTGATCGCCCTGCCCTTCGTGCTGGTCGGCCTGGTCGTCGCGCATCTGATCGCGCTGCACGAAGTGGGCTCGAACAATCCGGAAGGCATCGACATCAAGAAGCACAAGGATCCGGTCACCCACATCCCGCTCGACGGCATCCCCTTCCACCCGTACTACACGGTGAAGGACGTGGTCGGCGTCGGCGTGTTCCTGATGATCTTCCTGGGCATCGTGTTCTTCGCGCCCGATGGCGGCGGCTACTTCCTGGAGAAGCCGAACTTCACGCCGGCCAACCCGCTGGCCACGCCCGAGCACATCACCCCGGCCTGGTACTTCGGTGCCTTCTACGCCATGTTGCGCGCCACGCCGTCCTTCGCCGGCACGCAGATCTGGGGCGTGATCGTGATGGGCGCGGCGGTGGTGATCCTGTTCTTCCTGCCCTGGCTGGACCGCTCGCCGGTGAAGTCGATCCGCTACAAGGGTCCGATCTTCAAGCTCTGGGTCGGCGCCTTCGTGATCAGCTTCGTGCTGCTCAACTATTACGGCATGCAGCCGCCGAGCCCCACCGGCACGCTGATTTCGCAGCTGTGCACGGTGGTGTACTTCCTGTTCTTCCTGCTGATGCCGATCTACACCAAGCGCGAAAAAACCAAGCCGGTTCCGGAGCGGGTGCCCCATGATGCCCACTAAGTCGATTCTCAAGAACAGCCTCAAGGCGCTGCTGGCGACCGCCGCCCTGGTCGCGGGCCCGGCCCTGGCCAGCACCCACGCCCTGCCCTACAGCTTCACGCCGGACACCGGCAACCTGGCGTCGGTGCAGCGTGGCGCGCGCAACTACATGAGCTACTGCTCGGGCTGCCATTCGATGCGCCATCTGCGCTACAGCCGCATGGCGCAGGACCTGCAGATTCCGGAAGACCTGCTCAAGGCCAACCTGATGTTCACCTCCGACAAGGTCGGTGATCACATCCTCTCGGCCATGCCTTCGGACGCGGCCAAGAACTGGTTTGGCCAGCCGCCGCCGGATCTGACGCTGGAAGCCCGCTATCGCGGCGCCGACTGGGTCTACAGCTACCTGCTGAGCTTCTACGTCGACAGCTCGCGTCCGCTGGGCACCAACAACCTGGTGCTGCCGAACGCCTCGATGCCGAACGTGCTCTGGGAGCTGCAGGGTCTGCAGGTCGAAAAGACTGCGGCGCATGAGGGTGAGGCTGCGCACCACGAGGGCTCGCCGTTCGAGGCCGTGACGCAGGGCAAGCTCAGCGCCGAGGAGTACCAGAAGTGGGTCGCCGACACGGCCAACTTCATGGCCTATGCCGCCGAGCCGGGCCGCGCGCAGCGTGTCTCCACCGGCTTCAAGGTGCTGCTGTTCCTGTTCGTGTTCACCATCCTCGCGTACCTGATGAAACGCGAATGGTGGCGCGACGTGCATTAAGTTTTAAGCCGCGATGAACCCGGCGCCGTTCATGAGCCTTAGGCACATGAACGGCGCCGTTTTGTTTAGGGCCGGGCGAAACTGAGCATGGCCCTGCCCGGCAAGAGCCGTTACGTGATGGAGGGCAAGCCCGCCCCGCGTGCCGGTCTCACGCTGTTCTGCGCACGCGATGAACTGCCCTCGCTATGGGCGCGCATCGTGCTCGCCGAGAAGGAAGTGGATGGCGCGCGCGTGCAGCTGCTCGGCGCGCAGCAGACACATCCGGATCTGCTGCTGCTCAATCCGACCGGCCAGCTGCCGACGCTCGCCGATCGCGACACGGTGCTGTACCCGGCGCGCGTGGTGGTCGAATACCTGGACGAGCGCTATCCGCATCCCAAGCTGATGCCGGTGGACCCGGCGGCGCGTGCGCGCCTGCGCATGCTGCTGGGCCATATCGAACAGGAGTTGTTCAGCGCCGTCGCGCAGATCCGCAGCGCCCCCAAATCACCGGAAGCCAAGCAGGCGCGCAAGGCGCTGCAGGACGCCCTGCTGGCGAGCCGGCGCCTGTTCGGCGCGCGCGGCTGGTGCATGGGCCTGGACTTCAATCTCGCCGACTGCGCGTTCGCCGCGATCTTCGCCAGTCTCAGCGCCCTGGGCGTCAAACCACCGGCCGATGCCGGTTTGCTGGCCTATGCCCAGCGCGTGCTGGCGCGCGCCGCCGTACAATCCGCGCTCAGCTGAAAACCCTCGTCACGCCGCCATGGCCAAATCCCGCCGCCCCTATCTCATCCGCGCCATCTACGACTGGAGCTGCGACAACGGCTACACGCCGCACCTGCTGGTGGCCGCCGACCAGCCCGGCGTGATCGTGCCGCGCGAATACGTGCAGGACGGTCGCATCACGCTCAACGTCAGCCCGATGGCCGTGCAGAGCCTGGATCTGCATTCCGAGCCGATCTGGTTCTCCGCGCGCTTTGCCGGCCGCTCCTTCGACGTGCAGATTCCCAGCGGCGCCGTGCTGGCGATCTTCGCGCGCGAAAACGGCGAAGGCGCGATGTTCGGCGAACCGGAGACCGCCACGGCCGAAGCCGCCACACCCGCCGGCAAGCCGGAACCCGAACCGCCGCAGCCGCCCAAGCCGGGCCGCGCCAACCTGCGCGTGGTGAAATAAAAACGGCGCGACCGTTACCGGTCGCGCCGCTTCAAGACGCTTCAAACGCCGTCTTAGCGACGGTAATCGTGGCCGCGGTCGTAGTCGCGATCATCGTGGTCACGATGATTGTGATGGTGACCCCGATCATCGCCGTAAGGCGCAGGCCCGCGGTTGTCGAAGCGCTGCATCGGCATCGGGATGATCGGCGCCGGCATGCGGCGCGGCACGTACTCGCGGCGATACCAGTCATCACGCACGAAATACACCGGCCGGCCGCAGGCATTGTAGCGGCCGCAGTAGCTGCGCCAGGAACGGATCTGCACCACCGGCACATGCAGATAGATCGGCTCGACTTCCACGTAGCGCGCCGGACGCTGGATGATCATCGGCTGCTCGTAGACCACTTCCGGACGACGGTTGTAACCGCCGATGTTGATCTGGCCGAAGACGCCGGGCTGGTCGACGTTGATCGAAACGCTGGCACCGGCCTGCGCCGTACCCCAGCAGGCCGCCAGCAGCAGGGCGGCTGCCCCGAGAATCCGCTTGTTCATGGTGTCGCTCCCTATTGGATATGGCGGGCAACCGTGTCTGGGCTGACCGGAACCATAGCCTAGAGTTTGCGTCCGACTCGGACCTGAATGCAGATCAAGATCTGCACTCAGGGCAAAGTCTTGCCCGGATTGAGGATGCCGTGAGGATCAAGACTGCGCTTCAGGTCGTGCATGACGCGCAGGGTATCGGCGGCGATCTCCCAGCCGACGAAGTCGCGCTTGTCGATGCCCACGCCATGCTCGCCCGACAGGCTGCCGTCCAGGTCCAGCACCAGGCGGAACACCTCGCGCAGACAGGCCTGCACCGCCTGCATCTGCGCCGGGTCCTCGGGATCGACCAGCAGATTGGTGTGCAGATTGCCGTTGCCGGCGTGACCGAAGTTGACGATGCGGATGGCGTGCTTGCGCGCCAGCTGCGCCAGACCCTCCACCAGTTCCGGAATGCGCGTCACCGGCACCACGACGTCTTCGTTGACCTTCTTCGGCGCGATCTTGCGCAGCGAGGGCGACAGCGCCTTGCGGCAGGCCCACAGCGCCTCGGCCTCGGCAGCGCTGCCCGCCGCCTTGAGTTCGATCAGACCCTCGCCCTGCGCGGCCTGCTGCACGGCAACCTGCGCAAAGCCGATGGTCTGCTCGTGGCCGTCGACTTCGATCAGCAGCAGCGCGCCGGTGCCGGATGGCACGCCGGTGCGCTGATAGGCTTCCGCCAGACGCACCGCCTCGCCGTCCATGAACTCCAGGGCGCTGGGCGTCTCCGGCTGATTCATGATCCGCGACACCGCGCGCGCCGCCGCGCCGATGTCGGCGTAGCAGGCGCGCAGCATGCGCTGCGCGCGCGGCCTGGGCAGCAGCTTGAGCGTGGCTTCGGTGACGATGGCCAGCGTGCCCTCGCTGCCGATCAGCAGGCGCGTGAGGTCGTAGCCGACCACGCCCTTGGTGGTCATGCAGCCGGTTTTCAGCGAGACACCCGCACCACTGACGGCGCGCAGGCCCAGCACGTTCTCGCGCGTGGTGCCGTACTTCACCGCGCGCGGCCCGCCGGCGCCGCAGCCGATGTTGCCGCCCACGGTGGAGAACGCGGCGCTGGTGGGATCGGGCGCCCAGAACAGGCCGTGCGCGGCGGCGGCGGCCTGCACCTCGCCGTTGAGCACGCCGGCCTCGCAGCGCAGCAGGCGATCACCCGGCGAGATTTCCAGAATGCGGTTCATGCGTTCCAGCGAAAGCACCACGCCGCCGGCCAGCGGCACGGTGGCGCCGGTGGTATTGGTGCCGCGCCCGCGCACCGTCAGCGGCACGCGCAGCTCATAACAGTGCCGCACCACCGCCTGCACCTGCTCATGCGAGGACGCGAACACCACCGCCTGCGGCAGCGCCACGCGTTTGGAATTGTCGTAACTGTAGGCCAGGCAATCCGCCGGATCACTCAAGACCTGCGCCGCGCCGAGTGCCTCGCGCAGTGCCGGCAGCAAGGCCTCGGGCAGCGGTGTCATTGCGGGAACAGACTCTGGTCGATGGCATCGCAGAGACAGTGCAGCAGCAGGATGTGCACTTCCTGGATGCGCGCGGTGACCCTGCTGGGCACGCGCAGCTCGACATCGCTCTCGCGCAGCTGGCGCGCAATCTGGCCGCCGTCGCGGCCGGTGAAGGCCAGCACCGGCATCTGTTGCGCCTGCGCGACTTCGATGGCCTTGAGCACGTTGGGTGAATTGCCCGAGGTGGAGATCGCCAGCAGCACATCGCCGCGCCGGCCCAGGGCCTGCACCTGCCGCGCGAACAGCTGCTCGAAGCTGTAGTCATTGCCGATGGCGGTGAGCGTCGAGGTATCGACGGTCAGCGCCAGCGCCGGCAGACCGGGACGCTCGCGCTCGAAGCGGCAGCTCAGTTCGGCGGCGAAATGCTGCGCATCGGCCGCCGAACCACCGTTGCCGCAGACCAGCAGCTTGTGGTCCGCGCGCAGGGCTTCGATCAACAGCTGCGCGCCGCGTCCCAGGGCGGGCAGCATCTGCGCCAGCGCCGCCTGCTTGGCGGCGATGCTCGCCTCGAACTGCTGACGGAAACGTTGCTGCATGGGTTCCTTGCTCATGGGTTCTGTACGGTTCGGATCGTCCTGACGTCGAGTGTAGTGCCTGGCGATTCAGCCGGCGTCGAAGGCATTCTGCAGCCACTGCGGCTTGCCATCGTCGATGGCGAACACGTCAAAGCGCAGCGGCCAGCTGGCATAGTGCGGATGTTCGACGATGAACAGCTGCGCGGCGCGCAGGATGCGCGCCTGCTTGCGGGAATCCACCGACTCCAGGGCACTGGCAAAACCCAAGCTGCGCCGCGAACGCACTTCCACGATCACCAGCACCTGGTTGTGGCTCATCACCAGATCCAGCTCGCCCAGCGGGTAGCGCGCATTGCGCGCGATCAGCTTGAGGCCCTGCGCCTGCAGATAGCGCAGCGCGGCGCTTTCGGCCTCCGCGCCCTTCATGCCGGCTCAGGGATTCAGCGGCCGCAGGCCGTCGGCGGCCATCTGCACGCAATCGAGCTGGCGGCCGATGACGCTGCGGTCCTGCCATTCCAGACGGCCGCTGGCACCGTCCAGGCCATCGCCCACGCGCAGGCTGCCGTGCAGCAGGCCGGTGGACAAGGCATAGGCATCGCGGCCCAGGGCAAACAGCCGCGGCGAGGCCTTGGCGCTGGGCAGGCTGGCCACGGCATTGCGCTGCGCGGCGCGCGCCTCGCCGGTTTCGATCATCCAGGGTTGGTCGCAGAAGCGCAGGCCGGCGAGATCGGCATTGCTCTGGCCGTCGTAGACCAGGGCCGTGGTGTAGATCGGCAGATCGCCGGCGCGGTTGAAGCGCAGCTGCGGCACCAGCAGGCGCGCGTCCTGCGCGCGCGCGCCGAGAAACACCAGATCGACGTCGGCGCGGCGCTGCGATTCGAACTCGCTCTTGGCACCCAGCACCAGCGTCATCGCACGATGACGCTCCTCGCTGTCGGCCACTCCCATCAGCTCGGCAATCAGCTTGGACTGATCATTCACGCCCTGCGCGTAACGCTGCACGCGCAGCACCTGCCCGCCGCCGGCGCGCAGCGCCGCGTCGAAGGCCGCCAGCGTGCGTGTGCCCCATTCGCTGTCCGGCACCAGCGCCAGCGCGCGGCGCTGGTTCTGCGCCAAGGCCAGTCGCGCGGCGGCGCGCGCCTCGTCTTCCGGCGCCAGTCCGAACTGGTAGAAGCGGCCGCTGAGCGCGGTGTTCGCATCCAGGTAATTCAGGCCCAGCACCGGCACCGTGCTGTTGAGCCCGGCCAGACTCGCCACGCCTTCCCTGGTCAGCGGCCCGACCACCACGCCGGCGCCTTCGGCCAGGGCCCGTGCATAGGCCGCGCGCGCGCCGTCGGCAGTGGTCCCGACGTCGTAGAGCTTGAGCGGCGGATGCGCGCCATCGGCGAAGTACTGGCTCATGAAACCGTCGCGCACCGCCTCGGCAGTGGCCGAGAACTGTCCGCTCAGCGGCAGCAGCAGGGCGATGCCGCTGCCCATGGCGGTGGCCGGCGCAGCAGGCTGTGCCGTGACGGGCGCGGCCGGCGTGGCGCTGGCGCGCGGCGGCATCGCGGCCGCTGCCGGCGGCGGCGTGTTCACCGTCACGCGCGGCGTTGCCGCAGGCGGTGGCGCGCTGGGTTCCTGGGGAAAGGCGACGCAGGCGCAGGCCAGCAAGGGCAGCAGCGCCAGCGCAAGTTGGGCGGTGTGAGCTTTGCGCAGCATAATGCGCAGTATGACATGCCCACTTCGGCGGCTGCCGTGAGCCGCGCCGTCCAGCCCGGCCATCTCTACGTGGTGGCCACGCCCATCGGCAATCTCCAGGACTTCCCACCGCGCGCGCAGCAGGTGCTCGGCGAGGTGGACGCGATCTGCGCCGAGGACACCCGCAACAGCGCCGGCCTGCTCGCGCACTTCGGCAT
The DNA here is from genome assembly GCF_900111015.1 of Solimonas aquatica. Classification (GTDB taxonomy): domain Bacteria; phylum Pseudomonadota; class Gammaproteobacteria; order Nevskiales; family Nevskiaceae; genus Solimonas; species Solimonas aquatica. The sequence continues at coordinate 194,143 of NZ_FOFS01000003.1, read as the reverse complement.
CCAGCGCCCCCTGCTCGCCTTGCACGAGCACAACGAGACCGCGATCTGTGCACAGCTGATCGCGCGCCTGCGCGCCGGCGAATCCCTGGCGCTGATCTCCGATGCCGGCACGCCGCTGATTTCCGATCCGGGTTTTGCCCTGGTGCGCGCGGCGCGCGAGGCGCAGCTGCCGGTGATCGCCATTCCCGGTCCCTGCGCGGCGATTGCCGCGCTGTCGATTGCGGGCCTGCCTTCGGACCGCTTCGTGTTCGAAGGCTTTCTGCCGGCCAAGCCGAACGCGCGTCGCGAGCGTCTGCAGCAGCTGGCCGCGGAGACGCGCACCCTGATCGTCTACGAATCCAGCCACCGCATCGGCGACTGTGTGGACGACATCGTCAGCGTGCTCGGCACCGAACGCCTGGTGTGCCTGGCGCGCGAGCTGAGCAAGCTCTACGAGCAGAGCCATCGCGCCAGCGCCGCCGAGCTGAAAGCCTGGCTGGCACAGGATGCCAATCGCAGCCGTGGTGAATTCGTGCTGGTGATTGCCGGCGCCGCCGATGCCGGTGTGGATACGCAGCAGGCCGAGGGCGAGCGCGTGCTGCGCCTGCTGCTGGCGGATGGCCTGTCCGCCTCCACCGCCGCACGCCTGGCCGCACAGATCAGTGGTGCGCGCAAGAAAGCCATGTACGAGCTGGCGCTGCGCCTGCAGCCGGAAACGTAACCCGCGAGCAAGCGCCGCGTAAGCCTGCGCAGGCAGCCTAGCGGCATGAAACACCTCCACCTGCGCCTCTGTCTGAGCCTGATGCTGCCCCTCGCTGCCTGCGGTGGTGGTGGCGGTGACACGAGCAGCAGCAGCGGCGACAGCCAGGCCCTGAGCCTGGGCAGCGACAGCGACGCCGCACGCGAGCTGGCGATGGTGATGCAGCTGGCTGCGCAGCGCCTGGGCGAACTGCCCGGCCACGGCAGCAGCGCGAGCAGCAGCACGGCGGGCAGCGTCGGCGGCGCCAAGGCGGCGCAGCAGTCCAGCTGCAGCGGCGGCGGCACGGTGAGCAGCCAGGCAGCGCCCGGCACGCACGACTTCAGCTACTTCGGCGCGCAGACCCTCAGCGTCAGCGGCGAGCAGAAGCAGTACGCGCAGTGTGTGCAGCCCCTGGGCAGCGCCAGCAGTGAAAGCGAAACCTTGAACGGCAGCATCGAAAGCGCTTCGACGGCGGCCGCCGGCGACGGCTCGCGCCTGTATTACCAGCTGCTGGGCAGCGGCAGCAGCAGCTACAGCAGCATGGTATCGGTCAGCAGCGGCGGCAGCAGTGCTTCCTTCAGTGCCAGCTATCTCGGCGAGGTGGAGACGCAGCTGCAAAGCAATGGCGACGAGGACATCCGCGCCGTGCTGCAGACCCGCGTCAGCGACAGCCAGAACGACAGCCGCGTCTACACGTTCGGGCCCAATGGCGCGCCTTTCATCGTCGCCCTGAACAACGGCGTGGCGCTGAGCCTGAGCGGCAGCTACCAATACCAGACGCCCGGCTGCAGCGGCGGACGCGCCAGCGTCGCCACGCCCAGCGCGCTGCAGTTCGACAGCAGCAGCGGCGTGCCGGTGGCCGGTGAGCTGGAGCTGAACTCAGGCAGTCATCAGCTGCATCTGGTTTTCCAGACCGATGGCAGCGCCGTCGTGCAGCTGGATGGCGCCACGCTGGCACCGCTGAGTGCCACGCAGGTGCACAGCGCGCTGTGGCGCAATCCCTGCTGACTCAGGCCAGATGCCGGCGCAGCCAGGCATGCGCGGCGAGAAAGCCCAGGCCGACGCCGATGAAGGCCAGGCCGCGCAGCAGCAAGGGCCAGTCGCTGCCGAAGAAGCGCAGCAGCACCAGGGCCGCCAGCAGCGTCAGTCCGGCACTGATCTCGCTCAGCTGGCGCGTGCGCAGGCCTTGCATGATGGCGCCCACGCCGATGGCCAGCGCATAGGCATTGGCCAGCAGCACCAGCGCGCCGACCGGCAGCCAACCGGGCCGTCCCTGCAGGAGCGCGAGCAGCAGCGGCGCCAGCGCCAGCGCGGCTTGCAGCCAGCGCCCGCGGCGCAGCGCGAGCAGGCCCAGCAGCGCGATCAGCGGCAGCGCCAGCTGCAGCACGATATTGGCCTGCGCCAGCGCAGCGCCCGGCTGCGCCGTCCAGAAGCCGGCATAGCCTGCGGCCAGCACCGGCACCGCCCAGAACAATTCGCCGCCCGCGCGCAGCGGTCGCCAGGGCAGCGCCGACAGCGAAGCGCTGAGTGCATCGGCCAGCAGCCAGAGCGTGCCCAGCTGCGCGCACCAGAGCCAGCCATAGGCCTGCAGCGGACGCATGCTCAGACTCAGCGCCGCAGCCAGCAGCAGGGCGCACAGCGAGAACAGCAGGCTCAGCTCGGCAGCCGCCTTGATCCGGTGCAGCCAGATCAGTTGCGGCGCGAGGCTGGCGTAGAGGAGCAGCGCCTGCCAGGGCTGTCGCAGGCTCTCGGGCAGCTCCGCCAGCAGCCACAGCATCAGGCCCGCGAGCAGCGCCGCAAGCAGGCTGGCGCGCATCAGATAAAGCAGCGGCAGGCTCGCCAGCCACACCGTCAGCAGCTGCAGATGCGCAGCGTCCTGCCGCTGCAGGATGTGCTCGGCCAGTGCCACAAACGCCGCCAGCGCCAGACCGGCGCAGCTGGCGCTGGCCTCGCGCCACCAGCGCGACTGCGGCCTGTGCCGCAGCGCATAGGCGCAGGCCGCCAGCGCCGCCAGCAGCGGCACGGCCGCCGCGCCCAGACGCAGCGGCGCCGACCAATGCTGCCAGTCCTGCGCCACCAGCAGAATCACGCCCGCGCCCACCAGCAGCACGCCGAGCAGCGCGGTGAGCGGAATCGCCACGCGCCGCTCGTCCCGCCCCTGGGCCAGGTAATGCGCGCGCAGACGCGCGGCGGTGTCGGCGTCGATGATCTGCTGCTCCTGCAGACGCGGCAGTTCGGCCAGCAGCCAGGCGAGCGGAGATGAGGCCATGCATGAGACTCCCGAAACAGAACTCAAGCCTGCCGGCCGCGCAGGGTAAACGCTAGCAGACTCAGGACCAGGGCCAGCAGCGCCAGCGCGCTGCCGGCCAGCGATTGATGCACCCCGATGGCCGCGCCCAGCAGACCGATGCTGACACCGGAGAAACTGCGCATGCCCATCGCCGCCATCGCATAAAGGCCCAGCACGCGGCCGCGGATCGCCTCGGGCGCCGCCAGCTGCACCAGGGCCTGCGCCATCGAGTTGAAGGACAGCTCCAGAAAGCCGACCACGAACAGCGTGATCAGCGCCAGCGGATAGCTCGGCATCAGCGCGAAGACAATCAGCCCGCAGCACCAGAGCGTGGCCAGCAGCAGCGCGGTGCGGGCGCGCGGCGGCAGCAGGCCGCGCAGTTCCAGCAACAGCCCTGCGCACAGCGCGCCGAAGGCATCGGCGCCCAGCAGCGCGCTGTAAGCCAGACCCGCGTGACCATGGCCCAGGTCTTCGGCAAAGCCGGGCATCTGCGCCTGATAGGCGTTGCCGATCAGAAACGCCGCGCCACCGGCGAGCAGGGTCATGGCCAGAATCACCGGATGCGCGACGATCTCGCGCGCGGTGCTCAGGATGTCAGCCAGGCCGCGCACCGCGCGCCGGGCCACGGCGCCGCTGCGGAATTTCGGACCATAAGGCGCATGCCACAGCCAGAGCAGCGCCGGCAGGTAAATCAGCGCATTGACGAAGATGCCCTTGGCCGGCCCCAGCAGCAAGAGCAGACCGCTGCCCAGGGCCGGACCGCAGAGCATGCCCAGATAACGGCCGGTGGCATTCAGACGCACGGCGCTGGGCAGCTGCGCGGGCTGGACGACGTCGTGCAGCAGCACCTGGCTGGGCGTGGTCCAGAACACGCCCGCGATGCCATGCAGGATCAGCAAGACCACCGCATGCCAGATCTGCAGCACGTCGAAGGCGAACAGCAGGCCCCAGCTCAGCGACACCGCGATGAAGATCAGCATGCCGATCTGGATCAGACGGCGTGGATCGAAACGGTCCGCCAGCGCGCCCGACCACACCGAGAACAGCAGGTAAGGCACCCAGTGCGCGATCACCGCAAAACCACCGAGCGCGGGCGAGTGGAATTTCTGGAACAGCACCCAGTAGCTGATCACATGCTCGACATTGTCGGCGGCCATCGCCAGCGAATTGATCGCCAGAAAGCGGCGAAAGCCGGGATGCCGCAGGGCTTCGAAGGCGCGGGGCGGGTGCGAATGCCGAGCGGACACGGGTCCGCTCAGGCGCGGTGATACGGATGGTTCACGCGCAGGCTCCAGGCGCGGAACAGCTGCTCGGCAATCAGCACGCGCACCAGGGCGTGCGGCAGCGTGAGCTTGGACAGACTCCAGCGTGCATCGGCGCGCGCCAGCACCTCGGGCGCGTGGCCGTCGGCGCCGCCGATCAGCAGGCAGGTATCGCGCCCGGACTGCATCCACACGCCCAGTTCGCGCGCCCAGTCGGTGCTGGCGAGTTCGCGGCCGTGTTCGTCGAGCACGATCACCAGCGCGTCACGCGGCAAGGCCTTGAGCAGGCGCTCACCTTCCTGCTGCTTGGCGCGCGCCAGATCGCTGTTCTTGCCGCGTTGCGCGGGTTCGATCTCGGTCAGCTCCAGCCGGCACTCGTGCGGCAGGCGCTGCGCGTAATCCCTGTAGCCTTTCTCGATCCAGTCCGGCATGCGCGTGCCGACCGCGAGCAGCCGGATGCGCATCCGGTGAACCTCGCGCTAGCTGCGCTTCTTGGCCGGCGCCTTGCGCGGCGCGGACTTGGTCTTGCCGGCGGTCTTCTTGGCAGCCTTCTTCACGGCCTTCTTGGCCGGTGCCTTGCGCGGCTTGGCGGCCTTCACCGGCTTGGCGACGGGCTCGTCCACCGGCTCCGGCGGCGTCCAGAGTTTTTCCAGCTGATAGAAGGCGCGCGCCTGGGCCTGCATCACGTGCACGACCACGCCGCCCAGATCCACCAGCACCCACTCGCCCTGATCCTGGCCTTCGATGCCCAGGGGCTGATGACCGCTGTGCTTGGCCTTCTCCGCCACGCTCTGCGCCAGCGACTTCACATGGCGGTTGGAGGTGCCGGTGCAGATGATCATGGTGTCGGTGACCGTGGTCAGCGGCTGCACGTCCAGCACCAGAATGTCCTGGCCCTTGACGTCTTCCAGCGCTTCCAGCGCCAGCTGCGCCAGAGGTTCCAGCTTGGCGCTGGTCTTGGCCGTTTTCTTAGTGCTTGGTCGCATCGTTGTCCTGGGTCAGGGCTGCGAGGTCCGCAGCGGTCATCATGTTCAGTATCGCATCCGGCACCAGACCGCGTACCGAACGGTGCAGCTTGAGCAGGCGGCGGATGCGCGTGGAGGAGATGTCCAGGGCCGGCATCTCCAGGGGCAGCCACCAGCCGGCCGGCTGTTCATGCAGCACGGCGGCGCTCTCGGCGCGACGCGTGGCCAGCAGCTCGGCGGCCTCGACGCTGGGCTCGGGCTCGGCGCCGGGCCGGCTGATCACCGCCACATGCGCCAGCTCCAGAATCCGCCGCCAGTTGCGCCATTCATGGAAATGCTCGAAGGCATCGGCGCCCATCAGCAGCACCAGCGCGGCCTTGGGAAACTCGCTTTTCAGTTCTTCCAGGGTATCGACCGTCCAAGACACACCGTCACGGCGCAGCTCGCGATCGTCCACCACCAGGCCCTTCTCGCGACGGGTGGCGGCGCGCAGCCATTCCAGACGCCGCTGCGGCGAGACCCGCGAATCCGGCCGGTGCGGGGCGCGCGCCGTGGGAATCAGCCGCACCTGCGTGAGGTCCAGGCGCTCCCGCGCCTCGATGGCAACACGCAGATGGGCATTGTGCAAGGGCGCGAAGGCACCGCCGAAGACGCCGATTGCTTTCAGCATCGTGAGGCGTGAACGCCAGCTGGTGCAGCAGGGGGACGCATGCCGGCGACAGACGGGCCAGAAGCGCGCGCGCCGACCACCTGGCGTTGCGCCTCAGGCGCCTCAGCGCACACTGCCGTCACCCAGCACCACCCACTTGAGCGAGGTCAGGCCTTCCAGGCCCACGGGGCCGCGGGCGTGGAATTTGTCGGTGCTGATGCCGATCTCGGCGCCCAGGCCGTATTCGTAGCCGTCGGCGAAGCGCGTCGAGGCATTGACCATCACCGAGGAGGAATCCACCTCACGCAGGAAGCGGCGGATCTTCGTGTAGTTCTCGCTGACGATGGCGTCGGTGTGATGCGAGCCGTAAGTCTCGATGTGATCGATGGCCTGATCCAGGCCGCTGACCACGCGGATCGAGAGAATCGGCGCCAGGTATTCGGTGTGCCAGTCTTCCTCGCTGGCCGGCTTGGCTTCCAGCAGGATCTTGCGCGTGGCCTCGCAGCCGCGCAGCTCGACACCGGCTTCGGTGTAGATCTCGGCCAGGGTCGGCAGCACGCGCGCGGCGATGGCCTGATCCACCAGCAGGGTTTCCATGGTGTTGCAGGTGCCGTAGCGCTGGGTCTTGGCGTTCACCGCCACCGCCACCGCTTTTTCCAGATCGGCCTCGGCGTCGATGTAGACATGGCAGATGCCGTCCAGATGCTTGATCACCGGCACGCGCGCGGCCTGCGAAACCGCCGCCACCAGGCCCTTGCCACCGCGCGGGATGATCACGTCCACGTACTGCGGCATGGCCACCATCTCGCTGACCGCGCGACGGTCGGTGTTGTCCAGCACCTGCACCACGTCGCGGCTCAGGCCGGCGTCGGTGAGCGCGCGTTCCAGGCAGCGCGCAATGGCCAGATTGGAACGCAGCGCCTCGGAGCCGCCGCGCAGGATCGCGGCATTGCCCGACTTCAGGCACAGCGCCGCGGCGTCGGCGGTCACGTTCGGCCGCGATTCGTAAATGATGCCCACCACGCCCAGGGGCACGCGCATGCGTCCGACCTGGATGCCGGAAGGCCGCAGCTTCATGTCGGTGATCTCGCCCACCGGGTCGGGCAGATTGGCGACTTCGCGCACGCCCTCGGCCATGGCCTCGATGCGCTTGTCGTTCAGCTCCAGACGATCCAGCAGGGACTCGTCGAGCTTGTTGGCGCGGCCTTCACGCAGGTCCTGGGCATTGGCCTCCAGCAGCGCCTTGCGCTCATCGACGATGGCCTGCGCCAGGGCGAACAGCGCGGCGTTCTTGGTGCCGGTGTCGGCGCGGGCGATGCCACGCGCAGCCGCGCGCGCACGCGCGCCGCGATCCTGCATGTAGGCAACGATATTGTCCGCTTTGACGCGGGTGGTCTTGCTGGCAGCCGAACTCATGCTCGTTCTAGGCGTGATTGGGGGACCGGGCCGGGCTGCGGCGCGGCGCCGCCCCGCTGGCGGCGAGCACCAATGTTAGCAATTCTTCCCAGGCGGCCGCCTCCTGGCCGGTTTTGACCATCTGGTCGATCTGCGCGGCCCGCGCCATCCAGGCCAGACCCTCGGCCGGCCGTACGCGCGGCAGGGCCTTGAGGTACTGCGCCTGCTGGAAGCGCCGTACCCCGGCGGCATCGAGCGCGGCAGAGGGCTCGCGCAGGCGCGGCAGCTGGATTGCGGCGCGCGCCAGCGAGCGCAGACACCAGACCAGGGCGCCTAGAATCTCCAGGGGCGCATAGCCTTCCTCGCGCAGGCGCTGCAGGCTGCGCACCGCGCCCTGCGCATCGCCGGCGAGCACGCGCTCGTTGAGATCAAAGGCCTCGAAGCGCGCACTGTCGGCCACCGCGCCGGAGAGATCCTCCACGCTGACGCGCTGGTCCGGAAACAGCAGCTTGAGCTTGGCCACGTCCTGCGCCGCCGCCAGCAGATTGCCCTCGGTGCGCTCGGCGAGCAGGCGCACGGCCTCGGCATCGGCCTGCACGCCGGCGCTGTGCAGACGCTCCTGCAGCCAGGGCAGGAATTCGCTGGTCTTCACCGGCCAGACGTAGAGACTGGCGCCGGCATTGTCCAGGGCCTTGTACCAGCTGGCCTCGCGGGCACGGGTGTCGAGCGCGCCGCAGATCACCAGCAGCAGCACGTCCTGCGGCGGTTTCTGCGCGATCTCCAGCAGCATCTTGCGGCCGCCATCGTCGGGGCCGGTGGCCATGCGCACCTCGATCAGGCGGCGGCTGGCGAACAAGGACAGGCTGGCGCAGGCATCGGCCAGCTTCTGCCAGTCGAAGCCGCGCTCGGGGTTGAGCACCTCGCGCTCCTCATAGCCCTGCCGGCGCGCGGCGGCGCGGATCGCATCCAGGGCCTCCTCGATGAGCAGCGGTTCCTCGCCGGCGATCAGGTAGATCGGCGCCAGGGTCTTGGCCAGATGCGCGGACAGCTGTGGGGCACGAAGTTGCATGCTTGGGGATTCACTCGTCGCGGCTGGCATCGAGGCCCGGGAACAGCACCTCGGTGTAGCCGAACTGGGAAAAGTCGCGGATGCGCGAAGGATACAGGCGCCCGAGCAGATGGTCGCATTCATGCTGCACGACGCGGGCGTGAAAGCCCTCGGCGATGCGCTCGATGGCGCCGCCCTGCGGGTCCAGGCCGCGATAGCGGATGCGCATATGACGCGGCACCTTGCCGCGCAGGCCCGGCACCGAGAGGCAGCCTTCCCAGTCCTCCTGCATCTCGCTATCCAGGGGCTCGATCACGGGATTGAGCAGCACCGTCTGCGGCACGGCGGGGGCGTCCGGGTAGCGCGCGCTGCGCTCGAAGCCGAAGATCACCAGCTGCAGGTTCTCGCCGATCTGCGGCGCCGCCAGGCCCACGCCGCCGGCCGCCTGCATGGTCTCGAACATGTCCGCCAGCAGGCCTTGCAGCTCGGGGCTGCCGATCAGCGCCGCCGGCACTGGCGGCGCAACCCGCAGCAGGCGGGCATCGCCCATCTTCAGAATCTCGCGGATCACTCGGGCCTCCTGCGCCTGCCGGGCTTCGTCGTAGAATCGGGATATGAAACGCGAGTATCGCCCCGTCGATCCCCTGCTGTCGCTGCTGGGCCGTGGCCTGGCCACCCTGGCCGGCGCGCAGAGCAGCGCACGCGGCAATCCCGGCGGCGCGCAGCCGGAAACCGAGCTGGACGAAAGCCAGCGCCGGCATATCGCCGGGCTGATGCGCGTGAACCACGCCGGCGAAGTCGCCGCACAGGCCCTGTACCAGGGCCAGGCGCTTACCGCGCGCAATCCCGCCACCCGCCAGCAGCTGCTCGCCGCCGCGCGCGAGGAGCAGGATCATCTGCGCTGGTGCGAGGAACGTCTGCGCGAGCTGGGCGACGGCCCCAGCAAGCTCCAGCCGCTGTGGTACGCCGGCTCCTTTGCCATCGGCGCGCTGGCCGGCGCCGCCGGTGACCGCGTCAGCCTGGGTTTCGTCGACGAAACCGAGAAGCAGGTTTCCGAACACCTGAGCGAGCATCTGGCGCAGCTGCCGCAGGATGATCAGCGCGACCGCGCGATTCTCGAAACCATGCGCGCCGACGAAGAACGCCACGGCGCGCAGGCCCGCGAAGCCGGCGGCGCCCCCCTGCCCGCCCCCGTGCGCGGCCTGATGCGGCAGGTGGCCAGGGTGATGAAGTTCGGCGCGTACCGGATCTAGAAAAGCGTTCAAGAATCACGCAAAGGACGCAGAGGCGCAGCTGAAGATTCGGGCCTGCTGCTGATCCGGAGCCGTGCCGTCCGCGTGGCCAGCGCCCCGTGAAGCCTTTTTGCGCCTTTGCACGCTTCTTGAAAAGCCTGCACACCGCGCAAGAAAAAGGGCCGCACTCGGCGGCCCCTGACAACCCTCACCCGCGTGTGGCGCTCAGCGCGAAATGTTCATGCCATAGAAGATTTCGCTGATCTCGTGGTTCACGTTCTCGCGGATTTTCTTGGCTTCGCGCGGCGGCAGCTCGGTGACGCCTTCGCCGAACAGATAGGTGTCCAGATCCAGTTCCTTCAGGCGCATCTTGGTGTGGAAGATGAACTCCTGATAGACGTTGACGTCGATCATCTGATAGCGGTCCTTGATGTCCGCGCTCAGGAAGTCCTGGATCGACTCCACCGAGTGGTCGATGAAGTGCTTGGCGCCGCGCACATTGCGGGTGAAGCCGCGCACGCGGTAGTCCATCACCACGATGTCCGACTCGAAGGACTTGATCAGATAGTTCAAGGCCTTCAGCGGCGAAATCTTGCCGCAGGTGGAGACGTCGATATCGGCGCGGAAGGTGGAGATGCCGTTGTCGGGATGCGTCTCCGGATAGGTGTGCACGGTGATGTGCGACTTGTCCAGGTGCGCGACCACGGAGTCCTTGTCGCCCTTCTTCTTGCCCGGCGTCGGCAGGCCGTCGTGATGGCCTTCCGAAATCAGCATGGTCACCGAGGCGCCCTGCGGATCGTAGTCCTGGCGCGCGATGTTGAGGATGTTGGCACCGATGATGCGCGCCACCTCGGTGAGGATGGCGGTCAGGCGCTCGGCGTTATAAGCCTCGTCGATGTACTCGATGTACTCCTGCTGATGCTGTTTGCTGCGCGCATAGCAGATGTCGTAGATGTTGAACGACAGCGACTTGGTCAGATTGTTGAAGCCCAAGAGCTTGAGCTTCGGATTGTCCGTGCGTTTCGGCTTGGCCTTGGCCAATGCAGTACTCCCATCCTTGTCAGCGAATGCCACAGGGCCGGCACCAGGCCGGCCCGTTTTGAAGCGGCGGATTATGCGGTAAAACGACGGCAAATGCGTGACATCGCCGCCGGGCGGTTCCGGGCGGCTTATTCCGCTTCGCGAATCTCGTAGGAGTGGCTGATGGCCACGCCGCCACGGCTCAGCATGATCGAGGCCGAGCAGTATTTTTCCGCCGACAGCTCCACCGCGCGGCGTACGTGGTTTTCCGACAGCCCCCGCCCGGTGACCACGAAGTGCATGCGGATGGCGGTGAACACCTTGGGCTCGGTTTCGGCGCGTTCGGCCTCCAGCTCCACCCAGCAGTCCGTCACCTTCTGCCGCGCCTTTTTCAGAATCAGGTGCACGTCCACCGAGGAGCAGGCGCCGACGCCCATCAGCACCAGCTCCATGGGACGCGGGCCCAGATTGCGGCCGCCGATTTCCGGCGGACCGTCGATCACCACGGCATGACCGCTGCCGCTCTCGGCAATGAAACTGGCATTTTCCGACCACTTGACGCGGGCTTTCACGAAAGCGCTCCACAAATCTTCAGGTAACTGGTGTGATATTTTCCACGAATAAGACGAAGGCGGGTAAATCGCCGTCAGGGAGCTTTCCCCAATGCTGACCAAACCGGCCGTGCAGGCTTTTGCCCAGCAGGCTCACAAACGCAGCTTTTCGCCGCGGCACACGGTGATTCACGCCGGCGATCCGCCGCAGTCGCTGTACCTGATTCTCGAAGGTTCGGTCAGCGTGCTGCTGGAGGATCAGCATGGCCGCGAGATCGTGCTGGCCTATCTGGGGCCGGGCGAATTCTTCGGCGAGCTCTGCCTGTTCCCGGAGCAGGAGTCGCGCACCGCCATCGTGCGCACCCGCGCGCCGACGCTGGCGGCGGAGATGGGCTATCAGGCCTTTCTGGATTTCACCAAGCGCTATCCGGACATCATGTTCGATCTCGCCGGACAGCTGGCCAACCGCCTGCGCGACACCACCGGCCGCCTGGTCGATCTGACCTTCCTGGACGTCACCGGACGCATGGCGCGCACCCTGCTGAACCTGTCGAAAAAACGCGACGCGCAGCCGCATGAGAAAGGCACCCTGATCAAGACCAGCCGTCAGGAGCTGGCGCGGCTGGTGGGCTGTTCGCGGGAAATGGCCGGCCGCGTGCTCAAGCGCCTGGAAGAGCAAGGCACGGTGAGCAGCAAGGGCCGCAGCATCCTGATCCTGGGCGTCCGCAAGCCGGGCGCCTGAGCCGCCCTCAGGCGATCAGCGCACGCAGCGCGGCGCCCGGCCGCTCCTGACGCATCAGGGATTCGCCGACCAGAAACATCTGCACGCCGTGCGCGCGCATGTGCGCGACATCGGCGGCGCTGCCGATGCCGCTTTCGGTGACCACCGGCAGCTGGGCCGGCAGTCTCGGCAGCAGATCCAGCGTGGCGTCCAGGCTGGTGGCAAACGTGCGCAGATTGCGGTTGTTGATGCCCAGCAACCAGCCCTCGCCCAGACCCGCCGACAGCACCTGCTCCAGCTCCTCGCCGTCGTGGATTTCCACCAGCACATCCAGCTGCCAGTGCCGCGCGCAGTCGTAGAGCGCCTTGAGCCTTGCGGGCTCCAGCGCCGCCGCAATCAGCAGCACCGCATCGGCACCGATGGCACGCGCTTCGATGATCTGCGTCTCGTCGATCAGAAAATCCTTGCGGATCGCCGGCAGGCTGCAGGCGGCGCGCGCCTGCACCAGAAAGGCGTTGTGGCCCTGAAAGAATTTTTCATCGGTCAGCACCGACAGGCAGGCCGCACCGCCGGATTCGTACTGGCGCGCCAGCCAGGCCGGATCGAAGTCCTCGCGGATCAGGCCCTTGCTGGGCGAGGCCCGCTTGATCTCGGCAATCACGCCGGCGCCGCCGGCTGCGAGCCGGGCCTGCAGCGCGCGGATGAAGCCGCGCGGCGCCGGCGCCGCGCGCGCCAGGGTTTCCAGCTCGCCGCGCGTATAGCGCCGGGCCAGCAGATCGATCTCGACGCGCTTGCGTTCGAGAATGGTGTCGAGGATATCGGCCTTGCTCATGAGCCTGCCTTGATGAGCTGAGTGGTGGCGACGAAGGCATCGAGCCGCTGGCGCGCCGCGCCGGAGGCGATGGCCTCGCGCGCCAGCGCCATGCCCTGCGCAATCGAGTCGGCGCGCCGCGCCGCGTAAATCGCCGCGCCGGCGTTGAGCACCACGATCTCGCGCGCCACGCCGTCCTGATTGTTCAGGGCTTCGAGCAGACGCGCCTTCGACTCCGCCGCATCGGCCACGCGCAGCTGCTGGCTGCCGGCCATGCGCAGGCCCAGCTCCTCGGGATGGATTTCGTATTCGCGCAGCTCGCCTTCGCGCAGCTCGCCCACCAGGGTCGCGGCGCCCAGGGTGATCTCGTCCATGCCGTCCTTGCCCCAGACCACCAGGGCATTGCGCGCGCCCAGGCGCTGCAGCACACGGATCTGGATGCCGACCAGATCGGGATGGAACACGCCCATGAGAATGTTCGGCGCGCCGGCCGGATTGGTCAGCGGCCCCAGGATGTTGAACATGGTGCGCACGCCCATCTCCTTGCGCACCGGCGCCACCGCCTTCATCGCCGGATGATGATTGGGCGCGAACATGAAACCGATGCCGCAGGCCTCGATGCAGGCCGCGACCTGCTCGGGCTGCAGATCGATGACCGCGCCCAGGGCTTCGAGCACATCGGCGCTGCCGGACTTGCTGGAGACGCTGCGATTGCCATGCTTGGCGATGCGGCAGCCTGCGGCGGCCGCCACGAACATCGAAGCCGTGGAGATGTTGAAGCTGTGCGCGCCATCACCGCCGGTGCCGACGATATCGATGAAATGCGGATGCGGCGCCACCGCCACCGGCCGCATCAGCTCGCGCATCACCTGCGCAGCGGCGGCCAGCTCACCCACGGTTTCCTTCTTCACGCGCAGGCCGGTGAGAATCGCGGCAATCATCACCGGCGAGACCTCGCCGGTCATGATCTGCCGCATCAGGCCGATCATCTCGTCATGAAAGATCTCGCGATGCTCGATGACCCGCTGCAGCGCGGCCTGTGGCGTGAGGCTCATCAGTAACGCTCCAGGAAATTCTTCAGCAGCTGATGGCCGTGCTCGGTGAGGATGGACTCGGGGTGAAACTGCACGCCCTCGATGGCCAGGGTCCTGTGCTTGAGGCCCATGATCTCGTCCATGCTGCCGTCGGCATGCTGGGTCCAGGCGGTGATCTCGAAGCAGTCCGGCAGGCTTTCCTTCTCCACCACCAGCGAGTGATAGCGCGTGGCGCGATACGGTGAAGGCAGGCCCTGGAACACACCGCCATCGCGGTGATGGATATCGCTGGTCTTGCCGTGCATCACCTCGCGCGCCCGCTTGACCACGCCGCCGAAGGCCTGGCCGATGGACTGATGGCCCAGGCACACGCCGAGTATGGGAAAGCGGCCCTTGAGCTGCGCGATCAGCGGCAGACAGATGCCGGCCTCGTTGGGCGTGCAGGGTCCCGGCGAGAGCACGATGTGGCGGGGATTCTTCGCGGCCACCGCCTCGACCGTGATCTGGTCATTGCGGTGTACCTGAACCTCCACGCCCAGCTCGCCGAAATACTGCACGAGGTTGTAGGTGAAGGAATCGTAGTTGTCGATCATCAGCAGCATGGGTCACTTCCAAAAAAGGGATTGAAACGGGATTGCAGACCAGATGCCCCCATGGGCCGGGCGCGCCGCAGGGCGCGTCGGGGGCTTGCCGTTTCTAGTGACGCCAACGATCCATGAAAAACTCAGCTGTCGAAAACAATACCGGAGGCCGTGATTCTACCGAGGTCGGCAGCGCAAGACGAATGCCATGCCGGCCGCGCAGGATCTGGGGCGCAAGGCGTTTGCGGCGTGGCGGCTAGCATGAAGCGGCGAGAGGCTCATTGATGATCATCAGCGCCAGCAAGCGATCGCGGTGCTGGACTAACCCGGTTGCCTTTCGCAACGCCGCTAGCGGGAGAATGCGATGAAACTGTTCGTCGATTTCTTCACCACCGATGTCGGCCTGATGAGCGCCGGCGTGATCTTCTTCATCATCGGCATGGCGTTCTATCTGATCAGCTACGCACGCCGGCACATGCGCGAGGAACTGGCGCAGCAGACGCGCCACTGATCAGGCGCCGGCTTCGGCGTCTGGCGCCAGACAGGCGTCCAGCCTGGCCTTCAGCGCCTCGGCGTCGAAGCCGCTGCGCGGGCCGATCAGCACCAGTTCGGTCAGCGGCGGCATCCCGCCCCAGGGCGGACCGTCGCTGAAGGCGCGATAGCTGCCGACCATCTGGAACAAGGTGGCCAGCGGGTAGTGCTGGATGTGCAGCAGGCCCTTGGCGCGGATCACCTGCCCGCGCAGCTGCGCAAGCAATTCCTCGAAGGCCTTGCGCCGCAGCGGCCGCTGGCTGCGGTAAGCGAGACTCGCGAAGGGATGCGCGCTGGTATCCAGCTCCGGCATCGGCCGCAGGCCGGCGTTCTGGCGATGCTCGTCGCCGAGAATCAGCTCCAGCGGCACGCTGCCGTCGGCGGATTCCAGAATGTGCGCGCCGGGCATCAGCTGCTCGATCAAGGTTCGCGCGTGCGCCCGCTGCTCGGCGCTGGCCAGTGCGGTCTTGTTGAGCAGCACCAGATAGGCCGCCTGCACCTGGCGCTCGAACAGCGGCCAGTACTCGCTGTCGCGCGCGTCCACGGCGTGCTGCGCGTCCACCACCGTCACCACGTTTTCCAGGTAGGCGCGGTCGCGCAGCTTCGAGGTGACGAAGCTGAACACGATGTTGAGCGGATCGGAGACGCCGCTGGTCTCGATCAGGATCTGCTCGGGCGGCTGCGGGTCGTCGAGCATCTGCTGCACGCCGGCGATGAGATCGTCGCGGATCGTGCAGCACACGCAGCCATTGGCCAGCTCCACGCGCTGCGCCTCGGCCTTCACGATCAGCTTGGCATCGATGTTCAGCTCGCCGAAGTCATTGACCAGCACCGCGAAGCGCCGTCCCTGCGCCTGCGCGAGCAGGCTGTTGAGCAGCGTGGTCTTGCCGGCGCCGAGAAAGCCGCCGATCAGGGTGATGGGCGTGAGCTTGAGGCCCGAGGCTTCGCGAAATGCCGCGAAGCGGCGCACCGGATCCAGCAGTCCGCCGCTCATTGCGTGGCGCCTCAGGTGCTGACGCTGGCGGCGGCGCGCAGCATCGCGGCGGCCTTGTTCATGGTCTCTTCCCACTCGGATTGCGGCACCGAGTCGGCGACCACGCCGCAGCCGGCCTGCACGTGCACCTGGCCGTCCTTGATCACCGCGGTGCGGATCGCAATGGCGGTGTCCATGTTGCCATCCCAGCCCAGATAACCGACCGCGCCGCCGTAGATGCCGCGCTTGACCGGTTCCAGTTCGTCGATGATTTCCATCGCCCGCACCTTGGGCGCGCCCGAGAGCGTGCCGGCGGGGAAGATCGCGGCCAGGGCGTCGAGCGCATCGAGTCCGGCTTTGAGCTGGCCGGTGACGTTGGAGACGATGTGCATGACGTGGCTGTAGCGCTCGATGACCATCTTCTCGGTCAGCCGCACGCTGCCGATCTGCGCCACGCGGCCCACGTCATTGCGGCCGAGGTCGATGAGCATCAGATGCTCGGCGATTTCCTTGGGGTCCGCCAGGAGCTCGGCGGCCAGCGCGGCGTCGGCCTCGGGGGTGGCGCCGCGCTTGCGCGTACCGGCGATGGGCCGCACCGTGACCAGGCCGTTCTCCACGCGCGCCAGCACTTCCGGCGAGGCGCCCACCACGTGGTGATCGCCCAGGTTCATGCAGTACAGATAGGGCGAGGGATTGAGGCTGCGGATGGCGCGGTACAGCTGCAGGGGATCGGCCGTGAACGGCGCCGACAGCCGCTGCGAGGGCACCACCTGCATGCAGTCGCCGGCGGCGATGTAGTCCTGGATCCGGCGCACCGCCGCCTTGAACGGCTCCTGGCCGAAGCTGGAGACGAAGGGCAGTTCCTGACCCGTGCTGCGGTTCAGCGGCGCGGCGGGCACCGGCTGCGCCAGCTGCGCGGCGATCTCGTCCAGCCGCCGCTGCGCGCGCGCCTGATCGGCGGCATCACCGATGGCGGCATGCGTGATGATGCGCAGGCTGGCGCGCTGGTTGTCGAACACCACCAGCTCGTCGGCACGCATCAGCAGGATGTCGGGCACGTCCAGCGGATCGGGCTTCACCGTCGCGGCGAGCTTGGGCTCGAAATAGCGCACGCAGTCGTAGCCGAAATAGCCGACCAGGCCGCCGGAGAAACGCGGCAGGCTGGCATCGGGCTGCACGCGGTAGCGCGCCGCGTATTCGCGCACGAAGGCCATGGGATCCGCCAGCGTCGCGCGCTCCACGATCTGGCCGTCGCGCAGCACGCTGAGCTGCTGGCCGCTGATGCGCAGCACCTCGCGCGAAGGCAGGCCGATGAAGGAGTAACGCCCCCACTGCTCGCCGCCGACCATGGATTCGAGCAGGAAGGAATAGGCGGCACTGGCGCCGCTGCCGGCGAGTTTCAGGTAGGCACCGACGGGGGTATCGAGGTCGCCGGGCAGTTCGCGCGTCAGCGCGACATGGGTGTAAGCAGTCATGGGAAGGTAAAGCGTCCTTGGGCAAGGTTCAAAAACACGGGCAAACGCAGCGTCAGACAGTGGTGCCTCGCCACCATCGCCAGGACTGCTGGACCGTGTTCTTGCGCTTCACGATTGTTTGTTCCCCAGCGCGATCTGTTCGCGCATGGCGGCGATTGTAGCCGCATAGTCCTTGTTACCAAAGATGGCACTGCCGGCCACGAAGGTGTCGGCGCCGGCGGCGGCGATCTCGGCGATGTTGTCGGTCTTCACGCCGCCATCGATCTCCAGGCGGATTTCGCGGCCCGGATTGGCCTTGACGTAGGCATCGATCAGCGCGCGCGCCTGGCGCAGCTTGGGCAGCGCAGCCGGAATGAAGCTCTGGCCGCCAAAGCCGGGGTTCACCGACATCAGCAGCACCATGTCCACCTTGTCCATCACGTACTGCAGGCAGTCCAGGGGCGTGGCCGGGTTGAACACCAGGCCGGCCTTGCAGCCGGCGGCGCGGATCGCCTGCAGGCTGCGGTCGATGTGGCGCGTGGCCTCGGGATGGAAGGTGATGTAGCTGGCACCGGCCTTGGCGAAAGCCGCCGCCAGCTCGTCCACCGGCTCGATCATCAGATGCACGTCCAGCGGCGCGCTGATGCCGTACTTGCGCAGCGCCTCGCAGATCGCCGGGCCGAAGGTGAGATTCGGCACGTAGTGATTGTCCATGACATCGAAGTGCACGATGTCGGCACCGGCGGCCAGCACCTTGGCGACGTCATCGCCCAGGCGCGCCAGGTCGGCGGAAAGGATGCTGGGTGCGATCTGCGGCGCGAGCTTGGCCATGACAGTGGCGATCCGGTGGAAAAAAGCCGGCCGGCATTATTCCAGATTCATCGCGGCTTTACCCCGCCCTCGCGCTTGGCCAAAATGTCCCACTTCTCCGGTCACCTTGTCACTCTCCCCGTTATGGAAGCGCTTTACGAAAGCAAGCTCAGCAGCGTGCCGCTGCTGCACAAAGGCAAGGTGCGTGACATCTACGCCCTGGGCGATACGCACATGCTGATCGTCACCAGTGACCGGCTGTCCGCCTTCGACGTGATCCTGCCGCAGCCGATTCCCGGCAAGGGCGCCGTGCTCACCGCGGTGAGCAATTTCTGGATGGCGCGCTTCACGCATCTGCTGCCCAATCATCTGGCCCCGGAGCTGGACCTGTCGCGCTTTCTCACGCCCGCCGAACGCGCGCAGGTGGAAGGCCGTTTCGTGGTGGTGCGCAAGCTCAAGGCCCTGCCCATCGAAGCGGTGGTGCGCGGTTATCTGATCGGCAGCGGCTGGAAGGATTACCAGAACAGCGGTGCGGTCTGCGGCATCGCCCTGCCGCAAGGCCTGCAGCTGGCGGATCGTCTGCCGGAGGCGATCTTCACCCCCGCCGACAAGGCGCCGGTGGGTCAGCATGACGAAAACATCTCCTACGCGGAGGTCGAGGCGCGCATCGGCGCCAAGCTCGCTGCGCAGCTGCGCGAGACCACGCTGGCCATCTATCGCGAAGCCTCGGCCTACGCCGCGCAGCGCGGCATCATCATCGCCGACACCAAGTTCGAATTCGGCGTGGACGAAGCCGGCCGCCTGCATCTGATCGACGAGGTGCTCACGCCCGACTCCTCGCGCTTCTGGCCAGCCGCCACCTACCGTCCCGGCATCAGCCCGCCGAGCTTCGACAAGCAGTTCGTGCGCGACTACCTGGAAACCCTGGACTGGAACAAGAAGGCGCCGGGCCCGCAGCTGCCCGAGGAAATCATCGCCAGAACCGCGGCCAAGTACCGCGAGGCACAGCGTCTGCTCACGGATCAGTAAGAGCGCCGCGACGTGTCCCTGACCTCGGCGGCGGTGATGCTGTTTCTGGTCATGGACCCGCTTGGCAATCTGCCGCTGTTTCTGGTGGCGCTGAAGAACGTGCCGCGCGAGCGGCACCGCCGCATCATCCTGCGCGAGCTGTGCATTGCCCTGGGCTTTCTGCTGCTGTTCCTGTTCGCCGGCGGCCCGCTGCTGCGACTCCTGGGACTGTCCGAGCCCGCCCTGGGCATTGCCGGCGGCATCATCCTGATGCTGATCGCGCTGCGCATGGTGTTCCCTTCAGCGGAAGCCAGCCTGCATGAAACCTCCAGCGGCGAGCCCTTCATCGTGCCGCTGGCGATTCCTTACGTGGCCGGGCCTTCGGCGCTGGCCACGGTGCTGCTGATGATGAGCCGCGACCCCGAACGCTGGCCGGTGTGGACGCTGGCGGTGTGCTGCGCCTGGGCCGCCTGCGTGCCCTTCTTCCTGCTCTCCTCGCGCCTGCGCGATCTGCTCGGCGAACGTGGTCTCACCGCCGTGGAGCGGCTGATGGGTCTGATTCTGATCACCCTGGCGGTGGAGATGCTCATGAACGGCATCCGCCAGTTTCTGGCGCAGGCCCATCTGGCCACATAAACCGTCCTGCCCGTCCAGCCTGCCTACAGCCGCGCCCGGACGGGCTGTTATGCTGCGATGATGATCAGGGCCCAATGGGGGGACATCGGGTGACGATTGCCTTGTGGTGTGTGCTGGCGGCCGGTTTGCTGCCCTATCCCTTCGCCATGGCGGCGAAATGGAGTTCGCGCTTCGACAACGCGCGGCCGCGCGAGTACTTCGCGCAGACCAGCGGCTGGCGCCAGCGCGCGCACTGGGTGCAGCTCAACAGCTACGAATCCTTCCCGCTGTTCGCCAGCGCCGTGATCGTCGCCCATCTGCTGGCCGGCGCGCAGGCCAGCGCCGACGCCCTGGCCCTGGCCTTCGTGGCGCTGCGCCTGATCTTCGGCCTGTGCTATCTGGTAAACCTCGCGACCCTGCGCTCGCTGGCCTGGCTGGCTGGCCAGGCCTGCAGCATTGCGCTGTTTGTGCTCGCCGCACGCGCCGCCTAACTTCGGAAAAGTACCGCCATGCAGATCAAGATTGAAATCGACGTGCGTCCCGACGAGCTGCGCCGTTTCCTCGGCCTGCCCGATGTCGCCGGCCTGCAGGAAGACATCGTGGCGTTTCTGCGCGACAAGGTCGGCGCCGCCAGCGACTTCGACGCCTCGCAGTTCGTGAAGAGCAATCTGGAAACCCTGCGCCGCAGTCCGGCCTGGCAGAAGATCGCCGCCCGCATCCGCCTGGGCGAGGACGAGCCGCAGCCGGAAGCCAGGCCGGCGCCGACACCGCGCAAGCGCCGGCGCGCACCGCGCAAGGCCAAGCCCAGTGCCGAGGCCAGCAGCACCGAGAGCGCCAAGGCCAAGGACTGAGCAGCCTTCAGCGCCCGAACAGATCCCGGCGCAGCCCCGTCCACAACTCGCGGCGAATCTGCCGCTCCTCGGCCCGGCGCTGACGCAGCTGCCGGCGCAAGCTGCCGCGCCAGCGGCGCCAGGCCTGCGCGTTCTGCACACGGCGCAGCTCCCGCAAGGCCTCCCGCCACAAATCATGCTGGCGGCCCAGCACCTCCAGCTCGTGAATGAGCAGGAGCAGCGTGCCGCCGATCACTTGGTCCTTGTCCATGGTCCACATCCAGACACCGCCTGCCGGTGCCATGAAAAAAGACCGGGCAGCTTGCGCTCCCCGGTCTTTTTGTTGAGCTGGGCGCCTGACTCAGACGCGCCGCACGCCCGACTTATTCCGCGACCGCCTTGGCAACCTTGCGGGTCTTGGCGGAGGCCTTCTTGGCCGTCTTGCGCACCGTCTTCTTGGCCTTGGCCACCAGCTTCTCGCCCTGGATCCGCGCCGCGATGTTCTCGACGCCGCTCTTGAGGGTCTTGGCCAGCTCGTCGCCGGTCTTGCTCACGACCTTCACGGATTCGCTGTAAGCATTGATCACGGTGCTCTTGCCTTCCGGCAGATAAGCCACCGGGTTGCCGGCCACGGCCTTGAGGCCATCGGTCTTGGCCTTGTCCAGGCTGGCCTGCACCAGCGAGGCCAGTTCCTTGCCGGCCGCAACATTGGTTTCCACCAGGGCCTGCACGCCCTCGACGACGATGGTGTTGGCGGCCTTGAGGGTCTCCACACCGATTTCCACCGCTTCCTGACCGCGGCTCACCACCACGTCCGCGCGGCTCTTCACGTCGTTCACGATCGTTTCAATGCTCATACTGCACTCCAAAGCTTCAGAGGATGATTGGACTGGAAACCCGACTTGCTGCAATGCAACAAATGTTGCGGCACAGCATAGCGGGGCAGCGTCTTATGTCAATGGCGTGTCAGGATTCACCCGACTAACGGTCGGGTCCACAGCCTCGGCATGAGCCCTCCCAGGCTCTTGTGTATGCTCGCCGGATGGACCGCTACCTGCAGTTGCTCCGCGCCTATCTCTGGAATTTCGATCATGCCGGCCGGCGCGCGCATCTGAGCCGCACCGGGCGCTACCTCTTCGTGCTGATCCGCGACCTGCTCGAAGGCCAGCTGACCATGCGCGCGATGAGCCTGGTCTACACCACCCTGCTGTCCATCGTGCCGCTGCTGGCCCTGGCCTTTTCGGTGCTCAAGGCCCTGGGTGCACACAATGCCCTGCAGCCCTTCCTGCTCGAATTCCTCTCGCCGCTGGGCGAGCAGGCGCCGGCACTGACCGAAAACGTGATCGGCTTCATCGAGAAGATTCAGGTCGGCGTGCTGGGCACCCTGGGCATTGCCCTGCTGTTCTGGTCGGCGCTGTCGTTGATCCGCAAGGTCGAAAACAGCTTCAACTACGTCTGGCGCGTGGAGCGGCCCCGGCCGCTGTCGCAGCGCGTCGGCGAATATTTCGCGGTGCTCACCGTCGGCCCGGTGCTGGTGTTCTCGGCCATGGGCCTGACCGCCAGCGCGCTGAGCTCCGGCCTGATCGCCCAAATGGCGCAGATCCAGCCCTTCGGCTGGCTGATCGTGCTGATCGGCAAGCTGCTGCCGTACGCGCTGATCATCGCGCTGTTCAGCTTCGCCTACCGTTTCGTGCCCAACACCCGCGTGCGTCTGGTGCCGGCGCTGATCGGCGGCTGCGCGGCGGGCGTGCTGTGGCAGAGCAGCAGCCTGGCCTTCGGCTCCTTCGTGGCCGGAGCCACCAATTACAACGCGATCTACTCCAGCTTCGCGATTCTGATCTTCCTGCTGATCTGGCTGCACCTGGGCTGGCTGATTCTGCTGATCGGCTGCCAGCTGGCCTTTTATGTGCAGCACCCCGAACACCTCAAGCCCAATCGCGCGCCGCCGCTGCTGAGCAGCCGCGAGACCGAGTATCTGGCGCTGATGATCATGAGCCTGTGCGGCGAACGCTTCCTGCGCGGCGAGTCCGGCTACACGCAGGAGCAGCTGGCAATGGCGCTGCAGGCCGAGCCCGAACACGTCGGCCGCGTGGTCGATCAGCTGATCTTCCACAAGCTGCTGGTCGAGTCCGGCGCCGCGCGCACCGAGCTGATTCCGGCGCGCGATCTGGACAACATCGCCCTGGCCGAGTTGTGGCGCCTGGCCCGTCAGGGCCCGGCGCCGTTCGCCGTCCTGCGCAGCGAGCGCTCGCAGCAGGTGCGCGAGATGCTGGATGCCGCGGAGACCGATTTCGCCGGCCGCCACCAGAACCAGAGCCTGCGGCAGTGGCTCACACGCAAATCCGCCTGAACAAACGAAGACGCCGGCGCGAAAGCCGGCGTCCTCAGTCGCCACTTGCGCCGCTTACTTCTCGACGAAAGCACGCTCGATCACGTAGTCGCCCGGCTCGCCGATGTGCGGCGAGATCTGGAACTTCATCTGATCGAGAATCCGGCACAGATCGGTGAGCAGAGAGGGGCTGCCGCAGATCATCACGCGGTCGGTTTCGGGATTGAACGGCGGCAGGCCGATGTCCTGGCAGAGCTTGCCGTTCTCCAGCAGATCGGTGACGCGACCCTGGTAGCGGAAGGGCTCGCGGGTCACGGTGGGGTAATAGATCAGCTTCTCGCGCACCAGATCGCCGAGGAACTCGTGGTGCGGCAGCTCTTCGGTGAGGTATTCGTAGTAAGCCAGATCGTTGACCCGGCGCACGCCGTGCACCAGCACGATCTTCTCGAAACGCTCGTAGACCTCGGGATCGCGCACCAGGCTCATGAACGGAGCGAGGCCCGTGCCGGTGCCGATCATGAACAGGTGTTTGCCCGGCTTGAGGTCGTCGACCACCAGCGTGCCGGTGGGCTTGCGGCTGACCAGCACCTGATCGCCGACCTTCAGATGCTGCAGGCGCGAAGTCAGCGGGCCGTTCTCGACCTTGATGCTGAAGAATTCGAGATTGTCGTCGTAATTGGGGCTGGCAATGCTGTAGGCGCGCATCAGCGGCTTGCCATTGACCTCCAGGCCGATCATCACGAACTGGCCGTTGCGAAAGCGCAGCGCGGTATCGCGGGTGGTGGTGAAGCTGAACAGCGTGTCATTCCAGTGACGCACGCTCAGCACGGTTTCGGGAGCAAAAGCAGCCATACGACGAGGGTCCTAACGCACGGGTGAACCAAACAAAGGCCGCGCAGTGTAAGAAAATTCGTGGGCCCTCGCACTCACGCGTACGGACGAGTTCGAACTCGCCCTAAGTGTCTGCCCACCGGGTGATTTCCACGCTGCGCCACGCCGACACCAGGGCCGGCCGGTCACAAACGTTCTAAGCTTATGCCGCCATGGGCATGAGCGCCCTGCGCCAGATCAATGAGCGTCGGGCAGGGTGATGTTCATTTCCAGCACTTCCAGACCCGCCTCGCGCTGCACATTGATCTGCACCGCGCTGTCCGGCACCTGCACGTAGCGGCGCACCACGTCGAGCAGTTCCTCGCGCAGCTTGGGCAGGTAGACCGGCCCATTGGCGCGGCCTTCGCGCTGATGCGCCACCACCACCTTCAGCCGCTCCTTGGCAACGGAAGCGGTGCTCTTGGGTTCGCCGCGGAAAAACTTGAGCCAATCCATGATCAGCCTCCGAACAGGCGGCCGAGCAGACCCTTCTTCTCGGCGGAGATGAAGCGGTGCTCGCGCGGCTCGCCCAGAAAGCGTGCAACCAGATCATCGTAGGCGCGGCCGGCGTCGGCTTCCTTGTTCACGATCACCGGCGAGCCGGCATTGGAGCTGGTCAGCACGGCCGGCGATTCCGGAATCACGCCCAGCAGCGGAATCGCCAGGATCTCCCGCACATCGTCCACCGACAGCATCTCGCCCTTCTGCACGCGCACCGGGTTGTAGCGGGTGAGCACCAGATGTTCCTTGACCCGGCCCTCGCCCTTCTCCACCCGGCGGGTCTTGCTGGACAACAGGCCCAGCACGCGATCGGAGTCGCGCACGCTGGAGACTTCCGGATTGGTCACCACCAGGGCCTCGTCGGCGAAGTACATCGCCAGATGCGCGCCGCGCTCGATGCCGGCCGGCGAGTCGCAGACGATGTAGTCGAAATCGCGCGCCAGTTCTTCGAGCACGCGGCCGACGCCCTCTTCGGTGAGCGCGTCCTTGTCGCGGGTCTGGCTGGCGGCCAGCACGAACAGGTTTTCGAAGTTCTTGTCCTTGATCAGGGCCTGCCGCAGATTGGCCTCGCCGTGAATCACGTTGACGAAGTCGAACACCACGCGGCGCTCGCAGCCCATGATCAGATCGAGATTGCGCAGGCCCACGTCGAAGTCGATCACCACCGTCTTGAGCCCGCGCTGCGCCAGGCCCGTGGAGAAGGACGCACTGGTGGTGGTCTTGCCCACGCCACCCTTGCCCGAAGTCACGACGACGATTTTTGCCACGTTCAATCCTCTTGCCAGGCCCGGACTTCAGGCGTCCAGACGTTCGATATTCAGTTTGCCGTCGGTGCCCAGATACACCTGTACCGGCTTGCCACGCAGCTCGCCCTGCATCTGCTCGGCGACGGCGTAGACGCCGGCCACCGCCACCAGCTCGGCCTCCAGGCGGCGGCAGAAGATGCGCGCCGTCTTGTCGCCCCGCGCACCGGCGATGGCACGGCCGCGCAGCGGACCGTAGATGTGGATGCAGCCATCGGCCACCACCTCGGCGCCGGCGCTGACCACCGCGCTCACCACCAGATCACCACCGGCGGCGTAAATCTGCTGCCCCGAGCGTACCGGCTCGCTGATCATGCGGCTGGGCTCGCGTGCCGCCACCGGCGCGGGCGGTGGTGGCGGTGGCGGTGCCGCAGCGGCGGGCGCCGGCGTGGGGGCCGGGGTCGCGGCACGCGCACCGCGACCGGGAGCCTCCACCGGCAGCACCGGCAAACCCATCTGCCTGGCCTCAGCCGCCAGCGGACCCTCCACCACACCCAGCAACTGCATGCCGACATCGCGCAACAGCGGCAGCACCGGTCCCAGCGCCACCGGCATATCCGCCTCCAGCAGCACCGGCATGCCCAGTACCGCCTGCGGCATCTGCCGGGCGAAGTCGCGCAGCTGCGCGGCGATGGCCGCCGTCTCGCCCCGCAGGATACGCACCCGCGTCAGCGACAGCATGCGGCCTTTGAATTCCAGCGCGTTGTTCTGCGTCATGTGCTTGTCAAAAATTTCGGCAGATTCTACACAGTTCAGGCAGGATGGCTGACAGAGAGCGTTTGGCCTGCTCTTTGCTTGATCGGCTTACAAACACTCACACCAAAGAAGACCACCGCCCATCATGGCCATCGACTGGCTTCAGTACCGCTGCAAGGGCTTTTACGACGAACTGTTCGCTGCTCCCGGCGAGCCGCGAGCCGCCGCCAAGCATCTGGTGGATTATCTCGGCAGCCTGAACAAGACCGAACTCGCCGACCGCCGCCTCGCTGCCGAACTGGCGATCAAGGTCATGGGCATCACCTTCACGGTGTATTCGGAAGGCCGCAACGTCGACCGCTCCTGGCCCTTCGACATCATCCCGCGCACCCTGCCCAAGACCGAATGGATGCGCACGGAAGCCGGCCTGCAGCAGCGCGTGCGCGCGCTCAACCATTTCATCCAGGACATCTACGGCGCGCAGAAGATCGTCAAGGACAAGGTGTTCCCCGGCGAGCTGCTGCAGGAATCCGCCAACTTCCGCCCGCAATGCGTGGGCATGAAGCCCAAGCACGGCGTCTGGGCACATATCTGCGGCAGCGATCTGGTGCGCGACGGCGACGGCACGCTCTACGTGCTGGAAGACAATCTGCGCGTGCCCAGCGGTGTCTCCTACATGGTGGAGAACCGTCAGGTCACCAAGCGCGTGTTCCCGGAACTGTTCCAGACCGGCACCATCCTGCCGGTGGACGATTATCCCGCGCAGCTCTACGACACCCTGGCGGCGATGTCACCGCGCCGCGACGATGCGCCCTGCATCGTGCTGCTCACCCCCGGCATCTACAACTCCGCTTACTTCGAGCATTCCTGGCTGGCGCAGCAGATGGGCATCGAGCTGGTCGAGGGCCCGGATCTGTTCGTCGGCGACGACGACTGCGTGTACATGCGCACCGTCTACGGCAAGCGCCGCGTGGACGTGATCTATCGCCGCATCGACGATCTGTTCATCGACCCCGAAGCCTTCCGTCCCGATTCGGTGCTCGGCGTGCCGGGCCTGATGCGCGCCTGGCTGCGTGGTAAGGTGGGCCTGGTCAATGCACCGGGCGCGGGCGTCGCCGACGACAAGGTGGTCTACGCCTTCGTGCCGAAGATGATCCGCTACTACCTGAGCGAGGAGCCGATCCTGCCCAATGTGCCGAGCTATCTGTGCATGATGGAAGACGACCGCCGCTACGTGCTGGATCATCTCGAAGAT
Source organism: Solimonas aquatica (assembly GCF_900111015.1). Lineage (GTDB taxonomy): Bacteria > Pseudomonadota > Gammaproteobacteria > Nevskiales > Nevskiaceae > Solimonas > Solimonas aquatica. The sequence goes on along the minus strand of NZ_FOFS01000003.1, from coordinate 167,191 downwards.
CTGGTGGTGAAGCCGGCCAATGAGTCCGGCGGTTACGGCATGCTGATCGGGCCGCGCTCCACCAAGAAGGAGCGCGAGAAATTCCATCAGCTGATCAGCGCCAATCCGCGCAACTACATGGCGCAGCCCACGCTGTCGCTGTCCACCGCCCCGACGCTGACGCTGTCGGACGGCAGTATCGAACCCCGTCATCTGGACCTGCGTCCCTTCATTCTCTCGCGCGGCGAATCCACCTATGTGACCACCGGCGGGCTGACCCGCGTGGCCATGGTCAAGGGCTCGCTGGTGGTGAACAGCTCGCAGGGTGGTGGTGCCAAAGACACCTGGATCGTCGATCTGGAGGCTGCCTGATGCTCTCGCGCGTCGCTGACAATCTCTACTGGCTGGGCCGCTATCTGGCCCGCGCCGAAAACACCGCGCGTCTGGTCGGCGTGCATTCGCATCTGCTGCTGGACCTGCCGCGCGGCGTGAGCCTGGGCTGGTCACCGCTGATCGCCATGCTCGGCGCCGACGGCGGCTATCTGAGCCGCTATCAGGACTACAGCGAAGCCAACGTCGTCCACTTCCTGATCACGGATCGCGACAACCCCTCCTCCATCGCCTCGTCCATCGCCTATGCGCGCGAAATCCTGCGTACCATCCGCGACGGCATGCCACGCGATGCCTGGGAGCAGCTCAATGCCCTGCATCTGTTCATGCAGGAGGAAGGCGAGGCGCATCTGCCGCGCGCCCAGCGCCAGGCCGGTCTGACCAAGGTGGTGGACGGCATCCTGCTGCTGCACGGGCTGCTGGGCGCCAATATGAGTCACGATGTCGGCTACCACTTCCTGCAGCTGGGCCTGCATCTGGAACAGGCCGACATGACCACGCGCATCCTGGACGTGCGCACCGTGGACCTGATTCAGTGGAAGACCGGTGACGAGCTGCGTCCCTTCCAGCACATCCAGTGGATGAGCGTGCTGCGTTCGCTGATGGCCTACCAGTCCTACCGGCGTTACGAGAAGAGTCGCGTCAGCGGTCCGGCCGCCCTGCGCTTCCTGCTCCAAAACAGGGAATTCCCCCGCTCCGCCATGTATTGCCTGAACAAAATCAGTGCATGCATCGCCAAATTGCCCGCTAACAGGGCAACCGAGCGCCCTTTGCAGCGGATTCGCGCCCTGATTCAGGACGCCAACTTCGAGCGCCTGCTGGAGAACGGCCTGCACGAATGGCTCGACGAGATCCAGATCGGCATCGGCCAGATTCACGACGCCCTGGCCAAGCGCTACTTCCAGTTCGACGGCGTGGAGAGCAGCGAGGCGCTGCAGAGCCAGACCGTCGCAGCCTGAAAAGCCGTCGCCGTTTCGCACTGCCGCAACGAAAAAGCCCGGGTCCGACCCGGGCTTTTTGCGGTCTTGCGCGCTGGCAGGGCGAGCGTCCGCTCAGCCGTTGGCCGCCTGCTGATTGGGTTCCTTGAGCAGCGAGCCCTGCTCGGCCGGCGCCTCCCAGTCGAACTTGGGCAGGTTGCGGAAGGCCGCCACCAGCTGATGGCCCCAGGACTCGCGCAGGCGCGCGTAGAAGGGCGTGTCCAGATCGAAGCGCTGCTTGTGGGTGATCTTCAGCGAGTCGGTGGGCAGGATGGCCAGATCGATCGGCGGTCCCACCGAGATATTGCTGCGCATGGTGGAGTCCAGCGACACCAGCGCGCAGCGCGCCGCATCTTCCAGCTGCACTTCCGGACGGATCACACGGTCCAGGATCGGCTTGCCGTACTTGCTCTCGCCGATCTGCAGGAACGGCGTCTCCGGCGAGGAGGAAATGCAATTGCCTTCCGGGTAGACCAGATAGATCGCCGGCTCCTCGCCGCGGATCTGTCCGCCGAGAATGAAGGTGGTGCGCAGATCGGCATTGGAGAACTGCGCCTGGCTGGCGATCTGATGCTGGGCACGCACGGAGATCGAACCCACGTACTCGGCGGCATCGAACATGTAGCGCGCCAGACGCAGGCTCATGGTCGCCACCGGCGCATCGAGATCGCGGCGGATATTGGCCACCACGGCCTGCGTGGTGGCGAGATTGCCGGCCGAGAGCAGCACGAAGACGCGGTCTTCCAGCTCGATCACGTGCAGCTTGTTGTAGGTGCGCACGTCATCCACACCGGCGCTGGTACGGGTATCGCCGGCGAACACCAGACCGTCATCAACTTTGATGGCAACGCAGTACGTCATGCTTGGAAGATCGTCGACTGAACAAAAGCAGTGGAAAGGGCGGACAGTGTAGGCAGTGCGGAGCGTGACGTCACCCCGACACCGGCCAGCAGGGATGCATAACTTGTGCCTGCCGACAGGCACATGACAGACTCGCCGACAAACCTTTGGAAAGCGCTCTCATGTCCGCACCGCAGATCGATTTTTTTTACGATGCCGTCAGCCCTTATGCCTATCTGGCCGCCACGCAGATCGAAGCGCTGGCGCAGCGTCACGGCGCGCAGCTGCACTGGCGTCCGTTCTTCCTGGGCAAGGTGCTGGAGGCCAGCGCCAATCGCCCGCCGCTGACGGTGCCGGCCAAGTTCCGGTACATGCTCGACGACCTGCAGCTCTGGGCGCGGCTCTATGGCGTGCCGCTGCGCAAGCCGGACAACTTCCCGGCTTCCACCGTCAGCGCGCAACGCATCGCCTGCGCACTGGAAGGCGCTCGCCTCGCCGCCTGGGCGCCGGCCAGCTGCCGCGCCTACTGGGGCGAAGGCCGTGACATCTCGCAGCCGGAGGTGCTGGGCGCGATTGCCGGCGAGCTGGGCTGGAATCCGGATGAAATCCTGGCCCTGGCGCAGAGCGCACCAGCCAAGGAACAGCTGCGACTCAATACCGAGGAAGCGCTCAGCCGTGGCGCCTTCGGCGCACCGGCCATCTTCCTGGGCGAGCGCATGTTCTGGGGCAATGACCGCCTGGTGCTGCTGGAGGCCTGCCTGGCCGGGAAGCTGTAGAACGTCCCAAGCGCGCAGCAATCCCGCAGAGGCGCACGCGCCTTTGCGGGATTCTTCAGCTGTTCCAGCAATATCCGGAGCGCCGCTTCAGCAAACCGGCCGGCGCAGATCCAGGGTGCAGGGATAATCCGGATTGGGCGCTTCCACCCGCACCGTGTACTGGCCCGCGCGATGCCCCATGGTCTCGAAGCGCGCGATACGCCGCGCTTCGGCCTCGAAGGAATTCACCGGATAGGTTTCGTAGTTGCGGCCGGCCGGATGCGCGACGTGATAGGTGCAGCCGGTCAGCGCGCGCCCGGTCCATTGATCATAGAGGTCGAAAATCAGCGGCGTCTGCACGCCGATGGTGGGATGCAGACAGGCATACGGCTGCCAGGCGCGGTAACGCAGGCCCGCCACCTGCTCGCCCCGCACCCCGGTGTCGCGCAGCGGCAGCGCGCGGCCGTTGACCGTGATCAGATGCCGGCCCGGCACCAGGTTCTTGGCCTTGATCTGCAAGCGCTCCAGCGAGGAATCCACGAAACGCGTGGTGCCGCCGCCGCCCGGTTCCTCGCCCAGCACCGGCCAGGGTTCCAGGGCATGACGCAGTTCCACTTCGATATCCTCGAAGCTGAAGCTGCCGTGGCGCGGGAAACGGAATTCGTAGTGCGGTGCAAACCAGTCCAGCTCGAAGGCGAAGCCGGCATTGCGCAGATCGGCCACCACCTCGGCCAGATCACGCCAGTTGTCATGCGGCAGCATCCAGCGGTCATGCAGGGCCGTGCCCCAGCGGATCAGCGGCCGCGTGTAAGGCTCGCGCCAGAACCAGCTGATCAGCGCCCGTACCAGCAGCTGCTGCACCAGGCTCATGCGCGCATGCGGCGGCATTTCAAAGCCGCGCAGTTCCACCAGGCCCAGGCGTCCGGCCGGACCATCGGGCGAGTAGAGCTTGTCGATGCAGATTTCGCTGCGATGGGTGTTGCCGGTGAGATCCACCAGCAGATTGCGCAGGGTGCGATCGACGATCCACAGCGGCACCTGCCAGCCCTTGGCCGGCAGCTGCGAAAGCGCAATCTCGATCTCGTAGAGCTGCGAGTCGCGTGCTTCGTCGAAGCGCGGCGCCTGCGAGGTGGGGCCGATGAACAGGCCCGAGAACAGGTACGAGAGCGAGGGATGGTTCTGCCAGTAGCGCAGCATGCTGCCCAGTACGTCCGGCCGGCGCAGGAAGGGTGAATCCTCGGTGCGCGCGCCGCCCACCACCACATGATTGCCGCCGCCGGTGCCCACGGCGCGGCCATCGATCAGGAACTTCTCGGTGGACAGGCGCGACTGGAACGCGGCTTCGTAGAGCGTGATGGTGTTGTCGCGCAGCTCCTGCCAGGAGCGCGCCGGCTGCACATTGACCTCGATGACGCCGGGGTCGGGCGTGATCTTGAGAATCTCCAGACGCGGATCATTCGGCGGCGAATAGCCTTCGATGCGCACCGGCAGCCGCGTCTCGGCCGCCACGTCTTCGATGGCGGCGACCAGATCGAGGAAGTCCTCGGTGCGGCCCACCGGCGGCAGGAAGACATTGATCCAGCCTTCGCGCTGCTCCACGCTCAGCGCGGTGCGGACATTGGTGCCGTTGAGGAAGGCACCGGTGGAACGCTGCGGCGGCTGCTCGGGCTGCCAGCGCTGCCCGGATACGGCGGCGGCGGCCAGGTTCTCGCGACCCGCCAGCTGCAGGAAAGGCTGACGGCGCGGATCGGCCTCGGGCAGATTGGCCGCAATCACGCTGGGATCGATGGGATAGTTCACCGGCACCGGCACGCCCGGCGCATAGGGCAGCGCATCCAGGGGCAGACGCAGGCCCACCGGCGAATCACCCGGAATCAGGAACAGCTTGCCGGTGCGCAGCAGCCAGCGCTCGCTCATCCAGCGCGCCGCGGCCTGCCAGCGCTGCACCGGCAGCACATAGCCGCGCGGCGTGCCCAGGCCGCGCTCGAAGGCGGCGGACAGGCGCGCGCGCTCCTCGGGATTGCGCAGGCGGTTGTCGGCGGGATCGACATTGATCGGCAGACGCCGCTCGCGCGAGAGGTAATGCAGCGGGTCCTCGTAGGCCTCCAGCACATTGCGCGGGTCCAGCTCCAGACGCTCGGCCAGGCCCAGCATGAAGCGATTGGTCTGCAGCAGGGTCACGGGCTGCTTCGGATCCGGCTTGACGATGGGCGCGCGCCACAGCGGCTGCTGATCGCGACGCCAGTACAAGGTGTACACCCAGCGCGGCAGCGACTCGCCCGGATACCACTTGCCTTGCCCATACGTGAGCAGACCCTGCGGCGCGTAGTGATCGCGCAGGCGCAGCGCCAGATCCAGGGCGCGATTGGACTTGGTGGGCCCCACGGCCGAGGTGTTCCATTCCTCGCCCTGCGGATCATCGGCGGCGACGAAGGTGGGTTCGCCGCCCATGGTCAGGCGCACATCGTCGCCGCGCAGGCGCTGATCGACGTGCTCGCCGAGCATGTCGATGGCCTGCCATTGTTCATCGCTGTAGGGCTTGGTGACGCGCGGGGTTTCGAACACGCGCGTCACGTACATCTCGTGACCGAACTCGACCTCGCACTCGTCGATCAGGCCGCTGATCGGCGCCGCGCTGGAAGGCTCGGGCGTGGCGCTCAAGGGAATGTGGCCCTCACCGGCGAACAGGCCGGAAGTCGGGTCCAGGCCCAGCCAGCCGGCGCCGGGGATGTAGACCTCGCACCAGGCGTGCAGATCGGTGAAGTCCTGCTCGGCGCCGGCCGGGCCTTCCAGCGGCTTGACGTCCGGCTTGAGCTGGATGAGATAGCCCGACACGAAGCGCGCTGCCAGACCGAGATTGCGCAGCAGCTGCACCAGCAGCCAGGCTGAGTCACGACAGGAGCCGGACGCCTTGTGCAGGGTTTCCTCCGGCGTCTGCACGCCGGGCTCCATGCGGATCAGATACCGGATGTGCTCCTGCAGCTTGCGGTTGAGCTCGACGATCAGCGTCACCGTGCGCTGCTTGTCCTTGGGCAGCGCATCCAGATAGGCCTGCACCAGGGGCCCCGGCTTTTCGCAGCGCAGGTACGGCTTGAGGTCTTCCAGCAGACCCGGCTCGTAGGTGAAGGGGAATTCCTCGGCGTAGGCCTCGACGAAGAAGTCGAAGGGATTGATCACCGTCAGTCGTGCGACCAGATCGACGGTGACGGTGAAGTGCTCCACTTTCTCCGGAAACACCACGCGCGCTTGCCAGTTCCCGAAAGGGTCCTGCTGCCAGTTGGTGAAGTGCTGCTCTGGCTCCACCTTCAGCGCGTAGCTCATCACCTCCGTGCGCGAATGGGGCGCCGGCCGCAGGCGGATCAGATGCGGCGACAGCGACACGCGACGATCGTAGCGATAGATCGTTTTGTGATGCAGAGCGACGTGGATGGACATTAGTTGGCAGAGCTTCGAGTTTTTTACGGCGAATATGCTGGCAAAAGCGATGCCAGCGGCTGGCACGACATGGGGCGCTTATACTCGCAAGCCATCATGAACCTTCGCAATCAGACGTTTACCCCAGAGGCCTCGGGACGTTCGGTGTTTGTCCGCCTGCGCGGCCTGCGCTTTCATCTGCGTCGCTGGGGTGAGCCGCAACAGCCCTTGCTGCTGCTGGGCCACGGCCTGCTCGACAACAGCGCCACCTTCGCCCCGCTGATCGCCCCCTTGCTGGAACACTGCCAGGTGCTGGGCATCGACTGGCGCGGCATGGGCCACAGCCAGTGGCCGGAAGACGGTTACTGGTTTGCCGATTACGTGGCCGATCTGGATGCCCTGATCGAGCATCTCGCACCCTCGGCGCCACTGTGGCTGCTCGGGCACAGCATGGGCGGCCAGATCATGAGCCTGTATGCCGGCGTGCGCCCCGAGCGCGTCGCCAAGCTCATTCTGCTCGACAGCCTGCTGCTGCCGGACATGCCGGACAGCGTGGCGCCGCAACGCCTGCAGCACTGGCTGCAGCAGCTGCGCCAGCCGCGCGAGGCCAAGCGCTATGCCTCCTACGGCGAGCTGGCGATCCGCATCCGTCGTCAGCATCCGCGCCTGTCGGAGGCGCAGGCGCTGTGGATCGCGCGCTGCTGGGCGCAGGAGGACGGCCGCGGCGGCGTGCGCCTGCTGGCCGATCCGCGCCACAGCCTCAACATGCCCGGCGTGTATCACGCCGCCGAATCGATGGCGATCTGGCAGCGCGTCTCGGCGCGCACCCTGTTCATCGACGCCGGCGAATCGCGGATGTCCGGACTGCTCAGCCATGAGGAGCGCGCGCGTCGCCGCGCCTGCTTCGCGCAGCGCGAGTCGCATGTCCTGGACGGCGTCGGCCACATGATTCATTTCGAAGCGCCCGAGACCGCCGCCGCGCTGATTCTGCCCTTTCTACGCCAATGACTGACGCCAGCAGCCCAGACGATTATCTCTTGCATACGCAGCCCTGGCAGTCGCAGACCGGCGACGGCCCGCTGCTGCGTGGTCGCCGCCGTGACGGCGCCGGCCCCTTGCTGCACTTCCTGCATGGCAACGGCCTCTGCGGCGGCGTGTACTGGCCGATGCTGCGCCGGCTCGGCGAACACGGCCTGTTCTGCCACGACTACGAGGGCCACGGCGCCAGCGAGCGTCCGGCGCAGTTCTCCGGCACCCGCGCCCTGATCCGGCGCATCCCGCAGATCATCGACGAGCAAATCGGCGCGCAGCCGCTCATCGGCATCGGCCACAGCTTTGGCGGCGCACTCAGCTTGCGCGTGGCGGCCGCGCATCCGCAACGCTTCCGCGCCCTGGTGCTGCTCGATCCCATCCTGCTGCCACCATCGGCTTACTTCGGCCTGCGCCTGGCCGCCACGCTGCGCCTCAACCCGATGTCGCGTGCAGCGCGCCGCCGCCGCGCGCACTGGCCCACGCGCGAGGCTGCGTATCGCCACCTGCATCAGCGCGGCATCTACCGTGGCTGGAGCGACGAGGCCTTTGCCGCCTTCATCGAGTACGCCATGCGCGAGGCCGCCGATGGCGGATGTGAGCTGAGCTGCCCGGGCGCCCTGGAAGGCGCGATCTTCGATCACCCGGTCTATCCCTGGCGGGCGCTGCCCAAGCTGCGCTGCCCGACCCTGATCCTCTACGGACAGGACAGCTACGGCTTCATGGCTGGCGCCATGCGTCGCGCCGCGCACAGCAATCCCCTGCTGCAGGTCGAGGCCCTGCCCGGCGGGCACTGCTTCATGCTCGAAGACCCCGAAACCAGCGCCGCACGCATTCGCGCGTTCCTGGCGCAGCACACGCCGTAGCGACGCAAGCCCCAATCGCTGCGGCCATTTTGCTGGTGCCAGTGGCCGTGATAGTTTCGATACGATGCTCGTCGCGTCCGGAGGCGCGATCATGCGGGTGCCGCGACGAGACCTCATGCCAATAAATAAGGAGAGCTCTCATGAAGCTTCGCCCCCTCTACCTGCCGCTGATGGCGGCAATCGGCTGCGCCAGCGGGCCGTCCTACGCCATCGACCTGAAACTGTTTGACGGCGACGTCACCGGCACGCTCAACACCACCTTCACCTTCGGCGCCGCGATGCGCATGGAAGGCCGGGCCAAGGATCTGGTCGGCAAGGTGGACCTCGACCCCAACCTGTGCAGCCGTCAGTACCAGACCTGCCAGGGCCTGTTCCGCGATCAGACCTATCCCGCACAGCATCTGGCCGCTGCACCGGGCCAGGCCTCGATGCGCGCCGATGACGGCAATCTCAACTACGGCAAGTACGATCTCACGCAGACCGTGGCCAAGGTCACGCAGGACATCACACTCAACTGGGAAGACTTCGGCTTCTTCGCCAAGTGGCTCTACTTCTACGATTTCACCAACAACAACTTCACCGAATACCACCCCAACATGATCACCCCGCAGAATGTCGACCAGGTCGGCATCACGGGTGATCCCATCGCCAACCGCTACTTCACGCATGTCTACGGTCCCGGCGCGGTGGTGCGCAACAAGCGCAATGACGGCGCCACGCTGCGCCAGATCGGCACCGCGATGCAGCTGCTGGATGCGAACGTGTTCGGCAAGCTGCCGCTATGGGGTGAAAAGGAACTGAGCTTCAAGATCGGCCGCCAGACGGTCAATTGGGGCGAGTCCACGCTGCTGGCGATCAACAGCATCAACCAGGCCAATCCGGTCAACGCCAACAACTTGTTCCGCCTCGGCACCCAGGTGGAGGAAGTGTTCACGCCGGTGGGCATGGTGTTCGCCAGCATCGAGCCCTTCAGCAACGCCACCATCGAAGCCTTCTACCAGTTCGAATGGCAGCCGCTGGACGCGCCGCCGCCGGGCAGTTACTTCGCCACCAATGACCTGGGCACGCGCAACGCCGGCAAGAGCGTGAACTTCAGCTTCGGCGCCACGCCGGACGATCCGGACCGCGCCTGGGACGGCGATACCGCCAACACCCGCAAGGGCTACTTCGACAACCCGCTGGCCCTGATCACGCCCACCACCGGCACCCTCACGCGCGAGCGCGACATGGATGCCAGCAACCAGGGCCAGTTCGGCCTCGCCTTCAAGTACTACGCCGAGGACCTGGGCAGCGGCACCGAGTTCGGCGTGTACTTCATGAACTACCACTCGAAGCTGCCTTATGTGAGCTTCTTCGCGGCGCCCACTTCGTGCAGCCACAACGCGAACGTGGTCAACACGGTGACCTTCTTCCAGGCCTGCAACAACATTCCGGCGGTGGCCGATGCCAATGCCCGTGCGCAGCTGCAGCAGGATGGTCTGGGCCTGATCGCACAGCAGCTGATCGCCAATCCGCTGGGCATCGCCGCGGATACCGGCGCGCTGAACCTGACCGATCTGCCGGCAACCCTGGCCACGCTGCAGGGCCTGCTCGCCGGTGGCGATCCCAACGCGCCGCTGTCGGACTCGGCCGAACTCGATCAGCCGCGCATCGTGTTCGAGTATCCGGAAAACATCCAGCTCTACGGCCTCAGCTTCAACACCACCTACGGCGACTACTCCTTCCAGGGCGAGGTGGCCTACCGCCCCAACCTGCCGATGCAGGTCGCGATCACGGATCTGGGCTTCGCCGCGCTGGGTCCCACGCTGCAGAGCTGCGGCAACAGCCCCGAGGGCGGCTGCGCCGGCACGCGCTCCGGCGCCGGCTGGGACGAGGCCGGCAACCGCACCACCTACGGCAGCAGCGACTTTCTCGATGCCGAAGGCAACAACCCGTATCGCGACACGGTGAATCTGCTGGTCGGCCATCTGCCGGGCTCGGCGCGCTCCTATCCCAGCTTCGTGGTGCCGTATCGCGGCGGCGTGGTGGGCGAGAATCCGGGCACCGATACCAGCAAGCCGTACAACCGCAAGAACCCGGGCTATATCCGCGGCTACGAGCGCTTCGACATCTTCCAGTTCAACCTCGGCTTCACCCGCGTGCTGGGTGCCACCGAAAACTGGATCAAGGCCGACCAGATCCAGCTGGTGGGTGAATGGGGCGCGGCCTGGGTGCCGGGCCTGCCTTCGCTCGATCATCTGCAGATCGATGCGCCGGGCGTCTTCTATCACGCCTCGGCCGGTGCCGACGGCAGCGGCGCCGATGGTTCGCGTCAGGCCTGCTCCACCAACACCGCCTGCCATGTCGGTGGCGACGGCCTGCGCTTCAATCCGCATCAGGCCAATCTGCGCGCCTTCGTCGACAAGTTCTCCACGGGCTATCGCCTGATCAGCATCGTGAAGTACGAAAGCGTGCTGCCGGGCATCAGCCTGCAGCCCTTCATGATCTGGGCGCATGACGTCAAGGGCACCTCGCCGGGCCCTGCCGAGAATTTCGTGGAAGGCCGGCGCCAGCTCATCGCCAATCTCGAAACCCGCTACAAGTCCTTCATGTCCTTCACGCTGGGCTACACCTGGTACATCGGCGGCGGCGCCAACAATCTGCTGCGCGACCGCGACTTCGCCCAGGCCTTCCTGAAACTGCAGTTCTGAAGCCGGTCTGCAGCACCCAAAACCACCGGGCCTGAGCCCGGTGGTTTTTTTTTGCCCACACATACTGCAATGCAGCAAGAAAATCGGCTACTATCACGTAGGAAATCGGCGCACACAATGAACCGGCCGGTCGAAGTACCCAGTGAGTAACCGTCATCGGCGCTCACGACCGCCCAGGTCCAAATGGCTTTCCGTAAGGCAACGGCGCCGGCGTCGGCAACGTATCTCTACCGAGCAACCTGTTCGCACTGCGAGCGGCAGAGAATGTTGTTGGCTGTTTTTTGTTTCGCATTTTGCGAATTGGTTGACCGGGCTCATTCCCCGTGGGTTCGGTCAAGTCGGCTCACTTAAAAACGCGTTTGGCTTTGAACAAGGGAGTTCTCATGAAAACTGCACGTGGTCTGATCAGTCTCGCGGCTTTGTTGGCGGCATCCTCCGCTTACGCGCAAGCCCCGGAAAGCACCGCCGCCGAAACCCTGCCTTCGGATACGGCAGCAGCACCCGCCGAGGCGGCGACGCCGCCCGCAGACACCGCCGCTGCACCGGCCGAGACCGGCGCCGGCGAACCCACGCCGCTGCCGGAGAGCGCGCCGGCCCCGGAAGCCACCGTGAGCAGCGACAGCAGCACCAGCAGCACGCCGATCACCACCGAAACCACGGAGCTCGCAGCGCCCAGCTATCTGGGTCTGATGGGCCTGTACACCCTGCCGGACAGCGGCCGCGAACTCGGCACCGCCGACATCAAGCGTGGCGTGGGCATGGGCCTGCTCTACGGCTGGCAGGGCGAAAAGCGCTGGGGCTATGAACTGCACGGCGAACTCACCACCATCGAGACCGGCAGCCAGCTGCGCACCGACTACTACCACTACAAGCTGGGCGGCGATCTGTTCTACGCCTTTGGCGACCGCGCCCACTTCACCCCGTTCGTGATCGGCGGCATCGGCCTGAGCCGCAACGACGTGTACCCCAATGGCGCGGTGGACGATGGCTATGACTTCTTCGCCAACGTCGGCGTGGGCTTCGTCACCGGCCCGGTGATCCAGACCGGCCAGATCCGCATCCGCGGTGAAGCGCGCTACGTGTACGACAACTACGGCGACCACTACAACGACGTGCGCTTCGGCCTGGGCATCGAAATCCCGCTGTTCAAGGAAAAGGTGCGCGAAGTGGCCTCGGTCACCGAAACCACCAAGATGGTGGAAGTGCCGACCGGCCTCACCGACAGCGACGGCGACGGCGTGGTGGATTCCGCCGACAAGTGCCCGGATACCCCGAAGGGCTCGCGCGTGGACGGCGACGGCTGCCCGTTCGACAAGGTCATCGAGCTCAAGGGCGTGACCTTCGAGTTCAACAAGACGCGCCTGCGTCCGGACGCGCAGACCATCCTGGATTGGGCGGTGGGCGTGCTCAAGAAGTATCCCGACATGAACGTCGAGATCGCCGGCCACACCGACAACATCGGCAGCGACAGCTACAACCAGAAGCTGTCTGAAGGCCGCGCCCAGGCGGTGAAGCAGTACTTCATCGAGCACGGCGTGCCTGAAACCCAGCTCAGCGCCAAGGGCTACGGCAAGAGCCAGCCCAAGGCCGACAACGCCACCGCCGAAGGCCGCGAGCTGAACCGCCGCGTCGAACTGCGCATTCTCAACTGATCCTTTGGATGAAAACCATGATGAATTCTGAACTCATGAAAAAAACCCTGATTGCGGCGATGGCCGCCGCCGCCCTGGGCCTGGCAGGCTGCCAGGCCGACGGCAGCGGCACGGAAAGCGGCAGCATCATCAGCGACGGCGGCGGCAGCGCGCCGCCGCTGAACAACGATGGCTCCACGCCGACCGACATCGACACCAACGGCGACGGCACGGTGGACGGCAACGACACCGCCGGCAACTTCGTCTGCACGCAGGGCGCGCGCGCCTTCGGCGACGTGACCACGGCCGACGCTTCGGGCGGTCTGCTGGGCGGCCCGCTGACCACGCTGATCAACGGCCTGGGCGGCGATCCCGTCACCGCGCTGACCAATGGCGTGTCGGAGCCGGACAATGTCGTCGACGGCCATCTGAGCACCTACGCCACCTTCACGCTGCCGGCCTCGCTGCTCGGCGCGCTGGTCGCGGCCGTGGGTGAGGTGGTCAACTTCCCGGGTGCGGTGCCCGCCGGCAACTACGCCGTGTTCGGCGTCACCTTCCCGGCCGGCGTGCTCAACCTGGGCCTGACCAAGACGGTCACCGTCAGCACCTTCCTCGGCACCACGCTGCAGGAAAGCATCACGGTCAACCAGGCCAACCTGGACCTGCTGGGCATCAGCCTGGCCGGCGACCAGTCCGGCTACATCGGCCTGAAGGCGACCAAGAAGTACGACAGCGCGGTGATCAGCCTGTACTCCTCGCTGGTCTCGGCGCAGGTGGGCGACGCGATGCACGTCCACGAGCTGTGCACGGGCGGCAAGTTCGTCAGCCCCTGAGAAGCACCCTGCGGCAAATCAAGGCGCGGTGGCAACACCGCGCCTTTTCTTTTGCCCGACCTGTCGCCCCGCTTTCATCAAACCGTCACCCTCCGGTCACCTGCCGATCAAATGCGGGGCGGATCATGGCGCGCATCGAAAAAGAGATGACGCCCATGAAAAAAGCCAAGGCCCGACACAAGGCGGCCGGCGAAGCCGAACGCAGCCGCTACCGCACGATCTGGATTTCCGATGTGCACCTGGGCACCGCCGGCTGCAAGGCCGAGCATCTGGTCAACTTCCTCAAGCACAACAGCTGCGAGCGCCTGTATCTGGTGGGCGACATCATCGACGGCTGGAAGCTGCGCTCCAGCTGGTACTGGCCGCAGGAGCACACCAACGTCATCCGCAAGATCCTGACCAAGGCCAAGCGCGGCACCGAGGTCTATTACGTCACCGGCAACCACGACGAATTCCTGCGCAAATTCGTCGGCTACCAGCTGGAGATCGGCAACATCCATCTGGTCAACGAACATGTGCATGAAACCGCCGACGGCCGCCGGCTGCTGGTGGTGCACGGCGATTTCTTCGACGTGATCACCCGCTATCACCGCTGGATCGCGCTGGCCGGCGATGCCATCTACGAAAGCACCATGCACTTCAACTACTGGTTCAACCGTGCCCGTTCGGTGCTGGGCATGCGTTACTGGTCGCTGTCGGCCTTCGCCAAGCAGCACGTCAAGACCGCCGTGAACGTGATCTCCAGCTTCGAGGATTCGCTGGCACGCGAGTGCCGGCGCCGCGAGCTGGACGGCGTGGTCTGCGGCCATATCCATCATGCCGAGGCGCGCAGCATCGAGGGCGTGGACTACTACAACTGCGGCGACTGGGTGGAAAGCTGCACCGCTTTGGCCGAGGACCACAACGGCCGGCTGCAGGTTCTGCGCTGGGTGGAGCTCGATCACCTGCATCAGCACAGTGAAAAGGTCTCGCCCATTCATCAGCGCAGATCAGCGGCGTAAATCAGCTTCCCAGCGGTCGTCGGCTTGTCGGGGAAATCCCTTAGCGTGGCAGGGAACTTGCTCCCCTGATTACAGCTCTGTTCTAACACTGGAACAGAGCCTGCACGAGGTTTGCCATGCGCTACCGTACTCTCTGGATTTCCGATGTGCATCTGGGTCGCTCGGGCTGCCAGGCCGAGATGCTCAGCGACTTCTTGCAGCGGCACAGCTGCGAGCGCCTGTATCTGGTCGGCGACATCATCGACGGCTGGAAGCTGCGCCAGCACTGGTTCTGGCCGCAGGCCCACGCCAACGTGGTGCGCGCCATCCTGAGCAAGGCCGAACAGGGCACGGCGATCTACTACATCACCGGCAACCATGACGAGTTCATGCGCCGCTACGTGGAGCACGCCCTGCAGTTCGGCAATATCTCGATTGCCAACGAGGCCGTGCATCACACCGCCGACGGCCGCCGCCTGCTGGTCGTGCACGGCGATGCCTTCGACATGATCACCCGCTACTTCCGCCGCGTGGCGGTGGCCGGGGACGCCGCCTACCAGCTGCTGATGCGCGCCAATGCCCCGCTCAACGCCTGGCGCCGGCGCCAGGGCCTGGAAGACTGGTCGATCTCCGCCTACGCCAAGCACCAGGTCAAGCGCGCGGTGAACTTCGTCTCCGCCTTCGAGGACGCGGTGGCACGCGACTGCCGCCGCCGCAAGCTCGACGGCGTGATCTGCGGCCATATCCACCATGCCGAGATCCGCGAGATCCACGGCGTCCAGTACCACAACTGCGGCGACTGGGTGGAAAGCTGCACGGCCCTGGCCGAAGACGCCAATGGCACGATCCGCGTGCTGCGCGTGGAGGACTGGTACGAGAACAGCGTGCAATCCGACAAGGTCACGCCGCTGCGCGAGGCGCCGCGCAAGAAGGCAGCCGGCGTCAGCGCCGGGCTCAGGCGCTGACCGGCGTCGCCTCCACGGCGCGCCACAGATACCAGCTGGCCACCGAGCGATACGGCGCCCAGGGCCGGATGATGGCCTGCACGCGGCGCGGCGGCAGCGCGCCCCTGGCGTCGCGCGGGCGGCCGTAGAGCAGGCGCAGGCCGCGCTGCAGGCCGACATCGTCCAGGGCAAACAGGTCCAGGCGCCCGAGCGCGAACATCAGGAACATCTCGGCGGTCCAGCGGCCGATGCCCGGCAGGGCGTCCAGAAGCGCGATGGCCGACTCGTCGTCGAGCCTGCGCAGCGCGATGAAATCCAGATGCCCCTCGTGCGCGGCCGTGGCCAGCGCGCGCAGCCACTTGGCCTTGGCATTGGACAGGCCGTAGCCGCAAAGCTGCTCATGGCTGGCGGCCAGCAGCTGTGGCGGCTGGATATGGCGCGCGGCGCCCAGGCCGGCCATCACCCGCGACTGGATGGTGTCGGCAGCGCGCGTGGACAGCTGCTGGCTGATGATGGCGCCGCACAGGGTATGGAAGGGATCGCTGCGCCGCGCCAGCAGACCGCAGGGCCCGTGCCGCTCGATCAGCTGCGCCATCACCGGGTCCACCGCCGCCAGATGCTGTTCGGCCGCCCGCAGTTTCTGCTGCATTCCCGCCATGGTCTCCCCCCACCGTGCTGCGGCTACAATGCCATAAACCCCGGGGAGTTCGAGTCCGTGCTGTTCAGCTTCTTCTTCACCCTGCGCGCCGCCGGCGTCAAATGCTCGCTCAGCGAGCTGCTGACCCTGCTCGAAGCCCTGTCCAAGCATGTGGCGATCTTCTCGCTGGACGACTTTTACCACCTCTCGCGCGCGGCCCTGGTCAAGGACGAGTCGCAGTACGACCGCTTCGACCGCGCCTTCGCCGCCTACTTCAAGGGCATCGAAGCGATCACGGGCGAGCTGTTCGGCTCCATTCCCGAGGACTGGCTGCGCAAGCAGGCCGAGCTGCACCTGAGCCCCGAGGAGCTGGCCAAGATCCAGTCCCTGGGCGGCCTGGACAAGCTCATGGAGACGCTCAAGCAGCGCCTCGAAGAGCAGAAGGAACGCCATCAGGGCGGCAACAAGTGGATCGGCACCGGCGGCACCAGCCCCTTCGGTCATGGCGGCTACAACCCCGAGGGCGTGCGCATCGGCGGCCCGGGCGGGCAGAAGAAGGCGGTGAAGGTCTGGGAGAAGCGCGATTTCCGCAATCTCGATGACAGCATCGAGCTGGGCACGCGCAACATCAAGATCGCGCTGCGCCGTCTGCGCCGCTTCGCGCGCGAGGGCGCGGCCGACATCCTCGACATCGACGACACCATCCATTCCACCGCGCGCAATGCCGGCTATCTGGACATCAAGATGGTGCCGGAGCGCCGCAATGCGGTGAAGGTGCTGCTGTTCCTGGACGTGGGCGGCTCCATGGACCCTTACATCCGGCTCTGCGAGGAGCTGTTCTCGGCGGCCAAGACCGAGTTCAAGCATCTGGAGTATTTCTACTTCCACAACTTCATCTACGAATCGGTGTGGAAGGACAATGCGCGCCGCCACAACGAGCGCATGCCGCTGTACGACGTGATGCACAAGTACACGCCGGACTACAAGCTGATCTTCGTCGGCGACGCCAGCATGAGCCCCTACGAAATCCTGCATCCGGGCGGCAGCATCGAGCACTGGAACGAAGAAGCCGGCGCCACCTGGTTCAAGCGTCTGCACGAGCAGTTCCCGCACATGATCTGGCTCAATCCGGAAACCGAGGATCGCTGGGAGTACACGCCCTCGATCCAGGTCACCAGCGAGCTGATCGGCAAGGACCGCATGTTCCCGATGACGCTCTCGGGCCTGGAACAGGCGATGCGGCGGCTGACGCACTAGCAAGGGTTTTTCGCGGCACCCGGCAGCCTGCACAAGGCGCCGGCATCAACATAAAAAAATGGGGAGAGTGGAATGAACGCAGTCACGATGGGGCGTGGCGCGGCCTTGGCCGCGATTTTCCTGTGGGGCGCGGCGCAGGCGGCCGGCAATGTCGCGCAGTGCGCGGCGATCAGCGCCGACACCTATGTCACGCGCAACGAGCTGGCCAGCGGCCAGCGTCGTGCCGATGCACAGCTGCTGCTGCGCTTCGTGCAGCTCACCGATGATCACATCACCGACGATGACGGCGAGGCCATCAACGGCGCTTCGGCCATCGATCCGGTGGTGCCGACCTTCGAAGCCGCGATGCGCCTGCAGCAGGAATACTCCGACGAGGTGCTCAACGACATGGTCGGCCGGCTCAATCAATGCCAGGCCAGCTACCCTTTCGAATTCGCCATCGTCACCGGCGACAGCGCCGACATGACCACGGTGGCCGAGACGCGGCGCTTCATCGACAACCTCGACGGCCGCTACGATCAGCCCAGCGCCTTCGAGACCAAATGCCGCGCCAGACTGCCGGCCATGGCCAGCGCCGCCACCATCGATGCGCTGTGCACGCGCTTCACCGGACGCGGCGTGGCCGACACCCAGGCCGTGGACCCCAATCCGGACCGCCTGGTGCAGAAATCACTGTGGACGCGCACGGTCGCGCAGCTGCTGGCCACCGAGGCCGCCGCCACCAGCGGCCGCGCCGCCGATGGCAGCCTGAGCCTCAAGCGCCAGACCGCGACGCGCTCGCCGGGCATGCCCCAGGTGCTGCGCTGCAATGCCGGCACGCCGGGCTGCGCCAATCAGCAGCTCAACATGCCCTGGTACATCGCCTTCGGCAATCACGATGGCTATCTGCGCGGCACCATCGCGCTGACCCTGGGTCTGAATCAGGTCTCGCTGGTCACCGGCCGGCATTACATGTTCGACCAGCATGAGTTCATCGACGAGTTCTTCTACTCCCAGCCCACGCCCGGACCGCTGGGCCACGGCTTCAACTACGCCGATTCGGTCCGGCGCATCGACGGCGACAGCCGCAACGACGGCTACTACGCCACCGACGCCGGCAGCGGCCGCGTGCGCCTGATCGTGCTCAACACCATCGTCGATGGCGTCGATCCGCGCATTCCGCTGGATCTGCTGCGCAATCCCTTCGCCCTGTCCGACGGCAGCCTGGACCGCGTGCAGTTCGAATGGCTGAAGAACGAGCTGGCCAGTTCCGCCGCGCGCGGGCAGCTGGCCATCGTGTTCTCGCACCATCCCGATCTCACCTTCGCCGAGTACGGCATGTTCGCCAAGCTGGTGCCGATCGAAGTCACCGCAGCGGAGCTGGACGCCGAGCTGGCCAGCTGGCCGCATCTGATCGCCTGGGTTGCCGGCCACACCCATCAGCACCGCATCCGCGCCTTCAAGGTGGCGGGCGGCCGCGGCAGCAACGGCACGGTGGACACGCCGGTGAGCTGCAAGCAGCCGGGCCGCTGCCAGGGCTTCTGGCAGATCGAAACCGCCTCGCTGATCGACCATCCGCAGGAACAGCGTCTGCTGGAAGTGCTGGACAACGGCGACGGCAGCGGCACCCTGCGCGGCTCGGTGCTGCAGCATGGCTATGCCAAGGCCAAGGCGCTGGCGGCGGCCGATGATCGCTGCGCGCTGTACCTGAGCGATCCCAAGGCCGTGCTTTCGGGCATCAGCGAAGCAGGGCTCAACCTGCTCTGCGCGCAGGGCGGCGTGCGTCAGGGCACGGCGGCGGATCGCAACGTCGATCTGATGTTCCGCATGCCGTGACCGGGTCTACAATCGCAAACTTTTTTTCATCAGCAAAACGGGGGAAGTAAACATGACGGCAACAACGGCTTTGATCGGCTTTACCGCCTGGACGCTGGCGCTGGTGGCGCTGGCGGTGACCTGGCGCGTGATCGAGGTATTGCGCGGCAAGCCCGCCAACAGCTGGACGCGGGGCGCGGCCATCGAGAGCCCGGGTCTGGTCAAGCGCGCCGAACACGCGCATCTGAACTGCCTGGAGAACCTGCCGATCTTCGCGGCCATCGTGCTGGGCGCACAGCTCTTGGGTAAAATGGCGCTGGTCGACGCCGTCGCCTGCTGGATTCTCTACGCCCGCATCGCGCAGAGCGTCGTGCATCTGATCAGCACGCATCCCTTGCTGGTGCTGGTGCGCGCCACCTTCTTCGGCGTACAGATCGCCCTGTTCGCTTACCTGCTCTGGAACCTAGCCGCTTGAAACCCTGGACCCGCCGCCTGCTGCGCCGTTGGCTCAGCACCGCGCTGTTCTTCTTCGGCCTCGTCGTGCTGGGCGCCAACCGCTGGGTGGTGAACAGCACCGACGCCTACATCTTCAAGGATGTGGCGCTGATGCCGGAGAACGATGTCGGCGTGGTGCTGGGCACCAGCAAGTATCTGGACAATGGCAAGCCCAGCCCGGAATTTCGCGGGCGCATCCAGGCGGCGGTGGAGCTGTACCAGAACGGCAAGGTCAAGCATCTCATCGTCAGCGGCGCCAATCCGGACGAGACCTACAATGAGCCGCGCGCGATGCGCCGCGAGCTGATCAAGGCCGGCGTGCCGGAAAATGTGATCACCATGGACTTCGCGGGTTTTCGCACCCTGGATTCCATCGTCCGTGCCGATGCGGTGTTCGGGCTCAAGCAATACACCATCATCACCCAGCGCTACCATGCATTTCGCGCGGTGTTCATCGGCCGCAAGATGGGCATGAAGGTGGTGGCCTACGCGGCGCACGCCAAGGACGACGGCAGCTACGGCCGCCTGCATCCGACGCGCGAGATCTTCGCCCGCGTCAAGGCGGTGATGGACGTGTTCCTGCTGCGGACCGAACCCAAGTTCCTGGGCGAACCGGAGCATATCCAGCTGGCTCCGGAGTCTTCGGAAAGCTGAACCTGAAAAAGGCCGCTGTCGCGGCCTTTTTCGTTTCTGCCCGGCGCCTTCAGAACACGTACTTGAGCGCGGCCTCCAGATAGTCGCGGTCGGATAGCAGATTGGCCTGCCCGCCGCCGAAGTAATTGCTGTAACCCAGCTGCAGCGACCAGGCCTGCTGGTAATAGCCGGTGACGCTGACATTGGCCATCTTGCGGCCTTCCACGAAATTGCCCATCGGCGTCGGCGTCACCCCGTGCACATCATGATCGAAGCGCAGCGCCGGCTCGATGCGGACCGGCCCGATCAGATTGTTGTAGGTGAGTCGCGCAATCAGCTTGTAGCCCCAGGAAAACGCCGTGGCATAACCGCGCTGCTGCTGCGGCACGCTGCGGCCGAAGATCGGCAGCGTGGCGCTGGAGACCAGGGCCGCGACGCTGGCGCTTCCCGGAGTGTAGGTGCCCGGCGCGTCGTAGCGCAGCTCGCTGGTCGGCGGCAGATCGTGCACATAGTCGGCGGCGGCCTCGGCGACGAACAGCAGCTGGTCGCTGCCCAGATAGCGCATCGGTCCGAACAGGCGCGTGAAGCTGGTATCGACCTGACTGACTTCGTGGCGGCGATAGCCGCGGATGTATTTGTTGCCCAGCGCCGAACCCAGCGGCGCGGCCGGCGGTGGCGTGACCTGGCTGGGCAGGCCCACGCCCGCCAGCAGCAGTTCCACATCATCCACCTGCAGCGGCTGATTGGGCTTGTAGCTGTACTCGCCCTGCGCCGACCAGTCGCCGAGGGTGGTGTTGAAGGACACGCCGTAGAGCTGGATGTCCTTCGGATACTCCAGGAAATACAGGCCGGTTTCCGAAGTCGAGGCGTAGCTGGACTTGGACACGCCGCTGACCAGCGGCAGGCGGCTGTGATACTGCATCGCGTAGAACGACAGGTCCATGTCGTTGAGCGCGGGAATCTGGATCGAAATCTTGCCGCCGAACTGCCCGCTGTTGCCGGGCTTGTGATCCGCGCCGCGCGGAATCGTGGTGTTGGGGGTGTTCTCCGGCGGCAGGCCGAAGGTGATGAAGGCGCGCGTGCCGCCGACGCCGGCAAAGTCATTGGTGGACCAGAAGGTGCCCGGCGCATCCGGCTGCGTGCGCTGCCAGTCGAATTCGTAGAAGCCTTCCACCGCCACGCGCGAACTCAGGCTGGTGGACAGCCAGATCATGTTCTGCGGCGTGATCACCTCGCTGATCTCGTAACCCGGCACCCGCAGCTGATTGGCGTCGAAGGCCAGCAGGCTGTTGATGCCGTTCTGCACCAGGGTCGATTCACCCCAGTTCAGCACCTGGCGACCCAGCTTGAAGGTGAGCGACTGCCTGCCGATGTCGACGCTGCCGTAGAGATAGGCGTCGAGCAGATCGGCATCGTTGCCCACGAAGTTGCCCACCGCGCGATTCTTCGCGTGATACTCGCTCACCGGCGCCACGGAAGCGCGGCCGGTGGGCGTCAGGCCCACACCCAGCGTGCTGCTGGAAGCCGTGGCGTAATAGTTGTTGATGTTGAAGAAGTCGTAATCGCGCAGCTTCTGGTTGTACAGATAGCTGCCGCGCACGAACAGACCGAAGGCGCCGCGGCTGATGGTCAGATCGGAGGTGAGCTTGGCCGCCGCCGACACCATATCGCCCCGGTCAAAGGCCAGATCGCCATCATCGTTGTTGGTGGAATACGCCGAACCGCCGTTGCCGATGCCCACCAGACGCATATCGCGCGACTGCATGCGCCAGGCACCGCCGGCGCTGAAATGATTGTCCAGATCCAGGGTCAGGCCATAGACCGTGGCGCTGCTCGCCCAGGCCGGCGCCGTGCCGAGCATCGCCACCGCAGCCGCAATCAGAGTCTTCTTGTTCATGTGTTTTCTCCTCTTACTGCGCGCTGGACGGGCAGGCATTGCCGATCTGCAGCAGCAGACCGTTGCTCGCCAGGAAGGACGCCACCTCGCCCTGCATCTCGCAGGTCACCGCCAGGGTTGTGGCGGTGCTGCCGGGATCGAGAATCGAGCCATGCGTCCCTTGCGCAAAGCGCACCACCTGATTGCGTGCGGCACTGCCGGTGAGGGTCTGCGCCGAGGCCGGCACGCTCAGCGTGTCGCTGGCCGCCGGTCCTGGCAGATAGCCCAGGCCCAGGATGCGCGCCAATGGATCGCTGCCCGACAGATAGCCCGGATCGGTGACCGTATCCAGGGCCGCGCAGCTCGCGGCATCGATGGTGCAGTTGGGCACCACGGTGTCGCCCTGCACTTCCAGCATCAGCAGCGGATGGGTGGTGGCGGCGCTGGCCGCGAAGTTGATGGGGTCTCCGGAATCCACTGCGGTCTGCGCAAAGCGCAGGAAGGTCTCGAAATTGTCATTGCCCTCGGCGATGGCGTTGTTGCTGGCCGCCGCCAGACCGGCGGCGATGCGCGGACCGAAGCTCGCCGAACCGTCGAGCAGCTTGGCGATACCGCCACCCGGCATGGCCAGCACCGCAGCCTCGCTGCCGCCATCGACGCCGAGCATGGTGCCGGCGACGATGCCGCCCAGCGAATGGCCGATCACGTGCACGCCGCTGCCGGAGAAGGTGATGCCCGAAGGCGTATGCCCGCTGGTGAGCAGCAGCGTGCCGCCCACCGAAGCCTTGAGCTGCAGCAGGTCCACGGCGGCCTGACGCAGATTGTCGCGGCTGGTGAGCAGCGAGGAGAGATTGATGAAGCTGGCGCCCGAGCTGTCGGCGGTGCCATCGGCCCCGGCGGCGCCGGTGGTGTTGTTGAGCACATCCAGATCGAAGGTGCGTTCCGGCACGCCGCTGATGCGCAGCGGGCTGGTGGGCGGCAGGCCATGCAGGGGCAGATCGATGGCGATGGTGGCAAAGCCGGCCAGCGCCAGCGCCGGCGCGATCGCCAGCATCTGCGAGCGGTTGCCCGTGATGCCGTGCTGGAAAATCACCACCGGCCAGCCGCCGACCGGCATGGTCCTGCCGCTGCCGGCATTGGGCACGGTGACCAGCACCGGCACGGTCTGCACGCTCTGCTGCAGCGGCAGCGGATAGCAGGCGGTGGTGCTGACACTCGCCGCCCACTGTGTGCAGGACACGTTCTGGATGCTGGCGGCGCTGTCGCGCTGGCTGGTGTCGGCCTGCCAGTAGGCGCTCAGCGGCGCGGCGGGATTGGCCTCGCTGGGGCTGCCCAGGTAGTAAGGCAGCGTGGTGGTGCCGGCGTAGACGTCGGCGATGGCCGGCAAGGCCGCGGAAAGATCATGCGTGGTCAGGCCGGTGGCCACCACGGTGATGGCGCGGGCGCTGATGTTCTGCGCCATGCGGGTCAGGGTCTTGGTGGCCGACTGCGTGGTGAAGGGCCAGGCGATGACGATGTTCTCGCGGGCGATGCCAGCGGCGCCCAGGGCCGCGAACATCGGGGCGAACTGCTGGCGGATCGCTTCGAGCTTGGCCTGATTGGCGGCGCTGATGGTGGTCAGCACCGGCTCGCTCTGCTGCGCCACCGCCGTGGTGGAGCGCACCACGCGGAACAGATCGGCGGGCTGCGCGGCGACACCGTCGGTGGACTTCACCTGCGTGGTCACCACCACCAGATACGTGGTCTGGGGTTTGAGCGGCTTGAGCGGTTCGATGAGCAGACGCGTGCGCAGCTGGTTGAGCGGCAGGCCGGTGGCGGTATCCAGCGCCTTGGAGCTGGCCAGACGGTAGTCGACGCCCGGCGTCAGCGGCGTGAGCGTGGAGCTGTCGATCACAATCACGCCCGGCAGATGCGTGGTGGCGTTGATGTCCAGGGCGTGCGCGACATCGACATAGCCGATGAAGTCGGTGAACAGCGAGGCCGTGGTCGAGAAGCCATCCAGGGCATTGGCGGCCGTCACGAAAGGCGCGCTGCTGCTGTTGGGGATGTTGAGCGTGCCGTCGGTGCTGCCCTGAAACAGCCCGTCGAAGGGAAAGGGAATGACGGCGCTGCTCGCCACCGGATCGAACAGCGAGTAGGCGTTGGCGGCGGTGCCTTCCAGGCCACTGCCCTTGTCACCGGTACCACCGCAGGCGGCCAGCAGCAGCAGAGCCGCCGGCATCAATGGTTTTAAGCGCATTGCTCTCTCCGCGTTTTTCTCAATGTTGGATGCGAAGAGCCGTCCCATCACGGTGCAAGCTCTCGCACCATCTTGTGACAGAGATTGGCATGCCGGCGTCCAGACGTGGCACCGTGCGCCTGCGTATCGCTACCGCTTGTCGGCTATTTACTGCCGGCCTGCCGCTTGCGGCTTTTTCCTTAGGGAGAAATCCTCAGGCCCTGAGCCGGCAGCCGGCGCTCGCCAGCAGCTCCGGCAGCCGCTGCCGCCAGTGCGGATCGCGGCTGAGCAGACTCAGCGGCATGCGCCGGCGGACCAGATCGTCCAGCGAGTGCGCCATCTCCTCGCGCAGCGCATGCACCGCCTCGGCGTAGATGAAAGGCACTTGCGGATCGATGCGGGCCGCCAGCTCCGGCTGTTCCTGAATCAGGCGCGCGATGGCGCTGACCACGGTGCCATGCCGCAGCGACAGCCAGCGCGAGGCTTCCAGATCCACGCCGCAGGCCGCCAGCTCGCCGATGGCCTGCGCCTGCCAGCTTTCGAACTCGCCCTGCGGCGCACCGGGCAGCGGACGCTGATGCGTGACACTTGCGGGCGGACGCTGACCCAGCACGCGATACACGGTATCGACGATGCCGATGCTGTCATGCCGCGAGGTGGTGTATTTGCCGCCGACGTGCATGACCAGACGCGGCAGCGGCTGCAGCACCTCGAACTCGCGCGTGAGTTTGGACAGCGAGCCGGCGTCCTCGGCCTGCAGCATGCGCACACCGGCGAAGCTGGCGATGACATCGGCCTCGCTCCAGGCGATGCCCGGCAGGCCCTTGCGCACCCCGGCCAGCAGATAGCGCGTTTCCTCCTCGTTGGGAATCGCCTGCGCCGGATGGGTGACGCTGGACTCCGTGGTGCCCACCAGGGTGCGGCCGTACCAGGGAATCACGAAGAACACGCGGCCATCCCTGGCGGTGAGCAGGAAGGCCTCCTTGCAGCCCTCGATGGCCGGCAGAATCAGATGCGTGCCCTTGACCAGCTTCACCTTCGGCGCCGCTGCGCCGAGCAATTCGCCGGCCCAGGGTCCGGCGGCGTTCACCACCACCTTGGCGCGCACGGCGAAACAGCCGCCGTCCAGTTCATCACGAAGCTCGGCGCCGACCACCGCGCCGTTTTCCATCAGCAGCCGTTCGGCCTTGACGCGATTGGCGCAGACCGCGCCGCAGGACTGCGCCGCCGCCACCACCGACAGCGTCATGCGTGCATCGTCTTCCTGGCAGTCGCCGTAGCGAAAGCCGCCGAGCAGACGCTCCGGATCGACGAAGGGATATTCCGCCAGCAGCTCGCGCGGACGGTAGCCGCGATGCCGCTGCACCGGCCGGCTGCCCAGCGCCAGCGCGTCGTACAGCCACAGCCCGGCGGAAATCATCAGCGGATTGGCGCGCGGCCCTTTCCACATCGGCAGCACGAAATTCAGCGGCCGCACCAGATGCGGGGCGATGCCATAGAGCGTGCGGCGCTCCTTGAGCGCATGCCGCACCAGACCGAACTCGTAGTTCTCCAGGTAGCGCAGACCGCCGTGAATCAGCTTGCTCGAAGCCGAGGACGTCCCCGAGCCCCAGTCGTACTTCTCCACCAGCGCCACCGACAAGCCGCGACTGGCCGCGTCGTAAGCCGTCCAGGCGCCATAGATGCCGCCGCCGATCACCAGCAGATCGAAGCGCTGCTCCGCCAGCAAACTCAGGTCACGACGCAAAGGAAAAGCCGCATTCATAACCATCATCACCTCATCAGCGCCGGGCCAGCGGCAGGCGCCTGCCTGCCTATTTGTGGATCTTCTCGATGTCGAAATGCCCCTTGGGCTGGCGATGCAGCCAGAGGTAGGCCTGGGCGATGCGCGCCGGATCGAACTTGGTGCCGGTCTGCACGAAGCCATGCACGGTCACGGTGGCGACGTGAATGCCGTGCCCGCCCAGTTCCTGCGCCAGCGTGTAGGTCAGCGAACGCAGCGCCGCCTTGCCCAGCGACAGCGAGGCGTACTTCATCGCCGGCTCGTAGGCGAAGCCGCCACCGGTGAGGAGGATGGTGCCTTTCTTGGCCTTGATCATCGCCGGCGAAACCTCGCGCACCGCCACCAGCGCACCGGCAACGTTGACCTTGAACTCGTCCACCAGCCGCGCCACCGGCACCTGCGTGGGCGGCGCCATCTGCGCATTGGCGGCGTTGTAGATCAGGATCTGCGGATCGCCGAATTCGGCGCGCGCCGCATCCAGGCCCTGCTTGAGTGCCAGCTCATCGCCGGCATCGGCGGCATAGGCGCGCACCTTGCGCCCGGTATTGGCGCGCAGATCGGCGCAGGCCGGCAGCAGCTTGGAGGGGCCGCGCGACAGCAGCGCGATGTCATAGCCCTCGCCGGCAAAGGTTTCCGCCAGTGCCAGACCAATGCCCGGTCCGGCACCGACGATGAAGCAGGCGGGCGTATGTTCCGCAGGCTTGGTTTTCTTGCGTGCGGTGCTGGCGCGGACACTCATGCCGATGATCCTTCTTTTTCCCGGGATTGTTGCCGCCATCATAAGAGAGGCAAGCTCCGACTGGCAGCGGTCGCAGCGGACCAGTAGCATCGGCACTTTACCGTCGCAGCAGCAGGACATGAACGATCGTGCGCGTCTGTTGGGGCAGTTGAAAATCGATCGCGGCGCGGATGAAGCGCCGGCACCCGATCGGCGCTGGTGGTGGCTCGCCGCGGCTGTGCTGCTCGCGGCGCTCGCCGCGCTGGCGTTCTTCCTGGCGCGCGACAGCCGCGTGCCGGTACAGGAGGCCGTCGCCAGAGCGCAGGCCGGCGCGGCCGGCGGCGCCTCCATGCTCGATGCCTCCGGCTATGTTGTGGCACGCCGCCAGGCCACGGTCTCAGCCAAGATCACCGGCAAGCTGCGCGACCTCTACATCGAGGAAGGCCAGCGCGTGGCCGCCGGGGAGGTGATGGCGCGGCTGGACGACAGCAATGCCCGCGCCTCGCTGGCGCAGGCGCAGGCCAATCTCGCGCAGGCGCAAAGCGCCCTGGACAATGCACGGCCTCTCTACGAACGCGCGCAGGCGCTGGCCAAGGCGGGCGCGAGCAGCGAGGAGGCGCTGCAGACCGCGCGCGCCAGCTTCGATGCGCAGCGCAACGCCGTCGCCGTGGCGCGCGCCAATCTGCAGATCGCACAACGCAATCTCGACGACACCGTGGTACGCGCGCCCTTCACCGGCGTGGTCACCACCAAGGCCGCGCAGCCCGGCGAAATCGTCTCGCCGATGTCGGCCGGCGGCGGCTTCACGCGCACCGGAATCGGCACCCTGGTGGACATGGATTCGCTGGAAGTGGAAGTCGACGTGAACGAGAGCTTCATCAATCGCGTGCAGGGCGGCGCACCGGCGTCGGTGCGGCTCAATGCCTATCCGGACTGGGAGATTCCCGCCGAGGTGATCGCGGTGATTCCCACCGCCGACCGCGCCAAGGCCACGGTGAAGGTGCGCGTCGGCTTCAAGACCCGCGATCCGCGCATCCTGCCGGAGATGGGCGCGCGCGTGGCCTTCCTGAGCGAAGCGCCCAAGCCGGGCGCCGCGCCGAAACAGGGGGTGCTGCTGCCCGCTGCCGCCGTGCAGCGCGAAGCCGGCAAAACCGATACCGGCGTGGTGTACCTGATTGTCGAGGATCATGTCGAACGCCGGGCGGTGCGCCTGGGCAGCAGTGCCGATCCCACGCAGCAGCTGGTGCTCGCCGGCCTGACAGCCAATCAGCGCGTGGCGATCGGCGATTTCAGCCGGCTTCACGACGGCGTCAGGATCAAGCTGCAGGATGCGCCCTGAAACCCGGGCGTTCTCATTCAAGGGAGAGCAAGCCAGATGAGCTCCATCGTGTCTCTCAAGCGCGTTGCCAAGCGCTACCAGCGCGGCAAGCAGACTGTGGAAGTGCTGCACAGCCTGGATCTGGAGATCGAAGCCGGCGACTTCGTGGCGCTGATGGGGCCTTCGGGTTCCGGCAAGACCACGCTGCTGAATCTGATCGGCGGCCTGGACCGCCCCAGCGAAGGCGAGGTCAGCGTCGGCGGGCAGCGCATCGACCGCCTGTCCGGCTCGGCGCTGGCGCGCTTTCGTGCGCGGCACATCGGCTTCGTGTTCCAGTTCTACAACCTGATGCCGATGCTCTCGGCGCAGGCCAATGTCGAGCTGCCGCTGCTGCTCACCAGTCTCTCGGCCGGCAAGCGTCATCAGCACGCGCTGACCGCGCTGCAGATCGTGGGCCTGGCCGAACGCGCCAAGCACAAGCCCGCCGAACTCTCCGGTGGTCAGGCGCAGCGCGTGGCCATCGCCCGCGCCCTGGTCGCCGATCCCACCCTGCTGGTCTGCGACGAGCCCACCGGCGATCTCGACCGCAAGACCGCCGATGAGATCCTGGGCCTGCTGCAGCTGCTCAACCGCGAGCACGGCAAGACCATCATCATGGTCACGCACGATCCCAAGGCGGCCGAGTATGCCAAGCACATCCTGCACATGGACAAAGGCACGCTGGCCCCGCAAGCGGTCGCGTAGCGCAAGGCCAGGCCAGTCATGAAATATCTTCCGCTGCTCTGGGCCTCGCTGTGGCGCAAGAAGCTGCGCACGCTGTTCACGGCGTTGTCGATCATCATCGCCTTTCTGCTGTTCGGCATGCTGCAGGGCGTGAACAATGCCTTCAACCGCACCATCGAGCTGTCCAACGTCAATCGCCTGATCGTGATCAGCAAGATCGCGCTCACCGAATCCCTGCCCTTCTCCTACACGCAGCAGATCGAAAGCCTGCCGGGCGTTGCGCGCGTCTGTTACCAGAGCTGGTTCGGCTCCTACTACCAGGACCCGAAGAATTTCGTGTTCGCCTTTCCGGTGGATCCCGAGCGCATGTTCGAGGTGTACTCGGAATTCAAGCTGCCGCCGGAACAGCTGGAAGCCTTCAAGCACACGCGCAGCGGCGCGGTGGTCGGCGCCGATCTGGCGCGCGAGTACGGCTGGAAGATCGGTGATCGCGTGCCTCTGCATTCGACGATCTGGACACGCAAGGCCGACGGCCAGTCCGACTGGAGCTTCGACATCGTCGGCATCTACACCGTGCCTTCGGATCGCAGCCAGGAAAACCAGTTCTTCTTCCAGCACGAATACTTCGACGAAGCCCGCGCCTTTGCGCGCGGCACGGTGGGCTGGTTCGCGGTGCTGATCAAGGATCCGAACCAGGCCGCGGCCATCGGCGCGGCCATCGACAAGCTGTTCGCCAATTCGCAGAACGAAACCAAGGCGCAGACCGAGAAAGAATTCCAGATGGGCTTTCTCAAGCAGATCGGTGACATCCAGTTCATCGTCACGCGCATCCTGATTGCGGTGTTCGTGGCCCTGCTGTTCGCCACCGGCAGCACCATGACGCAGTCGGTGCGCGAGCGCATTCCGGAGCTGGCGGTGCTCAAGACCCTGGGCTTCTCCGATACGCGTGTGCTGCTGCTGGTGCTGGCCGAAGCGGTGCTGCTCTGTCTGCTGTCTGCGGCGGCGGGACTGGCGCTGGCCACCGCGCTGTTCCCCAAGCTCAAGAACATGCTGCAGGTGGTGGAACTGCCTGCCGAGGTGGTTTTCGCGGGTCTGGGCATGGCCCTGCTGCTGGCACTGGCCATCGGCCTGCCGCCCGCCTGGCGGGCGATGCGGCTGAACATCGTGGACGCCTTGGCCGGGCGCTGAGGCGCCGGGCCCAAGCGTGTGACGATGAGCATGAACGTCCTGTTCAAGACCGGAGCTGTGAACATCCTGTTCAGGACCGGGCCATCCATGGCCCGGACTTTCAAATTTGTTTTGGGATATTCGGGAGCGGCGGGATGCTGAAACAGATCATCGCGGTGACGGGGATGAACCTGCGCAATCTGTCGCAGCGCCTGGGCGTGTCGCTGGTGATCGTGATCGGCATCGCGGTGACGGTGGCGGTGCTGGTATCGGTGCTGGCGATGTCGGCGGGTTTCAACAAGACCCTGGCCAATACCGGGCGACCGGATCGCGCCATCGTGCTGCGCGGCGGTTCGGAGGCGGAGCTGTCCAGCACCATCTCGCGCGAGAACACGCAGACCATCATCGATGCGCCCGGCGTGCGCCGCGACGCCGATGGCAAGCCGATCGCTTCGGCGGAGATGGTGGCCATCATCAATCTGCCGCTCAAGACCAGCGGCGCCGATGCCAATGTCACCTTCCGTGGCGTGGGCGGCAAGCTGCAGGTTCTGCGGCCGGAGCTGCACATCATCGAAGGCCGCATGTTCCGTCCGGCGCTGCGCGAAGTGATCGTCGGCCGCGCCGCACAGGCCCAGTTCAAGGGCCTGGGCCTGGGCAGCCGCATCGATATGCGCGGCAGTCAGTGGACGGTGGTGGGCGTGTTCGAAAGCGGCGGCGACGCGCACGAATCCGAGCTGATGGCCGACATCGAAACCGCGCTCTCGGCCTACCGTCGCAATCTGTTCCAGTCGGTGACGGTGATGCTGGAATCCGCCGACACCTTCAAGGCCTACAAGGATGCGCTGACCACCGATCCCACCCTGAGCGTGGACGTCAAGCGTGAGCCGCAGTACTACGCCGCGCAATCCAAGCGGCTCACCGAGCTGCTGAACTTCCTCGCCACCTGGGTGGGCGGCATCATGGCCCTGGGCGCGGTGTTCGGCACGCTCAACACCATGTATTCGGCGGTGTCTTCCCGGCAGATGGAGATCGCCACGCTGCGCGCCATCGGCTTCGGCGCGACACCGGTGATCGTCTCAGTGTTCGTCGAAGCCCTGCTGCTGTCCCTGATCGGCAGCCTGCTGGGCGGCCTGCTGGCCTGGCTGTTCTTCAACGGCAATGTCGTCAACACCCTGGGCTCCAACTTCAGCCAGGTGGTGTTCCGTCTGACGGTGACCCCGGCCCTGCTCGGCAGCGGCGTGAGTCTGGCTCTGGTGGTCGGTCTGTTCGGCGGCCTGTTTCCGGCGATCCGCGCCGCGCGTCTGCCCATCGTCGAAGCCCTGCGCGCGCAGTAAGCGGCAAACGCCTCGGCCATAAAAAAACGCCGGCGCGAGGCCGGCGTTCTTCACACTGCGATGGCGCGGGACTTCAGCGGGCCTTGATCAGCCACAGACGGGCCACGGCCGTGCCGCCGTCGCTGCTCTGCACTGCACGCAAGGCCTTGGCGGCTTCTTCCTTCTTGCCGGCTTCAAGATAGGCATAGCCCAGATGCAGCTGCGCGGCATCGGCGGCCTTGAGGCTGCCCTTGGCGATGCCCTGGGTCATCAGCGGCAGGCCCTTGTCGTACTGCTGATACCCGACGTAGTTGAGGCCGGTGTTGACCAGCGCATCGCCCGCAGCCTGCTTGGCGGCGGCCTTCTCGCCTTCGGCGAGCGTGGCCTTGTCCTCGGCGATCTTCTTGTCGATCAGGTCCTTCAGACGCTTGTGACGCGCGGCATCGCTGCCCTGGCCGAGCGCGTTCTTGGCGTAACCCGCCTTCACGTACTGATCGGCCTCACCCGGAAAGCCGGCCTGCAGCGCCAGCTGCGCGGCTTCCATGTAATCGCCGGCCGACTCCAGCGTGCCCGTGGCATAGCGCAGGCGGTAAAGATCCAGGCTCCAGCGATCCGAGAAGCCCTTGCTGCCGGCGGTGCGGGCAATCAGGTCCAGCCAGTAGCTGGGCTTGGGATAGTAGCTGACCAGCTTTTCCAGGGCCGACGCATAGCCCGCCATATCGTTCTGCTTGAGCGCGCAGGAAGCCAGCAGCTGGAACTGCGTTTCGCTCGGCGTCTGCCCGGCCTTTTCCTTCTGCGCCAGCAGCACGCTCAGTTCCTTGCCGGCTTCGCCGTACTTGCCCGTCAGGTAGTAGGCCTGCGGCAGCAGCTCCAGCGTCTGCGGGCTGTTGCCGCCGGCCTCGCGATACTTCTCGATGGCATCCACGGCCTTCGCGTAGTTCTTGCCGGCATAGGCCAGCTTGGCCATCACGTCCAGGGTCTGCACCTTCTCGGCGGCCGGCATCTGCGGCGAGGCCAGCGATTCTTCGTAGGCTTTCAGCGCGGTGTTGATGTCATTGGCGCCGGTGGCGGCGGCGGCACGCATGCGGTCGACGATGTAGCTCTCGTAGGGCGTCAGGCTCCCCACCTTCTCGGCTTCGTCGATCTTGCCCAGCGCGTCCTTGTAGCTCTTCTGCTGGATCAGCGTCTGCGCTTCCTGCAGCGGCTTGCCGACTTCCGGACGCACGGTCTGCTTGTCGGCGGCGTGGGCCAGCGTAGCGCCAGCCATCAGCACGGCGGCGATCAGGGTACGGGTAAAGTGGGAACGCATCTTCGATACCGGTGAGAGGTGATGGCCTAAAGACTAGGGACGATGGCTGTCCCGGGTATGAATCACATGAACTGTTCGTTGCCGACCAGACCGATGTTGGTCACGCCCAGACGTTGGGCACTGGCCAGCACGGCGGCGACGTACTTGTACTCGACCAGCTTGTTGGGCCGGATGTGGAATTCGGGTTGCGGGTCCTGATGCGCGGCCTGCAGCAGCTGGCCTTCCAGGGTCGCGCGATCCGGCACCACATTGCCGTTCCACAGAATCGTGCCGTCGAAGTCGATTTCCAGTTCGACCACTGGCGGCGGCGCGGCGTCCGAAGGCGGCGGGTTGGCCGTCGGCATGTCCAGCTTCACCGCGTGTGTCTGCACCGGAATCGTGATGATCAGCATGATCAGGAGCACCAGCATCACGTCGATCAGCGGCGTGGTGTTGATGTCCACCATTTCCTGCGGATCGCCGGAGCTGCCGCTGCTGCCTACATTCATTCCCATTGCTGCGTTCCTTCTGTGGTTTTGCGCTGCCGTCCCTGGCGAGACTTCATCTCTTGATTGAACCCCGGCCCGGCCATCCATGACCGGGCGTTCGTGTGCTCATCAATCTGCTTTGGCTCCGCCATCCTTGGCGCGACTGCAACGCTTGATTGAACCCCGGCCCGGCCATCCATGGCCGGGCGTTCGCCTGCGCGCGAAGCTGCGCTTCGCAAGCGCGCAGGCTCACCCCCTCGGCGGCGGTTCGGTGATGAAGGCCACCTTGACGATGCCGGCGCGCTGACAGGTCACCACCACCTGACCCACCGACTGGTAGCGCGCGTTCATGTCGCCACGGATGTGCACTTCAGGCTGCGGCACCTTCACCGCCTCGACCTTCATCTTGTCGAGCAGCGTCGGCAGATCCGGCACCAGCTTGGTGTTCCAGTAGATCAGACCGTCCTTGTCCACCGCGATCACGATGTTTTCCGGCTTGGTCTGCGTCGGCTGATTGCGCTCGTTGGGCAGCTTCAAGGGCACCGTCTGCGTCACCACCGGAATGGTGATCAGGAAGATGATCAGCAGCACCAGCATCACGTCCACCAGCGGCGTGGTGTTGATGCTGCTGTTCAGCTCGTCGTCGTCTTCGCCGCCGACTTGCATGGCCATGCGTAATTCTCCGTCTGCTCGGTCTGCGGCCTGCGCACCGGGGCGAGCTTCGCCCCGGGCTCAAGACCGCTGCGGGGCTTACTTCTTGGCTTCGCCGATGCGACCGCCCGAGAGCAGCACGCTGTGCAGATCGGCACCGAAGGCGCGCACCTGCTCCATCGCAGTCTTGTTGCGGCGGACCAGCCAGTTGTAGCCCATCACCGCCGGCACGGCGACGGCCAGACCGATGGCGGTCATGATCAGCGCTTCACCCACGGGACCGGCAACCTTGTCGATCGAAGCCTGGCCCGAGATGCCGATGGCGGTCAGCGCGTGATAGATGCCCCACACCGTGCCGAACAGCCCCACGAACGGCGCCGTCGAACCCACGGTGGCCAGCACCGCCAGACCACTCTGCAGACGGCTCTGGATTTCCTCCACCGCGCGGCTCACCGACATGGTCACCCAGCTCGACAGATCGATCTGCTCGACCAGCGTGCCCTCGTGATGCTGACTGGCGTTATGACCACGGTCGGCGATGTACCAGAACGGCGTGCCGGCCTTCAGCGCGCCCAGGCCCGCCGACACCGAAGAAGCCGTCCAGAACGAGGCATTGGCTTCCTTCGACTGCTTGAACAGCTTCTGCTGCTCGATCAGCTTCATCACCATGATGTACCAGGTGGCCGCCGACATGATCAGCATCAGCACCAGCACGCCACGCGCCACGAAGTCACCCGCCTTCCACAGCGCTTCCAGACCGTAGGGATTGGCAACCTGCACCTGCGACTTCTCCGACATATCGGTTGCCGGGCCGCCCTCGGCCGGCGCGGCAGCCGGGGCCTCGGCGGCAGCGGGAGCCGGTGCATCTTCGGCATAGGCGACGGGCGCGTTAAGGCTGCCGACCAGGCCGGCGATCAGCATCAATCCCGCGGCCAGCGCCGCTTTGCCACGAACAGTGAACAGCATCGTCAAATCCTCCAGGGTGTACAGCCAATACGTACCGTGAACGGGTGATCGGAAAAAAACCGGAATGCCTACTGCTGGCGGAAGGTGTATTTCAGCTGCGCCCACATCGGCGTCGGCTGACCGCCTTCCGTACCAGGCGTGAATTTGCACAGGCTCAGCGCGCGCTTGGCCGCCTCGTCCAGGCGCGGATAGCCGCTGGACGTTTCAACCTTCGCCTCGGTGACCTTGCCGTCTACACCCACCAGCAGCTGCAACACCACCGAACCGGTTTCGTTGAGGCGCTGCGAGATCGCCGGATATTCCGGCTCGCGGCAATTCTTGGCCTTGACCACCGGAGAGGTCTTCGCAGCCGGCGGCGGCGCCGCAGCAGGCTGCGGCGTGGTGGTGGCGTGAATCGCCGTGGTGGGCGCAGGCGGCTGCGCAATGCTGATCTCCGGCGGCGGAATCACCGGCGGCGGCGGGGTTTCGAAGGTGGGCGGCGGCGGCGGCGGCGGCGGCACGTCCTCTTTCACTTCCTTGAGAATCTTGGTCTCGATCGGCGCCGGCAGAATCTCGATCGCCTTGCGCGCCAGACCATTCACCAGCCCATAAACCAGCAGGGCATGAAACACCACCACACCTGCTATACCTGCGAGACGCCGCTTGGGATCCTCGCGTCGGCCGAATTCCATCGCGAAATTACTCCAGACCTAGATGATCGTCAGATTCATGAATTCATCAAACGTTTCACGCCGCGAAGGCGGAAATCGCTGAGGTGTGCTGTAAGGCGTTCTGGCTGATGCCGTACCTGTGGGCACCCGATGTCGCTCTACTGCAAGCCGCAATAGCCTTGCCGAACCCCATTGCCGCAATCCTCCTGCAACGTTAAAAAGCGCGCCGCATGATGCGGCACAGTCCGAAACTCGTGCAGTGTGATTTAGTAGTAATAATTGACTGCGTGGGCAGCAGTGAATTCATTGTACGCACCTGAGGCCCGAGCACAAGCACTGTAACCCGGTATTGCCGGGTGCGAACAGACGAGTTTCCGTACTTGACAAGATCGGCCTGGAAAGACCGTTCACCCATCGATCCGAAGCACGCGGACCGTGCCGCCTGGCAGCGGAGGTGGTGCCGACAGAGGGACTCGAACCCCCGACCCACTGATTACAAATCAGTAGCTCTACCAACTGAGCTATGTCGGCATTGCAGGCCCGCGATTGTACCGGCAGCACCGAGCGGACCGCGAGCCGCGCTTGCACCGGGCCCTGCGGACAGTCGGATAATGCCGGCCCTGAAACCCCTCTGCCCGCCTCATGAGCGAAATTGAACTGCACCGCAAGCTGCTGGGAGACAGTGGCCGCAACCAGGCTTTTGCCGAGGCGCTCAAGCGCGTGATCAAGCCCGGCCAGACGCAGCTGCTCGATATCGGCGCCGGCACCGGCTTCCTGTCTTTCCTGGCCCGTCGCCTGGGCGCGGCCCATGCCACGCTCATCGAATACAGCGATGCCCTGGAATTGGCCGAGGCGCTGGCCCGTCGCAACCGCATCGAGCAGCTGTCCTTCATCAAGACGCATTCCAGCGAGCTGCGGCGCAAGCTCGCCGTCGATGTGGTGGTGACCGAAACCCTGGGCAATTTTGCGCTGGAGGAAGGTTTCCTGGAAACGGCGCTGGACGCACGGCGCTTTCTCAAGCCCGGTGGCCTGATCATTCCGGGACGGCTGCGCCAGTACGTCGCGCCGGTGCTGCAGTCACGCGTGCAGGACGAGATCGACATCTGGCCCGGCGTGGGCTTTGATCTTGATCTGCAGCCGGCCCGGGAGATTTCGCTGAGCAATATGTACGTGCGCACGCTGCGTGCCGAGGACCTGGGTGGCGATGCCAGCCTGGCCCGTCTCTGGGATGATCTGGATCTGCGGCCGCAAAGCCGCGCACCGTCCAGCGACCGGCGCAGCCGCTCGCAGTGGCAGGCCCCCGAGCTGCGGCAACGGACCGTGCATGGTTTTGCCCTGTGGTGGGAGACCGAGCTGCTGGAAGGCCTGAGCCTGAGCACCTCGCCGCTGGCCGCGCCCACGCACTGGGAGCAGATCTATCTGCCCCTGCTGCAGGCCATCACCCTGGCCCCGGACGAACAGCTGGAACTGGAGCTGCGCTGCGACACCCGGCCGCAGACTGGCGTGCGCCTGCAGTGGACGGCGCGCGTGCAGCAGCACAGCAAGACCCGCAGCCAGCAGGCGCTGGACAGCTGGCGCGGACGGCTGTGAGCGCTCAGCGCGGCGCTGGCCGCGTGGCCTGCTCCAGATCGTGCAGATAGACCAACGCCTCTTCGCGACTCTGCCCGCACATCGCCGGCGTGGCCTGCAGACTGCCGCAGACCGCGGGCCGGCGCGGATCGCCGAACAGCGCGCAGCGCAGCTGTGTATCCAGATGCAGACAACGCACGCCGGCCGGCTTGCCCTGCGGCATGCCGGGCAGCGGCGAAGAGATCGAGGGGGCGATGCAGCAGGCGCCGCAACCCGGACGACAGTTCATCGCGGCCTGGCGGCCGGGCGCCCCGGCCAAACCACGCAACCTGGCGATGCAGTACCCTTGCGGCGATTTTGGACAAGCGCGTTTTGAGACATGAACCGGATTCTGAAGGACCTGATCAAGCTGCTCAATCTGGAAACGC
This sequence comes from Solimonas aquatica, assembly GCF_900111015.1. Classification (GTDB taxonomy): domain Bacteria; phylum Pseudomonadota; class Gammaproteobacteria; order Nevskiales; family Nevskiaceae; genus Solimonas; species Solimonas aquatica. The sequence continues at coordinate 129,891 of NZ_FOFS01000003.1, read as the reverse complement.
TGGACGACAATCTGTTCCGCGGCGAATCACGTGACCTGGGCGGCAAGAGCATGTTCGGTGGCCAGGTCATCGGCCAGGCACTGGTGGCCGCCTCGCGCACACAGTCCGGCGCCGCCCTGATGCCGCATTCCCTGCACGCCTACTTCCTGCGTCCCGGCGACATGAGCAAGCCGGTGATCTACGAAGTGGACCGCGTGCGCGACGGCAAGAGCTTCATGACCCGTCGCGTGCAGGCGATCCAGAGCGGCCAGGTGATTCTCACCATGCTCACCTCGTTCCATCGCCAGGAAGCGGGCGACGAGCACCAGAGCAGCATGCCGCGCGTGGCGGACCCCGAGCAGCTGCGCCCCGAATCCAGTTACTTCGAGCAGTGGCTGGACGAGGCGCCGCAAGTTTCCGACCGCGTGCATCACGCGCTCACCCGCGAAATCGCCATCGAATTCCGCCCGGTGCAGCCCAGCAATCCCCTGCGCCCCAGCAAGCTGCCGGCCGAACAGGCGATCTGGTTCCGCTGCGGCAGCACGCTGCCCGACGACGCCATGCTGCACCGCTGCGTGCTGGCCTATGCCTCGGACTTCAATCTGCTGTCCACGGCCCTGCGTCCGCATGCGCGCTCCTGGTTCGCCGACAACATGGTCATCGCCAGCATCGACCACAGCCTCTGGTTTCACCGCGAGGCGCGCGTCGATCAGTGGCTGCTGTACGTGATGGACTCGCCCACCGCGCAGAACGCGCGCGGCTTCTCGCGCGGCCTGATCTACGACCGTGAAGGGCGGCTGATTGCCAGCGTGGCCCAGGAAAGCCTGATGCGCACGCTTGGCGCGGCGCCGGGCTGACACCCGCCGGCTGCGCTGCCCATGCACGGCGCACCGACACTGGCCCTGCACTATCTGGGCGCGCTGTTCGACTACCTGCGCGCCCGTGGACTGGCGCCGCAGCACATGCTCGAAGCGCCGCTGCCGCTGGCGGGTGATCGCGAGGCGCGCATCGCCGAAGCGCAGGCGGCACGCTGGTTTGAACAGGCTGCGCAGGCCCTGCATGACGATGCCCTGGGCCTGCACGTGGGCGAGCAGATCCGCCCCGACCATTACGGCGTGCTCGGTTACACCGCGATGGCCTGCGCCACGCTGGGCGAAGCACTGGCCTGCCAGCAGCGTTATCAGGCCCTGGTGCTCAACATCGTCAGCGAGCCGGCCCAGATCGAAGACGGGCGCCTGATTCTGCGCTGGCTCAGCGAGGGCGGCGTCCGCTACCGCCAGCTGGCCGAATTCAATCTGGGCGCCATGCTCAGCTTCATCCGCTGGTTGTCGGGGCAGAAGCTGCAGCCGCTGCGCCTGGATTTCCAGTACCCGCAGCCGCCCGACATCCGCGAGCATCAGCGCGTGTTCGGCTGCGAGCTGCGTTTTGCTCAGCCGCGTTATGCGCTGCTGCTGCCCTTGTCAGCGCTGAGCCTGCCGCTGATCCAGCCCGATCCGGCGATGCGCGCGCTGATGGATCATCGCGCCGCGCAGCAACTGGCGGCGCTGCGCGAATCCGACGACGACGCGCTGAGTGCGGCGCGGCGGCTGATTGCGCAAAGCCTCGGCGGCCACCGCCAGCCACTGGAACTGTCCGGACTCGCCGCGCAGCTGAAGCTGTCCAGCCGCAGCCTGCAGCGCAAGCTCGCGCAAGCCGGCCTGAGTTACTCGCAGTTGCTCGATGGCGTGCGCGCGGAACTCGCGCAGCGTTACCTGCAGGACGAAAGCCTGAGCCTGACCGACATCGCCTTTCTGCTCGGCTACTCGGAACAGAGTGCGTTCACGCGCGCGCATCGGCGCTGGACCGGACGCGCGCCGCAGGCGGCGCGGCAGACACGCGCAATTCACGGATAGGTTCTAGGGCTTGTTAACAGGCCCTAAGCCGCCGCCAGCTGCACGGGCTGCGCGAAGAACGCCGCCACCGCCTCGCGCTGCGCCGCCGCACTGTCCAGACGGTTCACCTCGCGCCAGAAGCGCGCCGCCTCGGGATGTTCGTGGCAGTACCACTGGATGTGCTTGCGCGCCACGCGCAGACCGCGACCCTCGCCGTAGAAGGCGTAGAGCGCATCCAGATGTTCCAGCAGCCAGCCGCCGATCTCGGCGCGCGGCGGCGCCGGCAGGCGGCTGCCGTGGCGCAGGTAGTGGCGCAGCTCGCGGAAGATCCACGGCCGCCCCTGTGCGGCGCGGCCGATCATCAAGCCATCGACGCCGGTGGCACGCAGCACCTCGCGGGCTTTCTCCGGCGAGTCGATATCGCCGTTGGCCAGCACCGGAATGCGCAGCGCCTGCTTGATCGCGGCGATGGTCTCGTACTCGGCCTGCCCCAGGAAATGATCCTCGCGGGTGCGGCCGTGCACGCTCAGCGCCCGAATGCCGGCATCCTCGGCGATGCGCGCGATGCGCAGACCGTTGCGCAGCTGGCGCGAGTAGCCGGTGCGGATTTTCAGGGTCACCGGCACATCCACCGCCGCCACCACGGCGGCGCAGATGCGCGCCACCAGCGCCTCGTCGCGCAGCAGCGCCGAACCGGCCTCGGCGCGACAGACTTTCTTCGCCGGGCAACCCATGTTGATGTCGATGATCTGCGCGCCCTGCGCCACGTTGTAGCGCGCCGCCTGCGCCAGCGCCTGCGGCTCGCCGCCGGCGATCTGCACCATGATCGGCGCCGGCTCGCCGGCGTGGTCAATGCGCAGCCGCGATTTCTCGGTGTGCCAGAGGCTGGCATCGCTGCTGGTCATCTCGCCCACGGCCAGATCGGCGCCGAAGCGCCGGCACAGCTGCCGGAACGGGCGGTCGGTGACGCCGGCCATCGGCGCCAGCACCAGCGCGGCTTCGCCAGGCGCACTGATCGGGTAGTGGGCGATATGCATACCCGGATTATCCACGATGGCTTGCGCGGGCATTCAAGAAAATTTGCGGCGCCAACGGATTTTTTATTCTTGCAATGCGTCGGCAAGGTCCTACACTGGTCGGGCGCCGCCTGACCCCCCGAGGGATTGGCGCACCCCCAACGGCGGATCACACGATCCGCCGCTTTTTTTCAGGGCGCCGCCAGCTGGGGCAGGGTCTGCATCACGCGATGATCGTGCGCCGGCACGATCAGCAGTTGCGGATTGGCCGCCGCCAGACGATGCAGCTGCGCCAGATCCGCGCGCACCGTCGCCGGGTTCACATCGACGATGCTGCGCGCCAGCCAGGGCCGCTCGGCCGGCAGATCGACGCCCTCGTGCTGCCAGGCCAGATCCCCGATGAACGCGTAGACGCGCGCGCCGCTGTGCACGAACACGATCACCGAGCCGGGCGTGTGGCCGCCGGCCGGCACCACGATCACGCTGCCGTCGCCGAACACATCATGGCTGGCGGCAAAGCCGGCGTAAGGGCCGTGCTCGAAGTCGTAGAGCTGGTAGTTGAGCTTGCCCAGACTGCGCGCCAGCGCCGACATCTCGCCGCCGTGTTCGATGAAATGTTTCTCTTCGGCATTGACCAGCACCGGTACGCCCGGCAGATCGGCCAGGCCGCTGACATGATCCCAGTGCGCGTGCGTGAGCAGCACCCCGGCGAGCTGCGGCGGCTGGATGCCGACCTTGGCCAGCTGGAGAGCGGCAGACTCGCCGCCTTGCGTGCGCGACAGCGTGCGCAGCAGCGCCGGCGTGGCGGCCAGATGCTGCGGCCAGGCGCTGGCGAAGCCGGCGTCGATCAGCAGCAGGCCGCGCGGATGCTTGAGCAGCACCACGTCCATGCCGAACTCGCGATCCTCCAGCCCGCCGCCGCGATAGGCGAAGAAAGCCTTGGCCTGCATGCTGCCGGTGTGCATCACCGCCAGCTGCACCGGCACCCCGGCGGGGCCCGGCGGCAGCGTGATCACGCCGGGCTGGGGCACGTCCAGACGCTGTGGCAGAAAACTCCACAGCAGCGCGCCCAGCAGCAACAGCAGCACCAGCAGCGTCTTCTTCATGACGGCTTCCCCTTTTTGATCCGGCTGCGCAACGCCCCGCCGGCCCAGCATAAACCCTGCTCCCTTGATCGGCTAAGAACCTGTCCGTAAATTGCGCGCGCAATTCACGGATAGGCTCTAAGCTGCGCCGCCTTCCGCCGCCACCGCAGGTCTCATGCCGCTTCAAGACTTAAACCCGCCCGGCAAACTTCTGCTGCTGATGGAAAGCCGCATCCTCGCCGAACGCGCGCGCTTTGCCTGGCAGTCCCGTCGTCTGCTGCGGGAGCTGCCCGCAGGACAGCAGCAGCCGCTGCTGATCATTCCCGGCTTCGGCTGCGACGATGCGCTGCTCGCCGCGCCGCGCCGTCTGCTCTGCGATCTGGGCTATGCCGCGCACGGCTGGGGCCAGGGCCGCAACCTGGGCATGCGCGCCGGCCTCAAGCAGGCGCTGGCCGCGCGCCTCGACGAACTGGCGCAGCGTCACGGCCAGAGCGTGCTGCTGCTGGGCTGGAGCCTGGGCGGGGTGTTCGCGCGCGAGATGGCGCGCCATCAGAGCACGCGGGTGCGCCGCGTGATCACGCTCGGCAGCCCCATCAACGGTCATCCGAATGCCAACAACATGGTGCTGCTGTTCAAGCTCGCCAACGGCGGCGGCGGCGTGGGCCCAGCCGAGCTCGAAGGCTTCGCCCGGCGCATCGTCGCGCCGCCGGTACCCTGCACCGCCGTCTACAGCAAAAGCGACGGCATCGTCGCCTGGCGCGCTTCACTGGAAGACCCCGCGCCGCAGTGCGAAAACCTGGAGGTGCGCGGCAGCCACTTCGGTCTGCCCTTCAACCCGCAGGTGCTGCGCATCGTCTGCGAGCGCCTGCAGGCCTGAACCCCGCCCCGCGAGCCGTGCGCAGCGCGCTGGCGGGCATCGTATTTGACATGTGTTGAATTACTGACACCACGTCAGTAAAGTGGCGGCTCATTCCAATCCCTGCCGCCATGAACCGCAGCCGCCAGCGCCGCGACGACGAGAAGGAACAGCGCCGCGAAGCGATCATCGACGCCGCGGTCGCGGTGTTCCATGCGCAGGGTTTCGAAGCCGCGAAGATGGAAGACGTGGCCCGCGCCGCGCGCATCTCGCGCGCGCTGGTGTATCTGTACTTCAAGAACAAGGCCGAGCTGCAGTTCGCCATCTGCCTGCGGGCGCTGCGCACCCTGCATGCGCGCATGCAGGCGGCGGTGACGCAGCAGAGCCATGGTGCGGCGCAGGTCCTGGCCATCGGCCGCGCCTACATCGCCTACGCGCGCGAAGAGCCGGCCTATTTCGCGGCCCTGTCCCGCTTCGAGGCGCATCAGGCCGGCTGCGGCGCCGAGGGCTCGGTGGAACACGCGGTGCTGCAGGCCGGCATCGCCGTGCATCAGCTGACCGTCGCCACGCTGCACACCGGCATGCGCGACGGTTCCATCCGCGACGATATCGAGCAGCCCATGCTGGTGGCGATGACGCTGTGGGCCTTCACCCACGGCCTGATCCAGATCGCGCAGACCAAGGGCGAGTTCCTGGCCGACGCCGGCGTGGCCGTGGACGCGATTCTCGAACAGGGCCTGGAGCTGGCGCTGCGCGGCCTGCAGCCGGCAGCCCTGCCGGGCCGGAAAAAAGCACGATGAGCCGGCGCCTGCTGCTGCTGTTGATGCTGCTGCCGGGTCTGGCGCGCGCCGAGGACGCACTGCTGCGCGATTACATCGACGAGGCCCTGCACGCCAATCCGGCCCTGGACGCGCAGCAGCAGGGCGTGCACATCGCGCAGTCCAATCTCGAACAGACGCAGGCCAAGCAATGGCCGGAGCTGAGCCTGAATGCGCGTTACACGCGCGCCGAGGGCGGCCGCACCATCGATATTCCCATCGGCAGCCTGCTCAATCCGGTTTACGACACGCTCAACCGCCAGCTGGTGGCCAGCGGCCAGCCGCCGCAGTTCCCCACCGTGCAGGACCAGAGCATCGCCCTGCTGCGCAGCCGCGAGCAGGAAACCAAGCTCAGCCTCTCGGCGCCGCTGTTCGCCCCGCAGCTCTGGGCGCAGGTCGATGCGCAGCGCGCGCTGCTCGATGCCAGCCGCGAGTCGCGCGAGGCTTATGCCCGCGTGCTGGTGCGCGAAACCAAGCGCGCCTACTACGGCGCGGTGCAGGCGCAGGCGGCGGTGGGCATCGTCGAGGCCAGTCTCGATCTGCTCAGCGAAAACGTGCGCGTGTCGCAATCCCTGCTGGACAACGGCAAGGCCACGCGCGACCGCGTGCTGCGCGCCGAAGCCGAGCGCCTGTCCGCCGTGCAGCAGCTCGACGCCGCGCGCGCGCAGGCCGCGCAGGCACGGCGCCTGATCAATGTGCTGCGCGCCAAGCCCGATGACGCGCCGCTGTCGCTGCCCGCGCCGGAATCCCTGGGCCTGCCGCCGCCGGCCGTGGGCACGCCACAGCTGCGTCCGGAAATCCGCCAGCTCGACGCCAGTCTCAAGGCCGCCAGCGCCGGCGAGCGCGTGGCGCGCAACGGCTATCTGCCGACCCTGGGCCTGGCCGCCGACTACGGCATCCAGGGCGAGCGCTACGACTTCGGCCCGGATGCGGATTTCGGCACGGTGTCGCTGGTGCTGCGCTGGTCCTTGTTCGAAGCCGGTGCGCGCAGCGCGCAGCGGCGTGGTGCGCTCGCGCAGAGCCGGCAGCTGCAGGATCAGCGCGAGGACCTGGAGCGGCGTCTGCGTCTGGCGCGGCGCAGCGCCGCCGATGATCTGGGCACCGCGCTGCGCGCCATCACCACCAGCCAGGCCCGCCTGGACGCCGCCGAGGAAGCCTTCCGCATCGCCGAGAAGAAACGCGCCGAGGCTTATCTGTCGCAGATCGAATTCCTCGATGCCGAACGCGCCCTGCGCGAAGCCCGCCTGGGCCTGGCAGTGGCGCGCTGCACGGCGCTGGATCGCGCCGCCGAGCTGGAACTCGCCGAAGCCCGTTATCCATTGCCCGAAGCTCTGTTGGGACCGCCGCCATGAGGCTCAAGCCTTTGCCCGTTTTCCTCTGCCTCGCGGCAAGTCTGGCGCTGAGCGCCTGCCGGCATCCCGACGCGGAGGAAGCCAAGCCCTTGCCGCGCGCGGTGCAGGTCGCGCCCGTCGAGACCGGTCCGGCGCTGGCGCCGGTGGTGGCCAGCGGCGTGCTCGCGGCGCGCGACGAAGCCAGGCTCGCATTCAAGATCGGCGGCGTGATTGCGAAGATCCACGTGCGCGCCGGCGAGCGCGTGAAAAAGGATCAGCTGCTGGCCGAGATCGAGGCCACTGAGGCCGACGCCGGCCTGGCGCAGGCGCAGGCCGCGCGCGACAAGGCGCAGCGTGACCTCAAGCGCGGCCAGCGTCTGTACCGCGACAACGTCGTCACCCGCGAGCAGGTCGAAGACCTGGGCACCGCCGCCAAGATCGCGCAGGCACAGTTCGATGCCGCGCGCTACAACCATGGCTATGCGCAGATCCTGGCGCCCGCCGACGGCGTGGTGCTGCGGCGCCTGGCCGAGGAGCGGGAGCTGGTCGCCGCCGGGCAGCCGGTGCTGGTCAGCAGCCGCACGCAGTCGGGCTATGTGCTGCGCCTGGGCCTGCCGGACCGCGACATCGTCAAGCTCAAGCTGGGCGATCCGGCGCAGGTGCAGTTCGACGCCTTTCCGCAGCAGCGTTTCACGGCGACGATCGCCGAGCTGGGCGGCAGCGCCGATCCGCGCAGCGGCACCTTCCCGGTGGAACTCGCCATCGAGGCCGGCGAACAGACCCTGCCCAGCGGCCTGATCGGCCGCGCCAGCATCGAAAGCCGCAGCGAGGCGCGGCGCAGCTACGTGCCGCTCACCGCGCTGGTGTCCGGCGACGGCAGACAGGCGCAGCTGTTCGTGCTGGACGGCACGCGCGCCAGGCAGCAGACCGTGAACGTGGCCTTCCTCAACGGCGAGCGCGTGGCCCTGCAGGACGCGCTGCCCGCCGGCACCCGCGTGATCACCGACGGCGCGGCCTTCCTTGCCGACGGCGAAACCGTGCGCGTGGTCCAGTAAACGCGCCATGCGCATCTCCGAATTCGCGGTCCGCAACGTCCCCTTCATGCTGGTGGTGTTCGTGCTGATGACCGCCATGGGCTTTTCCGCCTGGCAGAAGATCGCACGCACCGAGGACCCTTACTTTCCGATTCCGGCCTTCTCGGTGGTGGCGATCTATCCCGGCGCCGACCCGCGCGAGGCCGAACAGCAGCTGGTCAAACCCATCGAGGACGCCATCCACAGCCTGGACGACGTCAAGCACATCGACTCCACCAGCGACGACAGCCTGGGCATCGTGCGCGTGGAGTTCGAAGCCTCCGTCGATACCGACAAGAAGTTCGACGAGCTGCAGCGCGAGATCGACGGCCTGGGCCGCAAGCTGCCGGCCGGCGTGTCCAGCCTGGAGATCCACAAGGTCAATCCGGGCCTGGTCAACATCGTGCAGTACGCGCTGGTCTCCGAGACCCTGCCGTATCGCACCCTGGAGGATCTGGCCGAGGATCTGAAGGATCGCTTCGAGCGCGTCTCCGGTGTGCGCGAAGCCGAGACCTGGGCCTATCCGCAGCGCGAGCTGCGCGTGGAGCTGGATCTCAAGCGTCTGGCCGATCTCAATCTGCGGCCGCTGCAGGTGCTCAATGCGGTGCAGGGCGAGAACAGCAATGTGCCGGGTGGCGCGGTGGAAACCGGCGGGCGGCGCTTCAACATCAAGACCGTGGGCAGCTACCGCGATCCGCAGGAAGTGCTGGACACCGTGATCGTCGGCACCGGCGCCGCCGCGATCCGCGTGCGCGACGTGGCGCAGGTGCGCTGGGATTCCGGTTCGCTGGATTACATCGCGCGCTTCGACGGTCGCCGCGCCGTGTATGTCACCGCCAACCAGAAGAAGGATCGCAACATCTTCGACACCCGCGAGCAGCTGCTCGCCGCCGCCGAGGAATTCCGCAAGACCCTGCCGGCCGGCGTGACGCTGGAGCTGGGCTTCGATCAGTCGCGCAATGTCGATACGCGTCTCAAGCGCCTGGGCAAGGACTTCAGCATCGCCCTGCTGCTGGTGATCGTCACCCTGCTGCCGCTGGGTCTGCGCGCCGCCGGCATCGTCATGGTCTCGCTGCCGCTGTCGCTGGCCAGCGGTCTGGCGGCGCTGTACTTCGCCGGTTTCTCCCTGAACCAGCTGTCGATCGCCGGCTTCGTGATCGCGCTGGGCCTGCTGGTGGACGATTCCATCGTGGTCACCGAAAACATCGCCCGGCATCTGCGTGAAGGCCTGCCGCCGGACGAAGCGGCGATCCGCGCCACCAAGCAGATTTCACTCGCCATCCTGGGCTGCACGGCGACCCTGATGTTCGCCTTCCTGCCGCTGCTGGCCCTGCCCGGCAACTCCGGCAAGTTCATCCGTTCCATGCCGCTGGCGGTGCTGTTCACGGTGGGCGCTTCGCTGCTGGTGGCGCTGACCATGATTCCGTTCCTGGCCTCACGCCTGCTGCCGCGAGATGAGGACCATGAAGGCAATGCCGTGCTGCGCTGGCTGATGCGCGGCATCCACGGCATCTACGCGCCGATCCTGCAGCGCGCCCTGGCCCACCCGATCCGCACCGTGCTGCTGTCCAGCCTGGGCTGCCTGGCGGTGGCGGGGCTGATTCCGCTGATGGGCCAGAGCCTGTTCCCCAAGGCCGACACGCCGCAGTTCATGGTGCAGCTCAACCTGCCCAATGGCAGCAGCCTGAGCAGCACCGATGCCCTGCTGCGGCGCGTGGAGAAGCTGATGCTGGCGCAGCCGGAAGTCGCGCATGTGCTGAGCAATGTCGGCCACGGCAATCCGCAGATCTACTACAACATCTTCCCGCGCGAGCTGTCGGCCAATTACGGCGATCTGTTCGTGCAGCTCAAGCATTACGACGCCAACAAGACCCGCGCCTTCTACGAGCGCATGCGCCGTCAGCTCGACGATTTCAGCGGCGCCGACATCGTGCTCAAGGAGTTCGAGAACGGTCCGCCCATCGAAGCGCCCATCGCGCTGCGCATCATCGGCCCGGACCTCGAAACCCTGCGCCAGCTCGCCGCACGCCTGGAAGCGGTGATGCGCGACACGCCCGGCGTGCGCGACATCGTCAATCCGCTGCGCCGCAGCCGCCTGGATCTGCATCTGGACGTGGACACCGGCAAGGCCGGCCTGCTGGGCGTCTCGCCGCTGGAACTGAGCCAGGATGTGCGTCTGGCGGTGGCGGGGCTGTCGGCCGGCGAGTTCCGCGTCGGCAATGGCGACAGCTACCCCATCGTGCTGCGCGCGCCGATGTCGCCGCGCCCGGACCTGAGCACGCTGCAGGATCTGCACATCGGCAGCAGCAGCGGCGCGCAGATTCCGCTGGCGCAGCTGGCCGAGCTCAAGCTCAGCGACTCACCGCCGCGCATCTACCGTCGCAATCGCGAGCGCGCGGTTTCGCTCACCGCCTACACCGCCGCCGGCTACAACACCGAGCAACTGACCCTGGGCCTGCTCAAGAAGCTCGATGCCATGCAGCTGCCGGAAGGCTATCGCTACGAGGCCGGCGGCGAGCTGCAGGGCCGCCAGGACAGCTTCGCCGGCTTCGGCACCGCGATCATGGTTGCCGTCGGCGGCATCCTGGCGATCCTGGTGCTGGAGTTCGGCAGCTTCCGCAGCACCCTGATCGTGGCCACGGTGATTCCGCTGGGCGTGATGGGCGGCATCCTGATGCTGTTCCTCTGCGGTTACGACATCAGCTTCACCGCCGTGATCGGCTTCATCGCCCTGATCGGCATCGAGATCAAGAATTCGATCCTGCTGGTGGACTTCACCAATCAGCTGCGCGCCGAGGGCAAGGGTCTGGACGAGGCCATCGCCGAGGCCGGACAGATCCGCTTCCTGCCGATCCTGCTGACCTCGGTCACCGCCATCGGCGGCATGCTGCCGCTGGCCCTGCAGGATTCGCCGCTGTACTCACCGATGGCGCTGGTGATCATCGGCGGCCTGATCAGCTCCACCCTGGCCGGGCGTCTGGTGACGCCGGTGATGTACAAGCTGCTGCCGCCGAGCCTGCCGCGACCGCAGCTGCCGCGCGTGACGGTTTGAGCCGCAGCCCGCCCGCTCAGGCCACCGCCGAATCGGCGCTGGCCGTGGGGGCGACGGCGCCGCCGTAGCCCGGCAGCTTGTAGATATCCATGGTGGGCGTCACGCCCAGCTTGTCGTAGGCCGGCACGCCGATGCGCTCGACCTCGTTCCAGGGATAACCGTTGCCGGCGCGGCTCTGCAGCAGCGCCACCTGGATCAGATCGACATAGTCGGCCGGCCCCTCGTGGCGACGCGAGAACTGCGGCCAGAGCTCCGGCAGCTGCGCCAGTTCGGCGGGGAAATGCCAGGCGCGCAGCACCATGGTGCCGATGCGCGGCCCCAGGTTGTCCACGACATCGTCGATGTCGGCTTCGAAGCGGATCGATTCCGGGCGGTTTTCCGCCAGACGCAGAATCGGCAGTGCGCCGATGTGATGAATCAGTCCGGCCAGCATGGCCATTTCCGGATTCAGCGAGCCCTGATACGCGGCCAGTGCCTGCGCCCCGGCGGCCACTTCCAGGCTCTGCTCCCAGATGTAGCGCAAACGATATTCCATGCCGGAGGAGCCGCGCTTGAACATCTGTTCCACGGCCAGGCCGCAGACCAGCAGACGGGTCATTTCCAGGCCCAGGCGGGTGATGGCCTGCCGCACGTTCTCGACGTGGCGGCCGCCGCGCGCCGCCGCGCTGTTGGCCACCTGGATCAGGCGCGCCGCGGTGGCGGGATCCTTGTGCACCGCCGCCGCCAGCAGGGGCACGGTGACGTTGTCGCGCAGCGTCAGCTCGCGGACATGCAGCGCCACCTCGGGCAGGCTCGGTAATACCAGACGGTCCGCCGCGAGCGCTTCTGCGACCAGACGATGAAAGCGAGTGAAATCGGGCATGGCTGGTCACCGGTCATCGTGGAACCTGCTCAGTAAGCGACAGGCGGTATCAGAACTTAAATCCACGGTTTCCGCAGAAATCGATTCCAGGCGGTGAACGGTACTTATTCGCCGACGACGCGCTGCTGCGCCCGCACCACGGTCACGCTGCAGTCCGACTGCGCCACCACCTGCGAGGACACGCTGCCCAGGTAACGGCGCAGGGCGCGGCTGCCGCGCGCGCCCATGACGATGTGGTCCACCTCATTGCGCCGCGCGAATTCGATGATCGCGGTGGCGGCGTCCGGCGCCTCCAGCACATGGAAGGTCAGCCGCCCCTCCTCCAGCTTCAGGGCCTTGTGCAGGGGCCGCGCCCAGTGCTTGAGCGCCACCAGCTGCTTGAGATGCCGGCTCTGGCCCTGGGCATCGGTGCGCTCGTCCATGCCGATGCGGGCGGTGCGCATCACGCTCACGCAGGCCAGGCGCGCGCCGGGCTCGGTGAGCACCAGGCGCTGCACGGTGTCGCGCAGCTGCACCAGCAGCGCCGATGCCGCGTTCTCCACGTCCACCGCCGCCATCACGATGGGATTCTTCTGCGCCAGCGCCGCCACGCTCTGCGCCGCCGCCGGCGCCTCCGGGGCATGCGCGAACAGCCAGCGCCAGCCGCGCCGGAGCCAGCCGCTGCGCCGCAGCAGCGCGGCGCGGGCGCTGAGCGCGATCTGCTGCGGGTCCTGCAGGTCCAGCAGCAGCTGGGCGGCGCTCTGGTAACGCTGCGCCGGATCGATCTCCAGGCACTTCAGAATCAGCTCCTGCAGCCAGGGCGGACAGTCGGCGCGCCGCGCCCGCGGCGGCACCGGATCGACGTAGAGCCGCTTGCGCAGGCCGCGGATGCTGTCGGGCGAGCCGAAGGGCCGGCGCCCGGTGCTCAGGTGGTAGAGCATCACCCCCAGGGCGAACAGATCGCTGCGCGGATCGCCGCGCACATAGTGCAGCTGTTCCGGCGAGATATAGGGGCCGGTGCCCATGGGAATGGTGAATTCCTCTTCCAGCAGATCGGGCAGCTGCTCATGGCGCGACAGGCCGAAGTCGATCAGCACCGCCTTGCCATCGGCACGGAACAGCACATTGCTGGGCTTGATATCCAGATGCACCACGCGCTGGCGGTGCAGATCCTGCAGCGCCGCCGCCACCGCCCTGGCGATGTCCAGCACCTCGGCCACCGGCAGCGGCGCCCGGTCCAGGCGCGGACGCAGCGTCTCGCCCGGGATGTGCTCCATGACGATGTAGGGCTGGCGCGTGAAATCACCCTTGGCCACGAAGCGCGGCACATGCGGCCCGGTCAGGCGCGGCATGATCATCTGCTCCACTTCGAAGCCGACGATGGTGGCCGGGTCCTCGCCGCCCTTGATGCGCGGCACCTTCATGATCAGCGGCGGATCGGGCTTGGCGCCGGGCGGGCTGTTGACGCGCGTGACCCGCCAGAGGCTGGCCATGCCACCCTGATGCAAACGCTCTTCAAGACGGAAATCATCGATGAGCTGGCCGGCGGCCAGCGGCGCCGCGCTGCCTTCAGCGGCCATCGCTCAGGCGGTCCGCGAACCACGCCGGCAGACCGGCCTCACGGATCTTGTCGGCGGCGCGCTCGTGGTCATAGGGCACGCGGTGAAACACCAGTTCCTGCGCGGCGAGATCGAGAATCGCATAGGCGGCGGCGGGATTGCCGTCGCGCGGCTGCCCCACCGAACCCGGCACTGCCAGCCACTGGCGATGCGCCGGCACCGGAATCGGCACGCCGTCGCTGGGCACGAAGTCGCCGCACTTGGCGGTGCCCGAGAGGTAATACAGACGCGGGTCATGCATATGCCCGCAGAACAGGTACTGACAGCCGCCGGCCTGCAGACTGGCTACCGCATCACTGCGGCTGCGCACATAGCCCCACTCGCCCGGGGCCACGGCATTGGCATGCACGAACAGGATCGCGCCCTCGCGCTGGGTCAGCGGCAGGCTGCGCAGGAAATCGAACTGCGCGGGCGACAGCTGTCGCTGCGTCCAGGCAATCGCCTCGCGGGCATCGGCGCGCATGTTCTGCGGCGCGCCCTTGAGCGCCGCCTCATCGTGATTGCCCAGCAGCGCGATGGCGCCCTGCGCCACCAGCTCCCTTGCCGTGTCGAGCACCCATCCAGGCTCGGCGCCGTAACCGACGAAGTCACCGAGCAGGGCATAGCGCTGCACTTCCTGCGCGCGCGCGTGTTCGAGCACGGCCTCCAGGGCTTCGCGGTTGGCATGCAGATCGGTGAGCACGGCGAGCTTCATCGGGTCCTGAACCTCCGCTTGTATCCTAGCGCCCGCTCGCGACGCCGGCTTGCCGCCGGTCAAGGTCGCACGATGCCGGCGGGCTTGTCAGCCGCGCGCCTTTTCGATCAGGCCGGTGGTCGAGTAGCCGTCGTGGAAGTCCAGCACCCGCACCTCGCCGCCGTTGGCGGTGACGGCTTCATAGCCGGCGATCTGCTCGGGCCGGTAGTCGCCGCCCTTGACCAGCAGATCGGGCAGCACGCGGCCGATCAGGCGCGCCGGCGTGTCTTCGCCGAAAGCGGTCACATAGTCCACGCAGCGCAGCCCGGCGAGCATTTCCATGCGTTCAGGCACTGCGTTGAGCGGACGGCTCGGCCCCTTGAGGCGCCGCACGGAATCATCGTCATTGACCGCGACGATCAGCAGATCGCCCAGCTCGCGCGCCGCCTGCAGATAGCGCAGATGGCCCACGTGCAAAACGTCGAACACGCCATTGGTCATGACGATGCGCTGGCCGGCGGCGCGGGCGCGCTGCACCGCCAGCAGCAAGGCGTCCTCGTCCAGCACGCCGCTGCCGGCGCCCGGATTCAGTGACTGCTCCAGCTCCTCGCGGCTGACGGTGGCGGTGCCCAGCTTGCCGACCACGATGCCGGCTGCTTGGTTGCCCAGACGGCAGGCGTCTTCCAGCGTGCTGCCGGCGGCCAGGGCTGCGGCCAGCGTCGCAATCACGGTGTCGCCGGCGCCGGTCACGTCGTAGACCTCGCGGGCGTGGGACGGCAGATGCAGCGGCGGCTGCCCCGCCGCAATCAGGCTCACGCCGCGTTCGCTGCGGGTGACCAGCAGGGCTTGCAGCTGCAGATCTTCGCGCAGGCGCTCGGCGCGCTGGACCAGATCGGCCTCGTCGCGGCAACTGCCCACCACGGCTTCCAGCTCGCTGAGATTGGGGGTGAGCAGGGTGGCGCCGCGATACGGCCGCCAGTCCGTGCCCTTGGGATCGATCAGCACCGGCCGGCCACGGTCGCGGGCGAAGCCGATCAGATCGGCCACGTCGAACAGCGTGCCCTTGCCGTAGTCGGAGAGCACCACCACGCCGCACGCCTCGAGCAGCGGCATGTAACGCTCCAGCAGATCCAGGCGGTCGAAGCTCACCCGTTCGCCCTGAATCTCTTCGAAGTCCAGGCGGATCAGCTGCTGGTTGCGCGACAGCACGCGCAGCTTGGTGATGGTCGGCGACTGCTCGCTGAGCACGAAGTGCGGCTGCACGCCCAGCGCCTCGCAGCGCGAAGCCAGCTGCTGCGCGGAATCGTCGCGCCCCACCACGCCGAGCAGATGCGTGCGCGCGCCCAGGCTGCTGACATTGAGCGCGACATTGGCGCCGCCACCGGGGCGCGCCTCCTCGCGGTTGATGCGCACCACCGGCACCGGCGCTTCCGGGGAAATGCGCGAGGTAAGGCCGAACCAGTAGCGGTCCAGCATGACATCGCCGGCCACCAGCACCGTGGCCCGGGTGAAATCCGGCAGCCTGATACTCATCGGGTTCTGCGCCGACTCAGATGTAGGCCAGCCAGTCGGGGTAATTGCCGTCCTGGCCCTGCACCAGCGACAGATACGCCGCCTGCAGCTTGGCGGTGATCGGACCGCGACGGCCTTCACCCACCGGACGGTTGTCCACCTCGCGGATCGGCGTGACCTCGGCGGCGGTGCCGGTGAAGAAGGCTTCGTCGCAGGTATAGAGCTCGTCGCGGGTGATGCGACGCTCGACGACCTTGTAGCCATGGTCCTCGGCCAGCTGCATCACGGTGCGGCGGGTGATGCCGTCCAGGGCGCTGGTGACATCGGGGGTGCTGAGCACGCCGTTGGTGATGACGAAGATGTTTTCCGCGCTGCCTTCGGCGACGAAGCCTTCCGGATCCAGCATCAGCGCCTCGTCGTAACCGTCGCGCAGCACCTCGTTGAGGGCCATCGAGGAATTCAGGTAATTGGCATTGGCCTTGGCGCGGCACAGCGAGGAGTTCACGTAGTGGCGCTGGAAGGAGCTGGTCTTGATGCGGATGCCGCGCTCCATGTTGTCGGCGCCCAGGTAAGCGCCCCAGGTCCAGGCCGCGACGATCACATGCGTCTGCAGACCGGTGGCGCGCAGACCCATGCCCTCGCTGCCGTAGAACACCATCGGCCGGATGTAGGCCGATTCCAGCTTGTTGGCGCGCAGCACTTCCTTCTGCGCGGCATTGAGCTGCTCGGCCGTGTACGGCATCTTCATCGCCAGAATCTTCGCCGAGTTGAACAGACGCTTGGTGTGGTCTTCCAGGCGGAAGATCGCGGTGCCCTTGGGCGTCTTGTAGGCACGCACGCCTTCGAAGCAGCCGACGCCGTAGTGCAGGGTGTAGGTCAGCACGTGCGTGGTGCACTCGCGCCAGGGCTTGAGTTCGCCGTCGTACCAGATATAGCCGTCGCGGTCGGCAAATGTGCTCATGCGCTGATTCCTGTGCCTGTAGGGTGGGCAGCCGCTGGGCCAGCGGCCGTGGACTTTGTAAGGGCGGCAATTATAGGGGCGCCGCCGCGGTGGCGGGAGCGCCGCGCTTGCATGCCCGCGCCGCCGCGGCGAGCATGCGCGCCATGTCACAAGCCACCACCGCGCTGACCCTGCCACCGCCCGCCGACCCGCAAGCCCCGCGCATTCTGGTGGTGCGCGTCTCCGCGCTGGGCGACATCGTGTTCGCCTCCAGCCTGCTCGATGGCCTGCGCCGGCGCTGGCCGCGCGCGCGCATCCACTGGCTGGCGCAGGCCGGACTCGCCGGCATCCTCCGGGAAGATCCGCGCGTGGACGAGGTGATCACGCTGACGCCGCAGACCCTCAAATCCCCCGCTGCGCTGTGGCGCCTGCGCCGGCAGCTGCGCGCGCGCCGCTACGACTACGTGCTGGAAGCCCAGGGTCTGTTCAAGTCGCGGCTGCTGGCGGCGCTGGCCGGCGGCACGCGCATCGGCTTCGCCTCCAAGGAACCCGGCAGTTTCCTGATTCATCATCTGCTGCCCAAAGGCGGCGAGATCCGCGACATCAGTTCCGAGTACCGCTATCTGGCGCAGCGCCTGACCGGCGAGTACGCCGGCCCGCCGCGACTGCAGCCGAGCGCGGCGCAGCGCGACAGCGTGCAGGCGCGCGCCCGCGCGCTGGGCCTGGCCGGGGGGTTCATCGCCTTCTGTCCGTTCACCACGCGGCCGCAGAAGCACTGGTTCGAATCGCGCTGGGCAGAGCTGGCCGGCGCACTGGCGCAGCAGGGCGAGACGCGGCCCATTGCGCTGTTCGGCGGACCGGGCGATGCCGAGGCGGCCGCCCGCATCCTCGCCGCCGCGGCGGTGCCGATCGTCAATCTGGTCGGCCAGACCAAGGTCGCCGAGCTGCCGGCCTGGCTGGCGCAGGCGCAGCTGGTGATTGGCGTGGACACCGGCCTCACCCACATCGGCATCGCGGTGCAGACGCCCACCGTGGCGCTGTTCGGCTCCACCTGCCCTTACCTGCAGCTGGGCAGTGCGGGCGAGGAGGCGCGCCTGCGCGTGCTCTACGAAGCCCTGCCCTGCTCACCCTGCCGCCGCTCGCCGACTTGCGAAGGCCGCTACGACTGCATGCGCCAGCTCACCGTGGACCGCGTGACTTCGGCCGCCGCCGGCTTGCTCCGTGCCGCGCCCGGCCGCTAGCATGCGCGCGCACCGCGCCGCCCCATTCGAATCACCCAGCTCCCGTCCGCGCATCACGGCTTGAAAATCCACGTCATCAATCTCGAGCGATCCGCCGATCGCCGTCAGCACATGCGCCAGCAGCTCGATGGGCTGGGCCTGGACTATGAATTCTTCAAGGCGACGGACGCTTCGCGCGGCGAACTGGCCGGTGTGTCGCGCTACGACGAAGCGCAGGCCTTGTGGAAACTGGGCCATCCCCTCAGCCCCGGCGAGCTGGGCTGCTTTGCCAGCCATTACCGGCTCTGGCAGCTCTGCGCCAGCAGCGGCGAGCCGCTGGTGATCATGGAAGACGACATCAGCATCACGCCCGAATTCGTGCAGGCCTTTGCGCACACCGGCGCGCTGATCGCGCAATACCATCTGATCCGGCTCTGCGGCCTGGTGCAACGCAAGCGCAAGCGGATCCGCGAACTCGGCAACGGCCATCAGCTGATCCGCTATCTGAAAGGCCCGTTCGGCACACAGTGCTACGCGCTGTCACCACAAGGCGCCCGCGCCCTGCTCGCTCACAGCCAGGTGTGGATCGACGCCGTGGACATGGTGCTGGACGCTTTCTGGACGCATGGTCTGGCCTGCTATGCCATCGTCCCCTATCACATCCGCCACGACGAGCCCGGCGTCACACCGGCCTCGCTGATCGGCAATTCGCGCTTCGAACAGCGTCGCAGTCTGGCGCGCCGGCTGCGGCGCAAGCTCACGCGCATGGGCGATCACCTCCAGCGCGACTGGTTCAATCTCTGGCATAGGGACTAGGGCCTGTTAACATTCAATTCGAGCGCCGCGTTGCTGCCGGAAATCGCGCCACGCAAGGCGCGAAACGCAGGCCTTGGCCCAAAAGCGATTGACGGGGCCAAGGCCAAGTTTCGCAACGCCGCACGGCGCAATTTCTGGCGCAACCCAAAGGGACGGGGCCGTTTTGCCGCAGGGCGGCGTTGGCAGCCGCTGGCTTGGAACCACCAAGCGGCGCGTCTGCCGCCTTGCCCTGCGGCAAAACGACCTCCGTCGCAGCCCCCAAAGTGAACGTTAACAGGCCCTACGGTGCACATCGTCCATTACTCGCCCAATCCCTATCCCATTCCGCCGGTCGGTTACGGCGGCACCGAGCGCGTGGTCTACTGGCTGGTGCGTGCGCAGCACGCCATGGGCCTGAAAGTCAGCGTGATCGGCAATCCGGCCAGCACCGTCGAACAGGTGCTGCCGGGCGTGACGCTGATTCCGCGTCACGGCGAGGAAACCCTGCGCGAGCTGCTGCCCAAGGATTGCGATGTGCTGCATCTGCACAAGGCACCGCCGGACCTGGAGACGCTGCAGCAGCATCCCTATGTGCTCACCGAGCACAGCGTGCGCCCGCCCGAGGTGAAGCTGCTGCCCAATGCGGTGTTCGTCTCGCAGGCGCATGCGCGCGTGCATGGCCGCTCCTGCTTCGTGCGCAACGGCGTGCCGGTGCAGGACTACCGCTACAGCGAAGAGAAGGACCGCTTCATGCTGTTTCTCTCGCGCATGGAATGGCCGCACAAGAACGCGCGCACCGCCATCGATCTGGCACTGCAGCTGAAGGTGCCGCTGAAGATGAGCGGCAAGTATCCGCCCTGGATCCGTCCCAAGCTCTGGGGCGACTGGTGCCGTCATCCGCTGGCGGTGATGCGCTATGTGCAGCGTCTCGGCTACATCGATGGCGAGCAGAAGCTGCAGCTGCTGGCGCGCGCGCCCTTCCTCTTCCACGCCGTGAACTGGCACGAGCCCGGCGCCATCGCCGTGCTGGAAGCCCTGGCCAGCGGCACGCCGGTGCTGGCCACGCCCAATGGCTCGCTGGCCGAATTCGTCGAGCACGAGCAGACCGGCCTGATCGTGCACAACTACCAGGAAGCCCTGGACGCCAGCCGCCGCCTGCTGGACCTGACGGCGCAGGAACACCGCGAATGGGCGCAGCGCTGCCGCGAGCGTGTGGCCCGCATCGAAGATACGGTGAAGGGTTATCTCAAGCTCTACGAGCGGGTGATGGCCGGCGAAACCCTGTCCACGCCCGATGAGCGTCGGCCGGACACGCCGCGCCCGATCATCACGGTGCAGAAGGGCGCTTGAGCCATTTGAAGCGCCAGAAGGCCTTCCAGGCACGGCGCAGTCCGGCGCGCAGTTCCAGGCGCTGCGCCAGCTCCAGATAGCGGTGCGGCCCTTGATAGCGGCCGTCGAGCACATCCTGGCAGATGGCGCGAAACAGCGGCGTGTAGCGATCATGCCGCGACTGGAACAGATGCATCACGCCGCCTTCGTAGAAGGTGCCGATGCCGAACAGCCGCTCGCCATCGAGCTGCCACATCGGAATCAGGCTGGCGGTGGGCTGCAGCAATTCGATGGCAATGCCATGTTCACGCGCCACGCGGCTCAGGCTCTGCGCGACATCCTGTTGCGCGTCGGACTGCGCTGACGGTCGCCCCATGCGCTCCCAGGTCGCCTTGCTGATGCTCATGAACATCGGCGCCGCATAGACGCTGCGGTCCTGCAGATAGTTGGCCACCTGCGCACACCCGAACAGGCGCCCTTCCTGCGCCGCCAGCCGCGCGCGCTCGACGATGCCGGCATTGAGCGCGATGCAGTCGATATCCACGATCAGCAGGATGTCGTCCGGCGCCGCGGCTTCGAGCATCGCGTCCAGCCAGAGGCCATGCGCCATGCCCGTGCGCTCCTGCTGCTCGATGACATAACCCAGTTTGGCGAACACCTCGCGCTGCAGACGCACGAACTCGCGGTCCACGTTGTTCCAGTACATCGACAGGATTCGCATGGGTCTTTCAGGCTCTGCGCAGCGGCGGGCTGTGGCGACGGGCGGCCAGTATAATGGAGCCTGTTCCCCTCGCTTTTTCGCAGATCACAGACGGCCGATGCTCAAGCTGATGCACGTTGAAGGCGGCCCCAACTTCTATGGTGGCGCGCGCCAGGTGGCGTTTCTGGTCGAAGGCCTGGCGCGGCGCGGCGTGGAAAATTTCGTGGTGGTGCCGCAGGACTCGCTGACCGCACGGCGCATCGCGGCACTGCCGGTGCACTGCCTGCCGATTGCCATCGGCGGCGATCTCGATCTGGGCCTGATCGGCCGTCTGCGCCGCCTGATCCGCCAGCACCGTCCGGACATCCTGCATCTGCACAGCCGCCGTGGTCCCGAAGTGCTGGGCGCGATGGCTGGTCGGCTGGAAGGCGTGCCGGTGATCTATTCACGGCGCATCGACAATCCCGAAACCCGCCTGCTGGTGCCGCTCAAGTACCGGCTGTATGACCGCGTGATTGCGATCTCGCAGGCCATCGCTGACGTGCTGGCGGCGCACGGTGTGCCACGCGAGAAGCTGCGCGTGGTGCGCAGCGCCTTCATGCCGGAAGCGGTCGAGCCGCTCAGCCGCGAGGCGCTGCGCCATGAACTGGGCATGCCTGCCGACAGCTTCGTGGTTGCGGTGATTGCGCAGCTGATCCGCCGCAAGGGCCATGCGCTGCTGCTGCAGGCCATGCCGCAGCTGCTCGCCGCGATTCCGAATCTGCGCGTGGTGTTTTTCGGCAAGGGCCCGCTGGCCGAGGAGCTGCAGGCCGCCATCCAGGCGCAGAAGCTCAGCGAGCGCGTACAGCTCGCCGGCTTTCGCGAAGACCTGCCGCGCCTGATCGGTGCGCTGGATCTGGTCGCGCATCCGGCCTATGCCGAAGGCCTGGGCGTGTCGCTGCTGCAGGCCTCGGCGGCGGGTGTGCCGATTGTGGCGGCACGTGCGGGCGGCATACCCGAGGCCGTGCACGAGGGCGTCAATGGTCTGCTGGTCCCGCCGGGCGATGCGCAGGCCCTGGGCCAGGCCATCATCACGCTGGCGCAGGACCCGGCGCGTCGCGCAAGCATGGCCCAGGCCGCGCGCGCGCTGATCGCCGGCGAGTTCTCGGTGGACACCATGGTCGAGGGCAATCTCGCCGTCTACCGCGAGCTGCTCGCCGAAAAAGCACGATCCCGGTAGGCGCGGGCTTGGCCGCACGATCGGCCGATCAAGCGCAAAGAATCACGCAGAGACGCAGGGACGCAGAGACTCCAAGTAGAAAATGATTGTCATGCCCGCGCAAGCAGGCATCCAGTAGCACTCTTACTGAGCTTGCGGCGCCCGATCACGGGATTCCCGCTTGCGCGGGAATGACAAAGCTTTGCCTTTTTCGCCTCACGCCTCACGTCCCGCTGCCGCTAAAATCACGGCCCTATGCGCGGCATCAGCATCTTCATGTATCACCAGGTCGGGCGTTTTGCGCCGATGCGGACGCATCGTGCCAGTTACTGCGATGTCGGCCGCTTTGCCATGCAGATGCGCTATCTCAAGGCCGTCGGCGCACAGGTGCTGTCGATGAGCCAGGCCTGCACCCTGCTGCGCGAAGGCCGCGAGCCGCCGCCGCGCGCCGTGGTGCTCAGCTTCGACGATGGCTGCGACAACTTTTACGAATACGCGCTGCCGATTCTGCAGCAGCACGGCTTCCCCGCGATTCTCTACGCCATTGCCGGCATGGCGGGTGG
Organism: Solimonas aquatica; assembly: GCF_900111015.1. Lineage (GTDB taxonomy): Bacteria > Pseudomonadota > Gammaproteobacteria > Nevskiales > Nevskiaceae > Solimonas > Solimonas aquatica. The sequence goes on along the minus strand of NZ_FOFS01000003.1, from coordinate 107,420 downwards.
TCGCGGCGAATGGCTGGCGGCTGACGGCCATCCGGTGCCAACCCTGATGAACTACGCGCGCCTGCGGGAACTGCCGGCGCGCGGCGTGGAAGTGGGCAGCCACGCCTATCACCACATCCGCCTGCAGGGCCTGCCGGCCACGCAGCTGCAACAGGAGCTGGTGGGCAGCAAGCGCCGGCTCGAAGATGAAATGGGCCGCGCGGTGCCGCATTTCTGCTACCCCTACGGTTCGCATGATCTGGCCACGGTCGAAGCTGCCGCCGAGGCCGGTTATGTCTCCGGTGTGACCTGTCAGCGCGGCGCCGCCACCGCTGACTTCGATCCCCTGGCCCTGCCGCGCAAGGCCATCTCCTACGGTGACAATGTGCTGGGCTTCGCCTTCAAGCTGCACGCGAAGAACCAGCCCAAGGGTCAGGCCGTCAAGCGAAACACACTGCCATGAAAATTCTCGTCACCGGCTGCGCCGGCTTCATCGGCTTTCACACCGCGCAGCGCCTGCTGGCGCGCGGCGATGAGGTCATCGGCCTGGACAACCTCAACGACTATTACGAAGTGAGCCTCAAGGAAGCGCGCCTGGCGCAGCTCCGCTGGCAGGCAAGCTTTCGCTTCCACAAGCTCGACCTCGCCGACCGCGCCGGCATGGCCGAGCTGTTCGCCCGTGAACGGCCGCAGCGTGTGATTCATCTGGCGGCGCAGGCCGGCGTGCGCTACTCGCTGCAGAATCCGCACGCTTATGTGGACAGCAATCTGGTGGGCTTCATGAACGTGCTGGAAGGCTGCCGCCAGCACGGCGTGGAGCATCTGACCTACGCCTCGTCCAGCTCGGTATACGGCCTCAACAGCAGCATGCCGTTCTCGGTTCGGCAGAACGTCGATCATCCGATCAGCCTCTACGCGGCCAGCAAGAAGGCCAATGAGCTGATGGCGCACAGCTACAGCCATCTCTACCGTCTGCCCACCACCGGCCTGCGCTTCTTCACGGTCTACGGCCCCTGGGGCCGGCCGGACATGGCACTGTTCCTGTTCACGCGCGCGATTCTCGAAGGCCGGCCCATCGATGTGTTCAACAACGGCGATATGCAGCGCGACTTCACCTACATCGACGATATCGTCGAAGGTGTGGTGCGCACCTCGGACCATGTGGCCAGCGCCAATGCACAGTGGCACGGCGCCACGCCCGACCCTTCCTCGTCCTCGGCGCCCTATCGGCTCTACAACATCGGCAATCATCGGCCGGTGCCGCTGCTGCGCCTGATCGAACTGCTGGAACAGGCGCTGGGCAGGACCGCGCAGAAGCGCCTGCTGCCGATGCAGGCCGGTGATGTGCCCAGCACCTATGCCGACATCGACGCACTGCAGCAAGCCGTCGGGTTTTCCCCGACCACCCCTATCGAGACCGGCATCCCGCGTTTCGTGGCCTGGTATCGCGAGCACTACGGCGTTTCGGAAAGCTTCCCGAAAGCCTGATGCCGCCTTGCGATACCTGCAGTCAGAACCCCTGCGCCGCGTAAGCACAACATAAGTTTGCAGGCCTAAGGTAGCGGCCCTGCGCAACCGAGCGCGGCAGACCGGCAGGGGCGGGACCGTCGCATGAAAATCGTCGTGGTGATGCATAGCCACAAGCTGGGTGGCGCGGAGCGTCATGTACTCAAGCTGCTCGACGCGCTGCGCGCGCGCGGCCATCTCGTACATTTCGCTGGCCCGCACAACGGCTGGCTGGGCGAGCAGGTGCTGGCCCGAAACATTCCCAGTCTGCATCTGCCGATGCGGGGCATGTACGACGCGCTGTCGGCGGTGAAGCTGGCGCGTTATCTGCGGAAGGTCGATGCCGACATCGTGCACGGCCATTCCATGCGCGGCACGCGCTACGCGACCTGGGCCGGACATCGCGTCGGCGTGCCCGCCGTCGGTACCGCGCACTCCACCACGGCCGGGCGCTGGCTGGCGGATACGCAAGCCCTGATTCCGGTGTCCTGGGCGGTGCACCTCAGCCTGCGCCAGCAGGGCTATGGCCGCTCGCTGGTGGATCCCATCTATCCCGGCATCGCCGACAGCGGCGTGCTGACCCTGAGCCAGCGCCGCGAATCGCGCGCCGCCCTGGGCCTGAAGGATGAGGACTGCGCGCTGGTGATGCTCGCGCGTCTGATTCCGGACAAGGCTCAGGATCTGGCCATCGCGGCGCTGAGCCGCCTGCGCGATCTGCCGCTGCAGCTGTTCCTGTACGGCGATGGCGATGCGGACTGGCAGGAACAGCTCAAGGCGCAGATCGAACGCGAACAGCTGCAAAGCCGCGTGCGTTTCCTGGGACAGCAGCAAGAGGCCAGCAAGACGCTGGCGATGTTCGACATCTTCCTGCAGCCTTCGCGGCGCGAGGCCCTGGGACTGAGCCTGCTCGAAGCCAGCGCGCAGGCCCTGCCGATCGTGGCCAGCGAGGTCGGCGGCATCCCGGAAGTGATCGAGCACGAATACAACGGTCTGCTGGTTCCCGCCAACGACGCCGAGGCGCTGGCCGCCGCCATCCGCCGCCTGCACGCCGATCCGGCCTGGGCCGCCGGGCTGGGCGCCGCCGCACGCCGCCGCTTCCTGCAGGAGTTCACGGTGAACGTGATGGCCGCGCGCATCGAAGCGGTGTACAAGCGCGCGCTGCACCCCTCGCACCCGGCGGCGCTGTCGCCGGCCAGCCGGCCGCACTAGTGCAGCGCGCGCTGCACTAGTGTCGTGAGTCAGAAATTCGCATGCGAATTCGCCGGTCTTTTTCGCGTCTGGCGGCGTTGCGCCTCCTCGCCATAGTCACCACTATGCCTCGTCGGCGCGCCTTGCCAGCCACGAAAAATCCTCGGCGACTTCATCAAGGAACTTCTGACTCACGACACTAGGTTCCGGATACTGGCGGCGACTCCAGGCTCAGGCTCGCCAGATAGGCGTACTTGAGAAACGCGTAGTGCGCCAGCAGCAGCGCCAGCTGCAGGCCAGGCGCACCATCGCGCCACAGTCCGCGCAGCAGCAGCTGCACGAACAGCTCCCAGCCGCCGCGCAACATCGCCATGCCCAGGCTGGCGCGCTTGCCGGCGGCGTACTTCTGCTGCGCGATCAGCCAGGCGTATTCGCTGTGCTTCTCATAGGCATGCCGCAGGTTGCGGAAACTGTGATGCGGCAGCCGCGCCTGCAGCAGCCCGGTGGGGCCCGGCGGCAGTATCGGCGCTTCATGCACCGGCAGCGGCGGCCAGCGCAAGCCTTCGCGACGGAACAGGCGCGTCTGCGGTGATTCGAAGCGGCCATGCCGGATGCGCGCACCCAGAAACCAGAATTCCCAGCGCAGCTGCCAGCTGCCGCAGGCCGGCTGCGCCTGCGCCAGCAAGGCATCGATCTCGGCGCGCAGCTCGGGCGTGGCGCGCTCGTCGGCATCGATGGAGAGAATGTAGTCGCCACTGGCTTTCTCCAGCGCACGCTGCCGCTGCGCGCCATAACCCGGCCAGTCGGTTTCATAGACTTGCGTGCTGTAGCGCCGCGCGATGGCCACGGTGTCATCGCGGCTGCCGCTGTCGAGCACGATCAGCTCATCGACCCAACCGGCCAGTGACTGCAGGCAAGCTTCGATGCGGTCCGCCTCGTCGCGGCAGATCAGCAGGGCCGAGAGACGGTGCCGGCGCGGCGGACGGGCGCTGAGCATGGTGGCACTCAGTCGCGCAGACAGCGCTGCGCCGCCTGCAGCAGCTGCTCGGGGCTGATGTCGAGTACGCCCTGCTCATCGTGCTCGCTGGACACGAAGGCCTCGCTGCCGGGTTCATCGGCAATCCATTCCGGCGTGCCGCGATGCTGGCGGATCCAGGACACGGTCGGCACGCCGAACAGGCGCGCGACGTGCACGCCGCCGGAGTCCGGTCCCAGATGCAGCGCGGCGCCGGACACCAGTCGCAGGAAGGACACGGTGTCCAGATCACCGGCGAACAGCGCGGCGGGCTCGAACCGCAGCAGCGGCGCCACCGCCTGCCATTTGCGCGACTCGCGCGCGCCGGGCCCCAGCGAAACCACGATGGCACGCGCCGGCTGCAGCTGCGCCAGCGCGTTGAGTGTCGCGGCCACCTGCGCATCCCGCAGCCCGCGCCGGTCTTCAGATGCGAAGGGACTGACGTGCAGATACGACTGTCCGGCAAGCGCCCGCACCCGCGCATCGACCAGCTCCCAGGGCGGTGGCTGGGCATTGAAATGCGGACGGCCACTGCGCGTCGGCGGCAGTGCCGGCACGCCGGCGTCGCGCAGCGCTTCCAGTTTCTGTTGCCACATGGGCCGGTCCGAATACCTGGCGCTGATCTCGCGATTGTGCATCAGGCGCCAGTGCAGCAGCCGCCCCTTGCGCGGCACGCGGCCCACGCGCAGCGCCGCGCCGGAGAGACCCGTGATCCAGCCGGAACGGTCATTGGAGCTGCTGTTGAGCACCAGATCGAAACGCTCGGCGCGCAGCTGTGCAATCAGCGCGCGGTGCTCGGCGAAGTTCGGCTTGCGCGGTATCACCGGATAGCGCCAGACACGATCCACCCAGGGCGTGGCGACGAACAGATCGGCGACATGCGCACGCGCCATCACCTGCAGTTGCGCCTGCGGCAGTGCCGCGCGCAGCTCGTTGAGCGCGGGCAGCAGCTGCACGTTGTCACCCAGGCCCAGGAGTTCCACCACCAGAATCTTGCGCAGGCGCCCGCGATGCGCGCCGAAGTCGAAGGCTTTCATCGATCTTGCGTGGCCACTTACGGCCGGTTGGCGGCGCGCAGTGGCAGCCGGGGGACCGGATTCTGCGCCGCAGTGCTTTCAATCACCCTGCCGTGCCAGCGCTTGCAGATAGCGCTGCGCACCGGCTGCCACATCGAGAAATTCCTGCGTGCACCCAGCCGCGCGCAGGCGACCCAGATCAGCCTGCGTGTAACTCTGATAAGCCCCTTTCAGATGCTCGGGGAACGGGATGTAACGGATGCTGCCGCGCCCCAGCGCGGCGATCACCGCTTCGGCTGCCTCACGGAAGGTCTGGCTGCGGCCGGTGCCGGCGTTGAAGATTCCGGAAACCTGCGGATGGCGCCAGAACCAGAGATTGAGGTCCACCACGTCGCCGACGTAGACGAAGTCGCGACGCTGTTCACCGTCGCCATAACCATCACAGCCTGCGAACAGCCGCGCTTCGCCGCTGTCGAGAATCTGCTTGCGGAAATGCCAGAACACACTGGCCATCGCGCCCTTGTGCTGCTCACGCGGGCCGTAGACGTTGAAGTAACGCAGGCCCACCACCTGCGAAGCCGTCGGTCCCAGCTGGCGCAGATACTGATCGAACTGCCATTTCGAATAGGCGTAGGGATTGAGCGGATGCTCATGGGCCGGGTCTTCGGCGAACACCGCGCCGGCACCGTACACCGAGGCACTGGAGGCGTAGATGAAAGGCCGCGCCTGCTCCAGACACCAGTGCAGCAGGCGCTTGGAGTAACGGTAGTTCACCTCCATCACATAGCGACCGTTCCACTCGGTGGTGGTGGAACAGGCGCCTTGATGAAACAGCACCCGCGGCGGCGGCAGGGCGCGGCGCTCGACCAGCTCGGCGAAGTCATCCTTGTCCAGGTAGTCGGCGATCTGCAGATCGGCAAGATTGCGGATCTTGTGGCCATCCGTCAGGTCGTCGACGACGATGATGTTGCGCTCGCCGGCGGCATTGAGCGCGGCCACCAGATTGGCGCCGATGAAACCGGCGCCACCGGTGACGATGATCGATTCAGGTTTGTGCATGCACTTAGTGTCCGGTGTACCCCGCCAGCAAGGCAAGCGGCCATCGCCGTCGACCGTGATCAGGGCGGCGCGTCGGGTGTGGCGGTCTCGCGTCGCTGCCGCTTGTCGGGCATGAACTCGGCGCGCGGCGCGGCGCCGCTGGCGCGCAGGCTCCAGAGCGCGGCGTACTTGTGAAACGCGTACTGCGCCTGGATCGCCGACATCAGCAAGCCGCGCCGGCCATCCAGCAGCGCGCCGCGCAGCAGATACTGCATCAGGAACTCGCCCAGGCCGCGCAGCAGCGCGAATTCCAGCGAGGCCCGCTCGCCGCGCGCATGCTTTTCCTGCGCCAGCAGCCAGGCGTACTGCGTGTGCTTGTCCACCACATGGCGGTAGTCGCGGAAGCTGTCATGACGCAGGCGTCCGCGCAGCACACCCACCGCGCCCGGCGGTCGGCGCAGCTTTTCATGCACCTGGGCCTGCGGGTATTCGGCGCCCTGCCGGCGGAACAGGCGCAGCTGCGGCGCCTGGAAGCGCCCGAAACGCAGCGGCCGGCCCATGAAGATCGGCTGCCAGCGGATCAGGTAGACCGCGCAGCGTGGCGTCTGCGCCGAGAGTTCGGCGTCGATCTCGGCGCGCAGTTGCGGCGTGACTTCCTCGTCGGCATCCACGGTGAGCACGTAGTCGCCGCGGCACAGGCGTAGTGCGCGCTGGCGCTGCGGCCCGAAGCCGGGCCAGTCGGTCTGGTAAACCTCGCTGCTGTAGCGGCGCGCGATGTCCACCGTGCCGTCACGGCTGCCGCTGTCCAGCACCAGAATCTGGTCGGCCCAGCCGGCCACCGAACGCAGCGCCGCCTCGATGCGGTCGGCCTCGTCGCGGCAGATCATCAGCACCGAGAGACTGTGCCGGCGCGGCGCGCGCGCGGCGAGCGGCCGGGGATCAGGCTCAGGCAGCGACGTCGTCATAGCGGTAGCCGAGCAGTTCGATATCACGGTGGAAATGCTCGGCCACCATCTGCGCGGTGCGGTCGTTGTAGTAGCTGCGGTAGTCGTTCGCGCGGTCGGTGGCCTGGCGCTTGTGCGGCAGGCGCAGCGTCGCCACGCCGATGCGCTGGCAGATCACCTCGAAATGCTCCTGCATGCGCTCGTAGCGCCCGAGGTAGTCGATGAGCATGCGCCCGTGCAGATCGACCAGATAGTCGGTCTGCGGCGTCATCACCGTGTCCAGGTGGTACTGCGGCGGCCGGTTCGGGTCCAGCTTCCAGCGCAGGAAATCCTCGAAGTCCTCATGGCCCTGCAGCAGATGCGGGCGCTCGCGCTTCAGGTGATGGTAGGAGCTGACCTGCAGATCCCAGGGATTGCGCACGAAGGCGAACTTGAACAGCCCGGCGAAGAAGTCCTGCGGCAGCATCTCCTGCGCGCAGATGATCTTGGCGTGGCGCGGCAGCTTGGCGGCGATGCGGTGCCCGGTCAGGTGCGAGAGGCGCGAGCAGACGAACTGCGCCAGATAGTAAGGGTCCTTCCACTGCACACTCTTGAGTGCGGCACGCACGCTGGTGCCGCCGGTCTTGGCGATGTGCACGTAGAGAAAGTTATGGCGGTTGCTGAGCAGCATGCGTCGCAAAGATTTGGAATAAGCTTATTATCCCGCGTCGCGGCGCCTTTGTGCATCCCGGGTGCGGCAGACCATTTCAGCGATAATGCCGCATGTCCTCCCTGCCCCTGTTTCTCACCTGCCCGCGTGGCGTCGAACCCCTGCTCATCGAAGAGCTGCGCAGCCTGGGAGCCAGCGAGTTGCGGGAGGCGCGCGGCGGCGTGCATGCCCTGGGCAGCACCGAGATCGCCTACCGCGCCTGCCTGTGGTCGCGCCTGGCCAGCCGCGTGCTGCTGCCCCTGCTGCAGATCCCCATCGGCGATGCGCAGGCGCTCTACGAGGGCGCGCGCGGCTACCCCTGGACCGAGCTGTTCGCCAGCCATAGCCGCTTCGCCATCGAGGTGGCCGGGCGCACGCCCGGCATCGCCAACACCCATTTCGCGGGGCTCAAGCTCAAGGACGCGGTGGTGGACGCCTTTCGCGCCGCCGGCCAGGAGCGGCCCAACGTCGATACCGAAACCCCCGACATCCGCCTGCATCTGCATCTGGACCGCACGCAGGCGTCCTTGAGCCTGGACCTGGCCGGCGACAGCCTGCACCGGCGCGGCTATCGCGCGCGCGGCGTCGAGGCGCCGCTTAAAGAGAATCTCGCGGCGGCAATCCTGGCCCGCTGCGGCTGGGCCGAGCTGGCCGCGCAGGGGGCGGCGCTGCTGGATCCGATGTGCGGCTCCGGCACCCTGCTGCTGGAGGGCGCGCTGCAGGCTGCCGACATCGCCCCCGGCCAGCTGCGCCGACGCTGGGGCTTCGAGGCCTGGCTGGAGCACAAGCCGGCGCTCTGGCAGCGCCTGCGCGAAGAGGCCGAACAGCGCCGCCAGACCGGCCTGGCGACCCTGAAACCGCGCTTCTTCGGCTATGACCTGGACCCGCGCGCGGTGTCGGCGGCGCGCGCCAACGCCGAGCGTGCCGGTCTGGGCGCGGCGCTGCGCATCGAGGTCGGCGACGCGGTGGCCGCGCGGCCGCCAGAAGGCATGACCGGCCTGGTGGTCACCAATCCGCCCTACGGCGAGCGCCTGGCCAACGAGGCCGAGCTGATCAAGCTCTACTCGCTGCTGGGCGTGAGCCTCAAGCAGAACTTCCCCGGCTGGCGCCTGGGCTTCTTCACCTCGCGTGAGGATCTGGCGCAGCGCCTGGGCCTGCGCGCCGAATCCCTGCACGCCCTGTACAACGGCGCCATCGCCTGCAAGCTGCTGCGCTTCGAAATCCACGGTGAAGGCGCCGCCGAGCCGCCGGCCCCGGACTTCGTCAACCGCCTGCGCAAGAACCTCAAGCACCTGGGCAAGTGGGCCAAACGCGCCGAGGTGAACAACTACCGGCTCTACGACGCCGATCTGCCCGAGTACGCGGTGGCGGTGGACCTCTACACCACCGTGGACGGCGATACGCATGCCCATGTGCAGGAATACGCCGCCCCCAAGACCGTGGACCCGGCGCGCGCCGAGAAGCGCCTGCGCGGCGCCCTGGCCGGCATCCAGGACGTGCTGGAACTGCCGCCCGCGCGCCTGCACTACAAGTTACGACAGTCGCAGAAGGGCGATGCGCAGTACCAGCGCCAGGCCCAGGCCGAGCGCGAACATGTGGTGCTCGAACATGGCTGCAAGCTGTTCGTGAACTTCGAGGATTACCTGGACACCGGGCTGTTTCTCGATCACCGGCCGATGCGCCTGCGCCTGCAGCGCGAGGCCGCCGGCAAGCGCTTTCTGAACCTGTTCTGCTATACCGGCGCCGCCAGCGTGCACGCCGCCCAGGGCGGCGCGGCCTCGACCCTGTCCATCGACCTGTCCAACACCTATCTCGACTGGGCGCAGCGCAATCTGCTGCTCAACGACCACCATTCGCGGCTGCTGGAGCGCCCCCCCCAGAGCGGCGAAAAGCTGGCCCGTCACACCCTGGTGCGCGCCGACTGCCTGCGCTGGCTGGCCGACGAGGCGCGGCTGACCCATCCGGCCCAGTTCGACCTGATCTTCCTGGACCCGCCCACCTTCTCCAACTCCAAGAAGATGGACGGCGTGCTGGACATCCAGCGCGATCATGCGCAACTGATCCAGCAGGCGGCGGCGCTGCTGGCGCCCGGCGGGGTGCTGTACTTCTCCACCAACCGCCGCGGCTTCAAGATCGACGACAGCCTGAACCAAAGGCTGGAGCTAAGGGATATCAGCGCCCAGACCCTGGACGAGGACTTCCGTCGTCCCCCCCCGGCGCACCGGTGCTGGAAGATTGGCTTTAAGCCTACAGGCGCAGACGTTAATCATTCGTTATGATCGGGCGGAAACCTGTTTATTGAAGCAACGCGGGAGAGGCCCTTGGGGGGATTTCAGTGCGCGCAGGACCTGATTGTGACAGCAGGGTCCGGGAAGTGCCGCGTACGAGGTAAACCACAATGGTCTATGCATCCACCGCGCGCGGCAGGGGAGCTGTTGCCCGACGCTCATATAAGTTCCACATCAAGGAATGCGCTGATGTTCCGATTGCAGACCGCATTTGCCGTACTGGCCCTGGCGGCGACCATGTCGAGCCATGCCGCTGCCAACACCGCACTGTGCAAGCTGTTCGCCAAGCAGCAGTGGAGCGAACAGGGCACGCAAACCCTGGACGATTGCCTGCGCCTGATCGACGGCCAGAGCGTGGACCGCAACGCTGAGAATGCGCTGCGCTTCGGTTCCTGGGGGGACACCCTGCTGGCCGCCGATCTGTCCGTCTATTACCGCTCCGAGAACGGCGGTGCCGACTGGATCGCCATCGGCGCCAAGAACCACTCCATCGATCCGGCCACCATGAGCTCGCGGGCGCCGCCGCCGGCACCGACGCCGCGTCCGCGCCCGGCACCGGTTGCGTATGTGGCGCCGACACAGCCAGTACCCTTGGTGATGCCCACGGCCGCGGACGTGGCCGCTGCTTCCGCGCGCGACGCCGGGGAAGTCGATGCCTACACCAGCCTGGGCGTGGCCAAGGAGCAGCGCAACCGCTGCGAACTGATGGTGCAGCAGCTCTGGCGCGTGCAGCCCGAGAGCAGCCTGGAAGACTGCGCCCGCACCATGGAATATCGCGGTTCCTATGACCGCAACGGCCAGCTGCGCGCCTACTGGGGCAGCGTCTACCTCACCGCAGACCCCAAGTCGATCTACGTTTCCAAGAACGGCTCGAACTGGGTGCGCCTGCGCGAGCGCAAGTAAGCCCGGGCAAGGCCCGCCGCAGCAGGCCGGGCCTCAGGTCTTGGGCAGGGTGACGCCGGTCTGGCCCTGGTACTTGCCGCCACGATCGCGATACGAGGTCTCGCAGACTTCGTCGGATTCATAGAACAGCATCTGCGCCACGCCTTCGTTAGCGTAGATCTTTGCCGGCAGCGGCGTGGTGTTGGAAAACTCCAGCGTCACATGCCCTTCCCACTCCGGCTCCAGCGGCGTGACGTTGACGATGATGCCGCAGCGCGCATAAGTGCTCTTGCCCAGGCAGACCACCAGCGTCGAGCGCGGGATGCGGAAATATTCCACGGTGCGCGCCAGCGCAAACGAATTGGGCGGGATGATGCAGACATCCGAGCGCACGTCCACGAAGGATTTCTCGTCGAAGTTCTTCGGATCGACGATCGTGGAATTGATGTTGGTGAAGATCTTGAACTCGCTCGCGCAGCGCACGTCGTAGCCGTAGCTGGACGTGCCGTAGCTGATGATCTTGTGGCCATCCACATGCCGCACCTGGCCCGGCTCGAAGGGCTCGATCATGCCTTGGGCCGCCATGCGCCGGATCCACTTGTCGGATTTGATGCTCATGCTGTTTCTTGTCTGGTGAAATTGCATTGTAGGGCGGCGCGGCCGTCGGGGCGCGCAGACCACCTTGGCAGGCCTTGCGTATCAGTCGTCGCTGATCTCGATGCTGGGGAACACGTTCGCCGGCAGCCCGTAAGCCAGGCGCGCCGCAGCCAGGCGCGCGATGTCGCGATAACGCTGCGCCAGTTCGGAGTCCGGCTCGGCGGCGACCGTGGGTTTGCCGCGGTCGGCCTGCTCGCGGATGCGCAGTTCCAGCGGCAGCTGGCCCAGCAGCTCGCTGCCGTACTGCGCGGCCATGCGCGCACCGCCGCCTTCGCCGAAGATGGCTTCGTGATGACCGCACTGGCTGCAGACGTGCCAGGCCATGTTCTCGACGATGCCCAGCACCGGAATCTCCACGCGACGGAACATCTGCAGGCCTTTGCGCGCGTCCAGCAGCGCGATGTCCTGCGGCGTGGTGACGATGATGGCGCCGGCCACCGGCATGCGCTGCGAGAGCGTGAGCTGGATGTCGCCGGTGCCCGGCGGCATGTCGACGACCAGATAGTCGAGGTCGTCCCAGATGGTTTCGCCCAGCAACTGGTTCAGGGCCTGCGTGGCCATGGGGCCGCGCCAGATCATCGGCTGATCGTCGTCCACCAGAAAGCCGATCGACATCACCTGCAGGCCGTAGGCCTGCAGCGGGTGCATGCGCTTGCCGTCCGGCGAATCCGGCCGCTGCCCGGCCAGACCCAGCATCTGCGGCTGGCTGGGGCCATAGATATCCGCGTCCAGCACGCCCACGCGCGCACCTTCGGCGGCCAGCGCCAGGGCGAGGTTCGCCGCCACCGTGGACTTGCCGACACCACCCTTGCCGCTGGACACCGCAATCAGGTTGCGCACACCGGGCAGGGCCTGCAGATTCTTGCGCAGGCCCACGGCTTCGACGCGCCAGCTCAAGGCCAGGGCCGCGTCCACTCCCAGGCTGCGGCCGACGTGCGCCGCCAGTTCGGCCAGCAGCGTCTCGCGGATGCCGGCGGCGGGAAAGCCCAGCTCCACATGCACCCGCACATGGTCCTTCTCGGGCTGCGCCTCGCGCACCGCGCCAGCCGCCACCAGGCCGCGACCGATCAGGGGGTGGACATAGGCGTCCAGGCAGTTCAGCAGGGTTTCGCGGCTCACAGACATCGCGGCAGAGGGAATCGAGGCGGGGCGGCAGTCTACACCGAGACCGGCCGCACACTGCCAGGTCCCCGGCCTGCCCGCTTGTTGCTACCATCGCGCTCGCCGGCGCCCGCCGCCGGTCGGGCCGCACCATGAATACGACAAGATCGACGCCGCAGGCCGAAGTGATCGGCATCAAACCCTGGAAGCGCTGGCAGATCGACCCTTTTCTGCAGCGCCTGTACGCGCGCTGGCATTACGCCGGCTCCGCGGATGCAGCTCTGCGCCGGCAGGCGCGTCACGGCGGCGATCTGCTGATCTGGGCGGCGCGCGAACCCGCCGACTTTGCCGCCCGCGCCCAGGCGCAGCAGGCGCGCGTGATCCGCATCGAGGACGGTTTCCTGCGCTCCGTGGGCCTGGGCTCCAATCATGTGGGCGGGGCCTCGCTGGTGTTCGATGAGCGCGGCATCTACTTCGATCCGCGCCAGCCCAGCGCGCTGGAACATCTGCTGCAGAACCAGACCTTCAGCCCGGAGCTGCTGCGGCGCGCCGCAGCGCTGCGCGAATTCCTGGTGCGGCACGGGCTGAGCAAGTACAACGTCGGCGCCCCCAGCAGCCACGCGGCGGCGCGCGATGGCCGCCCGCGCATCCTGGTGCCCGGCCAGGTGGAGGACGATGCCTCCGTGCGCCTGGGCGCCGCCGGTCCGCGCACGAACCTGCAGCTGCTGCGCGCGGTGCGCGAACAGCAGCCAGAAGCCTGCATCCTCTACAAGCCGCACCCCGACACCGAGGCGCAGACCCGCGCCGGCCATGTGCCGGAGCATGAGGCGCTGCGCTACGCCGACCAGGTGCTGCATCACACCGGCGCCGCTGCCGCTCTGGCCCAGGCCGATGCCGTGCACACCATGACTTCGCTGATGGGTTTCGAGGCCTTGTTGCGCGGCCTGCCGGTGACCGCCTGGGGCCAGCCCTTCTACGCCGGCTGGGGGCTCACCGAGGACCGCACGCCCCTGCCGCGCCGCACTCGCCGTCTGCAGCTCGATGAACTGGTGGCCGGCGCGCTGATTCTGTACCCGCGTTACATCGACCCGCGCAGCGGCGCCGCCTGCGAGCCGGAAGAGATTGCCCGGCAGCTGGCCGAGGCCGGCAGCGGCCTGGCCGATGCCTCGCTCATGCGCCGCGTGGCGCGGCTGTGTCGGGGCTGGCTGCGCTCGCAAGGCCTGCGTCATGGCTGAACCGCTGACCGTGTACTTCGATGCCACACGCCTGCTGGCGCGCGGCACCCACAGCACGCCGACCGGCATCGACCGCGTCGACCTGGCGTATGTAGAGGCCCTGCATCGTCACCCGGACTTTGTGCTGCGCCTGATCGGCTTCGACGCGCTGGGGCCGCGCGTACTGACCCCGCGCAAGGCCGAGGCCCTGATCGAAGCCCTGCTGCAACGCTGGCGGCAGCGGGCGCCGGCGCGCACGCAACGGCATCCGGTGTTCACCTGGCTGCAAAGCCCGGAACTGCAGACGCGGCCAGCGCTGCCACCCAGCGCCGCACCCGGCCGACTGCAGCGCCTGCGGCAAAGCCTGCGCCCCGGCGTTTCCACCCTGCGCGCGCCGCGCCTGCGCGCGCTGCCCGACGACGGCAGCGCGGTGTATCTCAACACCTCGCACGGCCAGATGTACCGCCGCGTGGTGGCGCGCTGGCTGGAGCGCAGCGGTATCGCCAGCGTGTTCTTTGTGCACGACCTCATCCCCATCGAATATCCCGAGTACAACCGTCCCCGCGAAGCCGCGCGTCACGCCGCGCGCCTGCAGACCATCAGCCGCCAGGCGCGGCAGGTGCTGGTGAACTCGCAGGCCACCGCCACGGCGCTGCACCGCTACTGGGAAAGCCGCGGCGCGCGCCTGCCACCGATCCACGCCCTGCCGCTGGGCGTGGATGTGCCGCAGCCCGGCACGCAGCCGCTGCACACGCCGCGTCCGTACTTCGTCATGCTGGGCACGCTGGAGCCGCGCAAGAATCATCTGCTGATCCTGCAGTGCTGGCGGCGCCTCATCGAACAAGACCCCGAACGCGCCCCGCGCCTGGTGCTGATCGGCCGGCGCGGCTGGGAAAATCAGGCCGTGTTCCAGCTGCTGGATCGCGCCGAAACGCTCAAGCGCCACGTGGTCGAATGCAGGGATCTGAGCGACACCGAAGTTGCCGACCTGATCCGCGGCGCCCGCGCCCTGCTGATGCCCTCCCACGCCGAGGGCTACGGCCTGCCGGTGGTGGAAGCCCTCAGCCTGGGCACGCCGGTGCTGGCTTCGGATATTGCGGCGCATCGGGAGGTTGGCGGTGACTATGCACAGTATCTCGATGCGCTGGACGGACCCGGCTGGATGCAAGCCATCGCCACACTCCTGAACCGCGACTCGCCTCATTGCCGCCAGTGGCAGGACCGGCTGCAGAATTACCGCGTCCCTGACTGGGCAATGCATTTCTCAAGCGCACTGCCACTGCTGCACAGTGCGCTCAGCGGCGAGCTTGCCTGAACTTGCCGCTTGCCCGGACACTTCGACCCTAATCCCCATCAGTAACGGCATGCATACTATTCACGCTCTCCTCACCCCGCGTAGCGCGCTGCTGTGGCCGGCACTGGGCTGTGCGCTGCTCAGCGCCTGCGCTTCACTGCCCAGCGCAGGGCCGCGCACTGCAGAAATCCGTGCCGAGGCCCAGACAGAGGGACCACGACCATTTGAGCTGGTGGACCTCAGCCCCGACACGGTGGCCGCGCTGGCCCGACGCCAGCGGGCGAGCCTGATGCTTGCCTTCGGTGACAGCGCGGCAATGCCCGCCCTGAGCATCGGCCCCGGGGACGGACTCAGCCTCACCATCTGGGAGGCCGGCTCCGATCCTCTGTTTTCCGCCGCGAACGTCGGCCTCGCCGCCACTGCGAGCGGATCTGCACGTGCGGTCAGCATCGCCGAACAGATCGTCGGAGGCGACGGCAGCATCAGCGTGCCCTTTGCTGGCCGCGTCAGAGTGGCAGGCCTGAATGCGGCCCAGGCTCAGGAAGCCATCGAACGCGCGCTGGCCGGCAAGGCCCAGAAGCCTCAGGTCATCGTCAATCTTTCGCGCAACGTCAGCAGCGCCGTGACCGTCATCGGTGAAGCCGCCGGCGGCACCCGCATTCCGCTTTCGGCGCATGGCGAACGACTGCTCGAAGTGCTGGCTGCCGCAGGCGGCGCTCGCGCGCCCAGCTATGAAACCCAGATCGAACTGACACGTGCAGGCAAGACCGTTGCCGTACCGCTGGAGCAAGTGCTGAGCGATGCCCAGGAAAACATCACGATGCAGGCCGGTGACCTGCTGGTCGTCACCCGCCGCCCGGAAACCTTCACCGCTTTCGGCGCCACCGGTCGCAACACCCTGATCAACTTCGAAGCCCGCCAGCTGAACCTGATCGAAGCCGTGGCCAAGGCCGGCGGCTTGCAGGATCAGCGCGCCGACCCGCGCGGCATCTTCCTGTTCCGTTATGAACCCCGGGAGCTGGCCGCGCGCCTCGGGGCACAACCGGAAGCACTGCACGAAGCGCAAACCGTGCCCGTGGTCTACCGGCTGGACCTCACCAAGGCCGGGGCTTATTTCCTGGGGCAGAATTTCGCCCTGCAGGACCGCGACATGCTTTACGTCGCCAATGCACCTGCCACCGAGCTGGAGAAGTTCCTGCAGCTGATCGGGCTGGTTTCGCAGCCGGTGGTGAGCGGCGTGCTCGTCGAAAACGCAACGCATAACTGACGCCCGGCTCCTTGGCCTTCATTCACCTGAAACCCATGTTGCGCTCAAGCCTCTGGCGACGCAGTCGCATGCATGACCTCTATCTGCAGATGCGCCTGCAGCGGCTGCGTCGCAAGCAGCTGGGTGCGCAGCGGCGCGAGGTCCAGCCTGATGATGGCGCCATCATCGTCGGCGCACTCTCAAGCGTCAGCGGCATCGCCACCGGGGCCCGCCTCATGGCGACCCGCCTGCGGGCGCAAGGCCTGACCTGTCGCAGCCGCGATCTGACGCAGGAGCTGCACATCGCCGCCAAGCTGCAGGCATCGAAGGATCTGTCGCCCACCGATCCGCTGCCGGCTTTGCCGCGTGTTGTCCACTTCAATCCTCCGCACTTCGCACGCGCCCTTTCCTGTCTGGGCCGACGGGTGTTCGACGAGCCGGTGGTGGCCTACTGGGCCTGGGAGCTGCCGGCCGCTCCAGGAAACTGGCGCCCCAGCCTGGCATTGGCAGACGAGGTCTGGGTGCCATCGCCTTACGTCCGGGATGCCTTGCTGCAGAGCTTCGGGGACGACCCGGTTCTGCCCACGATCCGAGTGGTTCCTCATCCGATGCCGGCCGCAATGCCCCGGCCCGCTGCAGCCGTTCGAGCGCAGATCCGTCAGCGTCTGAGCCTGAGTCCCGCCGATTTCATCGTTGGCTTCAGTTTCTCGACGCTGGCCGGCGTGCGTCGAAAAAATCCGCAAGGCCTGATCGGGGCGTTTCGCCTCGCCTTTGCAGGCCGGGAACGTTCGGCTCGGCTGCTGCTGCGCGTGGTAGACGCCGCCAAGCAACCTGGGCTTTGTGCCGAGCTTCGAACTGCCGCAGGACAGGATCACCACATCCACATCCTGGATAGCGAGCAGCTGAGCATCGAAGACTTCTACGCCGCCATCGACATTCTGGCCTCGTTGCATCGGGCCGAGGGCTACGGCCTGCTGCTTGCCGAAGCACTGAGCAGAGGTATTCCCGTACTCGCCACGCAGTGGGCATTGCCCGAGCCGCTCAGCAGCCATCGCCTGTTCAAGGCGGTTAGCTCGGAGCTGATTCCGGTTGTTGATCCGCAAGGGCCCTACCGGCGTCATGCGAAACAACTCTGGGCCGAGCCGCACATGGCGTCTGCAACAGCCGGCCTTCGGGAACTACACTCGGCCTGGCGGAAGGCCCATGGCCACTACCCAAACGCCGACAATTCTTCCTCTTCCAACATCCGCCACGCCTGAGCAATGGACGACGACCAAACCCTCAGCGAGCCGTCTATGGCCAAGCCCGAGACGCCCGCCACCGCCCCGCCTTCTACCCTGCAGGACCTGCGTCGCTGGCTCCACAAGTATCGCAGCGCACTGCTCTTGCTTTGGTTGCCCACTGCGCTGACCGCCATCTACTACCTGCTCATCGCCTCAGACCTGTACGCGTCCCAGGCAACTTTCGTGGTCCACAGCCAGACGCGTGCACAAATCTCGCCGCTGAACAGCCTGCTGCAGACGACGGGGATCGGCCATGCGCAAAACGAGGTGTATTCGGTCAACGAATTTCTCGTTTCGCGCGACGCCGTGAAGGCGCTGCAAGCTCGACTTGCGCTGCGCACGCTGTTCAGCAGACCGGAAGCCGATTTCTTCTCTCGCTATCCGAACCCGCTTTTTGATCGCAGCGAAGAGGATCTGTTCCGCTACTACCAGGGTAAAGTGAAGGTGGCCTACGACGCCACGACTGGACTCTCGACGGTGACGGTGAAGGCTTTTCGCGCCGAGGATGCGCGGACGATTGCCAATCTGCTCATCGAAGCAAGCGAGTCCCTGGTCAACCGACTCAACGAGCGCGCCCGCGGCAATGCCGTCAAAGATGCCGAAACCGATGTGGGCTTGGCGCAGGCGCGTGTGATCGAAGCGCAGAAACGCCTGCTCGGCTACCGTTCACGCGAAGCACTTCTTGACCCTGGCAAGAGCTCCATTGCGCTGTTTGAAACGGTTGTGAAACTCAAAAGCGAACTGGCCGCCGTGCAGACGCGCCTGGCGGAGATCGAACGCTCCTCACCGGATAGCCCCTTGCGCTCGAGCCTCCAGGGCCGCGTCAACGCCCTGCAGAGCCAAATCAATACCGAGCAAGGCAAGATGGCTGGCCGAAGCGGTTCCATGGCGCCGAAGATTCCAGAGTATGAGCAGTTGACCTTGCAGCAGGAGTTCGCCGCCAAGGGCCTTGCCTCCGCAATGGCTTCTCTGGAGTCAGCCCGGGAGGAAGCACGCCGGCAGCAAGTCTATCTGGAGCGTGTTGTCGAACCCAATTTGCCGGACAAGGCCGAGTATCCCAAGCGCCTGAAGTCCATTCTCATTGTGTTCATCAGCTGCTTTCTTGCCTATTCGACCGGCAAGCTGCTGCTCGCCGGCATTCGCGAACACGGCCAGCTCTAGGGCAAGCCGTGGCCAGCAAGGCTTACTTCTTCAGCAAAGACATACTCGGCGGCCTGCTTTCAGGCGCAGCCTGGCGCGCCGCTCACCTGCGCATGATCGTGGTCGGCGCCCTAATGCTGCGTGAGGTGCACACCCGCTACGGACGCGACAACCTCGGCTTTCTCTGGCTGATTGCCGAACCCATGCTTTTCTGCCTCGGGGTCGTCGCCGTCTGGTCCGCCACCAAACCTCCGCACGAGCACGGCATCCCGGTTCTGGCTTTTGTGATGACCGGCTACATTCCCTTCTTCCTGTGGCGGCATTGCGTGTTCCGCTCGGTTCTGTGCTTTCGCGCCAATGGCAGTCTGCTTTATCACCGGCAGGTCGGGATCATGGACTTTCTCGTGGCCAGAATCCTGCTGGAGATTTATGGCTCTATCGTCACCTTCGCACTCATCGCCTTTGTCTTCGGCCTGGCGGATATGTATACAGTCCCTGAAGACCTCGGTCTTTTTTTTCTGGGCTGGACGCTGATGATCCTGTACAGCGCAGGATTGGCCATCATTCTGGCCTGCCTGAGCGAGATGTATGACTGGGTGGAGAAACTGGTCGCGCCGAGCACCTATCTCATCATGCCCATCTCCGGGGCATTCTTCATGGTCGACTGGCTGCCGTACTGGCTGCAGAAGTACGCGCTGCTGGTGCCATCGGTCAACGCCTATGAAATTCTTCGGGCCGGGCAGTTCGGCAGCGGTGTGCGTGTGCACTACGATCTCTATTACACGCTGTTTGTCTGCCTGCTTCTCATCACCATCGGCCTGGTCTTGACCCGGTCGGTACGAAGACATGTAGAAGTGGAATGATTCGCCTGCAGAACGTTTTCAAGTCGTATCGCGTGCACGGCGAAACCAAGCTGGTACTCAACGACATCAGCCTGGAAGTTGCGCGCGGCCACAAGCTCGCCTTGATGGGACGCAACGGCGCGGGAAAATCCACCTTGATCCGCTTGATCGGCGGCGTGGAACTTCCCACATCGGGAAAAATAGACCTTCGCATGCGGGTGTCCTGGCCTCTGGGTTTCACCGGCGCGTTCCAGGGCAGCCTGACCGGCTACGACAACATGCGTTTCATTTCACGCATCTATCGTCGTGACTTCAACACCCTTGCCAAAACAGTGGAGGACTTTGCCGAACTGGGTGAAGCCCTGCGCAAGCCGGTGAAGACCTATTCATCCGGCATGCGCGCACGCTTGGCTTTCGCTCTGTCAATTGCCATCGACTTCGACTGCTACCTGATCGACGAAGTCATTCTGGTTGGCGACCAGCGTTTTCATGAGCGCTGCCGGCAGCATCTGTTCGACCGGCAAGCCGGACGCGCCCTGATCATCGCCTCGCATGACACCGGCCTGTTGACGCAGATCTGCGACTCGGCGCTGGTTCTGGAGGGCGGGCGGGCGCGGCATTTCACGAATGTCGCGGAAGCCGCAGAGAACTACCGGGCTTTGTAATCAGAAAAGGCAGCGGCGCGACGTCAAGGACCGGCACTTCAAGTGCCAGCTTCGGCAGTATCACGCTGCGTTGAAGGACCTTCACTCGCGTTTGAATCGTTTTCCTCTAATTCATCCAGTGCTTGCAGGATTTGCTCCGCAACCACTTCGGGGGCCAGACGGTCCAGACAGACCGGCGTCTCATACTCCCGGGGACACGCTTCCATCCAGTTGCGTGTCGACCACCAGCATCCCCCACAAAACCCCGAATCCAGGTTGATATTGCCTTCATAGGAAAAATACGGCTTGGATGTCGGCCCAAACAGGACCAGCGCCCGGCGCCCGAGGCTGGCAGCGACATGCACCAGCCCGCCTTCGTTATCAACGTGCAGCATCCCGTACTTGATCAGCGCGGCCGCCTGCGCAAGTGAGGTTTTACCGATCAGATTGACGTCAACGCCCCTGATGAGTTCGCTGGTTTTGCCACCGACCTGCACAATGCCGACGTCTGGCCGCTGCCGCTTGACGATATCCAGCACGCGAACCCAACTGCTCTGTGGATAGCATTTTGTGGCCCGATGTCCTCGCACCTTGAATGCGGCATCAAAACCGTTGCTGACCGTGATCCAGGACGAGAAGCGGTCCTTCACCGTATTCGCAACCGACTCATCAATGCGCAAGGCCAGCAGATGCCCACCGTAGTTCAGGCCGAACAGGCGATGCAGCAGGCTGTAGCGGTTCTCTCCCAGCACCACCGCTCGGTGCGCCATTGCGCCGTCGAGATACGGATGACTCTGGATGTAAGGCTCCCATGGACCACGATTCTTTCCCAGAGTCTCCAGCAGCTGCAGCAACTGCGGCAGCCGCTGCTTGATTCGCGCGTACTTCACGTGCTCCGCGTAATAAAACGCCATCTGATTGATGACCAGGGCGCAGTCGTAGCCGGGAAGGGCGTGATGAAAGAACATCTCGCTGTAGATGCCCTTGATTTGGGACACCGGCTCAAATGCCCACGCAGCCGGCGCTGCTGTCGGCACAAACAGTTCAATTTTGATGCGACTCGATATCGCGCACAGATCACGCAGTAGCCGCGCGACAATCAGGAAGTCGCCCAGACCGCCCGTGACACATACCGCCACAGTGACATCACCGGTATCTTCGGCCAATGGCTCTACAGGCATTTTTCGTCCAGGCTTCAAGACAGACGGCAATCTGCCCTGCCAACTCAGCAAACTATACAGAACCACCTTCCGGGTCTTTCTGTAGCGGCGATAGATACGGGACCACCAGCGCGTGCCGCTCATGTCACGATACTCTTCCAGTAACCGCGAAGCGGTACTGGCTGCTCACGAAGAACCAGTTGCCCCGGTTTCGGAACACCGGCTCATATCCCTTCCTCTGTAGAAATTCCGATATCTCTCTTTCTTTTTCGGCGCGGCCTTCACCGCAGATTTCGGCACAGATCAGCTTTGGTGCCCACCGATCATAAGTGATGCTCTTGAGTATCCGGTACTCCAGCCCCTCCACGTCGATACTCATGAAGTCGGGAAACACGCCTCCGCAGTGCTTTTCGATGATCTGATCGACTGTCACCACTTCGATGGGAATCTCCAGCTCGATGCGAAACGCCGGATTTTCCCTCACGAACTGCTCGGCGCTGGCCTTGACGAAAGTATTTCGCCCCGACCACTTGTCGATCATGTAGAAAGTCATACTTCCCGGCTGGTCGCTGACGCCGCAGTTCAGGTTGACGTCGTCTGGCCTGAGCTGATGGAACGCTTCGATCAGATTGGGATTGGCCTCGACGTTGACCCCTCGCGATCCTCGCTTATACAGAAGGGCCGTGTTGCTGATGTTGACCGGATGATGCGCACCAATGTCGATGTAGCTGGGACGTTCGATCTCCATGGCGTCAAAGATATTCAGGATGATCAGGTCATCGCCGTGTTGTGCATATGTCGAAGGCCCATAGACTTGGTCGGGATGGCCAGCGTACGCCTCGGCAGCGGCTCTGCTGCCACTGTCTTCCCTGCCAGACTCCAGCAGTCGATCAACCTTGAACTCGATGTGAATCAGCCTCTCAATGGCTTCAGACATCTGTTTGCTGCTCTTTAGCATGACTCATCGCTCACATTTTTTTGATGACCATCACTTGCCCTAGGGTACATCGCCTCGAGCGCCGCTAATCCCTGGTGAATCTGGCCGGCGTCCATGCTGTCCAAGCAGACGCTCGACCATTGATCAAAAACCTGACATCGAATGTGTTCATTCCTCCAGCATGGTGAACATGGAAAACGATCTTTCATCTGTACGACGACCTTGCGTGACAAATGCCGGGCGAATGCGGCGGCATCGGTGGGCCCGAACAAGGCCAGCGCCGGCTTGTCCAGTGCCGCTGCAAGATGCAGCAGGAAGGAGTCGACGGTCACGATGTAGTCGCAGGCGCTGGCCGCGGCGATGACGTCTTCATAGGGCTCGGCAAACAGGCCCATAAAGCGCGCATCTACCGGCAGCTCGCGAACCTGATCGCAGAACACGATGAAGCGGTAGTCGCCTTCCATCGCCGACAGGATCGCCGGCAGCTGCGGCACGCTCTTGTAGTGGTCACGACTGAAAGCTTGAACACCGACGACGGTCGTCTTGCCCTTGCCCGCCCAGGCCTGCCGCCGCTGGCGCGCGCGATGTTCTTGCGCAGGGCTCAGCGCCAGAAGCGGCCGCAGCCCCTGTTCCCGCAGCTGTTGCGCAGACAGGCCCAAGGCATAGGCAAAGGTTTCGACGCGACTCTGCCGTACCTGCGGTATGGTCCTTCGTTCATATGCGGTGGCGGGGCATTCCGAAAAATTGAAGCAGCGGTCGAAGTGTGATGGCTCAATGCTTGAACCAATATCGAGCAGGCGAATACCCGGTACGCCCCGCAGGAACGGGAAGTAGCTCGGCAGCGTGGCAAACGAGATTTCTGCCTCAAACACTCTGGCCGCCGCGGCAAGCCCCGGCGTCATGGTCAGGATGTCGCCAATGCCACCCATGGCGCGGGTCACCAGAATTCTCCGCCGAGGCGAGGCAGCCTCGATGCGATGCCCTCGCGCGGCCGCTGAAGAGCGCACCGCAAGCTCGCTGGCAGGCGCCCTGCCGGAGGTGGCACGAAGCAGCAGCACCGCACTCGCGGAAATCAGCGCTGCCAGGCATCGGTAGAACTGCATGCGCAGCCGCCGGCGTGCGGTCTTGCGCAGAAACACGATGCCCTTGGATCTTGCCCGCTGCATCGCTCTGGCAAGCCAAAACAGCAAGGCACCGCGCCGATCATCAGTCAGGTGATTGCGGTCCAGCGCAGCGATGGCCGGTGCCAATTCGGCAAACAGCTCCTGGATGCGCGCCGGATCGCGGGCCGCCAGCAAGTAGAGCCGTGTGAGCGCCAGCTCATCCAGCTTGCGGGTGTGGCCAAGCGCCAGGGCCGCCTGGGTATCGAGAATCAGCAGCCGACGCGAAATTTCGCCGCCATCGCGAAGCACCACATTCGCGCTCAGCAGGGCTTGCGACAGCAGCGCCACCTCCGACCATCGCCCGCACAGCAGTGATATCTCAATGTGCAGTAGCTGGAGGTGTGCTTGAGACGGATGCTGCCCTGCCCTGCCGACCAGGGCCCCGAGCCTGTCGCACAAGCGCAGCAGCTCGCGCGAAACCGGTGTTGCGGGCCGCGACTCGCTCAGCTGCAAGGCAGGCAGCAAGCTGGAAAGTTCTGCGATCAGTCGCCTCGCTGCGGTCGCAGCATCTTCGCCATCGCTGCCATAGACCTGCTCCAGCCGATCAAGCCTGGCATGGCCCAGATCCGACAGTGTCGACAGATTGTCATCGGCCGCATGCCGCGCACGCGGTGCATTTACGGTGTAGGACTCGCCGGAACCGGACCAAGCTTCTTCAGGCGAAGCCTCAATTCTGCGGATTCTGGACGACTTCATCGCTTCAGCATCAGTGAACGCCCGGCGGCACCGGTTCAGGCCAGACGCCCGTAGAGATCACCGAAGCGCACGATGTCATCCTCGCCCAGATAGCTGCCACTCTGAACTTCGACGATGACGGCGTCCTCCTCTCCCGGATTTTCCAGACGATGGCGGTGCCCGGCCGGTATATAGCTCGACTCATTGGCACGAACGTGGACCGTCTTTTCACCATTGGTGACCGTGGCCACACCGCTGACGACGACCCAGTGTTCGCTGCGGTGGCGATGCATCTGCAAGCTGAGACTGGCCTGTGGTTTGACCACGATCAGCTTGATCTTGAAGCCGGGGCCTTCCTGAAGAACTGTGTAGCTCCCCCCAGGGGCGATATGCCGTGCGGCGCCTGCGATGCGCTTCGTGATCGTCGGCCTTGAGCCTTTCGTACAATACCCTCACGTCCAGCGCGTGTGCCCGGTCTGCCACCAGCACAGCATCAGCCGTGTCGACAATCATCAGGTTATCCAGACCCAGCCCGCTCGCCAGGCGATCCGGACTGCGCACATAACAGTTGCGGCTGTCGTGCATCAAGGCGCGACCTTCAATGCGATTGTTCTGACTATCGGCATCAACCAGTTCCCCGATGGCCTCCCACGAGCCGACATCACTCCAGCCAAGCTCACAAGGCACCACCGCCAGAGCGCCGTAGGTTCCGGAGCCGGTCGCCTCGGCACGGGATGCCGGTTCCAGCAAGGCGTAATCGAACGAGCGTGAGGGCACCGCCGAAAATGCGTCGGCGGGCAGTTCCAACTGCCGGAAATCGACGCCCTCGGCGCTTTGACCGCGCCGCACGCAGTCGCGCACCGCTGTCAGCACATCCGGACAATGCCGCGTCATTTCCCGCAGCACTGCGGCGGCTGCAAAGCAAAACATGCCGGCGTTCCACAGAAACTTGCCGCTCGCCAGATAGTCCCGCGCAAATTGCGCGGAAGGCTTTTCGACGAAGCGGCGTACCTGCCGGTTTTCCGCTTCGATATAGCCGAATCCAGTTTCCGGACTGTGGGGCCGGATACCGAAGGTCACCAGCTTGCCTGTGATCGCCAGTTGCTGAGCTTCGCGGACCGCCGCCTGGAATGCACCTTCATCGTCGATCAAATGATCTGCCGCCAGCACTAGAAGCAAGGCGTCCTCGCCGTGCACCCGTGACACCTCCAGTGCTGCAGCGGCCACCGCCGCAGCGGTATTGCGGGCATAAGGTTCGAGTATGTACGCCGTTGCCAGGCCCGTCCGATTCACCTCGCGAAATTCATCCTGCGTCTTGAAGAACAGCTCGCGATTGGTGACGGTAAGGATCTCCTGCACCTGCGGTAGACCGCTGGCACGCAGAAAGGCCTTCTGCAGGAGGCTCTGGCCGTCGGCCATGCGGATGAAGGGCTTGGGGTGTAGCTCGCGCGAGACCGGCCACAGGCGCGAGCCAGCGCCGCCGCAGAGGATAGTGGGAACTAAGCGCACGCCGCGTCTCTCTGGCTCATCGCGATAGATGCCCTAAGCTTGCACACCACGTACGGCGCCGGCAAGCATCGCTTCCGTCGTCCACTCCTGCCGCATGCGCGCCGGCAGCAAACCAGCCCAAGCTTGGAACACGGCTTCGTGCAGTTCATGAGCCTCGATGTCACGTCGCGGGCTCTCGCGCTGCGCATCGTGGTAGATGAGGTAATCACTGCGCAGATCACGCATCCCCAGCAATTCGAAAGCCTGGCCAAAAGCCGGCAGATGATCGCCGTAAAAGCCCAGCACGCCGGGCACCGGGCTGCCGTCGATTCCCGCGCTCAGGGTGGCAAGCAGCTCATCGGCATGGCGAAGGCTGCGCAGATAGCGCGCCAGGCTGCGGCGTGTGGCCAGCGGCAGATCCGGTGCGAAGTCCAGGGCTTCCAGTCCCGTCTGATCCATCGCCGGCCAGGGCCCGTGATTCTCCATGGTGATGATGAAGAGAAACACATAAGGCCCTTCATCCTCCAGGATCTGCATGGCACGCCGCGCGATGGCACGGTCGGAGACAAAGCCATTGACGCGTTCGGCACCGGCAAAGGCTTCCTCGCCAATGAAGGTGTCAAAACCCAGATTCGGCAGCACCCGGTCACGGCCGTAGAAGCGTCGGTCGAAGGGATGCAGGCAGATGGTGCGATGCCCCAGCGCCCGCATGCGCCAGGCCAGGGAGTTGATCGGCGCACGCGCAAAGCGGTGATAGGGATTGAAGCGGTCATAGCCCAGCGCTGAGGGTGCCAGGCCGGTGAGCACGCCGAATTCGGTGCGCACGGTGTTGGCGCCCCAGCTGGGTACGCTGAGGCGGCCGTGTTGCGCGCCGCCGGCCCGCAGGCGGTCCCAGGCCGGCAGCAGCTGTGCATCCACCGCCGGATGCAGGCGTCGCGCGTCGAAGAACGATTCCGCCTGCACCAGCACCAGGGGCCCGGCTTCCGGCCGCGCCGGCCGCAGGCGCGTGGGCACGCTCACCGGAGGCTGTTGCGCCTGCCGTGCACGGCGTTCGACGCGCGCCATGAAGGCGTAGGTCAGCAACAGCCCCAGGCTGCCAAAACCTTGCCTGTCGGCCTGCAGCTCGCCAGCCAGACCGGCGCGACGGAGCAGTGCGACAACCGGCGCGCGCAGTGGCGCCAGCAGCAGCATGACCACGACCGGCGGCAGCGCCAGAACCAGCAGCAGCTGCAGCCAGGACCGCGGCCACATTGGCGGCTCCAGCACAAACCAGATCGCGAAGAAGGCGAGGCCTGCCGTCACGCCCAGCAGAATCGGGAGCAGCCGTGGAAACGGCAGGGCCAGCTGCGGATGGCGGAAGATGTCCAGGGCCTGGAACACATCGGTATACACGATGGGTTCGGCCAGCACGCTTTGTTTGGCGCAGTCGGCGTACCGATAAGCGGCGCCGAGCAACAGCGTCGTCACGCCGGAGAACAGGGGACGCGCGCTGAGCGCCAGCAGCAGCATCAGACTCAGCAAGGGCAGGAGCAATTCCAGTATCAGCGCCAGCGGGTGACGCCAGATCGGCGCGGCGGAGCGAGCGGTGAACAGGCAGGCGCCTGCCGCCAGCGCCGTGCCGCCCAAGGCCTGCAGCCCCCCGGCGAAGGCCCAGTCCGGCGGACTCACGTGCCGGTCCGCAGTATTCCCAGCAGATCGTCCGTGCCAAACGGCGCGGGCTCGGCAGCCGCGTTGGCCTGCGTGGCCAGATTGAGCTGCGGACCATACAGCGAGGGTGCGTAAGGCGAATTGAGCTTGGCGGCAGCCGCCGCCACCGCCAGGCGTCGGCCCTTAAAGCAGAAGAAGCTGCCATTGAGCTGGGTCGCCTGCCCCACCACCTGGCGAAACGCGGCAAAGGTTTCGCTGTCCGGTGCCTGCGGCTGGGGCCAGAAATCGTCGAGCTGCCGCTGATCGCTGAGCTGGGGCATGTCGTAGATGGCCTCGCCCAGGGTCTTCACCGGCACACCCATCGCCAGTGCCTGGATGCCCACGGTGCTGTTCACGGTCACCATGCCACGCGCTTTCTGGATCAGATCCATGGGCGTGCCGCATTCCAGATAAATGATGCGCTGGCTCACCCCGGCGCGCTGCGCGGCCGCTTGCGTGACTTCGCGCTGATTCACCACGCCGGTGTCCAGGGGATGTTCGCTGACCACCAGCATCGCCTCGGCCGGGGCGCAACGTGCAAAGGAAGCGATCACCTGTTCGATGGCCGGCGCCATGCTGCCGAACGAGGAATGGAAGCGGATCTGCGAATCCGCTTCCAGCTGCAGCGGAAAGAGAAAATACGGCTGCTGCAACTCGCGCACCCGCTGCGCCATTCGCGCCGAACGCTTGCGCGCCAGCGGCCGTAACAGGAAGCGCCTGGCGCCGGCCTTGTATTCCGCCGCCGCCGGCCAGGGCCGATGCGTGCGGAAGTGTGGATAGCGCCAGCGGTACAGCAGCACGCCGATGTTGTGGGCGATATCCCAGATGGCGCGGCTGAAAAAACTGCGCGGCACCGGCCGGCCCTCATCCCAGGCCGGCAGGCTGGAAGCGGCATCACGAAACCACAAGGGACTCTTGGGCAGCGAGGAATGACGGTTGACGCCGCCCAGTTCCATGGTGATCCAGTTGGGCCGCAGATAGCCTTCCTCGAACACGTGCACGGCGATGCCGCGGCCACGCGCCTGACGGATCGCTTCGCGATGCAGCGGCCGGCAGTCGCCAAACAGCACGATGTCGCTGATCTGCCACTCGTCCAGCCGTTCGGCCAGAAAAGCCGGCCAGACCGAGCCCGGAGACGTGAAGCTCACCGCACCCGGCAGACGCCAGATCAGACGGTCGCCACCATTGAAATTGATTCGGTGAACCTGGTGGCCCAAGGCCAGCATGGCCTGCGCCAGCTCGCCGAAAAACGGCCCGATCGGTCCCTGCAGGAACAGATACCGGCGCCGTTCGGCAGGCGCAGTGATCTGCGCTATGGCAGCGTCGCGTATACCCAAAGCCATTAAGGCGATTCCCCTGAAGAGCGATGATCCGCGACCTCGGCACACCGCCGCCCCCCAGGCGGACAGTGCGGTGCTTCGGTTGGCATCAGGAACGCGGATGTCATCATCAGTATGACCGACGCAAGAAGTGTGCAACCGAGCGCCCTGTCACAAGCTCTGGCTGCATGCGTGGATTGAAACCGCGCGCCTGAGCACGCCCCAGCGCGACTTTAAGAGCCACCCAGCAAGCGTGCAACCGCCTGCAGATCTTCTTCCGTATCGATGCCGCGTGGCGGCGGCCTGTCCACCATACCCATGCGAATGCGCAGGCCGTGGGTCAGCGCGCGCAGTTGTTCGAGCGCCTCGCAGTCTTCCAGCGGCGCCGGCGGCAGCGCGCTGAACTCGGCCAGCGCCGAGACACGGTAGGCGTACAGACCGATGTGGCGGTAGGCCAGGCCCTGCGGCAGCTGAGGGTGCTCGCGTGTCGCGCCATCGCGACGCCAGGGGATCGGCGCGCGCGAGAAATAGAGCGCATAGCCACGCCGGTCCATGACCAGCTTGACCACGTTGGGATTGAGCCATTCCTCCAGACTGTGCACTTCATGACACAGCGAGGCGATATCGGCCTGCGGATCCTCGGCCAGCAGACTGGCGGCCTGACGCAGCACCGCCGGCGGCATCAGGGGTTCATCGCCCTGCAGATTGACCACGATGGTGGAAGCCGCCCAGCCGGCCTCGCGCGCAATCTGGTTGGCGCGATCGGTCCCGGAGTTGTGCGTGGTGGCCGTGAGCCGTACATCGGCGCCGAAGGCGCGACAGGCCTGCAGCACTTCATCGGAATCGGTGGCGATCACCACCTCTTCGGCACCGGCGCGACGCGCCGACTCCCAGACATGCTGCACCACGCTCTTGCCGGCGATCTCGCGCAGCACCTTGCGCGGCAGGCGCGTGGAGCCCAGGCGCGCGGGGATGACGATCTTGAAGGCCGGCGTGGCGCTCACTGCTGCAGTTCCTCGTCGCTGAGCGTGCGCGCCTCGTCCTCCAGCATCACCGGCACACCATCGCGCACCGGATAGGCCAGACGGGAGGCACGGCACCACAGCTCCTGGCGCTCGGCGTGCCATTCCAGCGGCGCCTTGGTGACCGGGCAGACCAGGATTTCCAGCAGACGTTTGTCCATCGTGAGTTCAGGCTTTCGCAAAACGGGACAGGCATTCTCGCATACGCGCATCAAAAGCCGCGTCCAGTCTGGCGCTGACCGGCACACTCCAGAGGCGCGCATCGGCAAAGGCGCGGCATTTCACGGCGTCCTTCTCGGTCATCAGCACCGGCGCATCGTCCGCAAATGCCAGATCCTCAGGCCGGAAGCGATGATGGTCGGCAAAAGCATGCTCCTGCAGCTGCAAGCCCTGCGCACGCAGCGCCGCGAAGAAGCGCGGCGGATGCCCGATACCGGCCACCGCATGCACGCGCCGCCCGGCAAACTCGTGCAGCGCACGCGGAGCACCACCGGCCAGCGGTCGCGCCTCGCCAAGCGCCAGCTGCATGTCGAACAGCTGCGCGCCGGGCAACAGCCCCGGCTCGCGCCAATGTCCGCCATTGACCACCACCAGGTCCAGCTCGCGCAGACGCGAGGGTGGCTCACGCAGGGGGCCTGATGGCAGCAGGGCGCGATTGCCCAGGCCGCGCGCGCCATCCACCACGCCAATCTCGATATCGCGCGCCAGGTGGTAATGCTGCAGACCATCGTCGGCGATGAGGATGTCCACCGCGCCACTGTCGATCAGCTGTCGCGCCGCCGCGACACGATCCGGTGCCACCATCAGCGGTACATCGCAGCGCTGCACAATCAGCAAGGGCTCGTCACCGCAGTGCGCGGCATCGCTGTCGGCACGCACCGCGTAGGGATAGTGCGGCGCGCGCGCGCCGTAACCGCGGCTCACCACGCCCGGCCGCCAGCCCCAGGCGCGCAGACGCTCCACCAGCGCAATCACCAGCGGCGTCTTGCCGGTGCCGCCGACGCTGATATTGCCGACCACGATCACCGGCAGCGGCAGGCGCGGCGCCCGTGCCTGCAGACGCGCACGACGGCGCTGCGCGATCCGGCCATACACCGCCGCCAGCAGCTGCAGCCAGGCAATCGGCGTCTGGCCGTACCAGCGCCGCTGCAGCCAGGCGCTGCCGGGCAGGCTCATGCCGCCGGCTCGTCCTTGAACTGCATGCGGTACAGCGCGGCGTAGACGCCGTCCTGCGCCAACAGCTGATCGTGCGTACCGCGCTCGACGATGCGGCCCTCGTCCATCACCACGATCAGATCGGCGTTCTGGACGGTGGACAGGCGATGCGCAATCACCAGCGTGGTCCGGCCCTGCGCCAGTTCATCCACGGCGGCCTGGATCACGCGCTCCGACTCGGTGTCCAGCGCCGAAGTGGCCTCGTCGAGAATCAGGATCGGCGCGTCCTTGAGCAGGGCCCGCGCGATGGCCAGACGCTGACGCTGACCGCCGGACAGGCGCGCGCCGTTCTGCCCCACTTCGGCGGCCATGCCCCGGTCGAGACGCTCGATGAACTCCATGGCATGCGCGCGCCGCGCCGCATCCTCGATGCGCGCGGCGTCCGGCGCCGGCTGCACGCCGTAGGCGATGTTCTCGGCTACGGTCTTGTTGAACAGACGCAGCTGCTGATCCACCAGGGAAAACTGCGCGCGCAGATCATGCAGGCGGTACTCGGCCAGCGGATGGCCGTCCAGCAGGATCTCGCCCTGGCTCAGATCGTAGAAACGCGGCAGCAGCGCGAGCAAGGTGGACTTGCCGCTGCCCGACTTGCCGACGAAGGCCACGCGCTGGCCCGGCTCGATCTTCAGGTCGATGCCGCGCAGCGCTGCGCGCTCCTGTCCGGGATAGGTGAAATGCACGGCACGGAATTCGATGGCGCCGCGCGCGCGACTCAGGCTGCGCTGGCCTTCATCCGCTTCGGCCTGCTCATCCAGCAGCTTGAACAGCTCCATGCCGGCGGTGATGCCACGCTGCAGCTTCTCGTTGACACCGCCCATGTTCTTGAACGGATTGAGCAGCGAGAGCATGGCCAGCATGAAAGCCGCGAAGGTGCCCGGCGTCATCACCTCCAGCATATGCGGCTGGGTGGCGAAGTAGACGATGGCGGCCACGGCCCAGGCGGCGATGAACTGGATCAGCGCCACGCTGCTGGCGCGCGTCGCCACGATCTTCATGCTCAACCAGCGATTGGCCTCGTTGACGCGTTCGAACTGCTCGCTCTCATACGCCTGGCTGTTGTAGATCTTCACCACACGCTGGCCGAGCACGGCTTCGTCCACCGCCTCGGTCACGCCGGTGATGCTGTCCTGGATACGCTTGCTGATGCGCCGGAAGCGGCCCGTGACATAGCGGATGATCAGCGCGATGGGTGGCGCCACCACAAACACGAACGCGCTCAGCTGCCAGTTCAGATAGAACATGTAGCTGATGTAGAAGATGATCGACAGCGAGTCCTTCAGGGTGCTGGTCAGCACCGTGGTGGTGGCATCGGCGATCTGCTCCACGAAGTAGGTCAGCTGCGAGACCATCTGCGAGGAATTGATGCGGTCGAAATAGCGCGCCGGCAGCTTCATCAGCTTTTCGAACACCCGCTGGCGCATGTCCTTGACCACGCGCCGCGCCACATAGGCCATGCCGTAGGTGGAGATGAAGAAGGACAGGCCGCGCAGGATGAACAGGCCGATGATGTAGACCGGAATCAGGCGGATGTAGGTCTGGTTCTGCTCCACGAAGGCGCGATCCAGCAGCGGCTTGATCAGCGCCGCGAAGGCGGTGTCCACGCCGGCGAAGGCCACGGTCGCCAGCATCGACACCAGCATGATCGGCCAGTGCGGCAGGGAGTAAGCGAGCAGGCGCCGATACGTGGGCCAGGCGCCTTGTTCGGCCGGCGCGCTGGCGGCGGGGCTGGGAGAAACCGGTTTTGTCATGAGGGTCGCTTGTGCGGGCGGCGGTATGCTATCAAGATGCGCTCTTTCGCATCACGGCATGAGTGCCATGGCCAAGACCCTGTTCGAGAAAATCTGCGACCGCGAGATACCGGCCGACATCGTCTACGAAGACGCGCTGTGCGTGGCCTTCAAGGACATCCATCCGCAGGCGCCGCTGCACGTGCAGCTGGTGCCGCGCAAGCCCATCCCGCGCCTCTGCGACGCCACGGTCGAGGATCAGGCCCTGTTCGGGCATCTGCTGCTCACCGCGCCGAAGATCGCCGAAGCCGCCGGCTACGGCGAAGCCTTCCGCTTGGTGGTCAACAACGGCGCCGGCGCTGGCCAGAGCGTGTTCCATCTGCATCTGCACATCCTCGCCGGCCGCCCCCTGAAATGGCCACCGGGGTGAAAAAAAGAAAAGATGACTCAATGTCATCTTTTCTTTTTTTCAGGCTGGTCATGGAGGGCCAGACCGGGGGTCGTTCCAGCGGTACAGTCCCGACATGGACGGCGCCCCTTAAGGCATAAATCAGTTCAGTGATGACTCAATGTCATCATTTTTTGCGAACGCCCGGCCATGGATGGCCGGGCCGGGGGTCAATCAGGAGAAGAGGCCCCGCCATGGATGGCCACAGCAAAGCCCAAGAACACGCTGTGATGGCTCGATGTCATCTTTCAGGCTGGCCACCGACAGCATCCGCACGCTTGAATCCTCACCCCAGCTGCGCCTCCCCGGCCGCCACACGCTGCTGCGCGCGCCGCTGCCGGCCACGCCGCTCCAGATACAAGACCCAGCCGCTGATGAAGAACAGCGGCATCAGCAGGCTCGCTGCGAACATCAGCAGCCGCCCCGGCCAGCCGAAGAAGCTGCCGGCGTGCAGCGGGAAGATGCTGGCGATCAGCTGGCCACCGAGACGCTTCCCGGCATAAGCCTGCCGCTCCAGCACGCGACCGTCTGCGGCGATCCGGATGCGGCTCTGCGCGCGCTCATGCGCGGCATCGGCGTCCAGATAGTTGAACTGCAGTGCCTCGCCCGGACGTTGCGGCAGGTTCAGCGAGACCTGCCGATAGTCCGGCACCTGCTGCACGAAGCTCGTCCAGGCCGGCTGCAGATCCGGCAGGCCCGGCACGGCCTCGCGGCCACGTTCGCCGGCACGTCCGCCCTCGCCACCGAAAGCAGAGCGCGGCTGGCGCGGCTCGCCCGCCAGCGCCTGCAGGGCATCGCGATACCAGTCGTAGGACCAGAACAGCCCGGTACCCGCCGAGAGCAGATAAAACGGCAGCACCAGGGTGCCGGCCACGGCGTGCAGATTCCACCAGAAGGCGCGGCCACGCCAGGGCACATCGACACGCAGCCAGCTGCGCCAGGAGCGCGCCCGGCGCGGCCAGCGCAGGTAAAGACCCGTGCTCACCATCAGCAGCAGAATCAGCACGCAGGCGCCGGTGATGGCCTTGCCGATCTCGCCGGCGGCCAGACGCCGATGCAGATCCTCGACGAAATGCAGGAAGGCATGACCCCGCAGCTGCGCCTCGCTGCCAGTGATGCGGCCGTCATAAGGATTCAGATACAGCTGCTCGCCACGCCGCTGCCGCGGCTCGCGACCGGCATAAGCGGCGCGCGCGGCACGCTGCCCATCGGCGAATATGGTCAGCGCCTGCAGCCGCGTCTGCGGACGCAGGGACTGCGCCCGTGCCGCCAGTTCCGACACCGGCAGCGGCTGGCCTTGCGGGCGCACCTTCAGCACCTGCGGATTGAGCGCTTCGATGATCTCATCCTCGAAGGCCAGGGTCGCGCCGCTCAAGCCCATGATCGCCAGCACCAGACCGGCGCTGATCCCCAGCAACCAGTGCGTTTGAAACCACAGCTTTCTCAACATGCGTTCTTGCTCTTCACTGCGGCTCAAGGTGCTGCGGCCGGCGGATCGGTGACGAATCCCAGCTTGGCGACGCCGCGCTGCGCGGCGTCGCTCATCACCTCGGCGATGATTTCATAACGGGTATTGCGGTCGGCGTGCAGATGCAGCTCCGGTGGCTGCGGCTGCGCGCCGGCGGCCTGCAGGCGCTGCTGCAGCTGGGCGCGATCCAGCTTCTCGCCATTCCAGTACAGCTGGCCGTCGGCATCGATGGACAGCTGCACCTTGTCCACCTTGCCGATATTGGCATTGCTGCTGGCGCGCGGCAGATCGATCTTCACGGCATTGGTCAGCAGCGGCGCGGTGATGATGAAGATCACCAGCAGCACCAGCATGATGTCCACCAGGGGAATGACATTGATCTCGGCCATCGGCGCGCTGCCGCGCTGGCCATGAAAGCTGCCGAAGGCCATGCTCAGCTCCTCTGCGCCGCGCTCTTGAGCGGCGCCACCTGGGCACCGGGCTGCTGCATATCGATCTTGACGCCGGTGGCCAGGAAGGCGAACAGATCGTGCGCAAAGGCGTCCAGCTGCGAGAGCGTGACGCGATTGGCGCGCACCAGGAAGTTGTAGCCCAGCACGGCGGGGATGGCCACGGCCAGACCGATGGCAGTCATGATCAGCGCCTCGCCCACCGGACCGGCCACCTTGTCGAGCGTGCCGGCGCCGGAAACACCGATGGCGACCAGCGCGTGAAAGATGCCCCAGACCGTGCCCAGCAGTCCCACGAAGGGCGCGGTGGAGCCCACCGAGGCCAGCACCGTGAGCCCGGATTCCATCTTCGCGGTTTCCTCGTCGATGGTCTTGCGCAGGGTGCGGGTGACGAAGTCCGAAGCCGAGCCGGCCTCGTTGAGTCGGTTCACGCCATGGCGCTCGTGATGCCGGCTGGCGGCGATGCCGTGATAAGCCAGATGCGAGAACGGCTCCTGCGGATGCGCATCGTCCAGATGAATCGCCACCTCGCGCAGCGAGGGCGCGTTCCAGAAGAACTCCAGGAACTTCGCGCTGCGCCGCCGGCAGCGCCAGTCGGCCCAGGCCTTGGTGAGGATCAGATACCAGCTGCTGATCGAGGCCAGCAGCATCAGCAGCAGGATGGTCTTGCTCACGCCGTCGGCATGGCTCAGGAAGTGCTGCAGGCTCAAACCTTGTATCGCGTCCATGGCTACTCGTGTTTCTTCAGTTCAAATGAAAGGGGAATGCGCACCCAGGCCGACACTGCCTGTTCGCCCTGCCGGGCCGGCACGAAGCGCCAGCGCTGCCGCACCACGTCCACGGCCGCCGCATCCAGCCGCGCAAAACCGCTGCTCTGCTCCACCTGCACCTGCCCGGCGCGTCCTTCGGCCGAAACCAGCACCAGCAACAGCACCGTGCCCTGCTCGCGCAGGCGGATCGACAGCGAGGGATAGGACGGCGCCGGATTGTTGAGATAGGCGGCGACGAAGCTGGGCGGAATCACCGCCGGGGCTGCGGGCGGCTCCGGCACCGTCGGCGCGGGCGGCGGTGGGCTCTCCTCCATCGGTGGCGCCACCATGTCCGCCGGTGCCGCTTGCGGCGCGGCGATCAGCTGCGGCCGTGGCAGCGGCTTGCGCTGCGCCGGCGGTGGCGGCGGCGGAACCTCCGGCGGCGCCGCGCTGATCAGACTCACCATCAGCGTCGGTGCGGGCTGGGGGCCGGGCGCTTCGCGCATCCGCAGCAGCAGCAAGAGCGCCAGCGCATGCAGGACGACGATCAGCAGCAGGGCCGGCAGCTGGCGGCCGCGCCCCGGCGCGCCACGCAGATAACCAGGCAAGGCCGCGCTGGCGACCGCGCTCATACCTGGCTCCAGCGACGCAGCAGGTTGTGATACACGCCGGTGAGCTGCACCAGCGCGGCGTGTTCGGGCAGCGCGCCGCGCAGCTGCTGGATGCTGCGATCCAGATCGAACAACAGGGTGCGCGCGGCATCATCGCGCACCAGGCTCTGGATCCACATGAACGAGGCCAGGCGCGCGCCGCGCGTCACCGGCCGCACCTGATGCAGGCTGCTGGCCGGATACAGAATCAGATGCCCGGCCGGCAGCTTGACGCGCTGCACGCCGTAGGTGTCTTCCACCAAGAGCTCGCCGCCCTCGTATTCCTCCGGCTCGTTGAGAAACAGCGTGGCGGACAGATCGGTGCGCAGGCGCAGGCCGCTGGGCGGATGCTCGCGGATCGCGTTGTCGATATGGGTGCCGAAGCTGCCGCCGTTTTCGTAGCGGTTGAACAGCGGCGGATACACGCGATCCGGCAGCGCGGCACTGACGAACAGTGGCTGACGCAGCAGGGCCTGCACAATCAGCGCGCCCAACTCGCGC
The DNA here is from genome assembly GCF_900111015.1 of Solimonas aquatica. GTDB lineage: Bacteria > Pseudomonadota > Gammaproteobacteria > Nevskiales > Nevskiaceae > Solimonas > Solimonas aquatica. The sequence goes on along the minus strand of NZ_FOFS01000003.1, from coordinate 70,798 downwards.
GCCAGCGGATCATCCTCGCGCAGCTGCAGATTGTGCTTGGCCTGCGCCGACTGATGGCCCGCCGTCACGCGGCCATCCACCCAGCCGGCGGCCAGCAGGGTTTCGCGCATCCTGCGCAGCGCCTGGGTATCCAGAACCTGGGGAATCTGCACCATCATGGTGGCGTTTGCTCCGGCTAGAAGTTGTAGTCCGCAGTCAGCACGAAGTTGCGGGCATCGCCCGGCGTCGCCCAGCCGTTGTTGCGTGCACGGATGAAGTAATCCTTGTCGAACAGATTGTTCGCATTCAGGCGCAGATTGAGTTTCTGTGTGGCGCCGTAGGAAACCATCGCGCGATGGATGAGATAGCTGGGCATCCTGATCAGCGGAAACGTGCTGCGCACACCGCTGACGTCCGGCTGCGTGCTGTCATAGCTGGTGCCGGTGTGCTGGGTGAGGAAGAAGTCGCCCTGGTACGAGAATCCATAACCGAGCTGCACGCGATGCGGCAGGCTGTAGCTGGTCCACAGACTCGCCGAATGCCTGGGCGTGTTGGTCAGCGCATCGCCCTTGGTGTAGTCGTAGCCCTTGGCCGCGAGGAACCGGGAGACGCCGCGATCCACCTTGCTGTTCAGATAGGTGTAATTGGCGAACACCGCCCAGCGCTCGCTGAGTTCGCCGGCAATGCCGAGGATCGCGCCATCGACATGCGCCTGACCATCGAGCTGTTGCGTGGTGACCAGCGGATCGCCGGAAGCGACCTTGTAATTGCTGCGTTCATTGCGGAACACCGCTGCGGTCAGCGACAGACGCTGCGCCAGCACGTCCCATTTGCCGCCGGCTTCGATGAGGCGCGCCTGCTCGGGATCGACATCGGCGGTGGCATCGCTGAGCGAGCCGTTGACGGCCGTCTTCGAGGGCGTCTGCGCATTGCCGTAAACCAGATAGACGCTGGCATTGCTGCGCGGCTTGTAGACGATGCCGGCGCGATACGAGAGCAACAGCTCGTCGCTGTAATAGGTCTTGCTTGGCGAGCTGGCGAGCACGCTGCCATCAGGGTTGTAGGAGACCGTGCCGTAACTGCCCTTGTTGCGCTCGTAACGCACGCCGGCATTGAAGTCCACTTGCGAACCCAGCTTCACGGTGTCGAACAGATAGATCGCGGCATTGTCCAGACCGCCGTCCTGGGTGGCGGAGCGGATGAAGTTCACCGGCCCGGTCCAGGTGGAATCCGGATCGGCAATCAGCATGTCCGGCAGCGTGGGATTGGGCGTGGCCCCGCCGGCATTGCGCAGCACATTGCCGGTGTCCAGATGAAAGGTTTCATGCGTGATCGCAAACCCGGACAGCAGGGTGTGCGCCAGCGGCCCGGAGCTGAAGGTCCATGTCAGATCGGTCTGATTCATGATCAGCACGTTCTCGGTGTCGCGCGTGTTGCCGCGCGGCCCCGAAGGCCGGTAATAACCCGGGGCCGGATCGGAAGACGTGCAGGCGCTGTAGCCGCTGGGCGCGCTGGCCGAGATCGCCACCGGCTTCAGGCCGTTTTCCAGACAGTAAATGCCCTGCGGGGGATCGACGATGGCATGTTGCGTGGTGTAGCCCAGGCGCGAGAGATTGCGCAGCGACACCAGATCATTGAACTCGTGTTCGACGATGGCGGTGGCCAGATCAGAATCGATCTTCTGGCGGTCGATGTTGTGATAACCGAAGTAGCGGCTGTCATCGACACCCGGCAAGGCCTTGCCGTTGTGGAAAGGCACGCCGTACTGCGGAATGTTGTCGTCGTGCTGATGGAAATAGCTCAGGGTCAGGCGTGTGGGCGTGCCCATGCCCAGCGTCAGCGAAGGCGCCAGGCCCCAGCGCTGGAAGTCCTCGTAGTCGCGACCGGGCGCGTCATTGCGATGCACCATCAGGTTCACGCGGCCGGCCAGCCCCTCCGCCAGCCGCTGATTGGCATCCATGCTCATGCGCGCATAGCGGTCGGTGCCCAGACCAGCGCTGATCAGCGTGAAGTTCTCGGCCAGGGGTCGCTTGGACACTTCGTTGATCGAACCGCCCACCGAACCGGCACCGGCATACACCGAGTTGGCGCCGTTGATCACTTCGATCTGCTGCACATTGAAGGAATCCGAGCGGCTGTACTGGGCGCTGTCGCGCACGCCGTCGATGGTGATGTCGGTGTTGGCGGAGAAGCCGCGCAGATTGATGCTGTCACCGTAACCGCCGCCGCCTTCGCCGGCGCCGAAGGTGATGCCCGGCACGGTGATGAGCACCTCGCGCAAACTGAGCAGGCCCTGCTCCTGCATCAGCTGCGCGGGCACCACGGTCACCGTCTGCGGCGTGTCCAGCAGCGGCGCGGTGTACTTGGGGGAATCCACCTTGCGGGTCTGATACGGACTCGCGGTATCGGCCTGAACCTTGACCTCCTTCATCTGCGTGACGGCGCCGGCTTCCGGCGCCTCCTGGGCTTGGGCGGAGGCGGGCAGCAGATGAAAAGCGACGGCGGCGGCAGCCACCGGGCTGAGACGGAACATGAATCGACACTCCCTGGGCAGAACCATCAAAAAACACCGGCGCCTGGGGCGCACGGTGGACTGCCTGGGGATGCATCGAGGCCGAAGTCCGATGATCCGTGGGTGCGGCGCAGTTTAATTGATAACAATTCTCATTACAAGAAACTTCCCGGGATGCGCGCTTCGGGCGGAGCGGTATCGCGGACCGGCACAGGGTGCTTGCGAAAATCAGTATTGGTAATTATTCTCATTTGCAGGCAGTGGCCTCGAGCTGCGAACCCAAACGCCCGCCAACCCCGAATCGCAGGAGCACCCGCCCATGTCGCACAGCCTGAGTCTCGATCTGCCGCTACGCGGCATCGTCCCCTCCCCCGGCCGCGAGGCCAAAACCGCCGCACCGCAGCCACGCTGCCTGCGTTCCGAGGACTTGTTCGCCGGTCACGACAATCTGGTGCTCATCGAACACCGGGGCGCGGTGTATCGCCTGCACAAGACGCGTCTGGGCAAGCTGATTCTCAACAAGTAGCCCTTCGCCCCCGCAACAGGCCGGACCCTGCGCCAGACGGCGCCGCGTCCGGCCTGTTCATGTTGCGGCCCGCAGCCTGCGGGCCTTCATCAGCCCGCCAGCCGCTGTTCCAGCCAGCCAAGACCACGCCATCCCCCGTGATGGCTTCGAGGAGTCTGGAATGTCGTCTGTCGTCCGTTTCACCACCCGCCACGCAGCGCTGCTGCCGCTGCTGCTCAGCCCGCTGGCCGGCGCGCAGGAAAGCCCGGCCGCCCCGGTCACGCTGGACAGAATCACTGTCAGCGGCGAGGAAGCGCCGGCCTATGCCGTGCGTGAAACCGGCGCGGCCACGCGTCTGGACCTTGCGCCACGCGAGACCCCGCAGTCGCTGAGCATCGTCACGCGCCAGCAGCTGGACGATCAGAACCTGCAGTCGCTGCGCGATGTACTGGACCAGACCAGCGGCATCTACTCCTACGCCTACGACAGCGAGCGCGTGGTGTTCAGCTCGCGCGGTTTCATCATCGACAATCTGATGTACGACGGTCTGCCGGCGGCCTCCAACTTCGCCACCGAATCACTGGACGACAATCTCGACACCGCGCTCTATGAGCGCATCGAGATCGTGCGCGGCGCCAACGGCCTGATGATGGGCGCCGGCAATCCTTCCGCCGCAGTGAACCTGGTGCGCAAGCGCGCCGACCAGCGCAGCTTCACCGGCGATCTGAATCTCTCCTACGGCAGCTGGGACAACGCGCGCGCCAGCGCCGACTTCGCCACCCGGCTCAACGCCAGCGGCAGCATCCGCGCCCGCGCCATCGGCGTGTATCAGCACCGCGAGAGTTATCAGGATCTGTACCAGAAGGAAAAAGGCGTGCTGTACGGCGTGATCGATGCAGACCTTTCGCCGCACACGCTGCTGACACTGGGCTATGACCTGCAGAACACCATGCCGCAGGCCAACACCTGGGGCTCCTTCCCGCTGTTCTTCAGCGATGGCAGCCTGAGCAACTGGCCACGCTCGGTGACCACCGCCACCCGCTGGAGCTTCTGGGACAAGCGCAAGCAGAGCTTCTTCGGCGAGCTGCGTCATGACTTCGACAACGGCTGGCAGGCGCGCGCCGCGCTCAATCGCCGCAGCTTCAAGGAAGACCTCGCGCTGTTCTATGTCTACGGCTTTCCCGATCCGCAGACCGGCGAAGGTCTGGTGCCGTTCGCGTATCGCGAGAAGGTCAAGACCACGCAGAACGCTGCCGATGCCTATGCCAGGGGTCCGTTCCAGTGGTTCGGCCGCCGGCACGAACTGGTGCTGGGCGCCAGCGCCTCGAAGCTCTACATCAAGGGCAATGAATACCAGCACGGCGCGCTGGCCGAGGTCGGCAACTTCTTCGATTGGGATGGCCGTTATCCGCAGCCGGAATTCTCCAGCACGCCGACGCCCGACAGCGATATCGAGGTGCGCCAGACCGGACTGTATGCCGCCGCGCGTCTGTCGCTCGCCGATCCCTTGAAGCTGATTCTCGGCGCGCGCCGCAGCGGCTTCAAGAACGACTACTACTATCTCTACAGCGGCGCGCCCTTCGCGCAGCAGCGCAACAAGCTCGTTCCCTACGCCGGTGCGCTCTACGAGCTGAACGCCAGCTATTCAGCCTTTGTCAGCTACACGGCGATCTTCAATCCGCAAAACAAGCGCGAGTACGACGGCACTTATCTGCAGCCGCTGCAAGGCAAGAGCTATGAGACCGGCATCAAGGGCGAGCACTTCGGCGGCCGCTTCAACACCGCGCTGACACTGTTTGAAACGCGCCTGGATCATGTCGCGGAGAATGCGCTGGATGCCAGCGGCAATCAGCTCTACGTACTCGACGACGGCCGCACCCCGGCCGCCAGTTCCGTGGACGGCACGCGCACCCGCGGCTTCGAGGCGCAGGCCAATGGCACCCTGCGTGAGAACTGGAATCTGAGCCTGGGTTTTTCACGCTACATCCTGCAGGGCCCGGATCACGGCGAGATCCGCACTTACATCCCGCGCACCCTGATCCGCGGCTTCAGCAGCTGGACGCCGGCCCTCGCGCAGCGGCAACTCACGGTCGGTGCGGGCGCCAACTGGCAGTCCTCCAGCCATGTCACGGTGGGTGCGCCCTCGGGCGCGGTGGACATGCAGCAGAGTCCCGTCACCCTGCTCAGCCTGATGGCGCGCTGGCAGTTCACGCCGCAGCTGAGTGTGCAGCTCAATGGCGACAACCTGCTGGACCAGACCTACTACGTGCTGGACGAGTACGGCAATCTCTACTACGGCACGCCGCTGAATGCGACGGCGACGCTGCGCTACCGCTTTTGAGCCCGCCCTACGGTGCCGCTGGCGCTTGCGCCGGGACCAGACGCTGCGGGTCCAGGCGGGTGTTGAACCAGTACACGCCCCAGTGCAGATGCGGGCCGGTGGCGCGACCGGTCATGCCGGACAGCGCCACCAGCTCGCCTTGCTTCACGCGCTGCCCCGGCTGTGCGATCAGCCTGGAGAGATGCACCATGATCGAGTTCAGACCATGGCCGTGGTCGATCACCAGGGTGCCGCCGGTGAAGTAGAGATCGGTCTCGGCCAGAGCAATCACGCCATCGGCCGGCGCACGCACCTCGGTGCCGATGGGCACTGCCACATCCAGGCCGTAATGCGGCTGCTTGGGTGTGCCGTTCAAGATCCGCTGGCTGCCGAACACACCGGAGATGCGCCCCGTGGCCGGCCACGCGAAACTTTGCGCAAAGCCGTCGATTTCGCTGTCGCGCGCGCGCGCGGCGCCGAGCTTCTGCTGCTCGGCCTTGATGCGCGCCTGAACCTCCGGCGGCGGCGAGACGAACTTCGGCGGCAGACCTTCGATGCGCTGAATGTCGTACTCGCGCCTTTCGACGTCGAAGCGATAGTCCTGCGCCGCCTGGCCCGGCAGCTGCACCCGCAGCAGGGCCTGCGCCGGCGCATCGCGATCCAGACCGAACACGAAGGCGCCGGAAGGCGAGACGCGCAGCTTGCGCGACTCGAACCAGACCTGCGTGCCGGCCGGCGCCTGGCCCAGCAGCAGCGCGCTCTGCTGCCAGTCACCGCGCAGCTGCACAGGCTCCGGCAAGCTCGGCTGCGCCGCAGCCGCAGCGGTGAACAGCAAGCCCAGCAGCGCCGCGCGCAGGCCGCGCATCAGCGCATGGCCTTGAGCCGTGCCAGCGCCTGATCCAGCGGCAGCGTCTCCTGCGCATCGATGCCGCGCAGACGCAGGGTCACGGTGCGCTCCTCGGCTTCCTTGCGGCCGACCACCAGAATCACCGGAATCTTCTGCAGCGCGTGCTCGCGGATCTTGTAGTTGATCTTCTCGTTGCGCAGATCGGCCTGCGCGCGCAGACCTTCGCCCTTCAACAGCTCGCAGACCTCGCTGGCATAGCCGTCGGCATCCGAGACGATGGGCGCCACCACCGCTTGCACCGGCGAGAGCCAGAACGGCAGTGCGCCGGCGTGATGCTCGATGAGAATGCCGATGAAGCGCTCCATGGAGCCCACGATCGCACGATGCAGCATGATCGGCCGCACGCGCTGCGAGCTTTCGTCGATGTAGGAAGCGTCGAGACGCTCCGGCATCATCGGATCGAACTGGATGGTGCCCACCTGCCAGCTGCGGCCGATGGAATCCTTCAGGTGGTACTCGATCTTCGGGCCGTAGAAAGCGCCCTCGCCCGGCAGCTCTTCCCAGGCCACGCCGGCGGCTCGCAGCGCGGCGCGCAGCGCGTTCTCGGCGCGATCCCAGGCCTCGTCCGTGCCCAGACGCTTGTCCGGACGCAGGGCCAGCTTGACCGCCAGATCGGTGAAGCCGAAATCGGCGTAGACCTGCATGGCCTGCTGATGAAAGGCCGTGACCTCGCCTTCCACCTGCTCGGGCATGCAGAAGATGTGGCCATCGTCCTGGGTGAAGGCACGCACGCGCATGATGCCGTGCAGGGCGCCGGAGGGTTCGTTGCGATGGCAGCCGCCGAACTCCGCATAGCGGATCGGCAGATCGCGATAGGAATGCAGCCCGGCGTTGTAGATCTGCACATGGCCCGGGCAGTTCATGGGCTTCACCGCGTAGGTGCGCTTCTCGCTCTCGGTGAAGAACATGTTCTCCTGGTAGTTGTCCCAGTGCCCGGAACGCTTCCACAGGCTCACGTCCATGATCTGCGGGCCGCGCACTTCCTGATAACCGCTGGCCTTGTACACGCCGCGCACGTACTGCTCGACGGCCTGCCAGATCGCCCAGCCCTTGGGATGCCAGAACACCATGCCCGGCGCTTCTTCCTGCTGATGGAAGAGATCCAGCTGCTTGCCGAGCTTGCGGTGATCGCGCTTCTCGGCCTCTTCCATCTGCTTCAGATAGGCCTTGAGTTCGTCGTCAGTGGCGAAGCACACGCCGTAGATGCGCTGCAGCTGCGCATTGTTGGCATCGCCGCGCCAGTACACGCCGCCGACGCGGATCAGCTTGAAGGCCGAGCCCAGCTTGCCGGTGGAGGGCAGATGCGGCCCTAAGCACATGTCCAGCCAGTTGTCGCCCTGGCGGTAGATGCTCAGCTCTTCGTCCGCCGCGATGCCCTCGCGGATCCACTCGGCCTTGAAGCTCTCGCCTGCGGCTTCGAAGTGCTTCAGCGCGGCATCACGGTCCCAGACCTCGCGCTTGATCGGCAGATCGCGCTTGACGATCTCGCGCATCTTGTTTTCGATGGCTTCCAGATCGGCCTCGGTGAACGGCGTGTCGCGCGCGAAGTCGTAGTAGAAGCCGACCTCGGTGGCCGGACCGAAGGTGATCTGCGTGCCGGGAAAGAGTTCCTGCACCGCCTGCGCCAGCACATGCGCGGCGTCGTGCCGGATCACTTCCAGGGCCTCGGGCTTGTCGCGGGTGATGATGCTGATGCGCGCGTCGCGCACGATGGGACGGTTCAGGTCCCAGAGCGCGTCATCGACCTTGATGACCGCCGCTTTCTTGGCCAGGCCCGGCGAGATGCCCTGGGCGATGGCCAGGCCCGTGACCGGCGCGTCGAAGGATTTGACGTTGCCATCCGGGAAGGTGATTTGAATGCTCATGATGAAGCCCTGTATTTCGTGCGGCGGCCTGGCGAAGCGTAAGCCGCCGCAGCGGAGGATCGATCTGGCGAGTGAGGCCTGCGGCTAACCCGCCCTACTGTTTCTACTGCTTCTGTTGCACGTAGGACACTGCGGCCTTGAGCCGCGCAAGCGTTCGTTCACGCCCCAGCAGATACAGCGTCTGATCGATGGGCGGCGATACCGCCATGCCGCAGCAGGCGACACGGATCGGCTGCGCCACCTTGCCCAGGCCCAGGCCGCGGCCTTCGGCAAAACCGTTGACCGCAAGATGCAGGGCCTCGGCGCTCCACTGCGGCAGCGCTTCCAGGGCGCTGGCCAGCTCGGCGAGCAGCGCAGCGGATTCGGCATTCAGATGCTTGGCAGCGTCCTTCTCGTTGTAGCCGTCCAGCTCGGCGAAGAAGAACTTGCTCTTCTCGGCCATCTCCACCAGGGTGCGGCAGCGCTCGCGCTGCTGCACGATCACCGCCGGCAGGTCCGGACCCTGCGCGGGATCCACGCCGATGCGGCGCAGATGCCAGTCGAACTCGGTGGCGACCAGCGCCGGATCGGCGCTCTTCAGATACTGGTGATTGACCCAGTAGGCCTTTTCCATGTCGAAGCGCGCCGGCGAGGCCGAGACGTGGTCGAAGTTGAACTTCGCACACATCTCCTCGCGCGTGAACAGCTCCTGATCACCGTGGCTCCAGCCCAGGCGCACCAGATAATTGAGCATGGCCTCGGGCATGAAGCCCATGGCGCGATACTCCATCACGCCCAGCGCACCGTGGCGCTTGGAGAGCTTGGCGCCGTCGGCACCGAGAATCATCGAGACATGCGCGTAAGCCGGCGGCGTGGCGCCGAGGGCCTTGAGGATGTTGATCTGGCGCGGCGTGTTGTTGACGTGATCATCGCCACGGATGACATGGGTGATGCCCATGTCCATATCGTCCACCACCACGCAGAAATTGTAGGTGGGCGTGCCATCGCCACGCGCGATGATCAGATCGTCCAGCTCGGCGTTGTCGAACACGATCTCGCCCTTGATCAGATCCTGGAGCACGACCTGGCCGTCGAGCGGACTCCTGAAGCGGACGACGGGCTGCACGTCAGCCGGCGGCGTCGGCAGGGTCTTGCCGGCTTCCGGGCGCCAGCGGCCGTCGTAGCGCGGCTTCTGCTTGTTGGCCATCTGCTCGGCGCGCAGGGCGTCGAGTTCTTCCTTGCTGCAGTAGCAGTAATACGCGGTGCCGGCCGCCAGCATCTGCTGGATCACTTGCCGGTAGCGGTCGAAGCGCTGGGTCTGGTAGATCGGCTGGGCGTTGTCGCCGTTCAGGCCCAGCCAGGCCATGCCTTCGAAAATCGCATCCACTGCTTCCTGCGTGCTGCGCTCGCGGTCGGTGTCCTCGATGCGCAGCAGGAACTTGCCGCCGTGACCCTTGGCGTAGAGATAGGAGAACAGCGCCGTGCGGGCGCCGCCGATGTGCAGAAAGCCGGTCGGGCTGGGGGCGAAACGGGTGACGACGCTCATGGAGTTCGGGATGACGGCAGGTCGCGGAAAAGACGGCGATTTTAAACCATAGTCCGCGCCACGCCGCGCCGCCGCGATGCACGGCGGCAGGCGGATGGCTAAGCTAGCCCCCCTTTTTTGCCTGCGGCGCGGTATGGCCAGCCTGTTTGTCGACAATTTGAGCGTCATCGACTGTGCCTATCTGGACGCGCAGCGCGGCCTGGTGGGCGAGAGCTTTCTGGTGGACGTGGTGCTGGACGGGCCGCTGGATGCGCAGTCCATGGTGCTGGATTTCAGCCAGACCAAGCGCCGCCTGAAGGCCGGCATCGATGCCAGCCTCGACCATCGCCTGCTGGTGCCGCGCCAGCTGCCGGGCCTGCGCATTCAGGAGGACGGCGCGCAGCTGCACCTGCAGCTGGACGCCGCGCCCGGCCGCTACGAGCATCGCTCACCCGCCAGCGCGGTCTGCCTGCTGGACGCCGCGCGCATCGATACCGAAACCGTCGCCGCCGCACTGCAGCGCCAGCTGCAGCCGCTGCTGCCGCCCGCGATCCGCCTGCACCTGAACCTGCGTCACGAGGCCATCGAGGGCGCCTACTACCACTACGCGCACGGCCTGAAGAAACACGCCGGGCTGTGCCGCCACATCGCCCACGGCCACCGCTCGCGCGTCGAGCTGCGCGTGGACGGGGTGCGCGACCGCGCGCTGGAAGCGCAGCTGGCGGCGCGCTGGCGGGACATTTACCTGGGCACGCAGGCGGATCTGCTGGATCGAGGCGACGGCCAGCTGCACTTCGCCTACCAGGCCTGCGACGGTGCCTACGAGCTGCGGCTGCCCGAATCACGGGTGCAGCTGCTGGACTGCGACAGCACCGTGGAAGAGATCGCCGCCTGGCTGCACCGCGAGCTGGCGCCGCTGCGCGCCGGTCATCGGCTGCAAGTGCGCGCTTACGAAGGTTGGGGCAAGGGCGCCATCGCCGGCTGAAAAATGTTCAGGCGCAATTCAGAGCCTGCGCCTAGAGTGGCCATCATGAACAAGCACCTGCGCTACACCCGCCTGCCGCTGCTGACCGCGACCCTTGCAGCGACGCTGTCCCTGGGCGCCTGCGTCGCCTATCCCGTGGCCCCGGTACGTCCGGGCGTGGATCAGGGCATCGTCTCCGGCGGCTTCGGCGCACCGGCACCGACCTACAGCTATGCGCCGGCGCCGAGCTACACCTACACGCCGCCTGCCACGGTCTACTACGACCAGTACTACAGCGCGCCCTATTACGCGCCGTCCTACGGTCCGGCCTATGGCTACTACGGCCCCAGCGTCAGCGGCAGCTTCTACTACTACAACGGCGGACACGACCGTGGCCGCTACTACCCGCCTCCCGGCGGCTACGACGGCGGCTACCACGGTGGTCACGGCGGCGGTCATGGCGGTTATCCGGGTGGCAGCGGCGGTGGCGGTCATTCCGGGGGTGGCGGCGGCAACCGTGAATCGCCCCTGGCGCCGGCCTTCCGTGGCCTGTTCAACAAGCCCGGCCGCAATCAGTAAGCCGCGCCGGCTCTGAAAAAGCCCGGTCCGGGCGCCTTCCTCGCGGCGCCCGGGCCGGGCTTTGTGGTATAAACAGCGCCCTTTTTTGCGCCCCCACCGGGCGTGCCGCGGATGTTCCACATGGCTGCCGACGTTCAGTTCTTCAAGCGCGTTTCCATCGAGCAGGTCGAGGAGGGCAAGGAGCTTGCCCCGAAGTTCGACGAGCATGGCCTGCTGCCCTGCGTCACCACCGCCGCGCACACCGGCGAGGTGCTGATGCTGGGCTATATGAATGCCGAGGCCCTGAAGCTCACCATCACCACCGGCGAGGCGCATTACTGGTCGCGCTCGCGTCAGGTGATCTGGCACAAGGGCGCCACCTCGGGCCTGACCCAGAAAGTGGTGGAGCTGCGCATCGACGACGACCAGGATGCGATCTGGCTGCGCGTGGACGTGATCGGCGACGCCAGTTGCCATGTCGGCTATCGCTCCTGCTTCTACCGCTCGGTGCCCACCGGCGAAGGTCCGGCGGTGCGCGAGCTGCACTTCGAAGAGCGCGAGAAGACCTTCGATCCGAAGGCGGTTTACGGCGACGCGCCGAATCCCACGCAGCTCTGAGCCGCCCCCAAAAGCCCGCAGCCGCTGCGGGCTTTTTTATGGCGCGCAATCCGCGCCCGGCTCGCGCCAGTAAGCCTGCGCCTGCGGCCGTGCGTTCCAAAAGTGTCGCGCGCTGGCGCGCCAGGGCTGCTGGCGCAGCACGCCCGCCTCATCCTGAAAGATTTCCAGGGCCCCGGACTCGCCGCTCAGCCACATGCTGGCCTTGCTGCCGCAGGCGCCATAACGCTGCACCACCTCCGGCCGCGGGTGCGCGAAACGGTTGTGCCAGCCGGCGGGAAACACCACCACCTGCGGCGCCACCGCCGCCACGAACTCGGGCGTGGAAGAGCTGCGGCTGCCGTGATGCGGGGCCAGCAAGACCTCGCTGCGCAGCGCGTCCTGATGCCTCAGCAGCAGCTGGCGCTCGGCGTTCTTTTCGATATCACCCGGCAGCAGCGCGCCGAACGGTCCCTGGATCTTCAGCACGCAGGAATTGTCGTTGCGTTTCTTGTTTTCACCGCCCGGATGCAGGACTTCGAAGTGCACGCCGTCCCAGTCCCAGCGCTGGCCGTCGCGGCAGGGCAGCGCGCCCGGCGTGCCCAGTTCGTGGCGCACGCGCAGCAGGCGCCGCACCGCGGGCACGCCGCCAGCATGATCCAGATCGCCATGCGAGAGCAGCAGCAGGTCCAGCTCGCGCAGCCCCAGCCCCAGCACATAGGGTGCAACCACCGAAGCGCCGGCATCGAAGCCTTCTTCATAGGCCGGTCCGGCATCGAACAGCAACGCATGCCGCGCGGTGCGCACCAGCACCGACAGGCCCTGCCCCACGTCCAGCACCGTCAGCTCCAGCGCGCCGCGCAGCGGCTGCGGGGTCTGCAGCAACAGCGGCGCGAAGCAGATCAGGCCCAGGGGCTGCAAGGGCAGCCGCGCCGGCGCAAACAGCAGCAGCGCCCCCAGCGCCGCCAGCAGCAGCGCGGCGAATGCCGGCGCCGCCGGCCACCACAGCGCGCCGCCCTGCTGCGCGCACCAGCCGAGGCCGGCAAACACCTGCTCCAGCAGCCAGGCCAGCGCCGGCAAGGTGAAGCCGGCCGCGGCCGCGGAGAGCATGGCCGGCATCATGCCGAGCAGCACCAGCGGCGTAAGCAGCGCAAACACCGGCACCGCGAGCAGATTGACCGGCAGCGCGCTCAGGGAAAAGCCGTGAAAGTAGAACAGCCCCAGCGGGGCCAGTGCCAGGGTGAGGAACAGCTGGATGCGCAGCGCCGCGCGCCAGTTCACCTCGCGCCGCCAGCGCGCACTGCTCAGGTAAAAGATCGCCGCCACCGCCGCGAAGGACAACCACAAGCCCGGCAGCAGCACCACGCAGGGATCGGGCAGCAGCACCGCGATCCAGGCCAGCGCCAGCAGCCGGCTGGGGGTGAGCGGACGATCCAGACCGCTGGCGGCCAGGGCCAGGGCCAGCATGAACAGCGCCCGCGCCACCGGCGCCTCGAAACCGGCCAGCACCGCGTACAGCGCCGCCAGCAGCAGGGCGCCGACACCGGCCACGCGCTGCGCCGGCTGCCACTGCGCGGCTCTCGGCCACAGCGGCCAGAGCCAGCGCAGCAGCCACCAGGCCATGCCCGCCACCAGCGCCAGATTGAAGCCCGAGATCGCCATCAGATGCGTGGTGCCGGTGAGGCGCAGCACATCCCAGTCCGCATCACGCAGCCCGCCGGTGGCACCGACGCTCAGCGCCGCCAGCAGGTTCGCACCCTGGCGCGTGCCCAGCACCGCCGCGATGCGATTCAGAAAAGCCTGTCGCGCCTTGAGCGCGAAATGGCCGGAGGCCGCGCCGCAGGGCTGCGCCTCCCGCACCGTGGCGGTGGCGCCCAGATGCTGGCGATACAACCAGCCCTCGTAGTCGAAGCCCTGCGGATTGAGCGAGCCATGCGGCGCGCGCACACGCAGCTTCAGCTGCCAGCAGCTGCCGCCCTGCAGGGCTTCGGGACCGCCGTACCAGGACACCCGCATCGCCGGCAGCGCCTGTCCGTCCTCGGGCTCGAAACGGAAACGCCAGATGCGCTGCTCCTGCTCCTTTTCATCGCGCAGGCGCGCCAGTTCCGGCAGCGAGGCGATGGCGCCGCGCAGCGTGATCTCTTCATTGAAACGCGATTCCGGCCAGCGCAGTTCGAGCTGCTGCCGCGCATGCCAGACGCTCAGCACAAAGCCCAGCACCGCGGCGGCCCAATACGCGCGGCCGCGCCAGCGCGGCAGCACGCTGAGCAAGAGCACCAGCAGCAGACCCAGCGCCGGAACGGCGCTGAGCGCATGCAGTGCCAGCACGCCGGCGGTGAACGCCAGCGCTAGGAGGCGGACGTCTCCCGCAACACCCCGTTCTCCAGAGTCCATAAGCGATCCATGCGGCTGGCCAGCTGCATATCATGGGTGACGACCACCAGGCTGGTACCCAGCTCGCGATTGAGTTCGAGCATCTGCTCGAACACGCGCTCGGCGGTCTTCTTGTCGAGATTGCCGGTGGGCTCGTCGGCCAGCACGCAGGCCGGCCGCGTCACCAGCGCGCGTGCCACGGCTGCACGCTGGCGTTCGCCGCCGGACAGCTCGCCCGGCTTGTGCTGCAGGCGCTCGCCCAGCCCCACGCGGCGCAGCAGCTCGGTGGCCTGGTCCTGCGCCTGCGCGCGCGACAGGCGCCGGATGCGCAGCGGCATGGCGACGTTTTCCAGCGCCGTGAATTCCGGCAGCAGATGATGAAACTGATAGACGAAGCCCAGGGCGCGGTTGCGCAGCTGCGAGCGCGCAGCATCGCTCAAGTCCGACATGCTCTCGCCCAGCACCCGCACCTGTCCGCCCGTGGGCGCATCCAGGCCGCCCAGGCAATGCAGCAGCGTGGACTTGCCGGTGCCGCTGGCGCCGACGATGGCGATGCGCTCGCCGCGTCCCACCGCCAGATCCACCGACTTGAGCACGTCCAGCCGCAGCCGGCCGTCGTCGAAGGTCTTGTTGAGGCCGAGGGCCTCCAGCACCGGCGCCTGCGGGCTATTCATAGCGCAGCGCCTCCGCCGGATTGATGCGCGAGGCGCGCCAGGCCGGGTAGATCGTGGAGATCAGGCCCAGGGACAGCGACAGCGCGCCGATGCGGATCACATCGGACAGCTTCAGCTCCGATGGCAGATCGCTGATGTAGTAGACATCCGGCGCCAGGAACTGCTGATGGGTCAGCCGCTCCAGCAGCGGCACCAGGGTCTCCACGTTCAGCGCCAGCGCGATGCCACCGGCCAGCCCCAGGGCCGTGCCCACGAAGCCGATGATGCAGCCCTGCACCATGAAGATCGCCATGATCGAACGCGGCGTGGCGCCCAGGGTGCGCAGGATGGCGATGTCCGGCTGCTTGTCCTGCACCACCATCACCAGCGTGGAGACGATATTGAAGGCGGCCACGCCGACGATCAGCGAGAGGATGATGAACATCACCATCTTCTCGGTCTTCACCGCACGGAAAAAATTACTGTGGCTGCGCGTCCAGTCGGAGACGTAGTACAAGCCCGGCAGCTCGGTGGTCAGCTCGCGCGCCACGCGCGGCGCCTGAAACAGATCGTGCAGCTTCAGGCGCACGCCGGTGACGCTGTTGTCCATGCGCAGCAGGGCCTGGGCATCGGCCAGATCGATCAGCACCAGGCCGCGATCGAACTCGTACATGCCGACGCGGAACACGCCGCTGACCGTGAAACGCCGGAATCGCGGCAGCAGGCCGGCCGGCGTCACCGAGGCCTGCGGCACCATCAGATCGATCTTGTCGCCGGCCGTGACATTCAGCGATTCCGCCAGCTCCGCGCCCAGCACGATGTTGTAGCTGCCGGGCGTCAGCGAATCCAGCTGGCCGACCTTCATGTGCTGGGCGATTTCGGAGACCGTGGCCTCCTGCTTGGGGTCGATGCCGCGCAGCAGGGTGCCGGAGAGATCCGAGCCCACCTTCACCATGCCCTCGCCTTCGATGTACGGCGCCACCGCCGCCACGTCCGGATGCTGGCGGGCCAGCTCGGCGAGCTTGGCCCAGTCGCTCAGGCCGCCCTGATAGGCCGAGATCGTGGCATGCGAGGCCATGCCGAGGATGCGCGTGCGCAGCTCGCTCTCGAAACCGTTCATCACCGACAGCACCGTGATCAGCGCGGTGACGCCCACGGCGATGCCGGCCATGGAGGCGGCGGAGATGAAGGAGATGAAATGGTTACGGCGCTTGGCGCGGGTGTAGCGCAAGCCGACCAGGAGTTCGTACCAAGCGTGCATCCCGCTATTAGACCACAGCTGCCGCAGCGGTCTTCAATCCATGAAGTCGTCGTATTCCTTGTGCTGGTAGCCGGCCAGCTCGCGCCAGGGCAGCGCGGCATCCGCGACCGCCGGCATCGGCTCGGCGACGATCAGCTGGCGCTCGACGCCGTCCTCGCGGCCGGTCTCGATGCGCCGCGCGTAGCCGCCGCGCTCGTCCCAGAGCACGCGGGTGTAGCGTCCCTGCCGGCGCTCCTCGCGCCAGCTGCAGCCGGCGGGCGCGGTGCGCACCAGCACCGGCATGCGCTTGACCACGGCCGGCGGCAGCAAGGCTGCGGCCGCTTCCCAGGAACCGTCGAAGCCGACCGCCGCGTACTCGGCGGCCGGGACGAACACCACGGTGCGGCTGCGGGTATCGACGTATTCGGCGATCAGCTCGCCCTTCTCGCCGCGGCGCAGATGCTGCGCCGCCAGCGCGAAGTCGAAGTGCGCGTGCTGCTCCTGCCCGCCATGCGCCGGCAGCCGCGCATCGATGATGCGCTGCGTCCAGACATGGCCCTCGCGCACGATCAGACGGTCCTGCCATTGCTCGCGCTTGTGCACGGCAGCGGCATCCACAGCTTCGCTCTCGTAACGAACCCGCAGGTCCAGATCGGCCGCGGCAGCGGCCGCGCAGACCGCGGCCAGCAGCAGCGCCGCCGTCGCCGCCATCGCCCGCATGTTCAATAGCCCGCCGCAGTCTTGATCAGGCTGAACACCGCGGTGTTCTCGATGGTGCCCTTGAAGCTGGCCTGATCGGCGCCCTGCGCGAACAGCATCACATCGCCGCCGCCGTGCGTCTCGCTGCCGGCCGAGCCGCGACGGATCGCCACTTCCTGCAGATAGCCGGTGGCGGTGACCTGCTCCTGGGTCAGGGCGCTGCGCGTGTCGGGGCGGTTGGCACCGTTGCCGAACACCAGCGTGGTGTACGGCAGGCCGTCGGCATCCAGGCTGTTGCTGCCGCTGGCATAGCTCTGATTGAGACCGAGCACGTCGGTGCCGCGCTTGCCGTAACCGTTGAAGGCGATGGTGTGGTCATGATCGGCGGTGACCACGATCAGCGTGTTCTTCAGGTCGGGATCGAGGGTCTTCATCTTGTCGATGGCGGTCTTCACCGCATCGTCGAAGGCGATGGTATCCACCAGCGCGCGCTTGGCATCGGTGCCGTGCAGCGCGTGGTCGATACGCCCACCCTCCACCATCAGGAAGAAGCCGTTGCTGTTCTTCGCCAGGATGTCGATGGCCTTGGCCGTCATCTGCGAGAGGCTGGGCTCCACGGCGGGATCGCGGTCCAGCTCGTAGGACATGTGGCCCTGCGCCTTGGCCTGATCGAACAGGCCGAGCAGCTTGCTGCCGGAGCTGGTCGGCGCGGCATTGAGGCCGCTCAGATCGCTGACATAGGTGTAACCCCTGCCCTGCATCTCGGCGACCAGATTGCGGCCATCGGGACGGCCCTTGGGATTGCTGGTCTTGTTGTACGGCGTCCAGTACTGGCTGATGCCGCCGAGCAAGACGTCGATGCCCTCGCCCAGCGCGCTGTTGAAGCCGCTGCCGCCGGGCACCGCCTGCACCGAGATCGCGTACTCGGCATCGCGATGACAGATATGCGCGTAAGTGGCCGCCGGCGTGGCATGCGTGAGGCGCGCCGTGGTGACCACGCCGGTCGCCTTGCTCTTGGCCTTGGCCAGTTCCAGCAGCGTGGTCTTGGCGCTGCCGTTGCCGCTCGCCGGGCAGTTGTTCTGCGCATTGGACACCGAGGTGCTGCTGCCGTCGCCGTTGTCCACCAGCACCGCGCTGGGCTTGTAAGGCTGCGACACCGCGCCGCCATCCAGCGCCAGCACTTCATTGCGTGATTTCACGCCGGTCATGTAGGCGGCCATGGACGGCGCGCTGTCGGTGGTCTGCGCATCCAGCGAGTAGGTCTTGATGCGCGCGGCATAGGGCATGGTGTCCATGGTCAGCGCGCCTTCTTCCTTGTACTGGTAGATGCGCGCGGCGGTCTTGGTCACCGGGCCCATGCCATCGCCCAGGAAGAAAATGACATTCTTGGCTTCGCCGGCGGCGTTGGAGCAGCCCGCGTTGAACACCGCCAGCAGGACGCCGGCCCAGATCGCGGCGCGGGTGAAATTCTTGGTCATCGTGATTCTCCGGTTGCGCCGATGGCTTACAGGCCGACAGCGGCCTTGCACAGATCGAACACCTTGTTGTTTTCGAGCGTGCCGTGGAAGGTGTCGGCGTTCAGGCCCATGGCGCCGAGGAATACATCGCCGCCGCCGTGCGTCTCGCTGCCGGAGGGCATGCGGATCGCCGCCTCCTGGTGATAGTCCTTGTTGAACACCTGATCATCGCTGAGGTCGCTCTGCGTGTTGCGGTTGCCCTGGATGCGGTTCTCGCCGTTGCCGAACACCAGCGTCGTGAACGGCTTGCCGTCGGCATCCTTGCTGGGCGTCACCGTGCTCAGGTCTTTCTGGCTGCCGTCGGTGTTCTGGGCAGCGGTGTAATCCCGCATCAGGCCGAGAATGCCCGGATGCGTATCGGTGGTGGCACCGGTGAGTGCCGCATAGCCGTTCATCACCAGGGTGTGGTCATGGTCGGCGGTGACCACGATCAGGGTGTTCTTCAACTCCGGATCGAGGGTCTTCATCTTGTCGATGGCGGTCTTGATGGCCTCGTCGAAAGCCTTGCCGTCCTGCAGCGCCTTGCGCGCCAGCGTGGGATGCAGGGCCTGATCGATACGACCGCCCTCCACCATCAGGAAGAAGCCCTTCGGATTCTTCGACACGATGTCGATGGCCTTGGCGGTCATCTGCGACAGGCTCGGCTCGCTGGCCGGGTCACGATCCAGATCGAAATTCATGTGGCCCTTGGTGAACAGGCCCAGCAGCTTGCCCGTCGTGGAGGCCGGGACGGCTTGCAGATCGGTGACATTGCTCACGTAGCTGTAGCCCTTGGCCTTCATCTCATCGACGAGGTTGCGCGTATCGCTGCGCGAGGAACCCTTCGTATCACCCTGGGGCAGGAAGTGCTGCCAGCCGCCGCCGAGCACCACGTCCACACCATCGAGCAGCGCGCTGTTGAAGCCACTGCCGCCCGGCACCAGCTGCGCGGCGATGTTGTTCTCGCCATCGCGGTGACAGATGTGCGCATACGTGGCGGCGGGCGTGGCATGCGTGACGCGCGTGGTGGTGACCACGGCGGTGCCGCGACCGGCAGCCTTGGCCAGTTCCAGCAGCGTGGTCACCGGCGTGCCGTTACCCGAGGCCGGGCAGGTGCTGTCGGCGCCGGAGACATAGCCCTTGCCGCTGGAATCCGCCGCCTTGGTGTCGGTGGACATGGAGATGACTTCATTGTTCATCTTGTAGCCGGTCATGTAGGCCGACATCGAGGGCGCGCTGTCGGTGACCTGCGCATCATTGGAGTACGTCTTGATGAAAGCCGACTCCGGGAACTGATCGATCTGCAGCTGACCGCTTTCGCCCACGGTATAGATGCGGGTGGCGGTCATCGGCACGATGCCGTAGCCGTCGCCCAGGAAGAAGATCAGATTCTTTGGTTTGACTGAGTCCTTGTTGTCATTGCAGCCGCCCAGAACCAGGGCGGCCAGGACCGTGGCGGCCGTGAGTAGTTTGCGCATCATGCTTTCCCCTTGCTGATGGCCGCGAGTCTGCTGTCCAGCGATGACATCGCGATGACATTTGCGCGCCCGCGCCGGTGCTGCACGCCCGCCCGGGCCGACCGCTTGAGTGGATTTCCGGCTGCCAAAAGCCGGTCAAGCCCCTAGAATCCGCCGCTAAGGAAGATCAAGGCTCCGGCCGCATGGGCGAAGCAGGATGCTCGCACCGGCCGCGCCAAAGACACGAGGATGCGTGCATGAGTCACAGCAGTCCCGCCGTAGAACGCGTTGCGCAGTTCGAAGTCACGTACACGCAGTATCTGGACCCCGAGGGTCAGCCGCGTGCACCGCTGCCGGACTTTGCGCAGGACGCCGAGGAGTTGCGGCGCATGTACCGCGCCATGGTGCAGACCCGCGCCTTCGACAAGAAGGCGGTGGTCTTGCAGCGTACCGGTCGCATGGGCACTTACGCCGCCTGCCTGGGCCAGGAAGCCATCGGCACCGCCATCGGCTGCGCGCTGCGCGCCGAAGACATCTTCATCCCCGCCTATCGCGAATACGCCGCGCAGCTGCTGCGCGGTGTGCGCATGCGCGACATCCTGCTCAACTGGGGCGGCGACGAGCGCGGCATGCACTACGAGGGCTGCGCGATCCGCCACGACTTTCCGCTCTCGGTGCCCATCGGCTCGCACGTGCCGCAGGCCATCGGCGTGGCCTATGCGCTGAAGCTGCGCCGCGAGCCGCGCGTGGTGCTGGCTTCCTGCGGCGACGGCGCCACCAGCAAGGGCGATGTCTACGAAGCCATCTCCTCGGCCAAGGTCTGGAACCTGCCGCTGGTGTTTCTGATCTCCAACAATCAATGGGCGATCTCGCTGCCGCGCGGCCGCCAGACCGGCGCCCAGACCCTGGCACAGAAAGCCTTCGCCGGCGGCCTGCCCGGCGAGCAGGTGGACGGCAATGATGTGATCGCCACCCGCGCGGTGCTGGCCGCTGCCATCGAGCGCGCGCGCAGCGGCGGTGGCCCGAGCCTGATCGAGGCCATCACTTATCGCCTGCACGATCACACCACGGCCGACGATGCGCGCCGCTACCGCAACGAGGCCGAGGTGCAGGAGGCCTGGCAGCGCTGCCCGGTCAAACGCCTCAAGCAGCATCTGGAAGCTCGCGGCCTGCTCAGCGCCAGCGACGAAGCCGCCTTGCAGCAGGAGGCCTCGGCCTTTGCCGATCAGGCCGCCGAAGAATTCCTGGCCACACCGCCGGCCTCACCGGCGGCGATGTTCGATCATCTCTACGCGCAGCTGCCCAAGCAGTACGAGTGGCAGCGCCAGGAGGCCCTGGCGCGCGGCCTCAAGCCGGGACACTGAGCACCATGCCGGAACTGAACCTGATTGAGGCGGTGAACCTGGCGCTGCGCAGCGAGATGCAGCGCGATGCCGGGGTGCTGGTGCTGGGCGAGGACGTGGGCCGCAATGGCGGCGTGTTCCGCGCCACCGTCGGCCTGCTCGACGCCTTCGGCGAGGAGCGCGTGATCGACACGCCGCTGGCGGAAACCCTGATCGCGGCCATGGCCATCGGCCTGGCCACACAAGGCTTCAAGCCCGTGGCGGAGATCCAGTTCTCCGGCTTCACCTATCCCTGCATCGACCAGATCGTCAATCACGCCGCGCGCTACCGGCATCGCACGCGCAGCCGTCTGAGCTGCCCCATGGTGCTGCGCGCCCCCAATGGCGGCGGCATCCACGCCCCCGAGCATCATTCCGAATCGGTGGAAGCCACCTTCGCGCACATCCCGGGCTTGCGCGTGGTGGCGCCGTCCACCCCGGCGCGCGCCTACGGCCTGCTGCTGGCCGCGATCCGCGATCCGGACCCGGTGATCTTTCTGGAGCCCACGCGCCTGTATCGCCTGTTCAAGCAGGCCGTGGAAGACAATGGCGAGGCCCTGCCGCTGGACACCGCCTTCGTGGAACGCGAAGGCCAGGATCTGACCCTGGTGTCCTGGGGCGCGATGATGCAGGACGCGCGCGCCGCCGCCGACCGTCTGGCCGAGGAAGGCATTTCCGTGGAGCTGATCGATGTCGCCACGATCAAGCCCCTGGACATGGACACCATTCTCGCCTCGGTGGCCAAGACCGGGCGCTGCGTGATCGTGCAGGAATCGCCGCGCGCCGGCGGCTGGGCCTCCGAGATCGCCGCCAATATCGCCGAGCACGGCCTGCTCAATCTGTTCGCGCCGGTGCTGCGCGTCTCCGGCTACGACACCATCATGCCGCTGGCCCGGCACGAAGCCCTGTACATCCCCGACACCGAACGCATCCTCGCCGAGGTGCGCAAGGTCTTCGAGTTCGCCCCCAAAGCCTAGAGCCACAACCCCACATGATCGTCTTCAAGCTGCCGGATTTGGGTGAAGGACTGCAGGACGCGGAAATCCGCGAATGGCTGGTGCAGGAAGGCCAGAGCGTGGCCGCCGACCAGCCCCTGGTCTCGGTGGAAACTGCCAAGGCCGTGGTGGAAGTGCCCAGCCCGCAGGCCGGTGTGATTGCCAGGCTGCACGCCAAGGCCGGCGACACCGTGGAAGTGGGCAAGCCGCTGGTGAGCTTCGAAGGCGAGGCGCCGGCCGCCGCGCCGGCTGCGCCCGCGCCCGCGCCCGAGGCGATCCGCGACACCGGCGTGGTGGTGGGCGCGATGACGCAGGGCAACGAGGTGGTGCGCGAGCGCGCCACCGCCATCGGCAGTGCTTCCGGCGTCAAAGTGATGCCGGCGGTGCGCGCGCTGGCGCAGCGGCTGAACGTGGACCTGTCCATCGTCACGCCCAGCGGCCCCAACGAGATGATCACCGCCGCCGACGTGCAGCGCGTGCACAAGATTCTCTCCAGCGTCGGCCCGCTGGAAAAACTGCACGGCGCGCGCCGCGCCATGGCCAAGACCATGTCGCAGGCCCGCGACGAGGTGATGCCCACCACCGTCACCGACGATGCCGTGCTGCACGCCTGGAGCGCGCCGCAGGACGTGACCCTGCGCCTGATCCGCGCCCTGGTCGCTGCCTGCCGCGTGCAGCCGGCGCTCAATGCCTGGTACGACAGTGTGGAGATCGGCCGGCGCATCCTCGACAAGGTGCACCTGGGCGTGGCCGTGGACACGCCCGATGGCTTGTATGTGGCGGTGCTGCACGACGTCGCCAACCGCAACCACGATTCCCTGCGTGAAGGCCTGCAGAAGATGAAGGCCGCCGCCGCCGCCAAGGCCATGGCCCCGGAAGACCTGCGCGGCTTCACCATCACCCTGTCCAACTTCGGCAAGTTCGGCGGCAAGTACGCCACGCCAGTGATCGTGCCGCCGACCGTGGCCATCGTCGCCGCCGGCGCGGTGCGTGATGCGGTGGTGCCGGTGAACGGCCAGATCGCGATTGCCAAGGTGCTGCCGCTGTCGGTGACCTTCGATCACCGCGCCGTCACCGGCGGCGAGGCCACGCGCTTCCTCGCCGCGATGGTCGCCGACCTGCAACTGCCGGAATAGCTCAGGCGCTGGCGCGGCTCGCGCGGCGCCGGAGCAGCAGCGCCAGCACCAGCGCCGCCATCAGGTCGTAGGCCGCGCAGAACGAGGGCCACCAGACCGGCACGCCGGGATTGGCGATGAAGGCGTCATGCGTGAAATCAAACAGCGCATGCGCCGCCAGGCCCAGCACCAGATACCAGGGCCTGAGCTTGAAGCCGGCCAGCGCCAGCGCCGTGAACAGCGCCAGACCCAGGGACTCCTGAAGAAACAGCGCCAGCGACTGCGCCTGCGCGGCGAACAGCAGGTAGTAGGACGCGATCACGATCAGCAGCGTGGGATAAAACGCGCGGTCGCGATCCAGGCCCACACCGGCCGCCGCCAGTGCCACGGCCAGGGCCATGACGGCACCGATCAGATAGCTCATGCCAGCACCTTGTCCGCCATGCTCGCAGCACTGTCATGAAGAAAAACCTCCAGGTGCTGCGCCAGCTGCCCTGGATTGTCGATGGCGGAGAAGGTGTAGGCATCGTCCACCAGCATCAGCCGCGCCTGCGGGAAATGCTGCTGCAGCCGCCGCGCATGCGTCAGGGGGAAGAAACGATCCTGCCGCGACCAGGCGATCAGCACCGGTGCGCGAAAGCCCGCGAAGCTGTGCGCCGCCTGCAGTGTGTAGCGCGCCGAAATGCCGCGCAGGAACTTGCCCAGATCGCGGCGCACGCCCGATGAAGCCGCCATCGGCGCGGTCAGCGCATCGGCCAGATCGCGGGGCATGCGCTTCACCAGCCAGCCGAAGGCGATCGGCAGGCGGCGCAGCGGCCGCAGGCGCAGCAGCTGCGCCAGCAGCCAGAGCATGCCGGGCACGAAGGCGGCGTACTCCAGATATTTGAACAGCAGCGGCAGCCAGATCTCGTAGGCGTCACAGGACGTGAGCACCAGACGTTCGACACGCTGCGGATGGCGCGCCAGCAGCATCTGGCACAGCGCGCCGCCGCTGTCGTTGCCGATCAGCGTGGCGCGCGGCAGCCGCAGCGCGTCCATGAAGGCCACGATCTGCTCCACCATGCCCGGCGGCGAGAGATCGGCATCGGGACGCATGGCCAGACGATGCGCGCCCAGTGGCCAGGTCGGCAGGATGCAGCGGTAATGCGGCGCCAGTCTCTGCGCCACCGCCTCCCAGAGCCGCTCATTGGCCAGCACACCATGCACGAACAGCAATGGCGGCGCCTCGGCCGCACCGTATTCGCGATATTCGACAACGCCGCCCGGCACCATTGCCCGGTGCATGCCTGGCGGCGGCGTAGCTTTCAGAGCCATGCGCCGCTCCCTCGATGATCGGCGCCACTCTAGGAAAAAGGGTGCAGCCTGTCTTGAACAAATCGGCTGCGCGGCTTCATGCCAGCTCGTCCAGCACGATCAGGCGGCTGGCCTGAAACACCCCCGGCGTGATGCCCAGCATCTCGACGAAGGTGCGGGTCAGGTGCGCGGCATCGGCAAAGCCCGCGGCCAGGGCGGCATCGACGATGCGCTCGCCCTGCGCCAGCTGCTGCGCGGCCAGGCGCAGCCGCCACCAGCGACGATACCGCACCGGGGTGCCGCCCACCGAGGCGCTGAACAGCTGCCGCAATCGTCGCGGCGAGACGCCGGCCCGCGGCGCCATCATCGGCAGCGCCAGGTCCTGATCGCGACGCAGCGCATCCACGGCCTTGAGCACGCGCGCATCGGCGGCCTCCTGCATGTCCGGCTGCAGCTGCTGCACGACGGTCGGCGCCTCGCCAGCGCCGAGGTCCAGCCGCCGGCACAGGCGGAACAGCTCGCGCAGCTGCCGCGAAGCCGGCAGGCCGGAATGCGCGAAGGCCCCGGCATCGGCGTAGTACAGGCCGATGCGCCGCCCCGGCGCCGTGACGCGATGCAGGCTGCCGGCTTTCACCAGCGCGATGCGCCCGTGACGCCGCTCGCCCGAAGCCCAGTTCACCTCCAGCTCACCATCCAGGCCCATCACCAGCTTGTGGGCCAGATGCCGGTGCAGCGGCGTTGCGCCGCCCTGCCCCACGAACAGCGCCCATTCCGCGCCGAGATAGATCGTTCCGGTCCAGTCCTGCATCGGCGTAACTTAGCACCGTGCCGCGCCCCTGCCTTGCCGGCGCGGCGCTGATTCATCGCTGACACATGGACCGCCGCTTCGCAGGCGCAATGCCACGATTTTCCGAAGCGATCGGCACAAGCTCCGTGATGACCTTTTGCATCACCCTGTTAGAATCGCGCTTCGAATGGGCTTCCCTGCGCGCCCCGCGTGCGCTTTCGTCATTTCACCGCTGACAACTTCCGGATTCATGTCCACCGTTCTCCCCGCCGAATGGGCGCCGCAGCGCGCCGTGCAACTCACCTGGCCTCGTCCGGAGGGTGACTTCGCCCGGCACTTCGCGGCCGTGGAGCGCTGCTTCATCGCCATCGCCGCGGCGGTCACGCGCTTTGAGCATCTGATCATCGCCTGTGGCCCCGACAAGGCGGCGCTGCGCGAAAAGCTGCTGGCCGGTGGCGTGCGCGACGAGCGTCTGCGGCTGTACAGCGTGCCGGCCAATGATGTCTGGGCACGCGACCATGGCCCGATCACGGTGTTTCGTGACGGCAAGGCCGTGCATCTGAACTTCGTGTTCAACGGCTGGGGCGGCAAGTTCAACGCCTGGCTGGACAATGAAATCACCCGCCGCCTCGCCGAGCAGCAGGCCTGGCAGGCACCGGTGGAGGACTTGAGCTTCGTGCTGGAAGGCGGCGCCATCGAAAGCGATGGCCAGGGCACGCTGCTGACCACCGAGCGCTGCCTGCTCGCAGCCACGCGCAATCCGCAGTTCGACAAGCTGCAGATCGAAGCCCAGCTCATGCACTGGTTCGGCGTGCGCCGCGTACTGTGGCTCAGGCACGGCGACCTGCTCGGCGATGACACCGACGGCCACATCGACACCATCGCGCGCTTCTGCGATGCGCGCACCATCGCCTATCAGGCCTGCGAGGATGTGCGCGACCCGCACTACGCCGATCTCAAGGCCATGGAGGCCGAGCTGCAGGCCCTGCGCACCGCCGACGGCGAGCCTTATGCGCTGGTGCCGCTGCCGATGCCGGCACCGGCCTACGATGAGGACGGCAGGCGCCTGCCGGCGGGCTATCCCAATTTCCTGATCATCAATGGCGCGGTGCTGGTGCCGGTGTACGGCAATGCCCAGGATGAGATCGCACTGGCGCGGCTGCAGCCTGTGTTCGCGGACCGCGAGGTGATCGGCATCGACTGCCGCGCGCTGATCGAGCAGTACGGCAGCCTGCACTGCGTCACCATGCAGATTCCGGAGAGCGCATGAGCAAGTCCAGCATCCTTCGCGTCGGCATCGTGCAGCAGGCCTGCGGCAGCGATGCCGAAGCCAATCTGCACGAGTCCGAGCGCGGCATCCGCGCCGCCGCCGCGCAAGGTGCGCAGCTGGTGCTGCTGCAGGAACTGCACACCTCGCTGTATTTCTGCCAGCACGAATCCACTGAGCTGTTCAATCTCGCGGAAGCCATTCCAGGCCCGTCTTCGGACTTTCTCGGCACGCTCGCCGGCGAGCTGGGCATCGTCATCGTCGGCTCGCTGTTCGAGCGTCGCGCACCGGGCCTGTATCACAACACTGCGGTGGTGCTGGAGCGCGACGGCTCGCTCGCCGGCATCTACCGCAAGATGCACATCCCGGATGATCCGGGCTACTACGAGAAGTTCTACTTCACGCCCGGCGACATCGGGTTCGAGCCCATCGAAACCAGCGTCGGACGGCTTGGCGTGCTGGTGTGCTGGGACCAGTGGTATCCGGAAGCCGCGCGCCTGATGGCCCTGGCCGGCGCCGATCTGCTGCTGTATCCCACCGCCATCGGCTGGAATCCGCAGGACGAAGAAGACGAGCAGCTGCGCCAGCGCGAAGCCTGGGTCACCATCCAGCGCGCGCATGCGGTGGCCAATGGCCTGCCGGTGCTGGTGGCCAATCGCGTCGGCTTCGAGTCCGATCCCGCCGGCCAGTGGCCCGGCTCGCAGTTCTGGGGCAGCAGCTTCATTGCCGGCCCGCAGGGTGAATTCATCGCCCTGGCCGAGGATCAGCCGGCGGTGATCGTCGCCGATGTGGATCTCCGGCGCAGCGAGAACGTGCGCCGCTGGTGGCCCTTCCTGCGCGATCGCCGCATCGATGCCTACGGCGATCTGGTGAAGCGCTACCGGCGCTAGTCCCAGCCGGGCCCCGATCATCGTGAGCACTCCGCACGCCTTGATTGTCGGTGCCGGCATCGGCGGCCTGAGCGCCGCCTTGACGCTGGCCCGCAGCGGCTGGCGCATCACCCTGGTCGAACAGACCGCCGAACCTTCCGAAGTCGGCGCGGGCCTGCAGATCAGCCCGAACGCCTCGCGGGTGTTGCTCAGCCTGGGCCTCGGCGAAGCGCTGGAAGCCTGCGCCTGTCATCCGCTGGCGCTGGAAATGCGCAGCGCGCAAAACGGCCGGCTGCTCAGCCGCATGCCCCTGGGCGAGTCGATGCGGCAACGCTACGGCGCGCCTTATCTGCACCTGCATCGCGCCGATCTGCATGGCGTGCTGCTGCAGGCGGCGCGCGAGCTGGCGCAGATCGAATGCGTATTCAATGCGCGCGTCATCCTGGTGGAGCAGAACGCTTCGCGCGTCAGCCTCTGCATCGCCAACGGCCGTGAGTTGCAGGCCGATCTGCTGATCGGCGCCGATGGCATTCATTCCCTGGTCCGCGCCACCTTGTTCGGCGCCGAGCACGCGCGCTTCACCGGCTGCGTGGCCTGGCGTGGCGTGATTCCCGCAAGCCGCTTGCGCGACGCGGACATCCCGCGCAGCGCCGCGCTGTGGCTGGGGCCGGGCGCCCACTTCGTGCACTACTACCTGCGTCGCGGCGAGCTGCTCAACTTCGTGGCGGTCACCGAGTGCGAAGGCTGGGAAGTGGAGTCCTGGACGCAGAAGGGCGAGTATCGGGAGTTGTTCGACGAGTTCGGCGACTGGCCCGCGCCGGTCAGCCGCATCATCGAAGCCGCCGATCCGGCGGCCTGCTTCAAGTGGGCCTTGTTCGACCGCCCGCCGATGCCGCAGTGGTCGCAGGGCCGCGTGAGCCTGCTGGGCGATGCCTGCCATCCAACCCTGCCGTTCATGGCCCAGGGCGCGGCGATGGCCATCGAGGACGCGGCGGTGCTGGCCAGCTGCCTGCGGCGCAGCGCGGCGATTCCCGGGGCCCTGCTCGAATACGAGCAGCTGCGCCGCGCACGCACGGCGGAGATCCAGAACACCAGCCGCGACAACAAGCGCCGCTATCACTATCGCGGTGCCGCAGCCTGGGCGCGCGATCTGGCGATGCCGGCCCTGCAGGGCGCACTGGCGCGCAAGCTCGACGCCCTGTACGGCTACGACCCGCTGCGCGTCTGAACCTCGCGCCAGGGCTCACAGCGCCGGCCGCTCCCGAGCAAAAAAAAGCGGCCTGGCGCCTGCGCGCCAGACCGCCTTCAGTCATCGACCAAAATTACAGTGCCGCAGCCAGCGGTGCGCGATGCGTGTCGAAGAACGCATTGACCTGCCGGTCAGACTCTTCGCGGCTGAGCTGGTAGCGCAGCTGCACCAGGCCGGCGAGCTTGTGGAAATTGCCTTCCACGCCCGCCAGTTCCTGCGGATGCAGCTTGGCCCAGGTGGCCTTGGCGGGAGCCAGCAGGCTCAGCCACTGCTCCTTCACGGCACGGGCCTCGGCCTGCGCTGCGGCGCGCAGCTGATTCTTGGTGGGCGTGCCAGGAGCGCGCCGCACCTTGACCGGTGCGGGATATTGGGACGGACGCTGACGCTTGGGGCGCATAGTGCTTCCTCGATCAGAAAATGGAGCGGGAACGAGCGCGCAGCGCCGCAATGGCGCGCGCGAGGGATAAAAAAACCGCGGCAGTGGCCGCGGTTTTTTAACTACGGACCGGCAGCTTAGACTGCGCGAATCCGCGTCGCCTGCATGCCCTTGGGACCGCGAGCGGCGACGTATTCGACGCGCTGGCCTTCGGACAGGGACTTGAAGCCATCACCCTGGATTTCCTTGAAGTGCGCGAAGAGGTCTTCGCCGCCTTCGGAAGGGGTGATGAAGCCGAAGCCCTTGGCGTCATTGAACCACTTGACGGTACCGGTTGAAACATTGCTCATGGATGCATTCCTTTCATTGAGCGCGGGCACAAACCCGCCCGCGAGGCTGCAAATCATTCAAGGAAGGCATCTGGAAATTTCGTGCCGCTGTGACTGCGGACGGGAACTAGCTGATTACGCTGCTTGATACTTTGCGAGCCGCAGCTTACGCGACATTCATGGCCTTGTCGAATCAAGACTTTGCCGCGCCAAGCGGCAGGTTCTACTTGAATTCGCCTTCCAGGGTCTCCAGCTCCAGCTTCTGCGGCGATTCCAGCGGCAGATCCACCTCGTTCAGCACCGCAGCCGAAACATGCCCGGCGGCGATCTCCTGCAGCGCCAGCACCGTCGATTTGTGATCGCCCCAGGGCAGCTGCGAATTGGCGCCACGCGCCAGTTGCCGTGCGCGCTTTGCCGCGATCTGGACCAGAGCAAAATTGCTGCCGACCGATGCCAGACAGTCTTCAACAGTGACGCGTGCCATGGGTTACTCGTTCAAGAATCACCGCAAAAGCACGGTCGGCGGACTATACGCGCAATTACCGCTGTGCGTTTGCCAGATCAGGGCCTGGCCGCCGCGCGCTCAGCAGAAACACGCCGTACTCGCCCTGCGGCTTGCGCAGCACACTGACCGAATCCAGCCGAACCGACGCAAAACCCGCATCGGCAGGGAGTTTGGCGAAGGCCTCGCGTTCAAAGCCATGATGAAACACGCCGGTGTCCTCGCTGTGAAAGCTGCCGTCCTCGCAATCCAGATCGGCGATGGCGATGAAGCCGCCGTCCCTGAGCATGGCGTGGAACTTCGCAAACATCGCGGCGGTATCGGCGATGTGATGCATCGTCATCGAGGAGATGATGCCGTCCACACGCAGCGGCAGCGTGGTTTTTTCCAGATCCACTTCCAGCAGCTCCAGCTCGCAGGCGATGCGGCTGCGCTTGTCCGCCAGCTGCCGGTTCATGGCGGGCGAGACATCGATGGCCGTGATCCTGTCCACATAAGGCGCGATCTTCTCCAGCAGCAGCCCGGTGTCCGAGCCGAAATCGATCAGATGCATCGCAGGCCTGAACGCGAAGCGCCGCAGGATCGCCTCGGCAATCGTGGCCACATTGTCGACGCGGCTGGGATTGTCTTCGTAGCGGGCGGCTTTCTGTGCGAAGTGATCGACGGCCATTGCAGGCACCTGCGGAGTCCAAGAAACCAGGCGCCATCATAGGGGCAAGTGCCGGCGCCACATCCTTGCCGCGCGCCGCGCCATCCGGGCCGCCGCAAGCCCAGCTTTGCGTGAACTCGCCGCCGCGCTGCGCCCTCCCCTGCAGTCACCGCGCCGGCCCTACTCAAAAAGAGGGGGGCGCCACGCCGCCTTTGCGTTTATCCTTCGCGTTCATTTTTTGGCCATTCCCTTTCACTTTTACAGGCTTGAACCATGAGCAACGAAGCACTCGCCGCCGAACTCTCCGCCTGGCGCGACACCGTCCGCCGCTTTCTCACCGACGAGGTGTCGCCGCATTACGAGCGCTGGGAAAAGGAAGGCATCCTGCCCAAGGAGCTGTACCTGAAACTCGGTGAGGCCGGCCTGCTGTGCGTGGACGTGCCGGAGGAATACGGCGGCATCGGCGCGCCCTTCGAGTTCTCCTGCGCCATCGTCGAGGAAGCGGCGCGCATGGGCTATCTGGCCCTGGCCTCCAACCTCACCATGCATTCGGACATCGTCGCGCCCTACATCCTGCATCTGGGCACGCCGGAGCAGCGCGCGCATTACCTGCCGAAGATGATCAGCGGCGAATGCTTCGGCGCGCTGGCGATGACCGAGCCGGGCACCGGCTCGGACCTGCAGGGCATCAAGACCAATGCCGTGGCCGATGGCGATGAGTACGTGCTCAACGGCTCCAAGACCTTCATCACCAATGGCCAGCACGCCGGCGTGGTGATCGTCGCCGCCAAGACCGATCCCAAGGCCGGCGGCAAGGGCATGACCCTGCTGCTGGTGGACACCGACCGCCCCGGCTTCAAGCGCGGTCGCAATCTGGAAAAGATGGGCCTGCACTCGGCCGATACTTCCGAGCTGTTCTTCGACAACCTGCGCCTGCCCGCCAACAAGGTGCTGGGCCGCGTCGGCGGCGGCTTCGGCCATCTGATCGACGAGCTGCCGCGCGAGCGTCTGATGCTGGCGGTCTCGGCCGTGGCGCATGCCGAGGGCGCGCTGGAGAAGACCATCGAATACGTGCAGCAGCGCAAGGCCTTCGGCCAGGCGGTGTCCAGCTTCCAGAACACGCGCTTCGAGCTGGCCAAGATCAAGACCGACATCGAGGTGCATCGCGCCTTCTACGAGAAGTGCGCGCAGGCCTATGCCGAAGGCAAGCTCGATGTGCCGACCGCCGCGATGGTGAAGATGGCCACTTCCGACATGGAATGCCGCGTGGTGGACGCCTGCCTGCAGCTGTTCGGCGGTTACGGCTACATGGCCGAATACCCGATCTCGCGCTTCTACTGCGATGCGCGCATCCAGCGCATCTACGGCGGCACCAACGAGATCATGAAGGAAGTGATCGCGCGTTCGCTGGTCGGGCGCTGAACGCTGGCGGGGCGCCGTGCCAGCCACGGCGCCCCCTCGCAAGCAACCGGCGCGCGGCCAAGCGGGAGCCGGAAAAATCCCGATAGACAAGGCCGATGCCCGCGCGTAGGGTGCGCGCGCCATGGATTACCGCCGTCTTGCCGTCTGCCTCGCGGGCGCCGCCGCCTTCGTGCCCTTGTATGCCCCGCAGTCGCTGTTGCCGCAGCTCAAGCTGTGGATGGGCAGCAACGCGGCGCTGCTCGGCGCGGTGGTGTCGGCGGGCACCGCCGGTGTGGCCTTGGCCGCGCCCTTCGCCGGCCGGCTCTCGGATCGCATCGGCCGCCGCAGCACCATCGTCGCTGCGGCTTATCTGGCGGCCCTGCCCAGTCTGCTTTCGGCTCTGGCACCGACGCCGGCTCTGCTGCTGCTTGCGCGCCTGCTGGAGGGCCTGATGCTGCCGGGCATCTTCGCGGTGACGGTTGCCTACACCGCCGACGAATGGCCGCCGCTGGAAGCACGCCCCGTCACCGCCCTGTACGTGGCCGGCACCATCGGCGGCGGCTTCTGCGGGCGCATGATCTCGGGCCTGGTGGCGGAGTTCAGCAACTGGCGCGAAGGCTTTGCCGCGCTGGCGCTGTTGCAGCTGCTGCTGGCGTTTCTGATTCAGCGCTGGCTGAGCCCCGAGAAAGGCCATCACCGTCCCAGTTCCGGCAAGCCGCTGCGCCTGCGGCAGCTGTTTGCCGATCCGGCCCTGCGCAGCATCTACGTCGCCGGCTTCACGCTGCTGTTCTCGCTGGTGGCCAGCTTCACCTATCTGTCGCTGCGCCTGTCCGAGCCGCCGTACTCGCTGTCACCGGCGCGGCTCTCGGCGATCTTCGTGGTGTATCTGGTGGGCGTGGCGGTGACGCCGCTGGGCGGACGCCTGCTCAACCGTCACGGTCACGCCAACATGCTCACCGGTGCCTGGGCGATGGCCATCGTCGGTCTGGTCATTACCCTGCTGCCGAGCATCGCCGCCGCGATGCTCGGCCTCTGCCTGCTGTCGCTCGGGCTGTTCCTGGCGCAGACCGCTGCCACCACCTTCGTCGGTGAGGCCATGCCGCAGGCGCGCGGCGCGGCGGTGGGCCTGTATGTCACCTGCTACTACCTGGGGGGCAGCTTTGGCGGGGTTTTGCCGGCGCCGGTCTGGGAGCTCGCAGCCTGGCCGGGCGTGGCGGCCATGATCGCCACCGCAGGGGTGCTTTGCGTGGTGCTGGCGCGTCGGGCGTTTTCACTTCGTCAGTCATGATTGGGCAGGCCATTGGTAATTGCCGAGCTGCTGACGCAGCTGCAGCTTGCTGAGCTTGCCGTTTGCGGTGTACGGCAAGGCGTCGAGGAACAACACGTCATCGGGGATCCACCATTTCGCCACCCGGTCCTGGTAGAAACTCAGCAGGGATCGGCGGTCGACCTCGGCGGCAGGCTTCTTCACCACGATCAGCAGCGGACGCTCGTCCCACTTCGGATGTTTCATGCCCAGCGCAGCAGCCTCCGCCACTGCCGGATGTGACATCGCGATGTTTTCGAGTTCGATGGAGCTGATCCATTCGCCGCCGGACTTGATCACGTCCTTGCTGCGGTCGGTGATCTGCAGGAAGCCATCCAGATCCAGGTTCGCCACGTCGCCGGTTGCGAACCAGCCCTGCCGCAGCGCCGTGGTGCCGGCGCGGAAGTAGCGCTCCGCGACCCAGTGCCCGCGCACCATCAGCTCGCCCGTACTCTGGCCGTCGTGCGGCAAGTCCACGCCCAGGCCATCGACCACCTTCAGCTCGATGCCGAACGGCGGACGGCCCTGCTTGGCGGCGAGGGCCGCCTGCGCCACCGGCGGCTGATGCTCGTGCTGCCGCTTGGGCGTGTTCACCGTGCCCAGCGGCGAAAGCTCGGTCATGCCCCAGGCGTGCTGCAGCTTCACGCCCAGTTCTGCATAGGCCTGCATCAGTGCCGGCGGGCAAGCCGCACCGCCGACGATCATGCGCGGCACGCTGCTCAGGCGCAGGCCGCGGCTCTGCAGGTACTGCAACAGCCCCAGCCACACCGTCGGCACGCCGGCGGCGAAGCTCACCTGTTCCTGCTCGAACAGCTGATGCAGGCTCGCGCCATCCAGGGCGGCGCCCGGAAACACCAGCTTGGCGCCGACCAGCGGTGCCAAAAAGGGAATGCCCCAGGCGTTGACATGGAACATGGGCACCACCGGCAGCACGCAGTCGCGCGCCGAAAGATTCATCACATCGGGCAGGCTGGCAGTCAGGGCGTGCAGCAAGGTCGAACGATGCGAATACAGCACGCCCTTGGGATTGCCGGTGGTGCCGGAGGTATAGCAAAGACCCGAGGCAAGTTCTTCGTCGAGCAGTGGCCACTCGAAATCGGCGCCGCCCGCACTCAGCAGTTCTTCATAGCAGAGCAGCCCCGGCAGCTTCAGTGCCGGCATGTGTTGGCGATCGCACATCGCCACCCAGTGGCGCACGCTGGGACACAAGGGCTGCAGACGCGCCACCAGCGCGCTGAAACTCAGATCGAAACACAGCACGCTGTCTTCGGCGTGATTGACGATCCAGGCGATCTGTTCGAGGAACAGGCGCGGATTGATGGTATGGGTGATGGCGCCGATGCCGGAGATCGAAAAATACAGCTCGAAATGACGGTATCCGTTCCAGGCCAGCGTTGCGATGCGCTGCCCCTCGCGCACACCCAGACGCTGCAGGGCGCACGCCAGCTGCCGGCAACGCCGCGCCGCTGTGGCGTACGCATAGCGCTGAATTGCTGGCGGCTGTGGCGAGCCATCGTCGCCCGAATCGGTTTCTGTGCTGCGCGAAACGATTTCTGTGTCGCCGTGATAGCGCTCGGCATGCTGAAGCAGGGCGCTGATGTTCAGCGGCATGCGCATCATCTGACCTAGCATGAGTTCCTCTCGTTGTTTTTGTGTGCGGGGATCCGCCCGTTCAGGATGCGCAGGACGGCAGGGGCGTGCTGCGCGGTGGCTGGTACGCCTGCTCGCGCAGCTGCGCGGCGCTGACGCCATCCAGCCCCTGGATGATGCGGATGGTGGCGCGCGTCAGCGGCTCCAGACTGTCGACATCCACCTTGTCGAGCCGGTCCTGCGCATCGAACAGATACATCGGCGCGGTGAGAAAACTGACGATGGGCGTCAGCGGATGAAAGAACGCGGCATCGGTGGGCGGATGCCTGCTGCCTTCGGGAAAGCCTTCCACCGGCATCAGCAGTGAGCGCTGCAGGTTCTCGGCGCAGATCGCCTGCGTCACCACCTCTTCCAGCCTGGGAACGAAACTGGTGAACCACCAGCGCACTTCCGGCCGGCCGGTCGCTTGCAGCTGACCGTCCTGTGCGCGCATCTCGCGTGCGGCATGTTCCAGATGAATCTCGGTCACCACCTGCTGCTGGAGGAAGGCCTTGTGAACCTGCGCAAACTGCAGCAGCCCCGCGCCGCCCGACATATGTCCGCCGTTGAGCAGGAACATCAGATTGAAGGGGCGCTGCTCGCGCGGCAGTCGCGACCAGTAGCGTGCCTGCGCCATCACCAGCGCGGTGCCGGAGGCGTCCTCCACGGCCGACTGCCAGGGGCCGTCGTGATGCGAGCCGATCACGATCCATTCCGACGAACGCCCGGGCAGCGTGCCGATGAGGTTGTGCGACATCGACACCACCAGATCGCGCTGCAATTCCAGGCGCGCGCGCGTCGGCCCCTGCGCCATGAATTCGAGCAGACGCTTGCCGTTGGCGGCACTGAGCCAGACCCCGGGAATGGCGCGTGCCTTGCCGTCATAGGGATAGAAGTAGCGATCGGTCTCCCAGGGAAAATCGAGAATGCCGATCAGGCCGAGCGCGCGGGCCTCCACCGCCTGATCGAGCGGATTGGCGAAGCGATCCGGCACCGGCAGGGTCTGCACCCGGCCGTCGAGCTCCCGCAGCGGATCGAAGTCCCAGCGTGCGATCTGGCGCATCTGGCTGTGCGCCATGCTCAGCAGCCGGCTGCGCGACACCAGGATGCTGCCTTCCGCTGCCACACCCTCCGCCTCCAGCCGCAGGTCTGCTTCCACGCTGCCGGCGGCGGACATCGGCACCGGATACGAGGGCAACTCGAGCACCTTCTGCGGCTGCTGCGGATGCCAGACCCGCAGCGACCAGCGACGCGGCGTCCACTGCATCACCGGCACCGGCTCCAGGCGCACCTGCTCCAGCCCGAAAGCCTGGAACTGACGCTGCGCCCAGCGCTCCGTCCACTGATCCGCCGCATAGCCGGGGCGTCGCTCCCCCTGCGCTTCGATCTGCGCAATCCAGCGCATCATAGTCTGCGCGCTCACCGGCGTCGGCGCAGGCGCCTGCGCCGACGCCGCGGATAGACTCAAGCCCAGCAGCAGCGCCGCGCAGCCACGCATGCCGCCGCGCTCAAAAGTCATAGCGCAGGGAGCCGTAGATCGTGCGCGGCGCGTCCACGCCTTCCACGCGCGCGCCCTTGATCAACTCCGCCTGACGGATCGAGACCACGCGGTCGGTGAGATTCTCGCCCTGCAGGCGCAGCGACCAGCCCTGCGCCGGATTGCCGATGCCCAGCGTGGCGCGCCAGCGCATGATGCCGCCCTGGCGGAAACGACTGTCCAGGGCGGTATCGGTGTATTGCCAGGACTGGTAGTCGAAACCGGCGCCCAGCTGCATGCCCAGCCCCGTGCCGAACAGCGGCAGGGTCACCATGCCCAGCGTGCCGGCGGTGAGCTTGGGCGTGAGCGGGAACGGCTTGCCGCTGGCATCGCAGTGCGGATTGGCGTCGCCGTCGGTGTTCTGATTGTCCGGCTCGCAGGCGTTGTCGGCGAAGTCCAGATACTTCGAATCGTTCAGACCCAGGGTCGAGAACAAGGTGAACCAGCGCGTCAGTGCCCAGGTCATGTCCGCCTCCAGGCCTTGGGCCCGCGCGGCAGCGGCGTTCTGCACGCGTGTCGTGCCCAGGCCGATGCCGGTATTGCTCTGCTCGCCCACCAGCACCTGGAAATTGTTGACGGTCATGCGATACAGCGAAGCATTCAGATGCATGTTGCCGCCCAGCAGGCTGGCCTTGAAGTCCAGGCCCCAGTCCTTGGCCGACTCGGGGCCGAAGCTCAGCGTCTCGGGCGCACCGTTATACGAGAAGGAATTGAAACCACCGCCGCGAAAACCCTTGGCCCAGTGCAGGAACAGGCCCAGGTCGCGATCGGGTTCAAAATTGAGCGAGACGCGCTGCGCCAGATTGCTTTCCGACAGATGCCGCTGCGCCTGGTACTCGTTGACGCCCAGCACCGGCATGAGAATGGCCGTCGGTGAGGAGTAATACTGGTTGAACTGTGCGTCCTTGCTCTCGCGGTTGTAGCGGACGCCGTACTCCATGCCCCATTCCGGCGTGAAGTGCCATTGCAGCTGCGTGAACGCAGCGCCGGCCTTGGCCTGCTGGTCGAAGTCCTGGGTGACTTCCTCGCTGTAAGTCGAATTCGTCGAACCCAGCGGGGCCGGCAGCAAGGGGTAGAGCGCGGCCAGCAAGGGATCGAGCGCACCTGCCAGCGGATTGTCCGGGCTTGTCGCGTCGGCGGCGACCAGCAGATCCAGATACGACAGGCCGAAGCGGAACACGATGCCGTCGCCCTGGATGTCGCGGCGCTGGTAGTACAGGCCGCCGAGAATATTGCTATGGCCCAAGCTCACGCCGAACAGCTGGCCCATGCCCAGCAGACCGTCGAGGTCCGGCGACTCCAGGCGCAACTCTGCGGTAGTGGTGGGCGAGCGATCCTGGTCGCCGCCGAAGATCGCCGGCACCGCCGTGGCGTCCACGTCCAGACCGGCCTTGTCCTTCAGCACCGAGTAGCCGCCCAGCGCCACCAGATTCCAGTCGCCGAGCTGATAGCGCCAGTCGGCATTGAGGGTTTCGATACGGATGTTGCGGAAGTCCGGATCGTTGATGGTGTTGACGTAGTTGCCGCGGATGAAATCGCTGCGCGGCTCATAGCGCAGGATGGCCTGGCGCAGGGCATCGCTGGGGTCATAGGTTTCCAGACCGGCACCGATGGACTTGGAGTCCACGCTTTCCAGCGACAGCTTGAGCTCGGAACCCCACAGGTCGAGAAAATCCAGCTTCAGGCGCACGCCGCGGCGATCCACGCCGCGGCCATGGCGGGGGGCGCCGCTGAGGGATTGCTCGGCGCTGTTGTCCACGAAGCCTTCACGCTGATCGTAAAGACCCGCCAAACGGAAATTGAGGAAGCCTTCCAGCAGCGGACCGCCCACGGCCGCCTCGGCGCGCCGTCGCTGGAACTGCCCGGATTGCACCTCGGCATAACCCTGGTAGCCGGCGCTGGGTGATTTGGTGATCAGATGAATCAGGCCGGCGGTGGTGTTCTTGCCGAAGGCCGTGCCCTGCGGGCCGCGATACACCTCCATGCGCTCGAGATCGAACATCGCCGAGTTGAAGTACTCCAGCCGCGTATACGGAATGCCGTCGACGGCCACACCGGCAGGCGGCTCGAAGGCCTTGTTGTTCTGGTCGGTGCCGAAGCCGCGGATGCGCGGCATGATGAAGTAGCCGGCATCGGCCATCTTCACGTTCGGCGTGTACAGCGCTGCCGTGCTCAGATCGGTGATCGACCAGTCCTGGATGAATTGATCGTCGAGTACCGAGATCGAGATCGGCACATCCTGGATGGCCTCGGCGCGCTTCTGCGCCAGCACCACCACGGTTTCCAGCAGCGGCGCCTCCGCTGGCTGCGCGGACGCCGACGGAACCGGCGGCGGCACCTGATCCAGACTCACGACCTCATCGATCGCTTCGGCCTGCGGCGCAGCTGCGGCGGCCGGCGACGGATCCGAAATTCCGGGCATGGTCGTTCCGGCCTCGACGAAGGTGTCGGCAGCCTGCGCCTGCGCCTGCACCAGACCTGCCAGGCACAGGCAGGCCAGACCGCTCAGCCGGGCGGCAGCCTGGGGCCTCGGCTTCCTGCCGCTGCGATGTCGCACACTCATCTCCACTTCTCCTCTTGTTTTTGTTTCGTCGTGATCTGATTTCACGGAATGTCGGTGTACTGGCGGTTCTGGTTCCATGCGCGCCAGCGAATGGCGCTCGGATAGCGCGCGGGATCCCCCGCCTCGATGTAGCCTTTGACGCTGCTCACGAACTGCTCATGCAGCTGCTCGCGTTCGATCTGGTTTTCCGCTGTCCAGCTAAAGCGCGAGAAGTTCGGCCGGTCGACGATGAAATTGCCGAACAGCACGGCCAGATCCAGACCGTGATACGCACCGAAGAGATCGCGCCAGGGCTGCGCGATGCGGTCCCAGGAAAAGGCGTAGCGGTACACCGGCAGGCCCTGCGCGGCGAGCAGGTCGGCGCTGGCGTCCACCTTGCGCAGCAGGTAGGGATTGACGAAGAAATCCGAGACCGCATAGGCGGCGCGCGACAGCGGTGCGAACACGTCTGAAGTCCTGACCTGTGCGCCATCGCCATTGAGCAACTGCCAGAATCGCTGGGTATCGGGCCGGCCGAAGGTCTTGATCAGCAAGAGGCTGGCCTCGTTGCTCACCGCGCCGATGATCATCGGCACACGCACCTGCGAGCCCGGCGCCTCGCCGCGCGCTTCCAGGGGCAGCACCACGCCGTCGCTGGGATCGGCAATCGCGGCGATGCCGCGCGAGGCTTCGACGAGTTCCGCCGTGCTCTTGCCATGCAGATAGTCACGCAGGCCCGCCGCGCCCAGCTGCTGCTTGATGGCGGACAGTTCGCCATCGCGCTGCAGGCGACCGTCGCGACGCAACAAGGCCGTAAGGAATTTGTCGCTGCGCGCCTGGGCCTGCGCCATGGTGCTGCTCATCGGAATGCCCGACAGGCAGATGGCGCGCTGCACCTTGCCCTGCGACAGCGGCGAGCGCAGCAGCGACCACAGCCGCACGCAGCCTGCGGAGTGACCCATCACGGTGACATTGCCGGGATCGCCACCGAAGGCCGCGATATTGTTCTGCACCCAGGCCAGGGCCTTGAGCTGATCGAGAAGCCCGTAGTTGCCGGAATCGCTCTGCGCATCGCCGCTGGCCAGCGCCGGCACATGCAGGGAACCGAAGAACGCAAGCCGATAGTTGATGGTCACCACCACCGCATTCAGCTCTTGCGCCAGCCGGCCGGCGTCGTACAGCGACCAGGCGCTGCTGCCGGCGATGCCCGAGCCACCGTGGATGAACAGCAGCACCGGGCGCGGTTGATTGCCGCTCGCGGCCGCCCACACATTCAGTGACAGACAGTCCTCGTCACCGTAAGGCTTGTCGAAGGTCTGCGGATCATCGCTGGCGAAATAACCTCCGAGCTGCGCACAGGGCGCGCCGAAGCGATCCGCGCGGCGCACGCCCGCCCAGCCGGCCGGATCCTGAGGCGCCTGCCAGCGCGCTTGCGCCACCGGCGGCGCCGCGTAGGGGATGCCCAGATAGCGCCAGCTGCCGGCCGCCGTCCTCTCTCCCTGCAACCAGCCCTGCGCACTCAGCGCCAGCCCCGGCGTCCCTGCAACGCCCTGCTCCGGGGTGAACTCCCGCGAATCCGGATTCATGCCCACACCCGCCTCCTCGATGCCCAGCGCCAGCCCCGGCAGCAGCAGCCACAGCATGCAAGCGCCCGCACGCACCGCTTTTGCGAATCCCATCAGCCAACTTCCCCTGTTCATGATTGCGATCGCCTCGCCGGACCCGCGCCCTCGCCCGGCACCGCCCAGGCTTCGGCCGAAGGCGTGGCTCGCTTGATTTTATATACTAACGTTCGTTGTTATTTTTGTGAAGTCTGTATTGAAAACACTGTTTAAACAATATACTGTTAAAAGCACGTCACAATAACGGTCGTTAATTATGAGCCTCCTAGCCCAGCTCCCGCCCCCGGGGCGCCGCATTGCCACGGAACAAACTGCGATGCCCCCCGGCGTGCTGCCCAAGGGCGCGCGCGGCCGCATCCTCACCGCCGCCTTGCGGTTGTTTGCGGACCTGGGCTACGGCGGCACTTCGGTACGTGATATCTGCGCCTCCGCCGAAGTGCAGGCCACGACGCTTTACGTCCACTTCCCGTCCAAGGAAGACGTGCTGGCCGAAATCATTCGCCTGGGCCATGAGGAGCTGTTGCGCCGCCTGCGCGAAGCGCTGCTCGCGGCGCAGCCCGATCCGCGCGAGCAGCTCGTCGCGCTGGTCCGCGCGCATGTCCTGTCGCATTGCGAGCATGCGATGCTGGCGGTGGTGGCCAGCGCCGAACTCCACGCCTTGTCGGAAGCCACCGCCGCGCCGATCCGCGTGGTCAGCGCCCAGGCGGAACGCCTGGCACTCGACGTCGTCGAGCGCGGCATCACGCTGCAGCTGTTCAACTGTCCGGAACCGGCGCTGGCCCTGCGCGCCATCAGCAGCATGGGCCAGCGCGCCGCCTACTGGTTCGCGCCCGGCTGCGGCAAGACCCCGCAGCAGGTCGCCGACACCTTTGCCGACTTCGCCCTGCG
The DNA here is from genome assembly GCF_900111015.1 of Solimonas aquatica. GTDB lineage: Bacteria > Pseudomonadota > Gammaproteobacteria > Nevskiales > Nevskiaceae > Solimonas > Solimonas aquatica. The sequence continues at coordinate 29,434 of NZ_FOFS01000003.1, read as the reverse complement.
CATCGTCGGCGCGCAGAACAAGAACTGAGCCGCCGAACATGCGCCTGTTTGCCAAACTCTCCCTGGGCCTGCTGGCCGGTTTGAGCCTCGGCGCGCTGGGAATCGACCTCTGCCTGCGCAGCAGCCTGCCGCAGCTCGATGGCGAGCATGCGCTCGCGTCATTGCAGGCACCGGTACAACTGCAGCGCGACGCCCTGGGCATCGTCACGATCCATGGCGAGCAGCGTCTTGATCTGGCCCGCGCCACCGGCTTTGCGCATGCACAGGACCGCTATTTCCAGATGGACCTGCTGCGCCGCAATGCCGCCGGCGAGACCGCCGCTCTGCTTGGCCCGGCCGCCCTGCCTCTGGACCGCCAACGCCGCTTCTTCCGCATGCGTGCCGCGGCAGTCGCCGCCGTGCAGGCACTGCCGGACGAAGAACGCGCGCTGCTGGACGCCTATGTCGATGGCGTCAACCAGGGCCTGCAAGCCCTGCGTTCACGGCCGTTTGAATACTGGCTGCTGCGTCAGCAACCGCAAGCCTGGCGGCCGGAGGACAGCCTGCTGGTGCTGATGACCATGTTTTTCTCGCTGAGCGATGCGCGCGGCGAACGTGAGCTGGCGTTGTCGGCCCTGCGTGAAAACCTGCCGGCGGAACTGCTGCGCTTCCTCACACCGAAAGGCACGCCCTGGGATGCACCACTGCAGGGTCAGGCGGACACCGAGTCCGCCGCGATTCCGCCGCCGCAGGTTTATGACCTTCGCTCACTGAAGAAATCATCGTTTCCGCAGCTGTCGTGGGCTGAACGATCGGCGCCGGATCCGGGCTTTCACCGCGGCAGCAACAACTGGGCGCTGGCCGGTGCGCACGTTGCGGGCGGCGGCGCGCTGGTTTCAGGCGACATGCATCTGGACTATCGCGTGCCGCACATCTGGTACCGACTGCGCCTGCAGTCGGACAGCGGGCTCGACCTCAGCGGCGTGAGCCTGCCTGGCGTGCCGTTCATGATCGCCGGCAGCAACCGGCATATCGCCTGGGCGCTCACCACGACCTATGGCGACTGGAGCGATCTGGTGGCGCTGGAACTCGATCCCGCCGACCCCACCCGCTATCGCACACCGCAGGGCTGGCGCCGCTTCACGCATCAGCATGAAATCCTGCGGCAGCGCCAAGGTGCAGACGAAGCGCTGGATATCGACGAAACCATCTGGGGCCCGGTGATCCGCGATGCACGCGGCCGCGCCTATGCCGTGCACTGGCTGGCGCGTGTGCCAGGCGCGGTGAATCTGCATTGCCGGCAACTGGAATCCGCGCGCCGCGTGCAGGATGCGCTCGACATCGTCCATCTCTGTGGCCTGCCGCCGCAGAACTTCGTGGCGGGTGATGCGCAGGGCCACATCGCCTGGAGTGTCGCCGGGCGCATCCCGCATCGTGTTGCCAGCGATGGCAGCACGCCGCTGTCCTGGGCCGAGCAAGAACACTGGCAGGGCTTTCTCGATCCGGCGCGCTATCCGCAAGTGCTGGATCCGCCGCAGGGCCGGGTGTGGTCGGCCAACGCGCGCATGGTGGACGGCGAGGCACTGCGGCTGATCGGCACCGGCAATTACGCGCTCGGCGCGCGCCAGCAGCAGATTCGCGACGATCTGCTCGCCATCGAGCAGGCCCGGCCCCAGGACATGCTGGCGGTGCAGCTCGATGATCGCGCGCTGTTTCTGCACCGCTGGCAGCAACGCCTGCTGAGCCTGCTGACCCCCGCGGCGCTGGCCGGCCAGCCCCTGCGTGCGCAGGCACGGACGCTGATCGAACACTGGGGTGCGCACGCCGCGCCGGAATCGGTGGGCTATCGCCTGGTGAATGAATGGCGCACGCAGATGCACGATGCGGTGTTCGCGGCCCTGCTGGCGCCCTGCCGTGCCGCCAATGCCGACTGCCGCTACGGCGCGCCGATGTTCCAGAGCGAGGGGCCGCTCTGGCAGCTGATCACGCAGCAGCCGCTGCATCTGCTCAATCCGCGCTACGAAAACTGGGACGCGCTGCTGCTGGCGGCGCTGGATGCCGTCATCACGCCATATGCACAGCAGCCCGGCGGCCTGGCCGCGCGCAGCTGGGGCGAGCGCAATACCCTGTCGATGCGCCACGCGCTGTCGCCGGCGCTGGGGCCGCTGGCGCGCTGGCTGGACATGCCGGCGGTGCCGATGGCGGGCGACAACCAGATGCCGCGCGTGCAGACCGCACACGGCGGCGCTTCGCAGCGCATGGCGGTGACACCGGGACGCGAAGAAGAGGGTTATCTCAACATGCCAGGCGGACAGTCGGGTCATCCGCTGTCGCCGTTCTACAGCGCCGGGCATCAGGACTGGATCGAGGATCGTCCCACGCCCTTTCTGCCTGGCAAGCCGAAGCACCAGCTGCGGCTGCTGCCCGCTGCCGCCGGCACCTCCTAAACGAACGCCCCGTTCACTCGAATTCCATCCCGCCAGCGCCCAGGCGCACCACGAAGCCCGCCGCGCTCAGATCCGCCACGATCTGCTGCGCGTGCGCCTGATCCTGCGCTTCCACCATCACTTCCAGGGTCGCGTCCTTGGCGTGGCCGCGATGCAGGCGTTCGTGATGCACCTGGATGATGTTGCCGCCTGACTCGCCGATGCGTCCCGCCACGCGCGCCAGAAAGCCGGGGCGGTCTTCGATGTCGATGGACAGTGAGATCAGCCTGGATTCATTGACCAGCTGACGCAGCAGCACCGAGGCCAGCAGGCGCGCGTCGATGTTGCCGCCGCAGATCACCAGACCGACCTTGCGTCCGGCAAAGCGCGCCGGATCGCTGAGCAGCGCAGCCAGGCCCACGGCGCCCGCGCCTTCGGCCACCACCTTCTCGACGTTCACCAGCAGGCCGATGGCGCGCTCGATGGCGGCTTCCTCCACGCGCATCAGCTCGGCCACCTGCTCGCGGATGATGGCCAGGGTCAGTACGCCGATGTTGCGCACGGCGATGCCTTCGGCAATGGTCTGGCCGCCGCGCACCAGGCCGGGTTCGTTTTGCAGCGCCGCATAGGCGGACGGATAGGCGCTGGATTCCACGCCCACCATGCGCAGCTCGGGCTTGATGCCATGCGCGGCGATGGCCATGCCGGCGATGAGCCCGCCGCCGCCGATAGGCACCACCAGGGTGTCCAGTTCCGGGGCCTGCGCCAGCATCTCCAGCGCCACCGTGCCCTGCCCAGCGATGATCTGTGCATCATCGTAAGGGTGCACCAGGGTCATGCCGCGCCGCTGCACCAGCTCCTGCTCCATGTACAACTGCGCGTCGGCCAGCGTCTCGCCGTGCAGAATCACCTCGCCGCCCAGCTCGCGGGTGTTGCGCACCTTGGTGAAGGGCGTGATCTGCGGCATCACGATCACGCTGCGGATCCCCAAGCGCGTGGCGTGATAGGCGACGCCCTGGGCATGATTGCCGGCCGACATCGCGCAGACCCCGGCGGCGCGTTCCTCGGCGCTCAGGCTCAGCAGCTTGTTGAGCGCGCCACGCTCCTTGAACGAAGCGGTGAACTGGAAGTTTTCAAACTTCAGCCAGACCTCGGCGCCGGTCAGCCGCGAGAGCACGCGCGAGTGCGTGCAGGGCGTGCGCTCGATGGCGCCGGCCAGCCGCGCGGCGGCGGCTTGCACGTCGGCGAAACGGACGCGGGCGGCGGTGGCATTCATGCGGACACTCTCATCGTGAACAGGCGGCGCTGCCGTGCTGCGGCCATTATGGTCGGCGCTTGCGCGCGGCGCCTGAGAACTTGCCCGCTCCGGCCGCGCGGTGGCGATCCGCTACAATGCGCGCCCTCGTCTCAAACCCCAGTCCCGGCCCATGTCCCAGTACGTTTACACCATGAATCGCGTCGGCAAGATCGTGCCGCCGAAGAAAGAGATTCTGCGCAACATCTCGCTGTCGTTCTTCCCGGGCGCCAAGATCGGCGTGCTGGGCTACAACGGCGCCGGCAAGTCCACGCTGTTGCGCATCATGGCCGGCATCGACAAGGACATCGTCGGCGAGGCGCGGCCGATGCCGGGGCTGAAGGTCGGCTACCTGCCGCAGGAGCCGCAGCTGGACCCGAACAAGACCGTGCGCGGCAATGTCGAAGAGGCGCTTGGCGAGGTGCTGGGCCTGAAGGCCGAACTGGACGCGGTCTATGCGGCCTACGCCGAGGAAGGCGCGGACTTCGACAAGCTGGCCGCCAAGCAGGCCGAGCTGGAAGCCAAGATCGCGGCTGCCGATGCCGAGAATCTGGACGTGGTGCTGGACAAGGCTGCCGAGGCGCTCAACCTGCCGCCCTGGGACGCCGACGTCACCCGGCTCTCTGGCGGTGAGCGCCGCCGCGTCGCGCTCTGCCGACTGCTGCTGTCCAAGCCCGACATGCTGCTGCTGGACGAGCCCACCAACCATCTCGACGCCGAATCCGTCGCCTGGCTGGAAAAATTCCTGCACGACTTTCCCGGCACCGTGGTGGCGGTCACCCATGACCGCTATTTCCTCGACAACGTGGCCGGCTGGATTCTGGAGCTGGACCGCGGCCACGGCATTCCCTGGCAGGGCAATTACTCCTCCTGGCTGGAACAGAAGGAGAAGCGCCTGGAGACCGAGCAGAAGCAGGAAGACGCGCGCAGCAAGGCGATGAAGGAAGAGCTGGAATGGGTGCGCAAGAATCCCAAGGGCCGTCAGGCCAAGAGCAAGGCGCGCATCAAGGCCTTCGAAGAACTGGCCTCGCAGGAATACCAGAAGCGCAGCGAGACCAAGGAACTCTACATCCCGCCGGGCCCGCGCCTGGGCGACAAGGTCATCGAGGTGAACAATCTCACCAAGAAGTTCGGTGATCGCACCCTGTATCAGGGCATCAGCTTCTCGGTGCCGCGCGGCGCGGTGGTCGGCATCATCGGCGCCAACGGCATGGGCAAGACCACGCTGTTCAAGATGCTCACCGGCCAGGACCAGGATTACAGCGGCGAGATCAGCGTCGGCGAGACCGTGAAATTCGCCTACGTGGACCAGAGCCGCGATGCGCTCAACGGCGATCACACCGTGTTCCAGGAAATCGGCGGCGGCGGCGACCTGCTGCGCGTCGGCAATTTCGAGATGCCCTCGCGGGCCTACATCGGCCGTTTCAACTTCAAGGGCGAGTCCCAGCAGAAGCGCCTGAAGGAACTCTCCGGCGGCGAACGCAACCGCGTGCATCTGGCCAAGATGCTGCTGCAGGGCGGCAATGTGCTGCTGCTCGACGAGCCCACCAACGACCTCGACGTGGAAACCCTGCGCGCCCTGGAAGAAGCCGTGCTCGACTTCCCCGGCTGCGCGCTGGTGATCTCGCATGATCGCTGGTTCCTGGACCGTATCGCCACCCACATCCTCGCCTTCGAAGATTCCGGCGAAGTGGTCTGGCACGAGGGCAATTACCAGGAATACGAAGAAGACTTCCGTCGCCGCACCGGCAGCGAGCCGGGCGTGAACCGTCGCGCGCGGCACAAGAAGCTGGCATGAGTCTCACCGCCATCGCGTATCGCTGGCACGAACGCCAGCTGCAGCCCATCGAGTTTGTGCAGAAGCTCAAGCTCGATGAGTTGCTCGGCATCGAACGCCAGAAAGACGCGGTGGTGCAGAATACGCGGCAGTTCGTGGCGGGCAAGCCGGCGAACCATGTGCTGCTCACCGGCGCACGGGGCACCGGCAAGTCCTCCATCGTCAAGGCCCTGCTCACCGAGTTCGCGCCGCAGGGCCTGCGCCTGGTGGAAGTGGCACCGCATGATCTGCTGCAGCTGCCGGAAGTGATGGCGCCGCTGCGCGGACGGCCCGAGCGGTACGTGCTGTACGTGGATGATTTCTCGGTGGCCAACAATGATCCGGCCCTCACGGCTCTGAAGACCGCGCTGGATGGCGGCATCGAAGAACCGGCGGAGAACGTGCTGATCTACGCCACGTCCAACCGTCGTCATCTGATGCCGCAGACACGCAGCGACAATGCCGAGTATCAGTGGATCGACGAGGAGCTGCATCCGGGCGAGTCCACGGAAGAGAAGAACTCCCTCGCCGAGCGCTTCGGTCTGTGGCTGAGCTTTCCGGCCTTCACGCAGGATCAGTATCTGGACGTGGTGCGCCTGCACCTGAAGCGTCTGAACCACGCGCTGTGGGACGAGGAAACCGAGAAGCTCGCGCTGCGCTGGGCCCTGAACCGCGCCTCGCGCTCGGGGCGTGTGGCGCAGCAGTTTGCGCGCGACTGGGCGGGGCGCCACGCAAGCTGAGCGCAAGCTGGCCGCAACAGTTCTTTACCGGCATTTCAGGCAGCGCTCAGCAGCGGGAATCGATGATGTCCTCGCGATCTTTCGCGAGCATCAGGAGCCTCCCATGTCACAGAAAAAGCGTTCTTTCGCCCGACTGATCCTGCTGATCGGCTTGACCGGCAGCGTGCTGGCGCCACTGGCCGCGCAGGCGCGCGTGGATGTGGATATCAACGTCGGTCCGCCACCGCCGCGCGTGGTGGTGGTGCCGCCGCCGCGCGAGGGCTATGTCTACGCGCCGGGCTACTGGCAGTGGCAGGGCCGCGCGCATGTCTGGGTGGAAGGCCGCTGGATTGCCGAACGGCCGGGCCGTCACTGGGTGCCGGACCACTGGGTGCAGCACGGCCCGAACTGGCGCTTCGTGCCCGGACACTGGGCGCACAACCCTTGATCCGCAAAACGAAACGGGGCCGGATTTCCGGCCCCGTTTCGCAGGCAGGGTTTACTTGTGCGTCTTGAGCAGGGCCGCGACCTTGTCGATGTACTTCTTCATCGCATCATCGGCCTTCACGCCCTTGAGCTTGGCCCAGGCGTCGTACTTGGCGCGGCCCACCATATCCAGCATGCCGGGACGCGAGCCTTTCACATCGCCGTCGGCGGCCTGCTTGTAGTGCGCGTAGAGAAACAGCATGTCGTCATTGCCCGGGCGCTTGGTCAGCGTCTTGACCTCGGTTTGCGCCTTGGCGAAGTCAGCCTTCAGATCAGCCATCGCGATTCTCCCCTGTGAAATGCTGCGGTAATGGATCGGCGCGGAGCATAGCAAAGCACTACGGCGCTCCGGATTGGCCGCGGCGCAGGGTGAGGAAGGTAAATGCGTAAGCGTGGCGTTCATCGGCCGGATGCGCCTGCCGCTGGGTCTCCTGCCAGGCGCTGCGTTCAAACTCGGGAAACCAGGCGTCGCCGCCGTCCACGTCCGCCTCGACTTCGGTGAGATACAAGGTGTCGGCCAGCGCCAGGGTCTGCGCATAGAGTTGCGCGCCGCCGATCACCATCAGCTCGCGGCCCTGCGCCGCCGCCAGCGCCGTCGCCAGATCGGCAAACACGCGCGCACCCGGCGGCGCGAACGCCGCATCGCGGCTCAGCACCCAGTTCTCGCGCTGCGGCAGCGGCCTGCCCAGGGAATCCCAGGTCTTGCGCCCCATCAGCACGATCTTGTTCAGCGTCAGCGCCTTGAAGTGCTTCAAATCGTCCGGCAGCCGCCAGGGCAGATCGCCGTTGCGGCCGATCAGTCGCTTGCGGTCCATCGCCACGATCAGGGCAATGCTCATCGCTTGCGCCTCACACCGCCACCGGTGCCTTGATATGCGGATGCGGGTCATAGCCCGTCAGCGTGAAGTCTTCAAAGGTGAAGGCAAACAGATCGCGTACCGCCGGATTGATCTGCATGGTCGGCAGCGCGCGCGGTTCGCGGGACAGCTGCAGGCGCGCCTGCTCGAAGTGATTGTTGTACAGATGGCAGTCGCCGCCGGTCCACACGAAATCACCGGGCTTCAGCTCGCAGACCTGCGCGATCATCATGGTCAGCAGCGCGTAGGAGGCGATGTTGAAGGGCACGCCCAGGAAGATATCGGCGCTGCGCTGGTACAGCTGGCAGCTGAGCTTGCCGTCCGCCACGTAGAACTGGAACAGCGCATGGCAGGGCATCAGCGCCATCTTGTCCAGCTCGCCCACGTTCCAGGCCGAGACGATGATGCGCCGCGAATCGGGGTTCGTGCGCAGCTGCTGCAACACCTGCTGGATCTGATCGACATGGCGGCCATCGGGCGTGGGCCAGCAGCGCCACTGCTTGCCGTACACAGGGCCGAGTTCACCCTGCGCATCGGCCCATTCATTCCAGATGCTGACGCCGTGTTCCTTCAGATATGCGATATTGGTTTCGCCGCGCAGGAACCAGAGCAGTTCGTAGATGATCGACTTGAGATGCAGCTTCTTGGTGGTGAGCACCGGGAAGCCGGCGGCCAGATCAAAGCGCATCTGATGTCCGAACACCGAGCGCGTACCGGTGCCGGTGCGATCACTCTTCTCCGTGCCGTTTTCCAGCACATGCCGCATCAGGTCCAGATATTGGCGCATCGCTTCAGGCCTCCTTCTTGCGCAGCGACCAGGCCAGGATGATCAGGCCCGCCGCCAGCATCGGCAGACACAGCTCCTGGCCGCGCGTCATCCAGCCGAAGTGCAGATAACCCAGCTGCGTATCGGGCACGCGCACGAATTCCACCGCGAAGCGGAACGTGCCATACAACAACAGGAACAGCGCGCTGAGCAGGCCGCGCGGACGCGGCTTGCCGCCCACCCACCAGAGCACGGCGAACATCACCAGACCTTCCAGCAGTGCTTCATAAAGCATGCTGGGATGACGCGGCAGCAGATCCGGCGCGGTTTCGAACACCATGCCCCAGGGCAGCTCGGTGGGCTTGCCCCAGAGTTCGCCATTGATGAAATTGCCGATGCGCCCGGTGAACAGGCCGATCGGCACCAGCACCGCGGCAAAGTCCGCCACCTCGAAATACTTCAGCTTCTGCAGATACGCGAACAAGCCCATGGCCAGCAGCACGCCGATCAGCCCGCCGTGGAAGGACATGCCGCCCTGCCAGACGCGCAACACCATCATCGGATCATCCAGCGGCAGCCAGTGCCCGCTGTTGTCGTAGGCGTAGAACAGCACGTAGCCGAGACGGCCACCGAGAATCACGCCCATCACCACGTAGAACAGCAGATCGCTGATGCGCTCGCGGCTCCAGCCGACATGCGCCAGTCGCGCGCGACGCAGGGCCATGCGCCAGGCGCCCCAGAAGCCCAGCAGGTACATGAGGCCATACCAGTGGATGGCCAGCGGCCCGAGCTTGATGGCGACCGGATCGATATTGGGATGATGGAGCATGAGGGTCTGGGTCGGTATCGCGGTATGGTGGCCGATGCGTTCGGCTCAGGTCTGCGAGACGGCGCAGTAGAAGGCTTTCAGATAGCGCGTTTCGGGAATCGCCGGATGCACGGGATGATCCGCGCCCTGCGCGCCCTGCTCCAGCAGACGCAGGCGACGCTTGGCGCGACGCGATTCGCGCAGCAGGATGCGCTGCAAGTCCTCAGCCGGCAGATGGTGCGAGCAGGAGCAGGCCACCAGCAGGCCTTCCGCAGGCAGGAGCTGCAGCGCGGCACGGTTGAGCGCGGCGTAGTGCTCCAGGCCCGCTTCGTAGTCCTTGCGGCGCTTGATCAGTGCCGGCGGATCGACAATCACGATGTCGAACTGCCGTCCCGCCTCGCGCAGTGCCTTCAGGCCATCGAGTGCTTCGTCGCGGATCGTCTCCAGACTCAGGCCATTGCGCTGCGCGGCGGCCTGCGCGGCATCCAGCGCGGTCTGCGAGGAATCCAGGCAGGTGGCCGAGGCCGCACCATCGCGCAGTGCGCGCAAGGCCCAGGCGCCGACGTAGCTGAACACGTCGAGCACGCGGGCACCCGAGGCATAGCGGGCCAGGCGCGAGCGGTTGTCGCGCTGATCGAAGAAGAAACCGGTCTTTTGTCCGCGCAGCAGATCGAGCGGATAGCGCAGACCTTCTTCCTGCACTTCGACGACATCCGGCAGGCTGCCGATCACTTCCGGTTCCAGCGACAGGCCTTCCTGCTCGCGCGCGGCATTGTCATTGCGCAGCACGATGGCGCGCGGTGACAGCAGCGCCTGCAGCGCGGCCAGCAGCGGGGCTTTGAGCGCTTCCATGCCGGCCGTGGTCAGCTGCACCACCAGCACCTCGCCGTAACGGTCGATCACCAGGCCCGGCAGGCCATCGGCCTCGCCATAGACCAGCCGGTAATGCGGCTCGCCGTAGAGCTTCTCGCGCCAGTACAGCGCGGCCTGCAGGCGACGCTGGAACCAGTCCTGATCGATGCTCGCTTCGATATTGCCGCTCAGGATGCGCACCGCCAGCAGGCTGTGCGGATTCACATATCCCAGGCCCAGGGGCTGGCCGCGGCTGTCGAACACGCGGCACAGGCTGCCGGCGGGCAGCTTGCGAAACTCCGGGCCCGCGTCGATCTCGTTGGAATAAACCCAGAGATGACCGGCGCGCAAGCGGCGCTCTTCACGCGGCTTGAGCTTCAAGTCGAGCATGATGGTCGGGCTCTTTCAGAACGAGCTGCGGAAGTTTTCGCGATAACGCTCGCGGAAGGCTTCCAGGCTGAAACGGTGGTTCTGCGTGCCCGGGCGCTCGATGCACATCGCGCCCATCAGCGCGGCGATGCGGCCGGTGGTTTCCCAGTCCATGCCGCGCAGCAGGCCGTAGATCAGGCCGCCGCGATAGGCATCGCCGCAGCCGGTGGGATCGGTGAGCGAATCGGCCTTGGCGCAGGGGATGTCGATGACGCGCGCGCCCTGCTCGACGAAGATCTGCGAACCCTTGCCGCCGCGCGTGACGATCAGCGCCTGCACCCGCTCGGCGATCTGCTTGAGGCTCCAGCCGGTCCGGTTGACCAGGATCTCCGCCTCGTAATCATTCACCGCCACGTAGCTGGCCTTGTCGATGAAGTCGCGGAACTCCTCGCCGTTGAACAGCGGAATGCCCTGGCCCGGATCGAAGATGAAGGGAATGTTGGCTTCGGCAAACTGCTGCGCGTGCAGCAACATGGCCTCGCGCGATTCCGCCGACACCGAGCCCAGCTTGATGCCGGTCTTCGGCACATCCTGGGTATCGGCCTTGGCCATCGCACCGGGGTGGAAGGCGGTGATCTGGTTGTCGTCCATATCGGTGGTGATATAGGCCTGCGCGGTGTAGTGGTCCTCGATCACCTTGAGGTACTGGCGCGACACCGAGTTCTGGTCCAGCCACTTCGCATAAGCGCCGAAGTCATGACCCACGGTGCCCATGGGCATCGCGCGCTCGCCCAGCAGCGCGAGGTTGTAGGCGATGTTGCCGGCAGTGCCGCCGAAGTCGCGGCGCAGCTGGGGCACCAGGAAGGACACATTCAGGATGTGAACCTTGTCGGGAAGAATCGCGTTCTTGAACTGTCCCGAGTACACCATGATGGTGTCGTAGGCCATGGAACCACAGATCAAAGCTGACATACCCACTCCGAAATGAGCGCCTGCGGCGCCACACGAAAACCAAACCGCCGCGGCCTTATCAGCCCAGCAGCACGAATCCCCAGACCACCAGCACCTGCACCAGGGACAGATGCACCGCCGCCGAGCCCAGATCCTTGGCCCGCCCGGACAGCTCATTCCAGTCCTTGCCGATGCGATCCACCACCACTTCCACCGCCGTATTCAGCAGTTCGGTGATCAGCACCACGAACAGGCTCAGCAACAACAGCGCCCGTTCCAGGCCGCTATGGCCCAGCCATAGCGCCGCCGGCACCAGCAGCAGGCACAGCACCGCCTCGATACGGAAGGCCTCCTCGGACCGCAGCGCCCAACCCAGCCCCCAGTATGAGACTTTCGTCGCACGCATCAGGCGCGCCCAACCCTTGATGCCATCAGCCATAAACCTTTGTTCCTGTTCGCGAAAACCAGCCAGATATAGTGGCACAGTTTAGCTTTTCTAATTTGACTAATTAGTTAAAATCACTTGTTGCAACGCAGCAAAATGCCCTTAAATACGCTCCAGCGGTTCCCCTTTCACGCATCCGCGTGAGCCGCGGCAAGAGGTAAGAAGGAGTAGGAAGATGGAAAACACGCTGCCGATGCTGACCTTCGTCGTGTTGACCACCGGTCTGTGCATTATCGCCCTGACGGGTCTGATTTTCAGCGATTGGGTTGAAGAGCGCCGCGCGCAGTTTGCCTTCAAGGCAGCCTCCGCCACCCGGGCCGCCACCCTCGCGATGGAAGCCCCCCAGCGCCGCGCCACGCCGGCGCAGGAGCTGATCCAGGCGCTGAAAAAGGCCGCCTGAAGTCGGGCAGACTCGCAGCCGGGCTCAGCCCAGGCTGCGACGCCGGAATCAGAAAAGCCCGCTTCCTTCCGGAAGCGGGCTTTTGTTTTGCCCGGCGCTTCAGGCCGCCGGCTGATAGCGCAGGTCCAGATGCCGCGCCGCACGCACATCGTCCAGGCGCCGCACCGGCATGGTGTAGGGCGCGCCCTTGAGCTTGCTCACGTCCTGCTTGGCCTCGTCCCAGATCGCCACCAGCGCCGCCACGAAGCTGTCCAGGGTCTGCCGGTCTTCGGTCTCGGTGGGCTCGATCAGCAGGCACTCGGGCACCAGCAGCGGGAAGTAGATGGTGGGCGCGTGAAAGCCGTAGTCGAGCAGGCGCTTGGCCACGTCGGTGGCCGTCATGTCCAGTTCCTGTTTCTGCTTCTTGAGGGTGACGATGAACTCATGCGAGGCCCGTCGCGCCGGGAAGGCCAGCTCGAAGCCCGCCTCCTTGAGCCTTGCCGCCAGGTAATTGGCATTGAGCGTGGCGAACTCGGCCACCCGCAGCAGCCCCTCGCGGCCCAGCATGCGGGCGTAGACATAGGCACGCAGCAGCACGCCGGCATTGCCCATCCAGGCCGAGAGCCGGCCGATGCTCTGCGGCAGGTCCTTTTCATCCAGCCAGCGGTAGCGCTCGCCCTGCCGGCCCACCACCGGAATCGGCATGAACGGTAGCAGGCGCTCGGAGACGCCCACGGCGCCGGCACCCGGACCGCCGCCACCGTGCGGCGTGGAGAAGGTCTTGTGCAGGTTCATGTGGATGACGTCGAAGCCCATGTCGCCCGGCCGCACCTTGCCGAGAATCGCGTTGAGATTGGCGCCGTCGTAATACAGCAGGCCGCCCGCCTCATGCACGATGCCGGCGATCTCGTGGATGCGCCGCTCGAACACGCCGAAGGTCGAGGGATTGGTGAGCATGATGCCGGCGGTCTGCGGACCGACGGCGGCGCGCAGGGCTTCCACATCGACATCGCCATTGGCATCGGTGGGAATCTCGCGCACCGTGCAGCCGAGCATCGCTGCGGTCGCCGGATTGGTGCCATGCGCCGCATCCGGCACCAGGATTTCCGTGCGCGCGGCATCGCCACGCGCACGGTGATAGGCACGGATCATCGCCACACCGGCGAACTCGCCCTGCGCGCCGGCCATGGGCGTGAGCGAGACGCCGGCCATGCCGGTCACTTCCTTGAGAATCTCCTGCAGATCGAACATGCAGGCCAGAAAACCCTGCGAGTGCGACTCCGGCGCCAGCGGATGGCGGCCGAGAAACTCGGGCAGCATCGCCAGCGTGTTGCAGGCCCGCGGGTTGTACTTCATGGTGCAGGAACCCAGGGGATAGAAGTGCGTGTCGATCGAGAAGTTGCGCTGCGACAGGCGCGTGAAGTGGCGCACCGCCTGCAGCTCCGAGACTTCCGGCAGACGCGGCACATCGCGCCGGCGCAGCGCCTCGGGGATGCCGCCGTGATCCACACCGGCGCCAGGGTTCTGCGCCACCGCGCAGCGACCGGGCTGCGAGACTTCAAAGATCAATGCTTCCGTCATGGTTTCCCGCTCAGCTCAAAAGGTTTAGGCCAGCGCCTTGAGCGCCGCTTCGTAATCCGGCTCGTGCGCGATCTCGCTCACCAGTTCACCGTGCAGCACGCGATCCTGCTCATCCAGCACCAGCACCGCGCGCGCGGTGAGGCCGGCCAGCGGACCGTTCTCGATCAGCACCCCGTAGTCCTGCGCAAAATGCCGGCCGCGCATCAGCGACAGCATCTGCACATTGTTCAGGCCTTCGGCGCCGCAGAAGCGCTTCTGCGCAAACGGCAGATCGGCGGAGATGCACAACACCACGGTGTTGGCCAGCGCGCTGGCGCGCTCGTTGAACTTGCGCACCGAGGTCGCGCAGGTCGGCGTGTCCACCGAAGGGAAGATGTTCAGCACCTTGCGCTTGCCGGCGTAGTCATGCAGGGCCACGTCCTTGAGGCTCACGTCCACCAGACGAAAGCCCGGCACCTCACTGCCCTTCATCGGCAGCTCGCCATTGGTCTGCACCGCATTGCCGCCCAGAGTCACTGTTGCCATTGCATCTGTCTCCTCACGCTTGCTGTTGTAGAACCGCGGTCAGCGCCTGCGCGTAGCGAGCGAGATCGCCTTCCGTCTTGGTTTCCGTGGCGCAGACCAGCAGGGCATTGCCCAGCTCCGGATAGCGCTCGGATAGATCATAGCCACCGAAGATATCGGCCTCGGCCAGTGCCGCGAGCACGCCGGCCACCGGCCGGTTCAGACGCAGCACCACTTCATGAAAGCCCGGTGCGCTGAACACGCGCGTGACGCCCGCAATGGCCGTCAGCTGCTGGGTCAGCTGCGCGGTATTGCGCAGGCAGGACGAGGCCACCTGCGCCAGACCCTGCGCGCCCAGCAGCGACATATGGATGGTCGCCGCGGTCACCAGCAGACCCTGGTTGGTGCAGATGTTGGACTTGGCCTTGGCGCGGCGGATGTGCTGCTCACGCGCCTGCAGCGTCAGCGTGTAGCCGGTCTTGCCTTCGAGATCCACGGTGCGGCCGATGATGCGGCCCGGCATCTCGCGCACATGAGCCATGCGACTGGTGAGAAAGCCGAAGTAAGGTCCGCCCGAGGACAGCGGCGCACCCAGCGGCTGGCCATCACCGCAGACAATGTCCGCGCCCTTGGCGCCCCACTGTCCCGGCGCCTTGAGCAGGGCCAGGGACACCGGATTGACCACCGCCACCAGCAGCGCGTTCTGCGCATGCGCCCAGTCGGTGATCGCGTCCACGTCTTCCAGCACACCGAAGAAATTCGGCTGCTGGATCACCACCGCCGTCGGCGCGCTGCCGCCGTGCGCCTTGAGCGCATCCAGCGCGGTCTGGCCGCTGGCCGGATCGTAGGCCACGGCGATGGGCTGCACGCCCTGCGCCGGCGTGGTGGCGGCCACTACTTCGCGATACAGCGGATTCACCGCCTGCGGCATCAGCACGCGGCCGGAAGCGTTCTGCTTGTTGACGCGCAGCGCCATCAGCAGCGCCTCACCCAGCGCCGAGGCGCCGTCGTACATCGAGGCGTTGGAAACCTCCATGCCGGTGAGGCTGCAGATCATGGTCTGGTATTCGTAGAGCAGCTGCAGCGTGCCCTGGCTGGCTTCGGCCTGATAAGGCGTGTAGGCCGAGTAGAACTCACCGCGCGTGGCAATCTCCCAGACCGCCGCCGGAATGTGATGCTCGTAAGCACCGGCGCCGATGAAGTTCAGCGCGCCACCATCCTGGCGCGCACGCTCGCGCATCAGGCGGCTCACCGCCATCTCCGACAGGCCGGAAGGAATCTTCTCCAGGCTGGCACCGCGCAGCGCTTCGGGAATCTCGTCGAACAGCGCCTCGATGCTCGGCGCACCGATGGCGGCGAGCATCTGCTGCACATCGGCTTCGGTGTGGGGAATGAACGGCACGCTTGCTTACCTCTTCAGCAGGGACGGCAAAAAAGAATCACGCGAAGGCGCAAACACAGAACCCGGCCGCCTTGCAGGTTTTCTGAATCGGCTTACAGCGACTTGAGAAAGTCCTCGTAGCCCGCCGCGTCCAGCAGCGCGTCGAAGTCGGCGGCGTTGGAAGGCTTCATCTTCCACAGCCAGCCTTCGCCGTAAGGATCGCTGTTGAGAACCTCCGGCGCGTCGGCGAGCTTGCCGTTCACCGCCAGCACCTCGCCGGCGATCGGGGCGTAGACATCGCTGGCGGCCTTGACCGATTCCACCACCGAGCAGGCCTCGTCCTTGGCCAGCTTGCGGCCCACCGCCGGCACGTCGACGAATACCAGATCGCCCAGCGAGGCCTGCGCGTAATCGGTGATGCCCACGGTGATGCTGCCGTCGGCTTCGCGCTTCAGCCATTCATGGGTCTTGACGTACTTGAGTCCTGCGGGAACCTGGCTCATGGAATGCTCCGATATGCCGTGAAAGTGGTGGGAATCAAATCAGTGCGCGGCCATGGCGCACAAACGGTGGCTTGACGATGCGCACCGCCTGCCATTGTCCGCGAATCTCGACTTCGCAAGCGCCCTCGGCCTGCGCCTCGATGCGCGCCAGCGCGATAGACTGCTTGAGCGTGGGCGCAAAGCCGCCGCTGGTGGTTTCACCCTTGGCGCCGTTGGCGAAGCGCAGCGGCATGTGCGCGCGCATGATGCCGCGGCCTTCCAGCACCAGGCCCACGAACTGATGCGCGCTGTGACCGCGCAGTTTCTCCAGCGCCGCGCGGCCGATGAAGTCGCGATCCTGCGGCTGCCAGGCGATGGTCCAGCCCAGGCCCGATTCCAGCGGATGCCGGCTTTCGTCCATGTCCTGACCGTAGAGATTCATGCCGGCTTCCAGGCGCAGGGTGTCGCGCGCGCCCAGGCCACAGGGTTTGACGCCGGCCGCCAGCAGCTGCGACCACAGCGCCAGCAGCTGTGCGTGCGGCAGGATCAGCTCGAAGCCGTCCTCGCCGGTGTAACCGGTGCGGGCGACGAAGCACTCGCCGTCCCAGGCCGCCTGGAAATTCACCAGCGCCTCGGCGCGCGCGCGCAAGGCCTGCGGCAGCAAGGGCAGTACGCGCGCCCGCGCCTGCGGGCCCTGCACGGCGAGAATGCCCAGATCGCTGCGCTGCGTAACGCTCACTGCAAAAGCCGGCGCCTGCGCGCGAATCCAGGCCAGATCCTTGTCAGTGGTGCCGGCGTTCACCACCAGGCGGAAGTGCGTATCGTCCAGGTAGTAGGCGATCAGATCGTCGATCACGCCGGCGTCTTCGCGCAGCAGGCAGGAATACAGGGCCTTGCCCGGCAGCGTGAGCTTGGCCACGTCATTGGCCAGCAGATGACGCAGGAATTCGCGCACGCGCGCGCCGGAAAGGTCCAGGGCCGCCATGTGCGCGACATCGAACATGCCGGCATCAGCGCGCACCGCATGGTGCTCATCGAGCTGCGAGGCGTACTGGATGGGCATGTCCCAGCCGGCGAAATCCACCAGCTTGGCGTTGAGGCGCTGGTGTTCAGCGTGCAGGGCGGTGTGCTTGAGAGTCACGAAGCGCTCCAGGTTCGAGAAGTGGGTCTGGCCATGGCCGGCCGGGTGCCCGGGCTTTGGCAAAGCGAAGGCTTTGCCAGGTTCCAGGCCCACTCCTCTGTCCTTTTACCTGAGCGTTAGAGCGCCTTCGGTGGCCGCGCCAGGCGGCTCTCTCCAGAGTGTTTACTTCGGCAGCGCGCTTCTTTTGCTTGAGCGATTCGGAGCGGATTTGCGCCTTCAGCGCCTCAGTGAAGAGGTCTCTCGCGCGCTGCATGGCGATACTCTAACCCGAGAGGCGGCGGGCTTGCCATCGGAAAATTTTCGGCCC
The DNA here is from genome assembly GCF_900111015.1 of Solimonas aquatica. GTDB lineage: Bacteria > Pseudomonadota > Gammaproteobacteria > Nevskiales > Nevskiaceae > Solimonas > Solimonas aquatica. The sequence continues at coordinate 11,891 of NZ_FOFS01000003.1, read as the reverse complement.
GCGCTTTCGAAAAAGACCGGGACTGCGGCGGCGCGAAGCGCGGGCTTTGGCGCCCGCGCGCGCGCCTGTCCACGTCCCTGGCGAGAGCGAAACAAAGACCATGACCTGCCTCAGCGCAGGCCCACCGCGCGGCGCACCAGTTCGCGGCGCAAGGGCGCGGCGGCCTTGACCAGGCCCAGGCCCACTTCACGCAGCGAGGCCAGACCCGGCAGCGGCAATTGATAGGCGCGGTACAGGCCGTCGGTGACCGCGATCATGTCCAGCACATCGGCGCGACGCGCACGCTCGTAGCGCTTGAGCAGGCGCTCGGCGCCGAAGTCGCGGCCGGCGTCGCGCGCCTCGGCCAGCAGACCGATCAGGGCCTCGACATCGCCAAAGCCCAGGTTCACGCCCTGCCCTGCCAGCGGATGCACCAGGTGCGCGGCATCCCCCACCAGCACCGCACGTTCGGCGACGTAGCGTTCGGCGTGCTGCAGGGCCAGCGGGAAGCGCACGCGCCGCGTGCAGGTCTGGATGCGCCCCAGCACCTGCTGGCTGGCCTCACCCAGCACGCGCCGGAAATCTTCCTCGTCCAGCGCCAGCAGGGCCTCGGCTTCGCTGGAGGACCAGACGATGGAACTGCGGCCATCGGCCAGCGGCAGGAACGCCAGAGGCCCGGTGGGCATAAAGCGCTGATAGGCCACGCCCTGATGCGGCTGTTCGGTCTGCACATGGCAGACCACCGCCATCTGCGCATAGACGCCGCTGAGCATCTCGATACCCAGCTGCGCCCGCAGCGCCGAGTCGCGGCCCTCGGCCACCACCAGCAGCCGCGCGTACAGTTCTTCGCCGTCGGACAGCTGCAGGCGCACCACGCCGCCTTCGCTCTGCGCCGACTGCACGGCCAGGGCATTGCGCAGTACGCCGGCCGGCAGCGCGTGCCAGAGCACACGCTGCAACAGCGAGTTTTCGACGATGTGCCCGAGCGCGGGCGCCGGCAGCTCGGCAGCGGAAAAGCTCAGCGCCGAGGCACGTTCGCGCTCCCAGACCTGCATCTGCGTGTAGGCACTGGCGCGCTGGGCCAGCACCTGCGGCCAGACGCCGAGCCGCTCCAGAAACGCGGCGGCCGAAGGCGCGATGGCATAGACGCGCAGATCGTAGTCGTCGTCATGGCCGGGCAGAAACGGCGCGCGCTCGATCAGCTCGACATCGAAGCCGCGCTGGCTCAGGCCCAGGGCCAGGGCGGTGCCGACCAGGCCGGCGCCCACCACGGCTACGTCGATGCAGTTCTCCATTCGGGTTTTGCTTTCTCTTGCTTATGCCTTGCCGTCCGTGACGAGAGCTTGCGTGAGCCGAGCCGCACTGCCCCGCCATTCCTGGCCGGACTACTGCCGGCTCGCCGCCATCAGCTTTTCGATCTCGCGCACGTCCTTGGGCACACCGCCGGTGAGCACGCGCGGGCCCTGCGGGGTGACCACCACATCATCCTCGATGCGGATGCCGATGCCCCAGTATTTTTCCGGCACGTTCTTGCTGCCCGGCGCGATGTACAGCCCCGGCTCCACGGTCATCACCATGCCGTCCTCGAAGCGCCGGTACTGGTCTTCGAGCTTGTAGCGGCCCACGTCATGCACATCCATGCCCAGCCAGTGACCGGTGCCGTGCATGAAGAACTGCCGGTGCATGCCGGCCTTGACCAGGTCCGCCGGCTTGCCCTTGAGCAGGCCCAGCTCGACCATGCCCTCGGTCAGCACGCGCGTGGCGACCTCGTGCGGCTTGCCCACCGACTCGCCGATCTTGAGCGTCTTGATCGCCGCCTTGTTGGCGGCCAGCACCACCTCGTACACGGCCTGCTGCGCGGCGCTGAACCTGCCGCTGGCCGGATAGCTGCGCGTGATGTCGGCGGTATAGCCTTCCAGCTCGCCGCCGGCATCGATCAGCACCAGATCACCGGCCTTCAGCGCGCTGCGGTTTTCCACGTAGTGGAGGATGCAGGCGTTCTCGCCGGTGCCGACGATGCTGCCGTAACCCGGCTGCATATCGTGGCGCGCGAAGTGGTATTCGATCTCCGCCGCCAGCTGCCATTCGTAGACGCCGGGCGCGGATTTGCGCATGGCGATGCAATGCGCCTCGGCGCTGATCTCGCAGGCGCGCGCCAGGGTTTTCAGCTCGGCGGCGCTCTTGTGCAGACGCATCTCGTGCAGGCTGGATTCCAGGGCCACGAATTCCTCGGGCGCCGCCGCGCCGCGCCGCGAAATCTCGCGGATGTGGCGCACGCAGGCGGTGATCTTGGCGTCCCAGCCGCCGTGCTCGCCCAGGGTGTAGTGCACGCGCTCGCGGCCGGCGAGCAGCGCGCCCAGGCGCGTTTCGAACTCGTCGATGTCGTAGGCCTCGTCGGCACCGTAACGCTTGCGCGCGCCTTGCGGGCCGGCGCGACGACCGTCCCAGATCTCGCGCTCGGCATTGCGCGGCCGCACGAACATCACGAACTCGGCCTTGCGTCCGTCCACCCGCCGGCCCGGCGCCAGCACCGCCACCGCCTCGGGCTCGGTGAAGCCGGTGAGGTAGAAGAAGTCGGCATCCTGCCGGAAGCGGTAATGCGTGTCGCGGGCGCGGATCACCTCGCGCGCGGCGGGGATGATCGCCACACCACTTCGGCCGATGCGCCGCATCAGCTCGGCGCGGCGACGCGCGTGTTCCTTCGACAGGGGAGCGTTCATAGGCCCTCAGTGCAGATGCCGCGACTCGGCCGGGTCCAGGGTCGGACGCGGGTGCAGTTCCATGTAAACCAGCTGTGCCCCGACGCGCACGTATTCCACCAGTTCGGCATAGGCGCTTTCCTCGATGTCGGGATCCTCATCGCCGACCGCCGCCTGCGTGAACTCGGTGAAGTCGCGCAGGATCTCGCGCGCCTCTTCGGAAAGCTTGTCGTAAGCCAGGGCCTGCTGGCTGGCCAGACCGTAGAGAAAGCCTTCGCACCAGGACACCAGGGCGCGCACGCGCGGCACCAGCGCCACCTCGTCGTCGGGCAGCAGCGGACTGAACACCATCTCGCTGTCCTGCAGCGCGCCCACCGCCTCGCTGCGCAGGGTCTCCAGCGCAGCGCGGGTTTCGCCGTCGGCCGGCGGCGGGGCATCCCCCGGCTCCAGCAGGCGCAGCAGATCGATGTTTTCGGGCGGCTGCAGGCACAGTGCGCCGCAGAGGCTGCCGTGGAACTCGGCGGCAGCTTCGGCATAGCCGATGCGCGCCAGAACCTCGGCGAGTTGGTCGTAAGCAATGACAGTGGACATGGCGCCATTATAGGGCGGCGCTGCACCACCCCATCCCGGGAGAAACCCCCCAGCCGCGCCTATAATCCGCTCATGAATGCCTCCGACTTCGTCTCCGTGCTGCGTGGCAGCGCCCCCTACGTGCATGCCCACAACGGCAGCGTGTTCGTGGTCGCCTTTGGCGGCGAGGCCGCCGAGCGCCCGGATTTCGAACAGCTGCTCTTCGACATCGCCCTGCTGCACAGCCTGGGCGTGAAGCTGGTGCTGGTGCACGGCGTGCGTCCGCAGATCGATGCGCGCATGAAGGCCCGCAATCTCAGCCCGCGCTACGTGGGCGATCTGCGTGTCACCGACCGCGCCGCCCTGGACTGCGTGAAGGAAGCCGCCGGCAGCCTGCGCATGGACATCGAGGCCAAGCTCTCCACCTCGCTGGCCTCCACTTCCATGGGCGGCGCGCGCATCCGCGTGGCCGGCGGCAACTGGGTGACGGCGCGGCCGGTGGGCGTGCGCCAGGGCGTGGATCATCTCTACACCGGCGAGGTGCGGCGCGTGGACGCCGAGTCCATCCGTCGCGAGCTGGAGCAGGACCGCCTCGCCCTGCTCTCGCCCATCGGCTACTCGCCCACCGGCGAGATCTTCAATCTGCGCGCCGAAGACCTCGCCACCGCCGTGGCCAGCGCCATCGGCGCCGACAAGCTGGTGTTCGTCACGCCCACCGAGCCGGCGCAGTGGCGCCTGGCCGAAGGCACCGGCGATGTCGGCCAGCTCTCGCAGGCGCAGGGCGAACAGCTGCTGGCCGGCGCCACGCTCAGCGCCATCGACCGCACCTATCTGAGCGCGGCGCTGGCGGCGACGCGCGGCGGCGTGACGCGCGTGCATCTGGTGGGCCATCAGGACGGCGCGCTGCTGCGCGAGCTCTACACCCGCGACGGCATGGGCCTGATGCTTTATGCCGACGCCGAGTACGAGGCCACGCGCGATGCCAGCATCGAGGACGTGGGCGGAGTGCTGGCGCTGATCGCGCCCCTGGAACAACAGGGCGTGCTGGTGCCGCGCTCGCGCGAGCAGCTGGAACTGGAGATCGAGCGCTTCAATGTGATCGTGCGCGACGGTCTGGTGATCGCCTGCTGCGCGCTGATTCCGTTTACCGAAGACGCCGCCGGCGAGCTGGCCTGCGTGGCCGTGCATGCCGACTACCGCCGCGCCGGCCGCGCCGCCGCCCTGCTCAAGCGCGTGGAGGCCGAGGCGCGCGCGCAGGGCCTCAAGCGCCTGTTCAGTCTCACCACGCACACGCCGCACTGGTTCATCGAGCACGGCTTTCGCCAGGCCACGCCCGAGGAGCTGCCCGCGCAGCGCCAGAAGCTCTACAACTACCAGCGTGGCTCCCTGGTGCTGATCAAGGATCTGTAGCAACGGCCTTCAGGCCACCACGCCGATGGTGATGCTGGCCGTGTAGCCGCTCGTGGCATTGCCCGACAACGTCAGCAGCTCCTGCTCATAGCCGTCGCTGAACACACTGTCGCGGGCGTTCTTGGTCTCGCTGGTGGCCTGGCTTTCGGCGTAGTCGCCGTCGGCGGCATAGACCGCCTCATTGACGCTATCGGTGAAAGCGAACTGTGTGGTCTTGAGCAGGGTGCTGAAGCTGCTGTCGCTGTAGACCTCGACATGGATGTGCGTGGCGCGGCCGGTGTAGCGGCCCGGGTAGATCGTGGTGAACGTCACCTGGCCGCTGCTGTCGCTGATCTGCACGCCGCGCAGAAAGGTGTCGGCGCTGTGGTTGCCGTTGCCGCTGGTGTTGTACACCGAGTACTCGCCATCGGCATTGCAGTGCCAGATGTAGACGGCGGCATTGCGCAGCGCCGCGCAGCTGGCGCTGAGATTCTCCAGGGTGATGGTGAGGCTCAGCGGCAGACCGGCCTGCACGCTGCCGCCGCCGATGTTGCCGCGGATATCGCGGCGGACCACATTGGCATTGGCCAGGACATTGGTGACGCCGGACTGCGAACCATCGGCCGGGTACGGGCCGCCGGTTTCCTCCGGCACCTCGCTGCAGCTGGCGCTGGAGCCGCTGCTCGAATCCGTACTGCTGGTACTGCCGCTCGTGCTGCTGTCCGTGGAATCCGAACCGCCGCTGCAGGCCGCCATCAGCAGCGCATACAAGCTGCCGCCCATCAGCCCCAGGGCCGAACGGCGATCCAGCAGCGCATCGGGTTTGGGTGCTGAGTTCATGAGCTTGGCCTGCAGGTCCGAAAGGGTGAGCACCGCCACTTTAGGAGCGCCGCGAGCCGGCGCGGGCTGGCCGTTACAATTGCGAACAACTTGTTATGAAAACCCTGCAGTCCTGTCTACGGCATACGATGGATGGCCGCGACCAGGCGACCGGATCACTTGAACCATGAGCAACGAAGACTATAGGCAGCGCTCGCTGGCGCACGTCTGGCATCCCTGCACCCAGATGCAGGACCACGAATGGCTGCCGCTGATTCCGGTGAAGTCGGCCGAGGGCGTGTGGCTGGAGGACTTCGAGAACAAGCGCTACCTGGATGCGATCAGTTCCTGGTGGACCAATATCTTCGGCCACCGTCATCCCTACATCGTCAACGCGCTGAAGGCCCAGCTCGACGAGCTGGACCACGTGCTGCTGGCGGGCTTCACGCATGCGCCGGCGGTGGAGCTGGCCGAGCGTCTGCTCAGGCTCGCACCGCCGGGATTGTCGCGCTGCTTCTACGCCGACAACGGCTCGGCGGCGGTGGAGGTGGCGCTGAAGATGAGCTTTCACTACTGGCGCAATCAGGGTCAGACGCAGAAGACCCGCTTCATCGCCCTGGAGAACAGCTATCACGGCGAGACCCTCGGCGCCCTGGCCATGGGCGGCCCCAGCATGTACCGCGACACCTACGCGCCGCTGCTGCTGCAGCCCATCCACGTACCCTCGCCGGACTGCTATGTGCGCGGCGCCGGCGAGTCCTGGGAAGACTACACGCGCCGCCAGTTCTGGCACCTGGATCAGGCCCTGCAGCGCCATGCGCACGAGACCTGCGCGGTGATCATCGAGCCCCTGGTGCAATGCGCCGGCGGCATGCGCATGTATCACCCGCTCTATCTCACCCTGCTGCGCGAGGCCTGCGATCGCTACGGCGTGCATCTGATCGCCGACGAGATCGCGGTGGGCTTCGGCCGCACCGGGCGCCTGTTCGCCTGCGACTGGGCGCCGCCGCCGAGCCATGATCGCGATGCACAGCCCGGCATCACGCCCGACTTCATGTGCCTGTCCAAAGGCATCACCGGCGGCACCCTGCCGCTGGCGGTGACGCTGACGCGCGAGCACATCTACGAAGCCTTCTATGCCGAGCACAAGGCACAGAAAGCCTTCCTGCACTCGCATTCCTACACCGGCAACCCGCTCGCCTGCCGCGCCGCGCTGGCGACCCTGGACCTGTTCGAGGAGACCCGCGTGCTGGCCACCAATCGCGTGCTCACGCAGCTGATGTGGTCACGCACCGAAGAACTGCGTCAGCATCCGAAGGTGGCCGAGGTGCGTCAGCAGGGCATGATCCTGGCCATCGAGATGGCGAAGAACGCACGCAGCCGCGAGCCCTACCCGGCCGCCGAGCGCCGCGGCCTGCGCGTCTATCAATACGCGCTGGAACAGGGCGTGCTGCTGCGGCCGCTGGGCAATGTCATCTACTTCATGCCGCCCTATGTGATCACGCCCAAGGAAGTGGAGCGCATGTGCCAGGTGGCCACCGAGGGCATCCGCCTGGCGACGCGGGACTGAGGCGGCGTTCAGTCGCCGAAGTCGGCGCCCACGCCGATCACATCCTCGGCGTAGAGATTGATGCGGGCGATGATTTCGTAGCGGTCCTGCTCGCTCAGGGAAAAGCCGGCCAGGGTTTCGAACAGGTGATCGACGAAGCGCTGGAAGTGCTTGCGCTCGATGGGCAGGCGCTGGTGCGCATGGGCGATCACCCGGCCCTTGTAGAGCTCCGGCCCGCCCAGGGCGGCGCTGAAGAATTCGCACTGCATCTTGCGCAGGCGGTCCATGGGCACCCCGGTGAAGAAATCCTTCAGCTCCGGGTCGGCGAGCACGCGCTGGTAGAACTGCTCGACCATGGCCGCAATCGCCGGCGCGCCGCCGATGGCCTCGTAGAAATTTTTCCGCTCGGCCTGTTCTGGCATCTGCTGCGACATCCTGGGCTCTCCGAAAGCTCGCGTCTGCACGTGGGGAAGCGGACTCAGCATCGGCGAGCCTCGCGCCGGCAGCCTTGACTGCCATCAATCCGCACCGGTGTGGGCGCAAGCCCCGCGCCTCCAGGCCATGTCCCGATTCCAGGCCCCGCCCGGCCATCCGGGATAAGCCCTTCTTTCTCGGCGCAAAAGCGAATCGGGCCCGGCCCCGTCCCGACGCAGGCGCGGCAGCGCTGAAAATGTGCACGAAAATTGCGCATAGTGGCGGGCACCGAACCGGTGTGTTTGGGAGGAGAAAGCATCTTGGATACCCGCGCCGCCGCAGCCGCCGTCGACCACCGCCCCTTGAGCGAACGCGCCGCGCTGAACAAGGAGGCCCTCAAGCAGTCCTTCCTGGACAACCTGTTCCATACCCAGGGCAAGTTTCCGGCCCTGGCCAGCAAGAGCGATTACTATCTGGCGCTGGCCTACGCGGTGCGCGAACGCCTGCTGCAGCGCTGGATCAGCACCGCCGCCGAGTACATGCAGAAGGGCGCGCGCACCGTTTCGTATCTCTCGGCCGAATTCCTGATGGGCCCGCATCTGGGCAACAACCTGATCAACCTCGGCATCTACGACGAGGCCAAGCAGGCCATGACCGAGCTGGGCCTGAACTTCGACGAGCTGCTGGCGCAGGAAGAGGAACCAGGCCTGGGCAACGGCGGCCTGGGCCGGCTGGCGGCCTGCTTCATCGATTCCATGGCCACCCTGGAAATCCCCTCCCTGGGCTACGGCATCCGTTACGAGTTCGGCATCTTCCACCAGTCCATCGTCGACGGCTGGCAGGTGGAGAAGACCGACAAGTGGCTGCGCTACGGCAATCCCTGGGAGCTGCAGCGCCCGGAATGGGCGGTGCAGGTCAAGCTCGGCGGCTACACCGAACATCGCAGCGAAGAGGACGGCACGCTCACGGTGCGCTGGATTCCCAGCCGTCTGGTCAGCGGCGTGCCCTATGACACGCCGATCCTGGGCTACCGCAACAACACCGCCAACACCCTGCGCCTGTGGAGCGCGCAGGCACCGGAGTCCTTCGACTTCGAAGTCTTCAACCGCGGCGACTACTACGGCGCGGTGATGCAGAAGATGTCCTCGGAGAATCTCTCCAAGGTGCTTTATCCCAATGACGAGCATGAGGGCGGCAAGGAGCTGCGCCTGGAGCAGCAGTACTTCTTCGTGTCCTGTTCACTGCAGGACATGATCCGCATCATGCAGGGCCAGCGCCTGCCGCTGGAGCATTTCCACGAGAAGTTCGCGGTGCAGCTCAATGACACGCATCCGGCCATCGCCGTGGCCGAGCTGATGCGCCTGCTGGTCGATGAGCACAAGATGCCCTGGAACCGCGCCTGGCAGGTCACCTGCAAGACCTTCGCCTATACCAATCACACCCTGATGCCGGAGGCGCTGGAACGCTGGCCACTGCCGCTGTTCAAGAAGGTGCTGCCGCGCCACCTGGAAATCATCTTCGAGATCAACGCGCGCTTTCTCGACGAAGTACGCCGCCGCTATCCGGGCGACTCCGCGCGTGTGGCGCGGCTGTCGCTGATCGACGAAAGCGGTCCGCGCTATGTGCGCATGGCGCATCTGGCCTGCGTGGGCTCGCACGCCATCAATGGCGTGGCCGAGCTGCATACCGAGCTGCTCAAGAGCGATGTGCTGCGCGACTTCTACGAACTCTGGCCCAACAAGTTCAGCAACAAGACCAATGGCGTGACCCCGCGCCGCTGGATGGTGCTGGCCAATCCGCGCCTGACCAGGCTGGTCAGCGATTCCATCGGCGAGGACTGGATCAAGCACCTGGACCAGCTGCAGAAGCTCGAACCGCTGGCCGAGAGTGCGGACTTCCGCAGCCACTGGCGCGAGATCAAGCGCGCCAACAAGCGCGCCCTGGCCGAGGTGATCGCGCGGCGCTGCAATGTCGCGGTGGACCCGGATTCGATGTTCGACGTGCAGGTCAAGCGCATCCACGAATACAAGCGCCAGCATCTGGCGGCGCTGCACATCATTGCGCTCTATCTGCAGCTCAAGGCGCAGCCGAATCTGGAGCTGGCGCCGCGCACCTTCATCTTCGGCGGCAAGGCCGCGCCGGGCTATCGCATGGCCAAGCTGATGATCAAGCTGATCACCGGCATCGGCGATGTGGTCAACCGCGACCCCATGGTGCGCGATCGCCTGAAGGTGGTGTTCCTGCCCAATTTCAGCGTCACCAACGGCCAGCGCATCTACCCGGCCGCCGATCTCTCCGAGCAGATTTCAACGGCCGGCAAGGAAGCCTCGGGCACCGGCAACATGAAGTTCCAGATGAATGGCGCCCTGACCATCGGCACCATGGACGGCGCCAACATCGAGATCCGCGAGGTGGTGGGCGCCGACAACTTCTTCCTGTTCGGTCTCACCACGCCGCAGGTCTACGCGCTGCAGGCGCAGGGCTATCGCCCGCATGACTGGTACGAACAGGACCCGCAGCTGCGCGAGGTCATCGACATGATCCGCGACGGCTATTTCTCGCGTGGCGACGCCTCGCTGTTCCGGCCGCTGGTGGACAGCCTGCTCTGGCACGACCCCTACTTCCTGTTCGCCGACTTCCGCTCGTATGTGGAATGCCAGCAGCGCGTGGGCGAGACCTGGGTGGACACCGAGCGCTGGACGCGCATGTCGATTCTCAACAGCGCGCGCTCCGGCAAGTTCTCCTCCGACCGCAGCATCCGCGACTACACGAAGGACATCTGGCATGCGCCGAGCGTGCCGGTGGAACTGCTCACCGAACACCATGTCCGGGCGGGTCTCATGCAGTAAGGCAAGTACTGCAGGCCGCAAGAGAAAGGGCGCTGCACAACAGCGCCCTTTTTTTCATCAGATGTCGCCACGCTGCGGACGCAGCACGATCTCTTCCACCACGGTGTTGCGCGACAGCTGGTAGATATCGACGAAGGCGCGCGCCACGTCCTCGGTGGGCATCAGCCGCTCCGCCGGCACGCCCGTGCCGTCCCAGGACGGCGACAGCGTCGGCCCCGGATGCACGCAGCAGACGCGGATGCCCTTGTCGAGCAGCTCGGCGCGCAGCACCTTGGACAGGCCGGTGACGCCGTGCTTGGCGGCGGCATACGCGGCATTGCCGGGCAGACCGATCAGGCCGGCGGTGGAAGACATGTTGAAGATATCGCCGCTGCCGCGCGCGATCATCGCCGGCAGGAAAGCATGCGTCACCGCATACAGGCCCACCAGATTGGTCTGCACCACGGCGCTGAACTCCGCCACCGGCATGGTCTCGGCGCTGCCACCGCGCCAGAAGCCGGCATTGTTGACCAGCACATCCGGCGTGCCGAAGCGCTGCTGCACCGCTGCCGCCATGGCCGCCACCTGCTCCGGATCGGCCACATCCGCCACAAAACAGGCGGACTCGCAGCTGGCCGGCAGGCTCGCCCGCACCGCCTGCAAGTGCGTGGCCGATCGCGCCACCAGGGCCAGCCGCGGACGCTGCAGGCGGCGGACAAACTCCAGGGCCAGGGCGGCGCCGATGCCCTGCGAGGCGCCGGTGATCAAAATCAGGGGTTCCACGTTCAAGTCCTTGAGCTCCCGGACGGGTCTGGCGCGGCGCAATACGGCCGCAAGGCAGTAAGACTTTACCCTAGTCACAAACCGCCACGATCCGGCTAGCGGTGCGACAACACCTTGGGTGTATGATGGGCTTGGGCAAAATGCATTGCCCACATCAAGCGTTCACGGGAAGAACGCCAGGCGGGCTGGGGAGGGCAAGCCATGCTGATATTAACGAGGCGAGTAGGAGAGACCGTGATGATCGGCGATGACATCGTCGTCACGGTGCTGGGCATCAAAGGCAACCAGGTGCGGATCGGCGTCAAGGCGCCGCGCAACATCACGGTGCATCGCGAAGAAATTTTCGAGCGCATCAAGCAGTCCGACCACGACGACGAGGTCTCCGCTGCCGCTTGATCCGACGGCTCGGCAGCCGGCGTCTGTCCACATCGCCGGCATGCCAAAGAATTGCGAAGTTTTGCTTTACCTTGCCGAAACTCGCCGTTAGAATTGCGCCCCTCGCAGGCCGGACCGGCAGGCGATGGAGAGTGAGCCGGGCGGTCGCTCGGCCTTGCAGTCCCGGAGTGATGGCCGAGTGGACGAAGGCGCGCCCCTGCTAAGGGCGTATATGGCTAAAACCGTATCGAGGGTTCGAATCCCTCTCACTCCGCCACTTTAGTAATACCGTTTTTCAGTTAGTGCGCGCCCGTAGCTCAGCTGGATAGAGCACCAGGCTACGAACTTGGGGGTCGGAGGTTCGAATCCTTCCGGGCGCGCCATTTGATATAGAACGAAGCCTCGCTAAACGCGGGGCTTTTTTCGTTGGCGCAAAGGCTGGAGGGAAGGATTCGAAGCTCCGACAAGTCAACATGGTTCGGCGAG
>NZ_FOFS01000010.1 GCF_900111015.1 Solimonas aquatica | reverse complement strand
TGAGCTGCTCATACGCCTTCTTCACACGGCGCAGCTCTTTGAGCTCGGCCGCAACGCCTTTGTCCACCGACACGCCCTTGGTCATGATCAATCCCTCTCGCGCTCGTTTGCGCCAAAGTGACAGCATGTACGGATGGATGCAAAGCGACTCGGCCACATCCTGTATCGCTACACCCGGCAGCTGGCTCAGGCGAACTGCCGTGGCTTTGAATTCATCGCTATATCGATACGTCGTTCTTGGACCAGGCTTGGGCATCTGAGGACTCCTGAATGGTTAGTTCAGGGTATCCACTAAGCCGAAGGAATCGTCCGCTCCGACCGCTTGATCGTGTTATTGGGGTTATAGGTTTCAGCGCTCGGCATTTTTCATTGACGCCCAACGCCAGGTTAACGCGCGGGCCGGCTTTATGGCCCGTCGCGTTGAACCGCTAGTTAGCGCCGCTCTCTCAACGAAGCCGGCCGCCATCAGGGTTGGTTGCTTCTTCATCTTTCCTTGTGGGGTAGTAAATCTTCTTCTCGTCCAATTCGTAGAAGAGCAGCCCGTGAATGCCTTGAGCTTCTCGCTTCGGTATGCGCCGCGTCCATATTAAGTTGAACGTAGCGTCCAATTGATTTGCGTCTCCACGCTCATAGACCTCATCGATGAACGCAACATCCTGGCCAGCCGGAAAAATGAGATTGAACTCTTCGTCCGTGGCAGAGAAGATGTCATACACGGCGTTCCGGGCACCGTCGAAGACTTGGATGTTTTTCATGAGCGCTAACGCCTTAATTAACCCGCGGGCTCGCCGAAGGCGAGGCCGTCGGGTTGAATGCCTTGTTGGGCCGCTGCGCCATATTTAAGAGCATAAATCTTGAATCTGCTGCGCAAGTTTCACGGCACCAAATGCCCCACGCACTACTGCCATAGTCGAAGAAGTAAAGCTTCAGCGACTTTCCGGACACCGATGTTGCGTCGAGCCTATAGCCGACAGGGATTGCCTCGTCTTTATCCAGCCCGGTGTGGAAGGCACCGTAGGCGCTTTCAAACTCTGCGCCGCTGACTTTGACCATGGCGATGCTTTTAAAGTACGACTTGTTTCCGACTTCCTCGGGCCTGTCTCGGACCATCTGAGAAGGCACAAATACCGGTGAGTATGAGCCTGGGTTAGACCAGACCCAGCCCTCCTTATTGGTGAGAATATGGCCATACGGCGTACACGCGATTTGCCCCCACGAGTTTAAGGGAGGTGGTAGCTCAACGACCGCCTCCGGTGGTGTACCTGCACAATCACCGACAGGGGCGGCCACACTGACTTGACTCACAGTCGCCGCGGCTAGTAACACGAACATTGAGATTGTGGTTTTCATTCTTTTAGGCCCAACTAGATTTAGATGGCCCTCAGCCTAGCCCCGCCTTCCGCCTAATTCAATTCAGCCTTGCACAGCTTCCCGCCGAAACAATGACTTGGTTCGCGGTCCGGCTTTTAGGGCGGACTAAAAAAGTCCGGATGGGTTTGCGTTGCCCATCGCTGCCCCCGCTGACCAGCCCCAATTCTCCGCCTCCCACCGCCTCCCACCGCCTCCCACCGCCTCCCGCACCCCTCGCCACTGGCCCCCGTCTTGCATCCCTGAAATCATCTGCCCCAAAGCAATTCAGGAGCGCGTTCATGGCCAAGGTTCCGCCCGGTGTCGGTCCGCGTCACCCGCAGGTGGTGGTCTTGTTCGGGGCGACGGGTGATCTGGCCAAGCGCAAGCTGCTGCCGGGCTTGTGCCATCTGGCCACCAGCGGCTTCATTCCGGACTGCCGCATCATCGGCGTGTCATTGGATGCGCTGGATGCCGATGGCTTCCGCCAGATCACGCGCCAGGCCCTGGATGCCTTCGGCAGTCGCAAGCTTTCCGACGCGGCCTGGAATGCCTTTGCAGCAACCCTCGACTATGTGCCGCTGTCCGCCGGGCCGGCGGCACTGAAGGCGGCGGTGACGAAAGCCGAGCAGTCTTTCGGCGCGGAAAGCCGGCGCCTGCATTATCTGAGCGTGCCGCCCAGCGCGGCGCTCTCCGCCGTGCGGCTGCTGGCGGATGCGGACCTGGTGCAGGACGCGCGCATCATCATGGAGAAGCCTTTCGGCACCGATCTGGCGTCGGCGCGCTCGCTCAATGCCAAGCTGCACGAGGTGTTCGATGAAAGCCGCATCTTTCGCATCGATCACTTCCTGGGCAAGGAGGCGGCGCAGAACATTCTGGCCTTCCGCTTCGCCAACGGTCTGTTCGAGCCGATCTGGAACCGCAATTTCATCGATCACGTGCAGATCGATGTGCCGGAGATGCTGAGCCTGGGGCAGCGCGCGGGCTTCTACGAGCAGACCGGCGCCTACCGCGACATGGTGGTGACGCATCTGTTCCAGATTCTCGCGTTCATGGCCATGGAGCCGCCCACGGCCCTGGAGCCGGGGCCGATCAGCGAGGAAAAGAACAAGGTGTTCCGCAGCATGCTGCCGCTGCATCCGGCGGACGTGGTGCGCGGTCAGTACGTGGGTTATCGCGAAGAACAGGGCGTGGCGCCGGAGTCGGAGACCGAAACCTTCATTGCCCTGAAGTGCTTCATCGACAACTGGCGCTGGGCGGGCGTGCCGTTCTTCCTGCGCACCGGCAAGCGCATGGCCGAGGGCCAGCGCATCATTTCCATCGCCTTTCGCGAGCCGCCCAAGAGCATGTTTCCGCCGGGTTCGGGCGTGGGCGCGCAGGGCCCGGACCATCTCACCTTCGATCTGGCCGATGCCTCGAAGATGTCGCTCTCCTTCTACGGCAAGCGGCCGGGCCCGGGCTTTCGCCTGGACAAGCTCAGCCTGCAGTTCGCGATGCACGACACCGGCCTGATGGGCGAGGTGCTGGAAGCCTACGAGCGTCTGATTCTCGACGCGATGCGCGGCGACCGCACGCTGTTCACCACTGCCGAGGGCATCGAGCGGCTGTGGGAGGTGTCGATGCCGCTGCTGGATTCACCGCCGCCGGTGCGCTTGTATCAACCGGAGTCCTGGGGGCCGAAGTCCATCCACCAGCTGATTGCGCCGCATGCCTGGCGTCTGCCCTTCGAGCGGGCGTGGCGGGATCCGAACAAGTTGGGGAGTTGAGCGGAGCCCCCCTCTCCCCTGACCCCTCTCCCGCGAGGGGAGAGGGGAAGAGAGCCGTTCGAGCTTGAAGCCTTCAATTCCCCATCCAGTCTAAAGCCCCTCTCCCCTCGCGGGAGAGGGCTTGGGGAGAGGGGGCTGTCACATCAATCCGGCGCGTTCGGGCCCGATTCGTCGTCGCGCATTTCCAGGCTGCGGTTGATGCCCAGCGCGGCCAGGGTGCCGATGGCGCCGGACGACAGGTACAGGCCCACATAGCCCATGCCCAGTTCGGCGGCCAGCAGCAGCGCGACCAGGGGCGCGAAGCCGGCGCCGAACAGCCAGCCCATGTCGGACACCAGAATCGCGCCGGTGTAGCGGTAGCGCGCTTCGAACGCGGAGTTCACCGCGCCGGCGGC
Organism: Solimonas aquatica; assembly: GCF_900111015.1. Classification (GTDB taxonomy): domain Bacteria; phylum Pseudomonadota; class Gammaproteobacteria; order Nevskiales; family Nevskiaceae; genus Solimonas; species Solimonas aquatica. The sequence continues at coordinate 213,156 of NZ_FOFS01000010.1, read as the reverse complement.
CTGGGCGTGCGAGAAGCCCAGCAGCACGAAGCCCAGCAGGATGAACACATAACCGCCCAGCACATTGCCATTGAGCATCAGCGGCACGTTGCCGCTGAAGATGGCGATGAGAATGCCGCCGATGGCCAGGGTGGGGCGACGGCCGATGCGGTCGGCGATCTTGCCCGAGGCCATCATGCTCAGCACCGCCAGGCCCGCGCCGATCAGCTGCACGATCAGGATGCCGCTCAGCTCCTGGCGCGCGAACAGCGTGGCCCAGGACAGCGGGAAGATGGTGACCAGATGGAACAGCGCGTAGCTGGCCAGCGGCGCGAGGCTGCCAATCAGCACATTGGAGCCCTGTTCGCGCATCAGCTCGCGCAGCGGGCTGGGCTGCAGCTGACGGGTGCTGAGCAGCTCGGAGAACTCCGGCGTCATCACCAGACGCAGGCGCGAGAACAGCGCCACCACGTTGATGGCGAAGGCCACGTAGAAGGGATAGCGCCAGCCCCAGTCGAGGAAGTCGATCTCGCCCAGGCTCATGGTCAGCAGGGTGAACAGGCCGGCGGCCAGGGCAAAGCCCAGCGGCGCGCCCAGCTGCGGAATCATCGCGTACCAGCCACGCTTGGCGCGCGGCGCATTGAGCGCCAGCAGCGAGGGCAGGCCGTCCCAGCTGCCGGCCTGACCCAGACCCTGGCCGATGCGCAGCAGGGCCAGCAGCACGATGGCGGTCTCGCCCAGCTCGCCATAGCCCGGCAAAAAGGCGATGCCGGCAGTGCTGGTGCCCAGCAGGAACAGCGCCACGGTCAGCTTGGTGCCGCGGCCGTACCAGACGTGGATGTACTTGAACAGCAGCGAGCCGATGGGGCGCGCCACGAAGGCCAGCGAGAACAGCGCAAAGGAATACAGCGTGGCCTGCAGCGGCGCGGCGAAGGGGAAGAACAGCTTCGGGAACACCAGCACCGAGGCCAGGCCGAACACGAAGAAGTCGAAGAACTCCGAGACGCGGCCGATGATCACGCCGATGGCGATCTCGCCGGGCGCCACGCCGTGGTGGCGGGCCGGGGCGGCGGGGGGGGCGGTGGGGGAGCTGACGGTGGACATGTGCGACGCGGTCTCCGGCACAGGCAATAGCGGTTTTGGCAAGCGTACACCCTCGCACAAGCGCGCCGCCGCGGCGATAGGACAAAACGTCCAATCGCCGCCGGACGGCGAGCTGCTTACAGTCGCGGCCATTCTCAAAGCTGCCAGTGCTACGACCTTCCATGCCCGCCCGTTTTCTGCGCTTTCTGCCGCTGCTGCCCCTGCTGGGGCTGCTCAGCGGTTGCGACGCCATCGTGCTCAAACCCTTCGGCGAAATCGCCCAGCGTCAGGCCAATCTGGTGGTGGTCTCCACCATCCTGATGTTGCTGATCGTGCTGCCGGTGATGGCGCTCACGGTGATTTTTGCCTGGCGCTACCGCGCCTCGAACACCGAGGCCGAATACGATCCGGAGTGGAACCACTCCACCAGCCTGGAGCTGGTGATCTGGTCGGCGCCGCTGCTCATCATCATCGCCCTGGGCGCGATCACCTGGGTCACCACGCACACCCTGGACCCGTACCGGCCGCTGCAGCAGACCGTTGCCGCCGACGCCAGCAAGCCGCAGCCGGCGCCGCTGAAGGTGCAGGTGGTGGCCATGGACTGGAAGTGGCTGTTCATCTACCCGGACTACGGCATCGCCACGGTCAACCAGCTGGCGGCGCCGGTGGACCGGCCCATCGAGTTTTCCATCACCGCCACCTCGGTGATGAACTCGCTGTACATCCCGGCGCTGGCCGGCCAGATCTACGCCATGCCGGCGATGCTGACCAAGCTGCATGCGGTGATCAACACCGCCGGTGATTACGAAGGCTTCTCCGCCAATTACAGCGGCGCCGGCTTCTCCGACATGCGCTTCCGCTTCCTGGGCATGTCGGAACTGGATTTCGACAACTGGGTGAAGCGCGCGCGCAACAGCGGTGACGAACTCAGCCGCGAGGCCTATCGCGCCCTGGAGAAGCCCAGCCGTCGCGATCCGGTGCGTTACTACGCCAAGGTGGCGCCGCAGCTGTTCGACAAGGTGCTCAATCTCTGCGTCGATCCCAACAAGATGTGCATGCGCGACATGATGGCCATCGACGCGCGCGGCGGCCTGGGCCTGGCCGGCATCCACAACGTGGCGCGTCTGCGCTACGACGAGGAGCGCCGTCGCGATTACGTGATGTCGCTGTGCGCGAGCGAGCGTGGCCAGGCTGCTCTTGCCCCGCTCGCGGGCGAGGGCGCAGGGGAGAAGGCCGCGCGAAGCGCCGTGGAAGCCAGCCCAACCCGCGCGCAGCCGCAAGGCGAGACGCTCAGCTTCCTGACGGACACCAACACCCTGGCCGCTGCCGCCACGGTGACGAGATAAGACCATGCAAGAACGTTCCGACCTCATGAACCTGCTGTTCGGCCGCCTGAGCCTTGCGGCCATTCCCTACCACGAGCCGATTCTGCTCTGGACCTTCATCGGCACCGCGCTGGCCGGCCTGGGGGTGTTCGCCTGGGTGACCAAGCTGGGCAAGTGGGGCTATATCTGGCGTGAGTGGGTGTGCAGCATCGACCACAAGCGCATCGGCGTGATGTACATCATCCTGGGTCTGGTGATGATGCTGCGCGGCTTCGCCGACGCCATCATGATGCGCCTGCAGCAGGCCATGGCCTTCGGCGACAACCTCGGCTATCTGCCGCCGCATCACTACGACCAGATCTTCACCGCCCACGGCGTGATCATGATCTTCTTCGTGGCCATGCCGCTGGTGACGGGCCTGATGAACTACGTGGTGCCGCTGCAGATCGGCGCGCGCGACGTGGCCTTCCCCTTCCTCAACAACTTCAGCTACTGGATGACCGTGGCCGGCGCGATGCTGGTCATGCTCTCGCTGTTCGTCGGCGAGTTCGCCAAGACCGGCTGGCTGGCCTATCCGCCGCTCTCGGGCCTGGATTACAGCCCCGACGTGGGTGTGGACTACTACATCTGGGCGCTGCAGATCGCCGGTGTCGGAACCCTGCTCTCGGGCGTGAACCTGATCGTGACCATCGTCAAGATGCGCGCGCCGGGCATGACGCTGATGAAGATGCCGGTGTTCACCTGGACCGCGCTGTGCACCAACGTGCTGATCGTCGCCGCCTTCCCGGTGCTGACCGCGGTGCTGGTGCTGCTCTCGCTGGACCGCTACGTCGACACCAATTTCTTCACGAACGATCTCGGCGGCAACCCGATGATGTACGTGAACCTGATCTGGATCTGGGGCCACCCCGAGGTCTACATCCTGATCCTGCCGGTGTTCGGCGTGTTCTCCGAAGTGGTGGCCACCTTCAGCGGCAAGCGCCTGTTCGGCTACACCTCGATGGTCTACGCCACGGTGGTGATCACCATCCTGTCCTATCTGGTGTGGCTGCATCACTTCTTCACCATGGGCTCGGGCGCCAGCGTCAACAGCTTCTTCGGCATCACCACCATGATCATCTCGATCCCCACGGGCGCGAAGATGTTCAACTGGCTGTTCACCATGTATCGCGGCCGCATCCGTTTCGAGCTGCCCATGCTCTGGACCATCGGCTTCATGCTCACCTTCGTGATCGGTGGCATGACCGGCGTGCTGCTGGCGGTGCCGCCGGCCGACTTCGTGCTGCACAACTCGCTGTTCCTGATCGCGCACTTCCACAATGTGATCATCGGCGGCGTGGTGTTCGGCGTGTTCGCCGCCATCTCCTACTGGTTCCCCAAGGTCGCCGGCTTCAGGCTCAACGAGTTCTGGGGCAAGTGCTCGTTCTGGTTCTGGCTGGTGGGCTTCCTGCTCGCCTTCATGCCGCTTTACGTGCTGGGCCTGATGGGCGTGACGCGCCGCGTCAGCCACTTCGATGATCCCTCGCTGCAGATCTGGTTCGTGATTGCCGCCATCGGCGCCTTCCTGATCCTGCTCGGCATCCTCAGCTTCCTGATCCAGCTGGTGGTGAGCATCCGCGACCGCGAGTCGCTGCGTGATGTCTCGGGCGATCCCTGGAACGCGCGCACCCTGGAATGGTCCACGTCCTCGCCGCCGCCGGAATACAACTTCGCGTTCACGCCGGTGGTGCATGACCAGGACGCCTGGTGGGATATGAAGCAGCGCGGCTATGTGCGTCCGCAGAAGGGCTTCATCGACATCCACATGCCCAGCGGCACGGCGGCCGGTTTCACCCTGGCGTCGATCAGCGCGGTGTGCGGCTTCGCCCTGATCTGGCACATCTGGTGGCTGGGCGCGGCGGCGTTCTTCAGCCTGGTGCTGTCCGCGATCATCCACACCTTCAACTACAAGCGCGACTTCTACATCAAGTCCGAGCAGGTGCGCCGCGTGGAAGACGCGCGCACGCAGCAGCTCGCATCCGTCTGAGGCCCGACCATGAGCCATAGCACTGTCACCGCCCCGGGCGCCGCGCCGGAGTTTTATCTGAAGCACGAGCATCATGTCGAAAACGGCACGATGCTCGGCTTCTGGCTGTACCTGATGAGCGACTGCCTGGTGTTCGCCATGCTGTTCGCCATGTACGGCGTGCTGGGCGGCAGCTACGCCGCCGGCCCCTCGCCGAAGGATCTGTTCGAGCTGGACGTGGTGGCGGTCAACACCGCCATGCTGCTGTTCTCGTCCATCACCTACGGCTTTGCCATGCTGGAAATGGCGCGCGGCCGCAAGCAGGCAACCCTGATCTGGCTGGCCATCACCGGTCTGTTCGGCGCGGCCTTCGTCGGTCTGGAGCTCAAGGAGTTCGCGCACCTGATTCATGAGGGCGCCGGCCCGCAGCGCAGCGCCTTCCTGTCGTCCTTCTTCACCCTGGTCGGCACGCACGGTCTGCACGTGAGCTTCGGCATCATCTGGCTGATCACGCTGATGGTGCAGGTGGGCAAGCACGGCCTCACCGCCGCCAACTGCCGGCGCCTGAGCTGCCTGTCGCTGTTCTGGCACTTTCTGGACGTGGTCTGGATCGGCGTCTTCACCTACGTTTATCTGATGGGAATGCTGCGATGAGCGCCACGCACCATGAAGCCGGCCACGAGCCGCATGTCCACGGTCACGATCACGGCCACGAGCACGGCGAGGGCGGCGCGGCGCACGGCAGCCTGCGCAGCTATCTGATCGGTTTCGTGCTGTCGGTGATTCTCACCGCCATTCCGTTCTGGCTGGTGATGGGCGATGTGCTGGCCAATCACAAGGCCACCACGGCGATCATCCTGGCCCTGGGTGCGGTGCAGATCGTGGTGCACATGATCTACTTCCTGCACATGAACACCCATTCCGAGGGCGGCTGGAATATGCTGGCGCTGATCTTCACCAGCGTGCTGGTGGTGATCGCCCTGTCCGGATCGCTCTGGGTGATGTATCACATGAATACCAACATGATGCCGAGCAGCGCGCACGAGATGCGCGAGATGCCGTGACCTCGCCCGGGCGCCGGCGCGTGCTGGCGCTGGGTCTGCTGCTGCTCTGCGCCGCATTTCTGGCGCTGGGCAGCTGGCAGCTGCAAAGGCGGGCGTGGAAGCTGGACCTGATCGCACGCGTCGAGGCGCGCGTGCACGCCATGCCGACGCCGGTGCATGCGCAGGCGGATTGGGCGCGGCTCGATGCCCGGGCGGAGGAATACCGCCGCCTGCAGCTGTCCGGTGAGCTGCTGGCGCAGACCGTGTTCACCCAGGCCGTCACCGAGCGCGGCCCGGGTTTCTGGGTGCTCAGCCCGCTGCGCCTGTCCGATGGCAGCGTGGTGCTGATCAATCGCGGTTATGTCGATGCCGCGCACCGCGAGTTCCTGGCCGGGCAGGGGTTTTCGCAATACGTGGTCACCGGCCTGCTGCGCCGCAGTGAGCCGGGCGGCGGGTTTTTGCGCGACAACGATCCGGCCGCCGGCCGCTGGCATTCGCGCGACGTCGCCGCCATCAGCTCCGCCCTGAAGCTGGACGCCGCGCACACCGCGCCGTTCTTCGTCGATGCCGAGGCCATGCCCACGCAGGACTGGCCGGTGGGCGGACTCACCGTGATCCGCTTCCACAACAGTCATCTGGTCTACGCGCTCACCTGGTTTGGCCTGGCCGGCCTGTCCCTGCTGGGGCTGTGGCTGCTCTACCGCGAGCCTGAGCGGCGCTGAAGTGGCGCGGCGCCCGGCGTTGATTGAAGGAATCACGCCGAGGCGCAAAAGGGCGCTATGGCGCCGCTCCTTGCCATTCACCCGCGAGCGGGAATCACAGATGCCGCCACTGCTGAGCTTTGTGCGCCTCCGCGTCCTTTGCGTCTTGGCGTGATTGCTTCCCCCGCAGCACCCCCAAGCCCGCCACCACGCTGCAAGCCGCCGACGCTGCCGCTAGCATGGCGGCCATGGCAATCGCATCCTCCCTACGTGGCGCGGCGCGGCGCAGCGCCCTGATCCGGCTGGCGCTGGACAGCGTCGGCCGGCAGAACATGATCCAGATGGTGCAGCTGCGCTGGATCGCGGTGATCGGGCAGATCCTGACCATCGTCTACGTGGTGCAGATGTACGAGGTGCGGCTGCCTCTGGTGCAGATGGCCAATGTCATCTCCATCCTGATCTGCCTGAACCTGTTCAGCCTGTTTTTCCCGCAGCGCAATGCCACGGTCTACCGCTGGCAGATTTTCTTCGGCCTCTGCGGCGACGTGGCGGTGCTGACCGCGCTGCTGTACTGCAGCGGCGGCGCCACCAATCCCTTCGTGTTCCTGTACCTGCTGCAGGTGACGCTGGCGGCGATGCTGCTGGACGGCTGGCTGACCTGGATGATCGTCGGCCTGACCACGGTCTGCTTCACGGCGCTGACCAAGTATTACCAGCCCCTGCAGCTGCCGGAGCACAGCCGCTACACGCTGTTCGAGCTGCACATCCTGGGCATGCTGGTCTGCTTTGCGCTCAACGCCGGCCTGCTGGTGATTTTCGTCAACCGCATCACCTCGATCCTGCGCGGCCGCGAGGAGCGCCTGGCCGAGCTGCGCCAGCGCGAGGTGGAAGAGGATCTGATCGTGCGCATGGGCCTTCTGGCCTCGGGTGCCGCGCACGAGCTGGGCACGCCGCTGGCGACACTCTCGGTGATTCTCGGCGACTGGCGGCGCATGCCGGAGTTTCGCGACCGGCCCGAGCTGCTGGAAGAGATCGGCGACATGGAGGAGCAGGTGCGGCGCTGCAAGACCATCGTCACCGGCATTCTGCTCTCCGCCGGCGAGGCGCGCGGTGAGTCGCTGGGCATCACCACGCCGCAGCGCTTCATGGATGAACTGGTGGCGGAGTGGCGCGCCAAGCGGCATGTGCCGACCCTGGACTACGACTTCGATCAGGACGCGGAGCTGCCTGCCGACCTGAGCATCGTCTCCGACTCGGCGCTCAAGCAGGTGATCTGCAATGTGCTGGACAATGCCCTGGAGGCTTCGCCGCAGTGGCTGGCCTTCGAGGTGCGCTGCACGGCACAGACCCTGAGCATGCAGGTGCGCGATTTCGGGCGGGGCTTCGCGCCGGAGATTCTGGCGCAGCTGGGCAAGCCCTATCAGTCCACCAAGGGCAAGCCCGGCGGCGGTCTAGGTCTGTTCCTGGTGGTCAATGTGATCCGCAAGCTGGGCGGCAGCGTCACGGCGGAGAACCTCATCGGCGGCGGCGCGCTGGTGAGCATGAGCCTGCCGCTGGCCTCGCTGGCGATTGGAGGGTCGCATGAGTCCTGACACCCCGAGGCAGCTGCTGATCGTGGAGGACGATGCGGCGTTTGCGCGCACCCTCAAGCGCTCCTTCGAGCGTCGCGATTACCAGGTGCTGATGGCCGACAAGCTGGAGGATGTGCAGGCCCTGCTGCGCGAACATCAGCCGAGGTACGCGGTGGTGGATCTGAAGCTGGGCAGCGAGTCGGGTCTGGCGGTGGTGCAGGCGCTCGCGCAGCACGATCCGCAGATGCTGATCGTGGTGCTCACCGGCTTTGCCAGCATCGCCACCGCTGTGGAGGCGATCAAGCTGGGCGCCTGCAACTATCTGGTCAAGCCGTCCAACACCGACGATATCGAAGCCGCATTCACGCGCGAGCCGGGCGATGTGGAGACGCCGGTGGCAGCGCGGCCGACCTCGATCAAGACCCTGGAATGGGAGCGCATCCACGAGACGCTGGCGGAAACCGGCTTCAACATCTCGGAAACCGCGCGGCGCCTGGGCATGCACCGGCGCACGCTGGCGCGAAAACTCGGCAAGCGCTGGGTGCCGGAGTAGCGCGCGGCTGAACAGGCGCGCTGGCGCCGCGTCAAAGCAGTATCAGCGTGCCCAGCGCCAGCAGGCTGAAGAAGCCGCAGACATCCGTGAAGGTGGTGAGAATCACGCTGCCGGCCAGCGCCGGATCGATGCCCATGCGCTTGAGCGTGAGCGGCACGAAGATGCCGGCCAGCGCCGCGATGGTCTGATTGATGACGATGGCCAGGCCCACCACCAGCGCCAGCGGCCAGCTCTTGAACCACAGCAGCGCCACCGCGCCCACCACCAGCGCCCAGAGCAGGCCGTTGATCGCGGCCACCAGCAGTTCCTTGCGCAGCAGAAAGCGCGTGTTGCCGGAGCCGATCTGGCCCAGGGCCAGGCCACGGATCATCAGGGTCAGGGTCTGCGAGCCGCCGATGCCGCCCATGCTCGCGACGATGGGCATCAGCACCGCCAGTGCCACCACCTGGCTGATGGTGCCCTGGAACAGATCCACCACCGAAGAGGCCAGAAACGCGGTGAGCAGATTGATGCCCAGCCAGATCGCGCGGCGGCGCGTGGCGCCGCGCACCGGCGCGAAGATGTCCTCGTCCTCGGTCAGACCCGCCAGCGACATCAGCTTGCGTTCCGCATCCTTGCGGATCACATCCAGCACATCGTCCACGGTGATGCGGCCCAGCAGCAGGCCCTGCTCGTCGATGACGGCGGCGGACAGCAGGTCCGCGTCTTCGAAGTGCTGCGCCACGCGCTCGGCCGCCAGGGTCGCGGGCAGGGCGGTGCGTTCCTCATCCATCACGGCGCTGACCAGGGTCTCGGCGTCGCGGGTCAGCACCCGCTCCAGGGTCAGCACCCCGCGATAGTGGCCCTGGCGATCGACCACGAACAAGGCATCGGTGTGCGGCGGCAGCTCGCCGCGCAGGCGCAGATAACGCTGCACCACATCGAGCGTGACGTCGCCGCGCACCGTGACCGCGTCGGTGTTCATCAGGCCGCCGGCGCTGTCGGCCTCGTAGGCCAGCACCCGCTCCAGGCGCGCGCGGTCCTGGGTGTCCAGGGCCTTGACCACCTGCTGCGTCACCGACTCCGGCAGATGCTCGATGAGATCGGCCAGATCATCGATGTCCAGATCGCCGGCGGCGGCCACCAGCTCCTTCACATCCATCTCGCGCATCAGGCCGGCGCGCACTTCCTCGCCCAGGTGCAGCAGCACCTCGCCCTCGTCGTCGCGCTCCACCATGTTCCAGACCAGGCGGCGATGCCGGGGCGGCAGGGATTCGAGCAGCGAGGCGAGTTCGGCGGGATTGAGTGCGTGCAGGGCGCGACGCACGGACAGCAGGCGGCCGCCGGTCAGCCGCTCGCGCAGCCGCTCGACCGCGTCGCTATTGCCTGCGCGTTCCGCCATGAGCGTTGATCATCGGTAGATGGCGCGAGCTTAGCTCGCGCGCATGCGTCTGTGCTGGATTTTTTTCCGGCGGTCGCCGGGTGCCGCTCAATGGCCGCCGAGGGCGTTGATGCGTTCGCGCATTTCCTGTAGGTCCTGGCTTTGCATCAGGCTCGCCACTTCCTTGCGCAGCGCGCCGACGTCGGACTCGATGATGATCTGCTTGATCTCCAGCAGCGCTTCCGGATGCATGGAGAATTCGCGCAGGCCCAGGCCCAGCAGCAGGCGCGTGTACTTGGGGTCGGCGGCCATTTCGCCGCACATCGCCACTTCGATGCCGGCGGCATTGCCGGCCTCGATGGTGCGGCTGATCAGCTGCAGCACCGCCGGGTGCAGGGGGTCATAGAGATAGTTCACCTCGTCGTCGACGCGGTCGATGGCGAGCGTGTACTGGATGAGGTCGTTGGTGCCGATGGAAAAGAAGCGCGCCTGGCGCGCCAGCCAGGGCGCGGCCAGCGCCGCCGCCGGCACCTCGATCATGGCGCCCACCGGCACTTCGCCCGACAGCTGCTTGCCTTCGGCGATCAGCTCCAGGCGCGCGGCATCGATCACCGCGCAGGCCTGGCGGAATTCCTGCACGCTGGAGATCATCGGCAGCATGATCTGCGCACGGCCCAGGCTGGAGGCGCGCAGCAGCGCGCGGATCTGCACGCGGAACAGATCGGGTTCCTTCAGGCACAGGCGGATGGCGCGCAGCCCCAGCGCCGGATTGTTCGGCGTCGGTCCCTGCGAGCGTCCGGAGTCCACCTGCTTGTCGGCGCCCAGATCGAGCGTGCGGATGGTGATCGGTCCGGCCACCGCCTGCACGATGCGTGCATAGGCCTCGTACTGCTCCTCTTCGCTGGGCAGATCCTTGCGGTTCATGTACAGGAATTCGGTGCGGTACAGGCCCACGCCTTCGGCGCCGTTTTCCTGCGCGACCTTGGCATCCTCGGGCAGCTCGATATTGGCGAGCAGGCGCAGATGCAGGCCGTCGCGCGAAATCGCCTCGCGGCCTTTCAGGCGGATCAGATTGGCGCGGTACTGCGCCTGCGCGCGCTGCTTGGCGCGATAGAAGTCCAGGGCCAGCGCATCGGGATCGGCCAGCACATGGCCGGCCTCGCCGTCGAGCACCACGGTCTCGCCGTCGCGCAGCAGGCGGCGCGCGTCGCGCAGGCCCACCACGGCGGGAATGCCCAGGGAACGCGCCAGGATCGCGGTGTGCGAAAGCGGGCCGCCGTACTCGGTGACGAAGGCGCTGACGTGCTGTTGGGAGAGCAGGATGATGTCGGCCGGCGTGATGTCGTCGGCCACCACCAGGAAGGGTTCGGTCTGTCCGCTGCGCTGCGGCAGCTGGCGCTCGGACTTGAGCAGCACGCGCAGGATGCGGCCGCAGACATGGCTGACATCGTCGCGGCGGGTGCGCAGATAAGGGTCTTCCATCTGCTCGAACACCGCGATCAGCGCGTCGCGGGTCTTGCGCAGCGCCGCCTCGGCGTTGATGCGCTGGTTGCGGATGGTCTGCACGGTGCCGTCGGTGATCGAGCGGTCATCGAGCATCAGGATGTGGGTGTCGATGAAGGCGGCGATGTCGCTGGGCGTGCCGGCGGGAATCTGCGCGCGCACCTCGCGCAGCTGCTGGCGGGCGATGCCATGCGCGGCGGCAAAGCGCATCACCTCGGCGTCGACTTCCCCGGCGGCCAGCGCGCGCTCCGGAATCTCCAGATCGCCCGCCTGCAGCTTCTGCACGCGTGCAATGGCAATGCCGCGCGAGACGCCGATGCCGGTCAGCCAGAGGCTCATGCCGGGCAGTGCTCCGCGCGGCTTGAGGCCGGAGAGGTGCCGACCGGCGCGCGCCGTCGCTGGCCCTGTCGCCGGTCTTGCATCGGAGGCCTCACGCTTCTTCTCCAAACCGATCCGCCACCAAGGCTTCCAGCTCGTCCAGGGCCTCTGCGGCGTCGGGGCCTTCGGCGATCAGGGTGAGTTCGGTGCCCTTGGCGGCGGCCAGCATCATCACGCCCATGATCGACTTGCCGCTGACTTCGCGGCTGTCCTTGCGCACCCGCACATCGGCCTCGAATTTGGACGCCAGCGTCACCAGCCGCGCGGCGGCGCGCGCGTGCAGGCCGAGCATGTTGACGATGAGCACCTTGCGTTCCACGGGTTCAGGCTCCTGTGCTTCAGGACGTTGGGGGACAGAGGATGATGCCGCGCGCGCCGCCTTCCACGGCGCTTCTGGCCATGTCCTCCAGGGACAGTCGCGGATAATTGAAGATGCGCACCAGCATCGGCAGATTGACGCCGGCGATCACCAGTACGCGCTGTGCCACGGCCAGCTTGTTGGCGATATTGCTGGGCGTGGAGCCGAAGGCATCGGTGAGTATCAGCACGCCGTCACCGGAATCCAGGCGCTCGATCATCTTGCGGCCCTGATTGATCAGCACCTCATGGGCCTGCACGCGCCGCACTTCCAGCACATCGGTGGCCAGCGGCAGCTGATCCATCATGTCGGTGAGCGTGTCGAGCAGGTGATGCCCGAGCTTGCCATGCGTGACCAGCAGTACGCCGATGCTCATGACTGGCCCGCCTCGCCGGCCCAGAGCTCGCGATGGCGCACCGCCAGATGCGCGATGCGGCCACGGAAGGCTTCGCCCAGACGTTCCACCAGATACACGCTGCGATGCTGGCCGCCGGTGCAGCCCAGGGCCACGGTCAGGTATACGCGGTCCTGCTTCTCATACTCGGGCAGCCAGCGCAGCAGGAAGTCATGGATGTCCTGATACAGATGGCCGGTGATCGCATGCTGCTCCAGCCAGGCGGCCACCGGCGCGTCGCAGCCGCTGAGCTGGCGCAGCTCGTTCTGCCAGTGCGGATTGGGCAGGCAGCGCACGTCGAACACGAAGTCGGCGTCTTCGGGGATGCCGTGCTTGAAGCCGAAGGACATCAGCAGCACCGAGAGCTTGCCGCCGCCGGGCACCTGCGCCTGGATCTCTTCGCGCAGGGCGTGCAGGTTCTTCAGCGAGGTGTCGATGGTGGCGTCGGCGACATTGGCGATGGGCGCCAGCAGCGCGCGCTCGTTGCGGATCGCCTCGGCCAGACCCAGCTCGCCCTGTGCCAGCGGATGGCGGCGGCGCGTCTCCGAGTAACGCTGCAGCAGCACCGAGTCGTCGGCGCGCAGGAAGATCACGCGGATTTCCACGCCCTGTACGCGCAGTGATTCCAGATAGCGGGGAAAGCGCGCGATCTCCTGCGGGCTTTCGCGTGCGTCGATGCCGATGGCGAGACGTTCATAGCGGCCGTCGCTGCGCTTGAGCGCGCGGCGGATGAAGGGGCCGACCATGTGCAGCGGCAGGTTGTCGATGCAGTAATAGCCGATGTCCTCGTACTGCTTGAGCGCCACGGTCTTGCCGGCGCCCGACAGGCCACTGACGAAGACCAGCTTCATGGCGGCGCTGCGGTATCTGGGCGGGAGGGATCGGCCGTCACGACTTCAAGTCTGTTTCGAGGTTCTGCTGCCCTTGAGGATTTCCTGCTGCTGGCGCTGGATCAGATCGTCGTCGGCGCGGTAGCCCTGCTGACGCAGGCGCAGGTCGCGGCAGGCGGCTTCCACCAGCACGGCGAGATTATGCCCGAGGCGGATCGGAATGGAGATTTCCGGCAGGTGAAAGCCCTGCAGTTCCACGCTGCCGCGACGACCGCCGAGACGTTCCTGGCCATCGTCGCGCAGCAGCTGCGGTGCTTCCAGGCGCAGCAGCAGCTCCAGCTCGCAGCGTGCGGCGATGCTGTGTGGTCCGTAGAGACGGCGGATGTTGAGGATGCCCAGGCTGCGTGCTTCGAGAAAACCGCGCAGCAGGCGTGGTGCGAAGGCGATCAGGCGACCTCGATGCCGGCGCAGCTCCACCGCGTCGTCGGCCACCAGCTGGTGGCCGCGGGTCACCAGTTCCAGGGCCAGCTCGCTTTTGCCGACGCCGCTGGCGCCCGTGAGCAGTACGCCCACGCCCATCACGCGCAGCAGCACGCCGTGCACGGTGCTCTGCGCGGCGGCGCTGGGCATGGCGGCAAGGCCGGGCGGTGGCGGCCGGCGTGATGTCAGGCCGGGTTGTAGTCGGCGATCAGCTGATAGAGCGCCTGGCTGTCGCTGGCGGCGCGTGCCTTCTTGCAGAACACTTCGTCGGAGAACATCTCGGCGATGGCGGCCAGATGCTTGAGGTGTGCTTCGGTGGCGCCGTGCGGCACCAGCAGACCGAAAATCAGATCGACGGGATGGCCGTCGTGCGCGTCGTAATCGAGCGGATGCTTGAGGCGCATGATCGCGCCGATGCTGTTCTCCACGCCGGCGATGCGACCGTGCGGAATGGCCACGCCGTGACCCAGACCGGTGCTGCCGAGCTTCTCGCGCGCACTCAGGCTGGTCAGCACATCGCTGGGCGACAGATTGCTTGCGCCCTTGGCCAGCAGCTGTGCCAGCTCTTCCAGCGCCTTCTTCTTGCTGGTGAAGCTCGGTCCGCTGCTGACGCGATCCGCTGACAGGATTTCGGCGATTTTCATTTTGTAGGGGGTCCTCAAGGGCCAAAAAAAAGCCCGGCCTGCAAGAGCCGGGCCTTGACCGCTCATTTTACTCAAAGCGCCATACGCTTGTGCGCTTCCTTCTGGTGGTGATCACGCAGCTTTTCCTTGTGACGGCGTGTCTGCTGATCGAGCTTGTCGGTCATCACATCGATGGCCGCGTACATATCGGCTTCGCTGGCCACGGCGTGCAGGTTGGCGCCGCTGGCGTGGATGGTGGCTTCGGCCTTCTGGGTGAGCTTTTCGACGGTGAGGATGACTTCGGCTGATATCAGGTGATCAAAATGCCGTTCCAGGCGCTTGAGCTTGGCCATGACGTACTCGCGCAGCGGCGGTGTGACATCGACATGGTGACCAGAGATATTCAGGTTCATCGACTCGCTCCTTACTTGCATACAACGGGTACTACTTGGTTGGCCGTCGTCGCACCCATCTCAGGCGTGCGTCACGTCGGCGGTTTGCGCTCGTGCGAGGGCGGGATGCCCAGGCCTTCGCGATACTTGGCTACGGTACGTCTAGCAACCTGTATGCCCTCCTTGAGCAGCAGCTCCGACAAGGTGGCGTCGGACAGCGGACGAACGGCGTCTTCGGCCGAGATCATGCGTTTGATCATGGCCTGGATGGCGGTTGCGGAGCAGACGCCGCCGCCCGTGGTCTGGACGTGGCTGGAAAAGAAGAACTTGAGCTCGAACAGCCCACGTGGCGTGAGCATGTACTTGTTGGCTGTGGCGCGTGAAACGGTCGATTCATGGATGCCCAGCTGCTCGGCGATATCGCGCAATACCATAGGGCGCATCGCTTCGGGCCCATAATCCAGGAAAGCGCGCTGTTCTTCAACTATCGACTGCGCCACCCGCAAAAGAGTTTCATTGCGCGCTTCCAGACTGTTCAAAAAGTAACGCGCCTCCTGCAGGTGCTGCTTGAGCACCAGCTGGTCGCGCGAGCTGTCGGCGCGGCGGATCATGCCCTGATAGTGCTGGTTCAGGCGCAGGCGCGGGGTGTGTTCCGGGTTCAGGCTCACCACCCAGCGGCCGTTCTTCTTGGCCACGAACACATCCGGTGTCACGTAATCCGGCTCATGGGCCTGGAAGGGGCGGCCCGGATGCGGCTGCAGGGTGCGGATCAGGGCCAGCGCCAGTTCGATTTCCGCCATCGGCAGGCCGGTGGCGCGGACCATGGCGGCGGGGTCGCGGCGCGCCAGCAGTACCATGTGCTGCTTGATCAGGCGCATGGCGGTGCCGATGCCCGGCGTGCGCGAGGACATCAGTTCCAGCTGCAGGCTCAAGCACTCGCCCAGGTCACGGGCGCCGACGCCGGTGGGGTCGAAGTCCTGCACCTTGGCCAGCACCGCTTCCACGGTTTCCAGGCTCACGCCGAACTGGCGCTGCAGCAGGGCGCTGAGCTCCGCCCAGTTCTCGATGTAGCCGTCTTCGTTGATGGAGTCGATCAGGTGCTCGGCGATGTCGATCTCGTCGCCGGCGAAATCGGCGACGCGTGCCTGCTCCAGCAGATGCTCGTGCAGGCTGACACGGCCGTGCAGATTGGCTTCGAGGAAATCGTGCAGCTCGTCGTCGTCACTGTTGCGTGGGCCGCTGGGCGGCTCGTCGAAGACATCGCTCCAGTTGGCGTCCACCGGCATTTCATCCGGAATCTCGCGGCTGTTGTCCAGCTCCAGGCTCTTGGGATCGCCGCCGGATTCGCTGGCGGCCATCGCGGTCTCCGCCGCTTCTGCGGTTTCGGCGCTGGCCACCTCCGCTTCCACGGGTTCCACGCCGTCCTCGCGTTCCAGCAGGATGTTGGATTCCAGGGCCTGTTCGATTTCCTGTTGCAGATCGAGGCTGGACAACTGCAGCAGGCGGATCGCCTGCTGCAACGCGGGCGTCATGGTCAGGGATTGACCCAGACGCAGGCCGAGTGTGGATTTCATCTTGTCTGCTTATGGGAAGACGGGGGGATGTGAACCGGGCCGGGCTTACTTGACAGTGAGGGTGATCTGCTCCGACACCACCGCCGGATTGAAGGGCTGGTGCTTCCAGTCGGCGAACATCAGCTGCAGCGTGTGCTTGCCCGGCTTGAGGTCCAGCAAGGCTTCGGTCTGACCGCCGCCGAAATGCTTGATCTGGTCGGTGGCGGGCAGCGGCAGGGTGGCGTCGTAGGTTGGCTGGTCGATCAAGAGATGGTGATGACCGGTGTTTTCCTTCTGCACGCCGGCCGGCGCAACGCCCGCGCCGGACAGGCCGAACACCACTTTCACCGGGCTGCTCACCGTGGCGCCATTGGCGGGCGCAATCAGATAGACCTTGGCATTGACCGGGGCGGCCGTCGGCAGATTGAGTTTTTCGGCGGCCTTCTGAGTGGCGGTCTGCTTGGCCGTCTCCTTGAGGTCCTTGAACATGTCGGCCGCGACAGGCGTGGCCACGGCAGCGAGGAGCAGGGTCAGCGGGAGCAGTCGTTTCATTTCGGGTCTCGCTTATTGGGCTGGCATCTGTTATGAGGCGGCACGCGATTTGCGTGTCGTCAGGTGCAAGATTAGGTCAAACCGCGACACATCGCTATACTGCACAGCACGCGTGACACCGTATTCCGGTTGACGGTGGTCAAGTCGCGTTACAGCGCACTTCAGGTTTTGCCCGACAGGACAGAGCCGTGGCGTTTACTCATTATCCAATTCATGCGTCCTGAACCGGCCCGGCGCGAAAGCGTTCGGCACAGGCGTTCAGGAGTTTTTGCAATGTCATCCGAGCTTCCCACTTTCGAGGCCCTGCGCCTCGCGCCCGCCCTGCTGCGCGCCCTGAGCGACGAGGGCTATCAGACGCCCACGCCGATTCAGGCGCGCGCCATCCCCGAAATTCTCGCCGGGCATGATCTGCTGGCCGCCGCGCAGACCGGCACCGGCAAGACCGCCGCCTTCACCCTGCCGATCCTGCAGCGCCTGCAGGAAAAGCCCCTGAAGTCCGCCGCCAGGCAGCCGCGCGTGCTGGTGCTGGTGCCCACACGCGAACTGGCGGCGCAGGTGCTGGAGTCCGTGCGTACCTACGGCAAGCATCTGCAGGCTTTGCGCACCGTGCTGGTGTTCGGCGGCGTGGGCATCAATCCGCAGATCGAGGCCCTGGCCCGCGGTGCCGAGATCGTGGTGGCCACGCCGGGGCGTCTGCTCGACCACGCCGGACAGAAGACCATCGACCTGTCCAGGATCGAGGTGCTGGTGCTGGACGAGGCCGACCGCATGCTCGACATGGGTTTCATCCACGACATCCGCCGCGTCATCAAGCTGCTGCCGGGCAAGCGCCAGAACCTGTTGTTCTCGGCCACCTTCTCGCCGGACATCCGCAAGCTCGCCGAAGGTCTGCTGCACGAGCCGGTGACCATCGACATCGCGCCGCGCAACTCCGCCGCCGAGACCGTGCAGCAGCGCGTGCTGTTCGTCGACCAGTCGCGCAAGGCCGAGCTGCTGATTCATCTGGCCAAGGGTTATAACTGGCAGCAGACCCTGGTGTTCACGCGCACCAAGCACGGCGCCAACCGTCTGGTGGAAAAGCTGGAGAAGGCCGGCATCCGCGCCGCCGCCCTGCATGGCAACAAGAGCCAGAACGCGCGCACCCGCGCACTGGCGGAATTCAAGGACGGCACGCTACGCATGCTGGTGGCCACCGACATCGCCGCGCGCGGTCTGGACATCGAGCAGCTGCCGCAGGTGGTGAACTTCGAACTGCCGAACGTGCCGGAAGACTATGTGCATCGCATCGGCCGCACCGGTCGCGCCGGGCAGGCCGGCGAGGCCTTCTCCCTGGTCAGCCGTGATGAACGGGATGATCTGCGCGGCATCGAGAAATTGCTGCGGCGGCAGCTGCAGAGCTTTGAGGTGGCCGGCTTCGAGCCCGGCGCGGCCTCGTCGACCCCATCGGAAGATCAGGACATGAGCCAGAACCGCAAATCACCCCGACAGCAGCCGCAGAAGCGCTATGGCCCGCAGGGTCGTGGTGGCGCGCACGGCCACGGCGGCGGCAACAAGCCGCAGAAGTCGGCCGAGCATCGCGCCGGCAAGTCGCGGAAAGTGCATTGAGCTGAGCCTCGCCTGGGGCGAACGCCCGGCCATGGATGGCCGGGCCGGGGTTGGATCGAGGTTCAAGGTCGCGCCATGGACGGCTTCAGGCACGCTGCGCTCGACGACTTCGCCGGCGTGTGCAGGCGCCTCGCTAGAATACGGCGATGATCCGCATTCTCCCCGACGTTCTGGTCAATCAGATTGCCGCCGGGTGAGTCCCTGGCGAAGCAAGGCTTCGCCAGGGGGCGAACGCCCGGCCATGGATGGCCGGGCCGGGGTTGGATCGAGGTTCAAGGTCGCGCCATGGACGGCTTCAGGCACGCTGCGCTCGACGACTTCGCCGGCGTGTGCAGGCGCCTCGCTAGAATACGGCGATGATCCGCATTCTCCCCGACGTTCTGGTCAATCAGATTGCCGCCGGCGAAGTCGTCGAGCGCCCCGCCGCCGTGGTCAAGGAACTGGTCGAGAACAGTCTCGACGCCGGCGCGCGCAGCATCGAGATCGAGGTGGAGCAGGGTGGCAGCGCGCTGATCCGCATCCGCGACGACGGCCGTGGCATCAGCCGCGATGAGCTGCCGCTGGCGCTGACCCGCCACGCCACCAGCAAGATCGCTGAACTCGATGATCTGGAGCGCGTCGCCACGCTGGGCTTTCGGGGCGAGGCACTGCCGAGCATTCTTTCGGTCTCGCGTCTGAAACTGGTCTCGCGCAGTGCCGAGGCCGCGCATGCCTGGGAGATCGGCGGCGCCGGCGATGTGGAAGGCGCGGCGCGTCCGGCCGCGCATCCGCAGGGCACCAGCATCGAGGTGCGCGATCTGTTCTTCAACACGCCAGCACGGCGCAAGTTCTTGAAGTCGGAAGCCACCGAGTTCCGCCAGATTCAGCAGGCGGTGTCGCGGCTGGCGCTGTCGCGCTTCGACGTCGGCTGGGCACTGCGCCACAACAAGCGGCGGGTCTATGAATTCGTCCCCGCGGCCGGGGAGGAAGGGCGTCTGGCGCGCCTGCGCGAGATCTGCGGCGAGGAGTTTCTCGCGCAGTCGGTGGCGATGGACGAGTCGCGCCTGGGCATGCGCCTGCACGGCTGGGTGGGGCTGCCATCCTTCGCGCGCACGCAGGCCGATCTGCAGTATCTCTACGTCAACGGCCGTCTGGTGCGCGACCGCCTGATGGGTTTCGCCCTGCGCCGCGCATTTGCCGATGTCATGCATTCCACGCATTACCCGGCCTATGTGCTGTATCTGGAAATCGATCCGGCGGCGGTGGATGTCAACGTGCATCCGCAGAAAACCGAGGTGCGCTTTCGCGATGCCACGCGCGTGCATGATCTGCTGTTCGCCGCCGTGCACCAGCTGCTGCGACGCCTGCGGCCCGAGCCCGAGCACCATCATCAGGTGCGTCTGCACAGTGAGTCCGCAGCACCGGCGGCGGTGCCTGGATTCAGCGCGCCAGGCACGGTGCCGCGGCCCATTCCCGCCGCCGCAGCGCTGCGCCTGGATCTGCGCGAGCCGGCCCCGCGCTACGAGCCTGCGCCTGCCTTCGACGCGCAGCCGGCGGAGCCGGCCGCCGTGCCGGCCACGGATCGCCCCCTGGGCACCGCGCTGGCGCAGGTGCTGGGCATTTACATCCTGGCGCAGAACGAACAGGGCCTGGTGCTGATCGACGCGCATGCCGGCCATGAGCGCGTGGTCTATGAACGGCTCAAGCGCCAGCTTGCCGAGGGCGCGGTACCGGCGCAGCGCCTGCTGGTGCCGGAGGCTCTGAATCTGCACGAAGACGAGGCCGATGCGCTCGAGGCGCGCCGCGAGGAACTGTTGCGCTACGGTTTCGAGCTGGATCGCAGCGGTCCGGGCAGCGTGCTGATCCGCGCCCTGCCGCCGCTGCTGGCGCGCAGCGATGTCGCCACCCTGCTGCGCGAACTGGTGGCCGACGAGGCGCAGCGCGACAGCATCAGCCACTTCGGTGAGGCCCTGGATGCCCAGCAGCGCATCCTCGCCGATGTCGCCTGCAAGGCCGCGATCAAGGCCAACCGTCGCCTGAGCCTGCCGGAGATGGACGCCTTGCTGCGCGACATGGAAGCCACCGAGCTTTCCAATCAATGCAACCACGGCCGTCCGACCTGGGTACAGATCACGCTCGCCGAACTGGATCGATTGTTTCTGAGAGGGCGCTGAAGCGCTACTTGTGCGAGCGAAGCTCGCACGCGCTTCAGCGCGCCCGGCCATGGAGCGTTTGGCCCGAGGGCCGGCATGACTCAATGTCATGCCGGCTTGAGCCGAACGCGGGCCGGGGTTCAATCGGGATCGGCAGTCGCGCCATGGATGGCGTCACCGGGTTTGTGCGAGCGAAGCTCGCACGCGCTTGAAGCGCGCCCGGCCGCCCGCATTGATTTAGGCTGTACGGCCTACTGCCATCATCGCGTTTATGAATCCAAGCGCTCCCATCATCCTGCTGATGGGCCCCACCGCCTCCGGCAAGAGTGAGCTGGCGCTGGCGCTGGCCGGGCAGCTGGACATGGAAATCATCTCGGTGGATTCGGCCCTGGTGTATCGCGGCATGGACATCGGCAGTGCCAAGCCGGATGCCGCGATGCGCGCGCGGGTGCCGCACCATCTGCTCGACATCCTCGACCCCAGCGAGCCGTATTCGGCGGCGCGCTTTGCCGAGGACGCGCTGCGCCTGATCGGCGAGATCCGGGCGCGCGGGCGTGAGCCGCTGCTGGTGGGTGGCACCATGCTGTATTTCCGGGCGCTGACGCAGGGGCTGAGCGATCTGCCCTCGGCCGATCCCGAGCTGCGCGCGCGCCTGGAGCGCGAGGCGCGCGAACTCGGGCGCTCGGTGCTGCATGCGCGACTGGCCGAGCTGGACCCGGTCATCGCCGCGCGTCTGCATCCCAACGACCAGCAGCGCGTGCAGCGCGCGCTGGAAATCATCGAGCTGAGCGGGCAGGCGGCCAGTCAGCGGCAGGGACGCGCGATACCCTCGGCGTATCGCTGGTGCAAGCTGGCACTCAATCCCCCGCAGCGCCGTGAGCTGCATCATCGTATCGAGCAGCGTTTTGCGGTGATGATGGCGCAAGGTTTGCTCGAAGAAGTGCAGGCTCTGTACCGGCGCGGTGATCTGCATCCGGAACTGCCGTCGATTCGCGCGGTCGGATATCGCCAGCTCTGGGAGTATCTGGCCGGGCACTGCAGCCTGGATGCGGCGGTGGCGCAAGGGATTGCCGCCACCCGTCAGCTCGCCAAGCGGCAGCTCACCTGGCTGCGTCGGGAGCCGGATCTGCAGTGGCTGGATCCGGGTCAGCCGCAGCTGTTCGAACGGGCGCTTGCGGCCTACCGAGCGGCGGGCGGCTAGCTGCCCGCGCCGTGCTACACTCGGTACACAACTCACATCCAGGCCACGTAAGCCCGGATGAACATAAGGAAATTACGATGTCGAAAGGTCATACGCTACAAGAACCGTTTCTGAACGCGCTGCGCAAAGAGCGCATCCCGGTTTCCATTTACCTGGTCAACGGCATCAAGCTGCAGGGCCAGATCGAGTCCTTTGACTCCTTTGTCGTGCTGTTGCGTAACAGCGTCAGCCAGATGGTCTACAAGCACGCCATTTCCACCGTGGTGCCGGCGCGCGCGGTACGCGTCTACGATGCCGAGAACGAAGGTGAGGGCTCGGAGCCTGGCGCCGCTTGAAGGCTGTATCCGTCTCATGCAGGCCGGCGACGTCGGGTCGCCGGCTCTGACCTCCCCGCATGTTTGAACGTCCCAAGGCGGGCCAGCGCGCGCTGCTGGTCCACCTCGAATTTCCGCTTGCGGATTTCGAGTCCGACCGCCAGGAATTCATCGAGCTGGCGCGTTCGGCCGGCGCCGAGGTGATCGAAGTCATCGGCGGCAGCCGGCGTGAGCCTGATCCCGGCCTGTTCGTCGGCTCCGGCAAGGCGCAGGAGATTGCCGACGCCGTGGCTGCGAGCCAGGCCGAACTGGTGATCTTCAATCACGCGCTCTCGCCCAGCCAGGAGCGCAATCTCGAAAAGATCTTCAAGGCCCGCGTGCTCGACCGCTCGGGCCTGATTCTCGACATCTTCGCCACCCGCGCCCGTTCCCACGAGGGCAAGCTGCAGGTGGAGCTGGCGCAGTTGCAGCATATCGCCACGCGCCTGGTGCGCGGCTGGACGCATCTGGAACGTCAGCGCGGCGGTGGTATCGGCCTGCGCGGCCCTGGCGAAACCCAGCTGGAAATGGACCGCCGCCTGATCCGCGAGCGCATCAGCACCCTCAAGCGTCATCTGGAGGCGGTGCGCGGCCGTCGCGCGCAGAGCCGCGCCGCACGCGCACGCAACGAGGTGCCGACGGTGTCGCTGGTGGGCTACACCAATGCCGGCAAGTCCACGCTGTTCAACGCGCTCACCGGCGATCTCACCTTTGCATCGAGCCAGCTGTTCGCAACACTGGACACCACCGTGCGCCGCCTGCAGCTGCCGGCCGGTGACACCGTGCTGCTGGCCGACACCGTGGGTTTCATCCGCGATCTGCCGCATGACCTGATCGCGGCCTTCCGCGCCACGCTGGAAGAGGCGCGCGAGGCGCGCCTGCTGCTGCATGTGGTGGATGCCGCCGATCCCGAGCGCATGAGCCGCATCCAGCAGGTGGAGGAGGTGCTGCGCGAGATCGGCGCCGAGGAAGTGCCGAGCCTGCAGGTGTTCAACAAGATCGATCTGCGGCCCGACGAGGCGCCCCGCATCGAGCGCGACGAACTCGGCCGCCCGCAGCGGGTCTATGTGTCGGCGCGCAGCGGTGCCGGACTGGAGTTGCTGCGCGAGGCGATCGTCGAATGCATCGCGCCGGAGCTGGCCGAGCAGGAGCTGGTGCTGCCGCCGGGCGCCGGGCGCCTGCGGGCGCAGTTGTTCGGGCATCACGCAGTACGCGCCGAGAGCGTGGACGAGCAGGGCAATTTTCACCTGCGCGTGGCCATGCCTTACGAGCGTCTGCGCGGACTGTGCGAGGCGGCCGGCGTCAGCCTGCCGCTGCCGCCGCGCGAGCCCTGGGAGCTGTCCGCCGGATGAGGGACCGCTTGCGGGTGCCGGCGATGACAGCATGGCCGTCAGGCTCTAAACTGCGCAGCCCCGTTGGTGGGCCGCAGGGCAGTGCCTGCGGCGGTTCGGGGCCCGCCGCCCCGCTTGAGGGGCGTTTCCATGTTTGCCGCAGGCTGTCTTGTCACGATTGCCAGGAAACGCGGTAAATCGAAAAATGAATGATGGAGTCTAGACATGGCGTGGAATGAGCCGGGGCCCGGCCGCGATCCTTGGAATCAAGGCCCCAAGCGCGGTGACCGCAGTCCCTCGGCGCAGGTGGAGGACATTCTCAAGCGCCTCAAGGACCGCTTCGGCGGCAGCGGCGGTACGCCGCCGCCGGGTGGCAGCCTCAACGGCAGCGTGGCCGGTCTGGTGCTCGGCCTGTTCGCGGTGCTGTGGCTGGCTTCCGGTTTTTATGTGGTGGACGAGCAGGAGCAGGCGGTGGTGCTGCGCTTCGGCCAGCACGTCGACACCACGCGTCCGGGCCTGCACTGGCATCTGCCCTGGCCGATCGACACCGCCGAGGTGGTCAATGTCACCGGCGTGCGCTCGGTGCGCGAGCAGGCCACCATGCTGACCCGCGACGAAAACATCGTGGACGTGGAGCTGTCGGTGCAGTACCGCGTCTCCAAGGTGGACGATTACGTGTTCCAGGTCGCCGATCCGGACATCACGCTCAAGCAGGCCACCAAGGCCTCAGTGCGCGAGGTGGTGGGGCAGAGCACCATGGATTTCATTCTCACCGACGGCCGTGAAGAAGTGGCGGACGAAACCAAGCGCCTGCTGCAGGAGCGTCTCGACGCTTACAAGAGCGGCCTGGTGGTGACGGAAGTGAACCTGCAGCAGGCGCAGCCGCCGGAGCCGGTGCAGGCGGCTTTCGCCGACGCGATCAAGGCGCGCGAGGATCAGCAGCGCGTCAAGAACGAGGCCGAGGCCTACGCCAACGACCGCCTGCCCAAGGCGCGCGGCGCCGCCGCGCGACAGATCGCCGAAGCCACGGGCTATCGCGATCAGGTGGTGGCCAAGGCCGAAGGCGATGCCGCCCGCTTCGACAAGCTGGTGGGTGAGTACAAGAAGTCGCCCAAGGTCACCCGCGAGCGTCTGTATCTGGACATGATGCAGAGCGTGCTGGGTGGTTCCAGCAAGGTGCTGATCGACAGCGACAAGAACGGCTCGATGCTGTACCTGCCCATCGATCAGCTGCTGCGCAACGCACGCGGCGGCGAGCTGCAGCAGGACTACGTCGGCACGCCGAATCTTTCGCATGGCGGCAGCGGATCGTCCGCCGATACTGATCGTTCGCGCGACCGGAGCCGCCGATGAAAAACACCACCATGATGACGGTTGCGGTGGCCCTGCTGCTGGCCTGGACGCTGGTCAATTCGGTGTTCGTGGTCGATCAGCGTCAGCGCGCCCTGCTGTTCCAGTTCGGCGAGCTGCGCGGCCAGAACTACGAGCCGGGCCTGCATCTGAAGCTGCCTTTCTTCCAGGCGGTGCGCACCTTCGATGGCCGCGTGCTGACGCTGGACAACCAGACCGAAAACTTCCTCACCGTCGAAAAGAAGAACGTCGAGGTGGACTACTACGTGAAGTGGCAGATCGCCGATCCGGCGGTCTACTACCGCTCCACGCGCGGCCAGGAGCTGGTGGCCATGGATCGTCTGGCCAGCATCGTCAACCGCGCGCTGCGTGACGAGTTCGGCTCGCGCACCATCCAGCAGGCGGTGTCCGATGAGCGCAATGCGATCATGACCGACCTGCGCGGCAGCGTGGAGTCCAAGCTCAAGGATCTGGGCATCAACATCATCGACGTGCGTCTGAAGTCGATCAATCTGCCGCAGGCGGCCAGCGACTCGGTTTACGACCGCATGCGCTCGGAGCGCGCGCGCGTCGCCACCGATCTGCGTGCGCGCGGCGCCGAAGAGGCCGAGAAGATCCGCGCCACCGCCGATCAGCAGGCGCAGATCCTGCTCGCCGATGCCTACAAGCAGGCCGAGCAGCTCAAGGGCGAGGGCGATGCCAAGGCGGCGGCGATCTACGCCAAGTCCTTCGGCCAGGATCCGGAGTTCTACAGCTTCTATCGCTCGCTGACCGTCTACAAGGACAGCCTGGGCGGCCAGGGCGACGTGATGGTGCTGCATCCCGACAGCCCCTTCTTCAAGTACTTCAAGAATTCCGGGTCGTGAACGCGGTTGCGGGCGAGTTCCTGCGGGCGGTGGCCCTGGTCATGGTGATCGAGGGCCTGCTGCCGTTCCTGGCGCCGGCGCGCTGGCGGCAGCTGCTGTTCACGATTGCGCAAATGGAAAGCCGTAGTCTGCGCACGATCGGGCTGTTCAGCATGCTGATCGGCGTCGCCATACTGCAGTTGGTGTAAGCAAGCAATGAAAAAATGGATGTTGCCTGCCGGCGTTGAAGAAGCCCTGCCGCCGGTGTCCTGGCAGCTGGAAGACCTGCGCCGCAAGCTGCTGGACTATTACCGCAAGAGCGCCTACGAGCTGGTGTTCCCGCCGCTGCTGGAACATCTGGACGCGCTGCTCACCGGCACCGCGCAGGATCTGGAACAGCAGATCTTCAAGCTCACCGATCCGGCCAGCGGCCGGCTGCTGGGGCTGCGTGCCGACATGACGCCGCAGGCTGCGCGCATCGCCGCGCGTCATTACCCGGCCGAGGCCATCGTGCGCCTCTGCTATCTGGGCACGGTGCTGCGCTCGCAGGCCGATGATCTGGGCGGGCCGCGCTCGCCGCGGCAGGTGGGCTGCGAAATCTTTGGTGAACCGGGCATCGCTGCCGACCTCGAAGTGCTGCGCGTGATGCTCAAGACGCTCAAGCTCGCCGGCGTGCGCGGCGTGCATCTGGATCTGGGGCATGTCGGCATCTACCGCGCGCAGGTGGCCAGCCTGGGCCTGGACGGCGAGGACGAAGCCGCGCTGTTCGACATCGTACAGCGCAAGTCGCATCCCGATCTCCACGAGTTCGCCGCAGCGCGTGGCCTCAAGCCCCGCGTGACGCGCGCTGTGGGCGAGCTGATGGATCTGCACGGCGAACCCAAGGCGGTGCTGGCGCGTGCGCGCGAGGTGCTGGGCGCCAACAAGACCATCCGCGGCGCGCTCGACACACTGGCGCAGACCGTCGGCGAGCTGTCACGCGAGATGCCCAAGCTGCCGATCCACCTCGATCTGTCGGAGCTGCGCGGCTATCGCTACCAGACCGGCATGGTGTTCGCCGCCTTCGTCGCCGGCCACGGCCGCGAGATCGCGCGCGGCGGGCGTTATGACGGCGTCGGCGCGGAGTTCGGCGCGCCGCGTCCGGCCACGGGCTTCTCCGCCGACCTCAATGAACTGCTGCGGCTTGCCGCGTAAGCATCAGGAATTTTTCAGGGAACGTAGTCATGGCTAAGACCGTAGTGGTGATCGGTGCGCAATGGGGCGATGAGGGCAAGGGCAAGGTCGTGGACCTGCTCACCGACCGCGTGCAGGCGGTGGTGCGCTTCCAGGGCGGCCACAATGCCGGCCACACCCTGGTCATCAACGGTGTGAAGACCGCGCTGAACCTGATTCCCTCCGGCATCATGCGGCCGGGCGTGGCCTGCCTGATCGGCAATGGCGTGGTGCTCTCGGTGCCGGACCTGATCCGCGAGATCGAGAAGGTGGAGGCCACCGGCGCTTCGGTGCGGGATCGTCTGCGCATCTCCGAGGCCACGCCGCTGGTGCTGCCGGTGCATGTGAAGCTCGATCAGGCGCGGGAGCGTGCCCGCGGCGAGAACAAGATCGGCACCACCGGCAAGGGCATCGGCCCGGCTTACGAGGACAAGGTGGCACGGCGCGCGGTGCGCGTCGGTGACCTGTTCTCGCGCGAGCTGCTGGCCGCCAAGCTCGGCGAGCTGCTCGGCTATCACAACTTCGTGCTGCAGAATTATTTTAAGGAAGAGCCGGTCGATTTCCAGAAGCTGCTCGATGAGCTGCTCGGCTATGCCGAGGTGCTGCGGCCGATGGTGGCGGACGTCACCGAGCTGCTGCGCCAGCATCTGAAGCGCGGCGACCGCGTGCTGTTCGAAGGCGCGCAGGGCGCACTGCTGGACGTGGACCACGGCACCTATCCCTACGTCACCTCGTCCAACACCACCGCCGGCGGCGCCGCCACCGGCACCGGCGTGGGCCCGCGTGAACTCGATTATGTGCTGGGCATCGTCAAGGCTTATGCCACGCGCGTCGGCTCCGGGCCGTTCCCCACGGAGCTGGACAACGACATCGGCCAGCACATCCGCGACAAGGGCGCCGAGTACGGCACCGTCACCAAGCGTCCGCGCCGCTGCGGCTGGTTCGACGCGGTGGCCGCGCGCCGTTCGATCTTCAACAACAGCGTCACCGGCCTGTGCGTGACCAAGCTCGACGTGCTCGACGAGCTGGACGTGATCCGCATCTGCACCGGTTACCGGGTCAATGGCCAGGAAGTGGAAGTGCCGCCGATCGGCGCCGAAGGCTTTGCTGCGGTGGAGCCGATCTACGAGGAAATGCCGGGCTGGCAGTGCAACACCTACGGCGTGACCCATTACGAGGATCTGCCCGAGGCCGCGCGCCGTTATCTCAAGCGCCTGGAAGAAGTCACCGGGACCAAGGTGGCGATCATCTCCACCGGCCCGGACCGCGAGCACACCATGGTGCTGGAGAATCCCTTCGACTGAGGCTAGCGCCGGCGCGCCGGCGGAACCGCAGGCAGGGGCAGCGCCACCGCCGTGCTGAGGATCAGGTCCTTGGCATCGAAGGTCTGCGTGTACTTGGCCGGCCCGCGCGTCCAGCTGCAACGGATACGGCCGCTTTCCTTGTCCACCGCCGTGATCTTCATGCGCAGGCCGCCGGCCTGCTGCATGACGACGTTGCCAACCTTGAACGACGCTTCCATCACAACTCTCCGTGAGTGTGCGGCAGTCTGCGGCACAGCAGTGCACGGTGCGCGCAGGTCGCCGTAAAAGCAAATCCGCGACGGCCTTGTGGCGCGCCGGAATGCGTGTGCAATGTCCCGGCGCAATGTCCTGGCCTGCAAAAAGCCTGTAAGCTGCCCACTGCAGTGGCTGGCAACTCAATGCAGACTCTGTTTCCTCCCGCGTCCGCCGCAGCGCGCCTGGAGCCTGCCGCGGAATGTCCGAAGAGCACTGCTGTCATGCCGGGAAAAATGTTGCTGCTGCGCGTCGCCTATCTGCTGGTGCGCGTCCTGGCTTCCAGTTACCGCTTCCGTTCTTGCCGCGCGGGCCAGCAGCTCGCCAGTCTGCCGGCGCAGGGTTATGTGCTGGCGATCTGGCATCAGAACCTGTTCGGCGGCATTCTCGCCCAGACGGGCGTGCCGCACTGCGTGATGATCTCGCGTTCCAGTGATGGCGCCGGCGTGGCTTATATCTGCGAGCGGCTGGGGCATCGCGTGCTGCGCGGCAGTTCG
Organism: Solimonas aquatica; assembly: GCF_900111015.1. Lineage (GTDB taxonomy): Bacteria > Pseudomonadota > Gammaproteobacteria > Nevskiales > Nevskiaceae > Solimonas > Solimonas aquatica. The sequence continues at coordinate 184,391 of NZ_FOFS01000010.1, read as the reverse complement.
CGACGCGGCGAGCGTGACAAGGGCGGCAAGCAGGCCAAGGACGAGATGATCGAGGTGCTCAAGACCGGTCTGCCGGGCGCGATCACCGTCGATGGACCCTGCGGCCCGGCGCATGAGGTCAAGCCCGGCATCATCGAAATGGCGCGTCTGTCGCGACGGCCCATCGTCCCTTATCTGACCCTGCCCAGACGCTACTGGTCGTTTCCCAGCTGGGATGCCTTCCGTCTGCCCAAGCCCTTCACGCGCGTGGATGTCTGTTACGGCGCGCCGATCGACATTCCGGCCGACACCTCGTTTGCGCAATTTGCGCATTACCAGCAGCAACTCACCGAGGCGCTGCTGCGGCTGGAGTCCACGGCGCTGGCGGCGCGGGACGCCTGAGCAGGCGGCATTGCGCGGCAAAGATGGCGGACAACAAAAAACCCCGCGAACGGGGTTTTCTGTTTCGTCCAAGTCTTTATACAAGACTGTACAATGGTGCCGAGAAGAGGACTCGAACCTCCACGGTGTTACCCGCCAGTACCTGAAACTGGTGCGTCTACCAATTCCGCCATCTCGGCTTGATCGTTTTGATCCGACCGCGCTTGCGGTCGTCGTCAAGGGCGCGCATTGTGGCGACGCCAATTACCTTTGTCAATGAAAAGAAAACAAACCCAAAACTCTCCTCGTACCCCGGCCCATAAGAAGGGCGGCAAGTCAGCGTCGGACAGCCAAGACTGGCAACATCACGACGCCGAGTACGCGCAGGAACAGCAGCGTTACGAAGACCCCATCCCCAGCCGCAAGCTGATACTCGACACCCTCGCCGGCGAGGAGGGGCCGCTCACCGTTGATGAGTTGATCGGCCGCTTTGCGCTGGCCAAGCTCAGCCAGCAGGAGGCCCTGGCCAAGCGCCTGGGCGCGATGGTGCGCGACGGCCAGCTGGCCCAGAACCGGCGCGGCGCCTTTGGGCCCGTGACGCAGATGAATCTGGTCGCCGGCAGTGTGCAGGCGCACCGCGACGGCTTCGGCTTTCTGATTCCCGATGCCGGTGGCCCGGACGTGTTCCTGCCGGCGCGGCAGATGCGCGCGCTGATGAATGGCGACCGCGTGCTGGTGCGCGTGGTCGGCCGCGACTTCAAGGGCCGCCCGGAAGGCGTGGTGGCCGAGGTCATCGAGCGCGTCAGCCGCAGCGTGGTCGGCCGCCTGCATGTCGAGCGCGGCATCTCCTATGTGATTCCCGACAACCCGCGCGTGCAGCAGGACCTGCTGATTCCGCCGGAAGAGCTGGGCGGCGCGCGCCATGGCCATATGGTGGTGGCGGAAATCGTGCAGCCGCCGGGCAATCGCACCTTGCCGGTGGGCAAGGTCACCGAGATTCTCGGCGAGCATCTGGCGCCGGGCATGGAGATCGAGGCGGCGATTCGCGCGCACAGCCTGCCCAATGAATGGCCCGAGAGCGTGGAACGCGAGGCCGCTGCGATTCCCGACACCGTGCAGGCGACGCAGATCGCCGGTCGCGTCGATCTGCGCGAGCTGCCGCTGGTGACCATCGACGGCGCCGATGCCCGCGACTTCGACGATGCCGTGCACGCCCGTCGTGAGAAGAAGAACGGCTGGACGCTGTGGGTGGCCATCGCCGATGTCTCGGCCTATGTGCGTCCCGACACGCCGCTGGACAAGGAAGCCTCGAAGCGCGGCAACTCGGTGTACTTCCCGCAGCGCGTGATCCCGATGCTGCCGGAGAAGCTCTCCAACGGCCTGTGCTCGCTCAACCCGAATGTGGACCGCCTGTGCATGGTCTGCGAGATGCGGGTGAGCGCTGATGGTGAAGTCGCCAAGTCCAAGTTCTACGAAGCGGTGATGCGCTCGCAGGCGCGGCTGATCTACGAAGATGTCGCCGCCATGCTCGATCAGCCGCAGGGCGAGCTGGCCAGAAGCCGTGCGCCGCTGTTGCCGCATCTGCAGACGCTCAACGAAGTGTTCGAGGCCTTGTTCGCGGCGCGCAGCCGGCGCGGCGCCATCGATTTCGAATCCACCGAAACCCGTATCGTGTTTTCCGGCGAGCGCAAGATCGATCGCATCGTGCCGGTCACGCGCAATCGCGCGCATCGGCTGATCGAGGAATGCATGATCGCGGCCTTTGTCGAGGCCGCCGAGCTCACCGAGAAGGCCAAGCTGCCGACGCTGTATCGCGTGCATCAGGACCCGGATGCCAACAAGGTGGCGGTGCTGCGCGAGTTCCTGGCGCTGCGCGGCCTGTCCCTGGGCGGCGCCGACAAGCCCAGCGCCATGGATTTCGCCAAGGTGCTGGCGGCGGCCAAGGACCGGCCCGACCAGGGCCTGATCCAGACCATCCTGCTGCGCAGCCTGATGCAGGCGCGTTACAGCCCGGCCAACAGCGGCCACTTCGGTCTGGCGCTCACGCATTACGCGCACTTCACCTCGCCGATCCGCCGTTATCCCGACCTGCTGCTGCATCGCGCGCTCAAGCACGCGATCATCCGGCGCGGTCTGCTGCGCACCAAGGCCAAGGCCAAGGACTTCGCCTACAACGGCGAGCAGATGGAAGCGCTGGGCACGCATTGCTCGATGACCGAGCGGCGCGCCGACGAGGCCACGCGCGAGGTGGTGACCTGGCTCAAGTGCGAGTTCATGCGCCATCGCGTCGGCGAGGAGTTCGACGGCACCATCAGCAGCGTCGCGCCCTTCGGCCTGTTCGTGGAGCTCGACGGCCTGTACGTGGACGGTCTGGTGCATGTCTCCACGCTCAAAAACGATTACTATGAATTCGACGACCGGGCGTATCGTCTGGTCGGCAGCCGCAGCGGCGGTGCTTTCGGTTTGGGTGACAAGCTCCGGGTGCGTTTAGTCCGCGTTAATCTCGACGAACGCAAAATCGATCTGGAACTGCTCAAGCAGATCTCGCGCGGCACGCAGCTGCGCTCGGAAGCCATGAAGCAGCGCGGCAAGACTTTCGGCAAGCCTTCAAAACCATCCAGGAAAAAATCATGAAGTTGATCCGTCCTCTCATCGTGTCGGTGAGTATCGCGGCCCTGAGCGCCTGTGCCACCGATGATCCCAATGCCCGCGCCAAGACCGGCGCCGTGATTGGTGCCATCGCCGGCGGCGTGCTGGGTCATCAGGTCAGCGGCGCGCGCGGCGCGCCCATCGTCGGTGCCATCATCGGCGGTCTGGCGGGCGGCACGGTCGGCAACTACATGGACAAGCAGCAGGCCGAGCTGAATCAGCAGCTGGCCGAAGAGCAGCGCAACAACGAGCTGCAGATCACGCGCCTGTCCGATGGTTCGCTGAAGGTGGGTATCGCCGCCGACGTCAGCTTTGATCTGGGCAGCGCCCAGCTCAAGCCGGCGGCGCTGGATACCTACGGCAAGATTGCCGCCATCCTGAAGAATTACGACCAGACCGTGATTCATGTGGTGGGTCACACCGACACCAGCGGCAGTGATGAGTACAACCTGACGCTGTCGCAGAATCGTGCTGCCTCGGTGGCCAGCTACATGGCGAGCCAGGGCGTGCCCACGCAGCGCATGCGCACCGAAGGTCGCGGTGAACGCGAACCCCTGGTCCGCACCGGCGACAACGTCAAGGAGCCGCGCAACCGTCGCGTCGACATCGTGATCAAGCCGGTGGTGCAGGGCAACGAGCAGCAGGCCTGGGCGCCGCCGCCTTATCTGGGCGGGTGAGGAAGATGGCGACCGAAGGTCGCCATCTTCCGAACGCCCGGCCATGGATGGCCGGGCAGGGCGATCCGGTAGCAACTGCTGTTGCGCCAGGCATGGCGTGCCTGAGCCTGAAAATTCAGTGGCAAAGAAAGCCCCCGCTCGCGGGGGCTTCTTTTTTTGCGGACAATGCGCGCCACTCACAACGGAAGTTTGCAGCCTTGGCCAAGTCCACTCTGATCGGCGGTTTTCACGCCGTGCTCGCGGCGCTGGAAGATGCGCACGACAAGCCTTTTGAAATCCTGGTCGCCGACACGCGCAAGGACGAGCGCGTGCGTCGCGTGCAGGCCCTGGCCCAGCAGCACCAGGTGCGCCTGCGCGTGGTGCCGCGTTCGGAGCTGGACCTGAAGGCCCCGGAGCTGCGCCATCAGGGCGTGCTGGCCTATGTGCCGGAGAAAGCCTTCGACGCCGAGGATGCGCTGTATCGCCCCGCCGAGCCGCAGCGCCTGCTGCTGGCCCTGGACGGCATCCAGGACCCGCACAATCTCGGTGCCTGTCTGCGCACTGCCGAGGCGGTGGGCGTGGACGCGGTGATTCTCCCCAAGGACCGCAGCGCCAGCCTCACCGCCGTGGCGCGCAAGTCCGCCGCCGGCAGCGCCGAGCGCGTGCCGCTGATTGCGGTGACCAATCTGGTGCGCAGCCTGGAGCGGCTCAAGGAGCTGGGTTACTGGGTGACCGGGCTGGCCGGCGAGGCCAAGGAGTCGCTGTATGAGGTCGATCTCACCGGGCCCACGGTGCTGGTGGTGGGCGCCGAGGGCGAGGGCATGCGCCGGCTCACCCGCGAGACCTGCGACCGCCTGGTGAAGATTCCCATGCGCGGCAAGACCGAGAGCCTGAACGTCTCGGTGGCCACCGCCGTGTGCCTGTACGAGGCCTTCCGCCAGCGCGAGAAGCCACCGGCCAGGCGTGGCAAGTGAAGCTTGTTATTGCAACAAGCACCTGATTCCCCTAAGATTCGCGCCCCCGTCGCCATCCCGGTGACGGCTTTTCTTGCTCCACGGTCTCCTCCGAGCCCGGGAGCCACGCGAAAAAATCGCGTGTCCACAAGGAGATACGATGCGTCACTACGAAATCGTGGTCATGGTGCATCCGGACCAGAGTGAACAGGTTCCGGCCATGACCGAGCGTTACAAGAACATGGTCCAGTCCGGCGGCGGCAAGGTTCACCGCCTGGAAGACTGGGGCCGCCGTCAGCTGGCTTATCCCATCGCCAAGGCGCACAAGGCGCACTACGTGCTGATGAACGTCGAGATCAGCGACGCGATTCTGGCCGAGCTGGAAAACGCCTTCCGCTTCAACGACGCGGTGATCCGCAAGCTGGTGATCCGTACCGAAGGCCCGGTCACCGAGCAGTCGCCGCTGTTCAAGGTGCCGGACGAAGAGAAGAAGCCCGGTGAATTCCGTTCGCGCGGCAACGACGCTGACGCGACGGCCGAGGAAACCACCGAGGAAGGAGCCTAAGTCATGGCACAGCAGTTCTACCGTCGCAAGAAGTCCTGCAAGTTCAGCTCGGACAAGGCCCCCAAGATCGACTACAAGGATCTGGCCATGCTCAAGGGCTACATCGGCGAAAACGGCAAGATCGTGCCCGCCCGCATCACCGGCACCCGCACGCGCTATCAGCGCGAGCTGGCCCTGGCGATCAAGCGCGCGCGCTTCCTGGCCTTGCTGCCGTACACCGACAAGCACGTGTAAGGGAGCCAAGTCATGGATGTCATTCTCCTGGAAAAGATCAAGAAGCTGGGCGACCTGGGCGACACCGTCAAGGTCAAGCCGGGCTTCGGCCGCAACTTCCTGCTGCCGCAGGGCAAGGCCCTGGCCGCCACCGATGCCAACCGCAAGGTCTTCGAGGCGCGCAAGGCCGAGCTGGTGAAGAAGGCCAACGAAAGCATCAACGCCGCCAAGATCCGCGCCGAAGCGCTGGCCGGCAAGACGCTGACCATCAAGGCCCTGGCTGCCGAAGAAGGCAAGCTCTACGGTTCGGTCGGTCCTGCCGAAATCGTCGAGGCCGCCGAGGCTGCCGGCCTGTCGCTGCGCAAGAGCGAAATCGACATGGTCACCGGCCCGATCCGCGCCATCGGCAGCTACACCGTGGCGGTGCGTCTGCACACCGAGGTGGAGACCAGCCTGACCGTGGTCGTCGAGGAAGAGCGGACCAAGGCCTGAACCCCGCGCCAAGGCTTCTCGTCCCGCAAACGGCCCGCCTCGTGCGGGCCGTTTTGTTTTTACAAGTCTTCCGCCCCATCCGGCAAGGCGCGACAATCTCCAACCGGTATTGCTGAGTCTGACGATGAGCACGCCCTTGAAAATCCAGCAGCAGCCCAAGGCGCCGCCGTACTCGCTCGAAGCCGAGCAGGCGGTGCTGGGCGGACTGATGCTGGAGAACCGCTGGTGGGACGATCTGGCCGACAAGCTCGGCGCCGATGATTTCTACCGCGAAGACCATCGCCTGATCTTCACCGCGATCGCCGAACTCTCCAGCGCGCACAAGCCCTGCGACTTCATCACGCTCTCCGAGTTTCTCAAGGCGCGCGGCCAGCTGGAGGAAGCCGGCGGCCTGGCTTATCTGGGCATGCTGGCCAATGACACGCCCAGCGCCGCCAATGTCATGGCCTATGCCGAGATCGTGCGCGAGCGCGCGGTGCTGCGCGCGCTGGTGGGCGTGGGCGGCGACATCGCCGAGCTGGGCTATCGGCCCGAGGGCCGCGAATACGCCGAGCTGCTGGATCTGGCCGAGCAGCGCGTGTTCAAGCTGCGCGAGCGCGCCGAGCGCGTGCAGAACGAATACCTGGCGATGCCGCAGCTGGTGGATGCGGTGGAACGCAAGATCGACTTCCTGCGCCAGAACAAGGGCCAGCTCGCCGGCCTGTCCACCGGCTTCAACGAGCTGGACCGTCTTACCACCGGCCTGCATCCGGGCGATCTGGTGATCGTGGCCGGGCGACCGGCGATGGGCAAGACCAGCTTCTCGCTGAACATCGCCGAGCACGCCGTGCTCTACGAAAAGAAGCCGGCGCTGGTGTTCTCCATGGAAATGCCGGCCGAGCAGCTGGCCATGCGTATGATGGCCTCGTTCGCGCGCATTCCCATGCAGAAGCTCAAGACCGGCGAACTGGATGATCGCGACATGGATCGCATGGTCTCGGCCAGCGGCCTGCTGCGCGAGGCGCCGCTGTTCATCGACGAGACCGGCGCGATGTCGCCGCTGGACGTGCGCGCGCGGGCGCGGCGTGTGAAGGCGCGCCATGGCCTGGGCCTGATCGTGGTGGACTACATCCAGCTGATGCAGGTGCCGGGCACCAAGGACAACCGCACCAATGAGATCGCCGAGATCTCGCGCTCGCTCAAGGCCCTGGCCAAGGAGCTGGAGCTGCCGGTGATCGGCCTGTCGCAGCTCAACCGTGGCGTGGAGCAGCGCGACAACAAGCGTCCGCGCATGTCGGACCTGCGTGAATCCGGCGGTATCGAGCAGGACGCCGATCTCGTGATCTTCATCTACCGCGACGAGGTCTACAACAAGGAAAGCCCGGACAAGGGCACGGCGGAGATCATCATCGCCAAGCAGCGTAACGGCCCGCTGGGCACCGCCAAGACCGCGTTCCTGGGCGAGTTCACGCGCTTTGACAATCTCGCCTACGGCGAGCCGGGTTACGGATACGAGGCATGATCCCACGCGTGACCGCGACGGTGGATCTGTCCGCCGTGCAACACAATCTGCAGGTGGTGCGCACACTCGCGCCGCGCTCGCGGGTGATGGCGGCCGTGAAGGCCGCCGCCTACGGTCACGGCGCGGTGCCGGTGGCGCGCGCCCTGGAAGCCGCCGGCGTGGACGCGCTGGCGGTGGCTTGTCTGGAAGAGGCCATGGAGCTGCGTCAGGCGCATGTGCAGGCGCCGATCGCGCTGCTGGAAGGCGTGATCTCCAGCGAGGAAGCGGCGCTGGCGGTGTACGAGCGTCTGCAGGTGGTGGTGCACGATCACTGGCAGCTGGCGCTGCTCGATGAGCTGCCGGAAAGCTCGCGCCTGTCGCTGTGGTTCAAGCTCGACAGCGGCATGCATCGCCTGGGCTTTCCCCTGTCCGATGTGCCGCAGCTGCAGCGCGTGCTGCGCGAGCGTCCCAACTGGAAGCTCTGCGGCTGGCTCACGCATCTGGCCTGCGCCGACGAGCCGGGCAGCGATTTCACCGCGCAGCAGATCGGCGCGTTCGATGCCGCGCTGCAGGGCGTGCCCGGCGCGCGGTCCATCGGCAACTCGGCCGGCCTGATCGCCTGGCCGCAGGCGCGCGCCGACTGGGTGCGGCCGGGCCTGGCGCTGTATGGCTGCTCGCCGCTGCCGGACCGCTCGGCGCAAAGCCTGGGCCTCAGACCCGCGATGAAGCTGGAGAGCCGGCTGATCGCGGTGCGCTGGTTCGAGGCCGGCGAGAGCATCGGGTATGGCCGCCGCTATCGCTGCCCGGCGCGCATGCCCATCGGCGTGGTGGCCGTGGGGTATGCCGACGGCATCCACCGCGCCTTCGCCGATGGCACGCCGGTGCTGGTGCAGGGGCAGCGCGTGCCCTTTGCCGGTCGCGTATCCATGGACATGATCACGCTCGATCTGCGCGCGGTGCCGCAGGCCCAGGTTGGCGACACCGTGCAGCTCTGGGGGCCGGGCCTGCCGGCCGAGGAAGTGGCGGCACATGCCGACACCATCGCCTATGAGTTGTTCTGCGGCCTGACCCAGCGCGTGCACTTCCGGCATCTGCACGCCGCGGGCGAGGACTGAACTTCATGGCCAAGGCCAAGACCCAGTATGTCTGCAGCGAGTGCGGCGCCAGCAGCCCGAAGTGGGTGGGGCAGTGTCCGGACTGCGGCGCCTGGAATTCCCTGAGCGAGACCACGGCGATGAGCATCCGCCCGGCGCGTGGCGGCGGCATGAGCGGCACGGCGGGCCTGACCGGCAATCGCGTGCTGCGCCTGGACGAGGTGCAGCTGCAGGACGAGCCGCGCGCCGCCACCGGCATGACCGAGATCGACCGGGTGCTGGGCGGCGGCATCGTGCCCGGCGCGGTGGTGCTGATCGGCGGTGATCCGGGCATCGGCAAGTCCACGCTGCTGCTGCAGATGCTGGCGCAGGTGCAGAACCATCTGCCCACGCTGTACGTGACCGGCGAGGAATCCTTGAGCCAGGTGCATCTGCGCGCGCGCCGCCTGGGGCTGCCGCGCCTGGATCTGCCGGTGCTGGCGGAAACCGGTGTGGAGCCGATTCTCGCGCAGCTGGAAGCGCTCAAGCCCGGCCTGGTGGTGATCGACTCCATCCAGACCCTCTACACCGACAGCCTGGACTCGGCGCCGGGCTCGGTCTCCCAGCTGCGCGAGTGCGCGGCGCAGCTGGTGCGCTACGCCAAGTCGCGGCAGGTGGCGGTGATGCTGGTGGGGCACGTCACCAAGGAAGGCGCCATCGCCGGCCCGCGCGTGCTGGAGCACATGGTCGACACCGTGCTGTATTTCGAGCAGGACCCCGGCTCGCGTTTCCGTCTGATCCGCGCGGTGAAGAATCGCTTCGGTGCGGTCAACGAGCTGGGCGTGTTCGCGATGACCGACGCCGGCCTCAAGGAAGTGAGCAATCCTTCCGCGCTGTTTCTCTCGCGTCATGGCGCGCCGGTGCCGGGCAGCGTGGTGACGGTCACGCGCCAGGGCAGCCGGCCGCTGCTGGTGGAAGTGCAGGCCCTGGTCGATCAGTCGCTGATCGGCAATCCGCGCCGCGTGAGCCTGGGTCTGGAAGGCAATCGCCTCAACATGCTGATCGCCGTGCTGCATCGCCACGGCGGCATCTCGCTGGCCGATCAGGATGTGTTCGTCAACGTGGTCGGCGGCATGCGCATCCAGGAGACCGCCGCCGATCTGCCGCTGCTGCTGGCGGCGCTGTCCAGCCTGCGCAACCGGCCGCTGCCGGAGGACTGCATCGCCTTCGGCGAAGTGGGTCTGGCCGGCGAGGTGCGCCCGGTGGCGGCGGGCGAGGAGCGCCTGATCGAAGCCGCCAAGCACGGCTTCAAGCGCGCCATCGTACCGGAGGCCAACAAGCCGCGTCGTGGCGCCAAGCTGGACATCGAGGTGCACGCGGTGTCGCGCCTGCAGGAAGCGCTGGACCTGTTCTGATCAGCGTCCGCGCAGATACCAGGCGTCGCTGAAGGTGGACACCCAGCGCGGTTTCCACACCACCATCAGGCTCATCGCCATGCCGGTGAGCAGGGCCTCGCTCCAGGCCAGCAGCACGAAGGCCGGCAGATACTGGCTGAGCAGGTAATGACTGCTGCGGCCGTTGAGCGCCAGGCAGATCAACCCCGCCAGGCCCACGGACAACATCGACAGCGCGGCACTGGCGAAGGCGTTGAGATACACATAGACGAAGAAGTTCGGCGGCAGGAAGCGCTGCGCCAGACGGTGCGAGGCCCAGGACACCGCCACCGGCAGCACGCCCATCAGCAGCAGATTCGGCAGGAAGGCCGACAGCTGATGATCGAACACCGAGAAGCCACCGACGATCAGGCTCAGCGCCAGCAAGGCGAAGGTGGGGCGGAACATCAGGGTCAGCGCGGTGGCGCCGATCAGATGCAGGCGCAGATTCGGCCCCAGGCCCGCGCGTACCAGCCACAGTGCCAGCACCGCGGCACTGGCGCCCAGAAAGATGTTGAAGTTCTCGGCATTCAGCAGCAGACGCCAGGGCGCGCGTTGCGCCAGCAGCCAGAGACCGCCGAGCGTCAGCAGCCAGAGTGCCGAAAGCAGAGGGAAGGGCAGTGGCGGGCAGAGCAGATGCATGGTGTCCGTGCGGATGAAAACCAGTGCCGCCGCAAAGCGGCTCGATCAGCTTCGCGCAGCCGCGATGACGGCGCAAGCCCGGCCGCGTGCTGCGCCGCTGCTGGGCACTTTCACCTATTGGTCGAAGATTATCGATAATCCATAATCGGCGCCCGCTTGCCGCCCTTCTGCGCTGGCGCCGGCGCCCTGGTTTTTGCGGAACCTCATTCCGGAGCCTGTCATGTGGATCGTCCGAATCGCCCTGCAGCGGCCTTACACGTTCATCGTGCTGGCCCTGCTGATCGTGCTGCTGGGCGTGTTCACGATTCTGCGCACCGCCACCGACATCTTCCCCAACATCAACATCCCGGTGGTGGCCACCATCTGGCGCTACGGCGGCCTGCCGCCGGAGGACATGGCCAACCGCCTCGTGCTGTTTTCCGAGCGCGTCGCGCAGACCGTGGTCAACGACATCGAGCACACCGAGTCGCAGTCGCTCAACGGCACCGCCGTGGTGAAGTATTTCTTCCAGCCGGGCGTGAATCTGCCGCTGTCGTACTCCCAGATCGCGGCCGTGGCACAGACCCAGCTGGCCGCCTCGCCGCCGGGCACCACGCCGCCCTTCGTGCTGGCGTATAGCGCCTCCAGCGTGCCGATCATCCAGCTGGCGCTGTCCAGCGACACGCTGTCCGAATCCAAGATGTTCGATCTGGGCAACAACATCATCCGCACCGCGCTGGCCACCGTGGCCGGCGCCTCGCTGCCGTTTCCCTACGGCGGCCGGCAGCGTCAGGTGCAGGTGGATCTCGATCCGCAGGCCCTGCGCGCGCACAGGCTCTCGGCCTCCGACATCACCGCCGCCATCGGCGCCCAGAACCTGATTCTGCCCTCGGGCTCGCAAAAGATCGGCAGCCTGGAATATTTCATCAAGCTCAACGCCAGCCCGAATGCGATCGCGGAGCTCAACAACCTGCCGATCCGCAGCGAGAACGGCAAGCTGCTTTATATCCGCGACGTCGCCTATGTGCACGACGGCGCCTCGCCGCAGACCAATATCGTGCGCCTCAATGGTCATCGTGCGGTGCTGATGTCGGTGCTCAAGACCGGCAGCGCTTCCACGCTGGACATCGTCAACAGCATCAAGCAGCGCCTGCCGCAGATCCGCGCCGCGCTGCCGCCGGAGCTGAAGATCGACGCGCTGGGCGATCAGTCGATCTTCGTGCGCGCCGCCGTCTCCGGTGTGCTGCGCGAGGCGGTGATTGCCGCGGCGCTCACCGGCCTGATGATTCTGCTGTTCCTCGGCAGCTGGCGCAGCACGCTGATCATCACCATCTCCATCCCGCTGTCGATTCTGGCCTCCATCATCTGCCTGTCCATGCTCGGCGAGACCATCAACATCATGACTCTCGGGGGTCTGGCGCTGGCGGTCGGCATCCTGGTGGACGATGCCACGGTCACCATCGAGAACATCAACTGGCATCTGGAGCAGGGCAAGGACGTGCCGACCGCGATCATGGACGGTGCGCGGCAGATCGCACTGCCGGCCCTGGTCTCGACGCTGGCGATCTGCATCGTGTTCGTGCCGATGTTCCTGCTCGCCGGCATCTCCAAGTATCTGTTCGTGCCGCTGGCCGAGGCCGTGGTGTTCGCGATGCTGGCCTCTTATCTGCTATCGCGTACCCTGGTGCCGACGCTGGCGCAGTACTGGCTCAAGGCCCACGATCCGCAGCGGCGCGCCGCCGGCAGCGCGGGCCTGATCGGCCTGCGGCGCAGCCTGGGCCGTTTCCAGGCCGGCTTCGAGGCGCGCTTCGGCCAGCTGCGCGAGCGTTATCACGCCCTGCTCAGGCGCACGCTGCAGGCCGGGCCGCGCTTCGTGCTGCTGTTCCTGCTGTGTGTCAGCGCCACCGCGCTGCTGGCTTTTCCCTTCGGCCGCTTGCTGCCGGGTCTGGGACAGGACTTCTTCCCCAGCGTCGATGCCGGGCAGATCAAGCTGCATCTGCGCGCGCGCAGCGGCATCCGCATCGAAGAGACCGCGGCCCTGTGCGATGAGGTCGAGGCGCGCGTGCGCGCCCTGATTCCGGCGCAGGAGCTGGACAGCGTGGTCGACAACATCGGCCTGCCTTACAGCGGCATCAATCTCTCCTACAGCACCTCGGCGCCGGTGGGGCCCGGCGATGCCGACATCCTCATCTCCCTGCGCGAGCGGCATCGTCCCACCGCTGAATATCTGGCCTTGTTGCGCGAACAGCTGCCGCGCGATTTTCCCGGTGTGAGCTTTGCGCTGCTGCCGGCCGACATCGTCAGCCAGATTCTCAACTTCGGCCTGCCCAGTGCCATCGACATCCAGATCAGCGGCTTCAAGCAGGCGGAGAACCGCGCCTACGCGCAGCTGTTGCTGGAAAAGATGCGCGGCATTCCGGGGGCCGTGGATCTGCGCATCCAGCAGAGCAACGACTACCCGCAGATCAATGTCGATGTCGATCGCAGCAAGGCCGAGCAGCTCGGCCTCACGCAGCAGAACGTCGCCAGCAATCTGCTGGTGTCGCTGGCCGGCAGCTACCAGACCTCGCCCGCGTTCTGGGTCGATCCCAAGAGCGGTACGCAGTATTCGGTGGTGTCGCAGACGCCGCAGTACCGCCTGGACTCGCTCAATGAACTGGCCACCACGCCGCTGACCGTCAACAACGGCGCCACGCAGCAGCAGATCCTCGCCAACGTCGCGGGCTTCCGGCGCAGCATGGGGCCCGCGGTGGTCAGTCACTACAACGCCACGCCCGCCATCGACATCTATGGCGCGGTGCAGGGCGCGGATCTGGGTTTCGTCGCCGCGCAGATCCGCAAGCTGCTCAAGGAGCAGGAGGCGCAGCTGCCCAAGGGTTCGCAGATCGCCTTGCGCGGTCAGGTGCAGACCATGCAGCAGTCCTTCAACGGCCTGCTGCTGGGACTGGCCGGCGCGGTGGTGCTGGTGTATCTGCTGATCGTGGTCAATTTCCAGTCCTGGCTGGACCCGCTGATCATCATCAGCGCGCTGCCGGCGGCGCTGGCCGGCATCGTCTGGATGCTGTTCTTCACGCACACCACGGTCAGCGTGCCGGCGCTCACCGGCGCGATCATGTGCATGGGCGTGGCCACCGCCAACAGCGTGCTGGTGGTGAGCTTCGCGCGTGAACGGCTCGATGCCGGCGACAGCGCCTTCACCGCGGCACTGGAAGCGGGCTTCACGCGTTTCCGGCCGGTGCTGATGACGGCGCTGGCCATGATCATCGGCATGGTGCCCATGGCCCTGGGCCTGGGCGACGGCGGCGAGCAGAACGCGCCGCTGGGCCGTGCCGTGATCGGTGGCCTGCTGTTCGCCACCGTCGCCACCCTGCTGTTCGTTCCCTGCGTGTTCACGCTCGTGCACGGCCGCGCGGCCGGCGTGCGGGCCTGAGGAGTCGTCGAGCCATGTCGCAAATGCAAAATCCCGAAGAGCCGCGCGTCTGGAAGCGGCACGGCGGCAAGCTGTTGCTGCTGGTGCTGGCGATTCTGGTGGTCTGGGGCGTGAGTGAGCGCGTGCTGACCCGCGCGGCGCTGGCGCGCAGCACCGAGGAGGCCGCGCTGCCCGATGTGGTGCTGGTGCATGCCTCGCGCGGCCAGGGTGGCGAAGATGTGGTGCTGCCGGCGGAGCTGCGGGCCTACAACGAGGCCAGCATCTATGCGCGCACCAGCGGTTATCTGCGTGCCTGGCATACCGACATCGGCACGGCGGTGAAGAAGGGTCAGCTGCTGGCGGAAATCGATACGCCGGAGATCGACCAGCAGCTGGCGCAGGCGCAGGCCGACCTGGCCAGCGCGCAGGCCAACGAGGAACTGGCGCGCAGCACCAGCGAACGCTGGCAGCAGCTCCTGCAAGCGGATTCGGTCTCGCATCAGGAGGCCGAGCAGAAGGCCGGCGACGCCGCCGCCAAGCGTGCGGCGCTGGCTTCGGCCAAGGCCAATCTCGCGCGGCTGCGCGATCTGGAATCCTTCAAGCGCGTGCTGGCACCCTTCGACGGCGTGGTGGTGGCGCGCAACACCGACATCGGCGCGCTGATCAACGCCGGCCAGAACAGCGGTGCCGAGCTGTTCCGCATCGCCGATACGCACGCGCTGCGCGTCTACGTGCAGCTGCCGCAGCCCTATGCCGCACTGGCACAGCCGGGCGTGCCGGCGCAGCTGCGTTTCAGCGAGCGTCCCGGCCAGAGCTTCGAGGCGCGCCTGGTGCGCAGTGCCGGCGCCTTCGATCCGCAGACACGCAGCCTGCAGGCCGAGCTGGAGCTGGACAACAGCCGCTATCACCTGCTGCCCGGTGCCTATGGCGAGGCGCACTTCAAGCTGCCGGAAGGCAGAACCGGCAGTCTGCGACTGCCGGCCAACACGGTGCTGTTCCGCAGCGAGGGTCTGCAGGTGGCGGTGGTGGACGCGCAGCAGCGCGTGCATCTGCGCAGCATTCATCAGGGCCGCGATTTCGGCGGCGAGATCGAAGTGCTGGACGGCATCCGCGAAAGCGATCAGGTGGTGCTCAATCCGCCCGACTCGCTGCGAGACGGCGCGCGCGTGCGGCCCGTCGCCACGGCCAAGGCCGCCTCGTGAAGAGCAAGGCGGCGACGCCGGCGCCCGCAGGCGTGCCGCGCCGCTGCATGCGCGAGCACATCCGCAGCGAGATCGTCGCGCGCATTCTCGACGGGCGCTTGCAGCCCGGTGCGCATCTGCGTGAGCTGGCGCTGGCGGCCGAGTTCGAGGTCAGTCAGGCGCCGGTACGCGAGGCGCTGCGCGAACTCGAAGCGCTGGGGCTGCTGGAATCGCGCCCCTACTGCGGCACGCGGGTGCGCGGCATCGACCTGGAAGAGCTGCGCGAGGCATATGAGCTGCGCCTGGCGCTGGAAGAGTCGGCCTTGCGTCTGGCGGTGCCCTGCGCGCCCGAGGATCTGCAGCTTCTGGAGCAGGCCCTGCGCCGCATGCAGGAGGCCGAACGCCGCGACGACACCGAAGCCCTGATGCAGGCCGCGCTGGATTTTCACCGCCAGCTGATTGTGATGTCGCGCAACCGGCTTTACCTGCGCGCCTGGGAACACATGGCCTGGGATGTGCGCGCCCGCATCGCGGTGCAGCGCATCGGCCTGATGGGCTGTTTCGTGAGCCAGCGCAAGCGTCTGATCGCCGCGCTGCGCGAAGGCGATGGTGAACGCGCGGCAGAACCGCTACGCGAGATTTTCGGGCGCTTGCTGGAGCGGCTGGCCAAACTCCGCAGCCAGCAGCAGGGCCCGCACTGAGCGCTCAGTGGTGATGATGATGGCCGTGGCTCTGGCCCAGGCGCGGCGTGAGATCGGCCAGCCAGGCGCGGCTGCCCCGGCGCAGCATGGATCCCGCCAGCAGCGCGGTGATCAGCAGCGCCGCAGTGATCTGCCAGGCGCCCGGGGACTGCTCGCTCAGCTGCAGCGCCGCCGGCCATAGCAGCGGCAGACCGAAGCCCAGAATCAGCAGCAGCGCCAGCAGATGCGGCGCACCGCGGTCGGGCAGTTCCAGACCCGCCAGCTGCAGGCTGCGCTGCCAGAGCGGCGCCGCGCCGCGCTGCCGCAGCGCCAGCAACACCGCCAGCAGCAGATCCAGCAGCAGAATCCACGGCGCCGCGATCAGGCCCAGCTGCAGGCTCAGGTGAAAGCCGGCGGCGGCCGGCAGGGGTTCGGATTCCAGCAGCGCCAGCGCCACCAGTCCCAGCAGCGCGCAGAGATTGCCCAGGCCTTCGTAACGCGGCGGATAATGGCGGTGCTCGCCCGGATCGATATGCGGACGGCCGAACACCACATGCAGAATCGAGCCGGCCACCAGGGCCTGGAACCAGGCCCAGCCGCTGCTGCCCAGATGCGCGCCGAGTTCAGGGCCGAACAGGAAGCCGGCGATGGTGCCGCCGGCCATGCCCACGATCGCGGCCAGCGGCGGCACTGCGCCGAAGACCGGATACAGCAGCCACCACACGGCGAGGCCCACCGGCACGCTGTGCACCGCCACGGCCAGCGGCAGTGCCAGCATCGCGTGCGCGTCGCCGCCCTGCGAGAGCACCACGCCATCGCCCAGGCTGTGAATCATCAGGCCGAGAATCGCCAGCAGCAGGGCCAGCAGATGCGCTTTCTCACGGGCCCGCGTCAGGCCATGCTCCAGGGCGCTGGGACCCAGCAGGCCGAGCAGAATGAACAGCGCGCTCCAGGCGCCGCCGGCACTGAAGGTGCCCGGCACCGCTTCCAGCAGCACCAGCCCGGCGATGCTCACCAGCATGAAGCCGTCGAGAAACGCCAGCAGCGCCACGCGCGAGCGCGCGTACTGATACAGCAGCGGCCCGCAGGCCAGCGCGGCAAGTGTCAGCGTGAGCAGGATCAGGGGCATCACGGCATTATTGCATGCAGCTGGGACGAAACGAGTGACTCGGCCTGCTGCCGCGCGGCCTGCGGACGGCGACAAGAAACGGATCCATGATGAAGACGAGACGATGGCGTGTGCCGGCGGTGCTGGGCCTGTTGCTGGCGCTGCTGCTGGCGCTGGCCTGGTGGCGCAACTGGCTGCCGGATACCTACGACTATCAGGCTGCCTTCGAGACCCCGCCGCAGGGCGAGGCGCAGGGGGCGATCGATCTTGCCGCCATCGTCGGCAAGAGCCAGCAGGCGCTGCGTCAGCAGCTGGGCGAGCCCGTCGCCTGCGAGCGCGCCGAGTTCAGCACGCGCTGCCGTTATGCGCAGCACGGCCTGCAGATCACCTTCATCGACGACAAGGCCGACTGGCTGACGATCTCGCTGCGTGAGCGCGAGCTGCCGCTGCGTGCGGCGACGCTGGCGGTGCTGGGTCTGCCGGTACGCGAGCCGGATGAGGTCACCGAACACGAGAGCATCTGGCGCAATCACGCCGGTTATCGCGAGCTGCGACTGGTGGGCAATGCGGAGGGCGTCAGCTATGCGCGCATCAAACATGCGACGCCCTGAGGCCAGGCTGATGCCGTGCGGCGCGCTGCTGCTGGCGGCTGCACTCGGCGGCGTGGCACAGGCCGGGGAGCTGAAGCTCCTGCGCATCACGCCTTCCGGCGAGGACGTGCCGGTCGGCAATCAGCTGCTGCTGAGCTTCGACCGCGCCATGGTGCCGCTGGGCCGCATGGAGCGGCAGGCCAGCGAGATTCCGGTGCGCATCACGCCCGAGCTGCCCTGTCAGTGGCGCTGGCTGGATGTGCAGACCCTGGCCTGCAATCTCGCCGATGGCGCGCAGCTTGGTCTCGCCACGCGCTATCAGCTGCGGATCGACGCCGGCTTCACGGCCCTGGACGGCAGCCGGCTGGAACGCGGCATCGAGCATCGCTTCAGCACCGAGACGCCCACGCTGCAATGGGCCGAGGTCGCGCAGTGGACCAGCCCCGTGCGGCCGCAGCTGCGCGTGCGCTTCAGTCAGCCGGTGGCACGCGCGTCGGTGGAACAGGCCTTGAGTCTGGATGGCGCGGCGCTGCAGGCCAGCGGCGCGTATGAGGACGAGGACACGCCCTTCTACACGCCGCAGGGCGAGGCGCGTGAGCTCTGGCTGCTCACGCCGCGTCAGGCGCTGCGTGCCGATCAGGCTTATGCGCTGCGCCTGCGGCCCGGGCTGCGCTCGGCCTTCGGTGATGAGCCGGGCCGCGAGTCTCGCGAGGTGAGCAAGCTGCAGACCTACGCCGCGCCGCGCCTGCTGGGCCTGCAATGCTTCGATGGCAAGGCGCAGCGGCAGATCAAGGCCGGCGAACACTGCACGCCGCTGGAAGGCGCGGCCCTGCTGTTCAATGTGCCGATGCGCGAGGACGCCGCCGCCTTGCAGCTCAGTCCGCAGTCGCCGGCGCTTGCGCCCGCCGCGCAGGACGAAGGCGAGCTCACGCCGGCGACCCCCGTGAACGGTGAACACGAGGCGGGCCAGGTGTACGCGCTGCGTCTGCCGTATCGCCTGGCGGCCGAGACCGACTATCAGCTCAGGATCGCGGCCAGCCTGCAGGATCGTTTCGGTCGCACGCTGGGTAGCGAGCAGCACCTGCAGTTTCGCACCGGCGCGCGCCAGCCGCGCCTGGTGCTGGATCACTCGCCTGCGGTGCTGGAGTCCGGCGTGGACTCGCAGCTGCCGGTGTATGTGACCAATCTCGATCAGCTCGATACGCAGTTCCGTGCCCAGGATGCGCAGGGTCTGCACGAGCAGGGCCAGCAGCGCACGCTCGTGCCGCCGGTGCGCAATCTGTCCTTCGCCCTGCCGCTGGATGTGCGCAGCATGCTGGGCGCGCGCAGCGGCGCGCTGCAAGGCCAGCTGCGCAGCACGCCGGCCACGGACGACAAGCCCAAGGCTTTCTTCGCCGAGGTCACGCCCTGGCAGGTGCAGGCCAAGCTCGGCAACCACAATCTGCTGGTCTGGATCACCGGCATGGCCGATGGCAAGCCGGTGTCGGGCGCCGAGGTCGAGGTGCTGGACGGTTTCGCCGCCGCGCCGCGCGCGCAGGCGCGCAGTGATGCGCAAGGCCTGGCCCTGCTGCCGGGCAGTGCGGCGCTGGATGCCAGGCTGGAGCGGCAATACGTCTCGGTGAGTGATGACAAGCGCGAGCCTCTGTATCTGCGCGTGCGGCGCGGAACGGATCTCGCGCTGCTGCCGCTGAGCTATGAATTCCAGGTGGACACCTGGCGCGCCTCGCGCGAGCAGATTTCCGAATGGCGTCGCCAGCGCCACGGCCATCTGCGCGCCTGGGGCAGCACCGCGCAAGGCGTGTACCGCGCCGGTGATCGCCTGCAGTACAAGCTCTACGTGCGCGAGGACTCCGGGCGCACGCTGGAGCCGGCGCCGGCGGGTGCTTACACCCTGCGCCTGATCGATCCGGCCGGCAATCCGGTGGAGGAACGCGCACATCTCAAGCTCTCCGATTTCGGTGCACTGGATGGCAGCTATACGCTGCCGCGCAGCGCGGCGGTGGGCTGGTATCGCTTCGAGCTGCAGCCGGAGTTCGTGCAGGACCTGAGGCTGGAGCCGATGCGCGTGCTGGTGTCCGACTTCGTGCCGGCGCCGTTTCGCGTGCAGGCCGAGCTGCAGGCGCGCGAGGCGCAGCCGGCGCAGCGCATCCGCGCCGAGCTGCGCGCGCAGCTGCATGGCGGCGGACCGTTCGCCAATGCGCCGGCGCGCGTGGTGGCGCGGCTGGAGGCCGGCGCACTGGAGCCGCAGGACCCGCTGGCGCGCCGCTACCAGTTCGACAGCTGGCAGAGCGGCGGCCGCGCGCAGAGCGCGGTGCTGGATCAGCAGCTGCATCTGGATGCGCAGGGCCAGTGGCGTGGCGAGGTGGAGGTCAAGGAGGCGCCGGTGCTGGTCGGCAGCCTGCAGCTGGAAGGCAGCGTGCAGGATGATCAGGGCCGCATGATCGTGGCCAGTGCGCAGATTCCCTATCACGGTCGCGATCGCTACATCGGCATCGCGCAGCAGGGCTGGCTGCAGGCCGGCAAGCCCGGCGAGGTGCAGACCCTGGTGGTGGACGCCGCCGGCAAGCCGCTGTCGCGCGTGCCGTACTACGTGAAGATCGAGCGCAAGATCACCAAGGGTGCGCGCGTGAAGAGCGCCGGCAATGCCTATATCACGCGCAGCTTCAGCCAGTGGCAGCGCGTGGCCAGCTGCCAGGGCCGCAGCTCGGCGCAGGGCAATGTCTGCCGCTTCACGCCCGATGGCGGCGGCGAGCTGCGCGCCATCGCCCTGGTGCGCGACAGCCAGAACCGTCTGCACGAATCCAGCACCTGGATGTATGCGCAGGGCGCCAACGAGATTCTCTGGGAGGACAGCCCGGACTTCAGCCTGGATGTGCGCCCCGATGCCGCGCAGTACCAGGTCGGCGATACCGCGAAGCTGTTCGTGAAGAATCCCTATCCCGGCGCGCAGGCCCTGATCACCGTGGAGCGCTACGGCGTGCTGGAGCAGCGCGTGCAGGTTCTGCGCGGCGCCACGCCGGTGATCGAGCTGCCGATCAAGCCCGAGTATCTGCCCGGCGCGTATGTCTCGGTCACCGTCATGTCACCGCGCGTGCAGGCGCCGATCAAGGACGGCGTGGATCTGGGCAAGCCGGCGTTCCGCATGGGCTATACCACGCTCAAGGTGCAGGATCCGTATCGCGAGCTGCTGGTGCAGGTGACGCCGGATGCCAGCACGCTCAAGCCGCGCCAGAGCCTGCAGGTGGCCCTGCGCGCCACGGCGCGTCATGCCAGCGACGAGCCGGTGGAGTTCGCGGTGGCGGTGCTGGATGAAGCGGTGTTCGACCTGATTCGCGGTGGCGGCGATTACTTCGATCCGCTCAAGGGCTTCACCCAGCTCGATCCTCTGGATCTGGCCAATTACTCGCTGCTGACGCGTCTGGTGGGACGACAGAAGTTCGAGAAGAAGGGCGCCAGTGCCGGCGGTGATGGCGGCGCGGATCTGTCGCTGCGTTCGGTGGAGAAGTTCGTCGCCTACTGGAATCCGAGCCTGAAGGCCGATGCCCGGGGCAGCGCCCGCTTCAGCTTCATCACGCCGGACAATCTGTCCGGCTGGCGGGTGCTGGCGATGGCGGTCACGCCCTCGGATCGCATGGGGCTGGGTCAGGCGCAGATCGCGGTGAGCAAGCCCACCGAGCTGCGCGCGGCGCTGCCGGCGCAGCTGCAGCGCGGCGACCGTCTCGATGCCAGCTTCACGCTGATGAACCGCGAGCCGGGCACGCGCACGCTGAAGGTGAAGCTGCAGGCCAGCGGCGCGGCCAGCGCGCAGCGCGAGCAGAGTGTGAGCCTGAAGCCCTTCGAACGGCGCACGCTGACGCTGCCGCTGAGCATCGAGCGCAGCGGCAGTGTGCAGCTCACGGCGCGCGCGGGCGATGCGCAGGATGAAGACGCGCTGCGTGTGCAGATTCCGGTGCGCGAGCGCGCTGCCAATATCGTGGCGGCGGATTTTGCGAGCCTGACTGCGGGCGAGTCGTACTCGCTGGCGATCAAGCCCCCGCCGCAGGCCACGCAGCTGGCGCTGCAGCTGGATGTCGCCGGCAGCCTGCTCGGCAATCTCGGCGGCGCCTTCGAGCACATGGCGGCTTATCCCTATGACTGCTGGGAGCAGCGGCTGAGCAAGGCGCTGATGGCGGCCTATTACCTGAAGCTGCGCGCGCAGCTGCCGGCCACGCTGGCCTGGCCGCAGGCCGAGGCCTTGCCTGCGCAGCTGTTCGAAGACGCGGCGAGCTTCCAGGCGCCGGGCGGCGGCATGGGGTTCTATGTCGCCGAGGATCGTTACCAGAGCCCTTATCTTTCGGCCTACACGGCGCTGGTGTTCGCCTGGCTGCAGCAACTGGGCTACCCGCCGCCAGCGGCAGTCTGGGACAAGCTCGACGCCTATCTCAAAGTCCAGCTGCGCCAGGACATCGCCGCGCCGGGTTATGAGCACGCCGAGACGCGCGCGCAGCTGCGTGCCGTGGTGCTGGCGGCGCTGGCGCAGCACGGCCAGCTGGATGCCGCCGAACTGCGTCGCTATCTGCCGCTGCTGCCGCGCATGGGCTTGTTCGGTGAAACCATGCTGGCCGATGCCGCGGCACATACGAAGGGCGCCGAAGCGGTGAGCGAGGCCGCCTGGCAGCGACTGCTCGCGCGCGGCCAGCAGTCGGCGGCCAATCTGCTGCTGCGCGCGGACGAGCAGGACGACAACCCCTGGCTGCTGGGTTCGCCGCTGCGCGCCAATTGCGCGGCGCTCTCGGCGCTGGCGGCGCGCCATGCGCCCGGCGAGGACGAACTGGCGGCGAAGCTGGCACGGGCCATCACGCAGGCACGCGGTACGCGCCTGTGGTGGCGCAACACCCAGGAAGACTTGTACTGCACGCGCGCGATCGTGGATTACGCGCGGGTCTACGAGTCGGCGCCGCTGGCGCTGAGCGTGCGCGCGCAGCTGGGCGCGCAGACGCTGGGCACGGCGCAGCTCAGCGGCGGGCAGCCGCAGGCACGCTGGCAGCAGGCCATCGGCGAGCAGGCGCAGACGCTCAAGCTCGACACCCAGGGCAGCGGCCGCGCGTATGCGAGCAGCGCGCTGCGCTACGCCGCGCCGCCGCCCACGCAGCCGCTGCAGGCGGGGCTCGCGGTGCGTCGCCAGTACTACGTCTGGCGCGCGCAGCAGTGGCAGGCCTTGCAGGGCCCGCAGCTCGAGGTCAAGCAAGGTGAGCAGTTGAAGATCGAAATCAGCCTGGATGTGCCGGCCTTCATGACGCAGCTGCTCGTGGATGATCCGGTGCCGGCGGGACTGGAGCCGATCAATCCGGATCTGGCCACCGCCTCGGGCTTCGATGCCGAGGCCCTGGCGCAGGCCAGCCCGGCCTATCCCTATCCCTTCTACCACCGGCAGCTGCGCTTCGATGCCGTGCGTTTCTTCGCCGAGCAGGCCGATGCCGGTCATTACCGGCTCGCGTATCTGGCGCGTGCGGTGGCCAGCGGCGAGTTTGCGGTGAATGAGATTCACGCCGAGCGCCTGTACGAGCCGGATGTGCGCGCCGAAGGTGTGGCGCAGCGGCTCACGGTGCAGGCGCAGTAGAGCCGGGCATGAAGGCGCGTCTGCTGCGAGGAGTGAAGTGGGGCGCGCTGGCGGCCTTGTCGCTGCTGATGCTCGCCACCTTGCTCTCGCAGCGGGCGCTGCCCGAGCGCCTGCAGCCCAGCCTGCAGGGCGCGCCGCCGCAGATTCTCGACCGCGAGGGGCAGCCGCTGCACAGCGTCTACGACGGCGGCCTGAATCTCTACGAGCAGCGCGCGCTGGAGGCCATGCCGCTGGCGCTGCGCCAGGCCTTTGTCGAGGCCGAGGATCGGCGCTTCTGGCGGCACAGCGGCGTGGACTGGCGCGCACGCGCGATGGCCTTGCGGGTCAATCTGCGCGCCGGCCGCGCGCTGCGCGGCGCCAGCACCATCAGCGAACAGGTGGTGCGCATCCTGAACCCGCGTCCGCGCACGCTGTGGTCGCGCTGGGTGGAAGGCTTCGAGGCCTGGCGTCTGGAAGCGCGCTTCAACAAGAGCGAGATCCTGGAGTTCTATCTGAACCAGGTGCCGTACGGCGGCAACCGGCGCGGCGTGGTGCAGGCCGCCGATTACTACTTCGCACGCAGTCTGGACACGCTCAGCCAGGACGAGATGCTGGCGCTGGCAGTGCTGGTACGTGCGCCCAGCCGGCTGGCGCGCGAGCCGCAGGCGCTGCTCAAGCGCGTGCAGCAACTGGCGCAGCGTCTGCAGCTGCCACCGCCGCAGGATCTGCTGGCCCTGCAGCGCCGCAGTGCGCCGCTCGAAGCCGCTTACTTCCTGGCGCAGCTGGAGCGCGAGCTGGCCACGCAGGTGCCGCAGCGCGCGAGTCTGCGCAGCAGTCTGGACAGCGGCCTGCAGGCGGATACCGAACGTTATCTGGCTGAGCGCCTGCAGGAACTGTCGCGCGAGGGCGCGCAGCAGGCGGCGGCGCTGGTGGTGGACCTGGACGGCAATCGCGTGCGTGCCTACGCCGCCGCCGATGCCCGCGCGCCGCAGGCCATCGGCATCGATCCCCTGCAGGTGCCGCGCCAGCCCGGCTCCACGCTCAAGCCGCTGCTCTATGCCCTGAGCCTGGAGCAGGGCTGGCGGGCCGACACCGTGATCGAGGACGCCACGCTGCGCGAGCGCGTCAACGAAGGCCTGCATGAATACCGCAACTACAGCCGGCAGCATTACGGCGCGGTGACCCTGGCCGAGGCCCTGGGCAATTCGCTCAACATTCCGGCGGTGAAGGCGCTGCAGTTCGTGGGGCAGGAGCGCTTTCTCTCGCGCCTGCAGGATCTGGGTGTGCGCTCGCTGCGCCAGAGCGCCGCGTTCTACGGCGACGGTCTGGCCCTGGGCAATGGCGAGCTGAGCCTGTTCGAGCTGGTGCAGGCCTACACGGCGCTGGCGCGCGAAGGACTCTGGCAGCCCTTGAGCCTGCGCGAGGACGGCGAGGCACCGCTGCCGCGCCGGCTGATCCGGCCCGAGGCGGCGCGCGCCATCAGCGGCATCCTGGCCGACGCCGATTCGCGGCGCCTGGAGTTCGGGGATGGCTCGCTGCTGAGCTTCGCGCAGCGCACGGCGGTGAAGACCGGCACCTCCAGTGATTACCGCGATGCCTGGACCATCGCCTACAACGGCCGTTATCTGCTCGGCATCTGGGTGGGCAATCTCTCCGGCCGTGCCACGCAAGGCGTGACTGGTGCGCGCGGCCCGGCGCTGCTGGCGCGCAGCCTGCTGGCACGGCTGCCAGAGGCCGGCGCCCTGCGCGCCGCGCCGCCGCCCTCGGCGCTGGCCCGCGCCGCGCCGGCCGCAGAGCCCCAGGCCGAAGACCCGGTACTGCTGCAACCCTTCGAGGGCCTGCTGATGGCGCGTGATCCGCGCATTCCCGAAACCCTGCAGGCTTTCCGTTTCGAGCTGGGCTGGCGCCAGCCGCTGCGCTCGGTGCGCTGGGAGCTGGACGGTGAATTTCTGGCCCAGACTGCCGATAAGTTCCTGGACTGGCCGCTGAGCGCCGGCGTGCACCGCCTGCGCGCGGTGGCCACCGCCGCCAGCGGCGCCAGCGCCGCCACCCCGGAGGTATCTTTCCGGGTCCGCTAGCAAGGCTAAACCGCTGAGCGCCAAGAAAATCTCATGACTGGGGCGGCCGCGCGGCTTGATTCTTGCGGATTCGCCCGCAGCTTCTGGAATCAATCGGCATAATGGCCGTAAACGCACCGCCCGGAGATCACGTGGAAGACCTGACCGAACGTACCGCACCCGTCCTGCCCTTGCGCGACGTGGTGGTGTTCCCGCACATGGCGATTCCGCTCTTCGTCGGCCGCGAGAAATCCATCAAGGCGCTCACTGCCGCGATGCAGGACGACAAGCGCATCCTGCTGGTGGCGCAGCGCACCGCCGACACCGATCAGCCGCGCGCCGAAGACCTCTACAGCGTCGGCACCCTGGCCAGCATCCTGCAGATGCTCAAGCTGCCCGACGGCACCGTGAAGGTGCTGGTGGAAGGCGTGCGCCGCGCGCGCATCACGCGCTTCGACTTCGACGGCGCGTTTCTCTCCGCCGAGTGCCAGCAGCTGCCGGACGACAAGCTCTCGGTGACGGATGACAAGGAAGTGGACGCGGCCACGCGTTCCATCCTCACGCAGTTCGAGTCGTACGCCAAGCTCAACAAGAAGATTCCCGCCGAACTGCTGCCCTCGCTGGCGAGCATGGACGCGCCGGGTCGCCTGGCCGACACCATCGCCGCGCATCTGAATCTCAAGCTCGAAGACAAGCAGGAAGTGCTGGAGATCGACGATCCCAAGGCGCGCCTGGAACACGTCATGCGCCAGCTGGAGAGCGAGATCGACGTGCTGCAGATCGAAAAGAAGATCCGCACGCGCGTGAAGCAGCAGATGGAAAAGAACCAGCGCGAGTACTACCTGAATGAGCAGATGAAGGCCATTCAGAAGGAGCTGGGCGAAAACGAGGACGGCCCTTCCGAACAGGAAGAGCTGGCCAGCAAGATCGAAAAGTCCGGCATGCACAAGGAAGCCAAGGCCAAGGCCGTGGCGGAACTCAACAAGCTGAAGATGATGCCGCCGATGTCGGCGGAAGCCACGGTGGTGCGCAACTACCTGGACGTGCTCACCCAGGTGCCCTGGAAGAAGCGCACCAAGAGCGTCATCGATCTGGACCTGGCGCAGACCAAGCTCGACGAAGACCACTATGGCCTGGAGAAGGTCAAGGAACGCATCGTCGAGTATCTGGCTGTGCAGGCGCGCATCAAGAAGCTCAAGGGCCCGATCCTGTGCCTGGTCGGCCCTCCGGGCGTGGGCAAGACCTCGCTGGGCCGCTCCATTGCCGATGCCGTGAACCGCAAGTTCGTGCGCATGAGCCTGGGCGGCGTGCGTGACGAGGCCGAGATTCGCGGCCATCGCCGCACCTACATCGGCTCCATGCCCGGCAAGATCATCCAGAACATGAGCAAGGTCGGCGTGAAGAACCCGATGTTCCTGCTCGACGAGATCGACAAGATGGCCATGGATTTCCGTGGCGATCCTTCGGCCGCGCTGCTGGAAGTGCTGGACCCCGAGCAGAACAGCACCTTCCAGGATCACTACCTGGAAGTGGAGTACGACCTGTCGGACGTGATGTTCATCGCCACCGCCAACACGCTCAACATTCCGGGCCCGCTGCTGGACCGCATGGAAGTGATCCGTCTGCCGGGTTACACCGAAGACGAGAAGCTGGCCATCGCCAAGCAGTATCTGCTGCCCAAGCAGATGAAGAATAACGGCGTCAAGGACGGCGAGCTGAGCGTCAGTGACGAGGCCCTGCGCGAAACCATCCGCCTGTACACCCGCGAAGCCGGCGTGCGCAGCCTGGAGCGTCTGATCAGCAAGATCTGCCGCAAGGTGGTCAAGCAGCTGCTCACCGGCAAGGACGTGAAGCGCGTGGAAGTCACGCCGCAGAACCTGGACAAGTACCTGGGCGTGCCGCAGTTCCGCTACGGCCGCGCCGAGGAGCGCAATCAGGTGGGTCAGGTCACCGGCCTGGCCTGGACCGAGGTGGGCGGCGAGCTGCTGACCATCGAAGCCGCGCTGGCGCCCGGCAAGGGCAAGATGACGCAGACCGGCTCGCTGGGCAACGTCATGCAGGAGTCCATCCAGGCCGCGCTGACGGTGGTGCGTGCGCGCAGCAAGAAGCTGGGCATCGATCCCAAGTTCTACGAGAACAGCGACATCCACGTGCACGTGCCGGAAGGCGCGACGCCCAAGGACGGTCCGTCTGCGGGTATTGCCATGTGCACGGCGCTGGTCTCCGCGCTCACGGAAATTCCGGTGCGTGCCGATGTGGCGATGACGGGCGAAATCACTCTGCGCGGTGAAGTGCTGCCGATCGGAGGGCTCAAGGAAAAGATGCTCGCGGCCCAGCGCGGCGGCATCAAGACCGTGATCATCCCGCAGGAAAACGTCAAAGACCTCGCCGACATTCCCGAGACGGTGAAGTCCACGCTCAACATCGAGCCGGTACGCTGGGTGGACGATGTGCTGCGCATCGCCCTGGAACGCCAGCCCGAACCGCGCCCGGAACCGGAGCCGGCCGCGGTGGCCGCCGAAGACAGCGCCAAGGAAGCGGCGCGGGCGCATTGAGCGGCACAGCGCGCTTGAGCGAGTGAAGCGAAACGGGCAGCGAGAGCTGCCCGTTTCGTTTGTGCACGACTGCCAGCATCTGCCTTGATGATGGATGCCTGAGCAGCAAAAAGCAGGATGGCTTGGTGCGCAGTGTGTAAGCCTCCCTGCTTTGTCGCCCCGCTTATGTGCTGCGCGGGCGCCAAGCCATCATTACAGCAGCTTCAGCGGCATTCCCGGATCACCCTTGGCCATGGCGCGCTGATAGGCCGGACGTGCGGCGATGCGCTGCAGATAAGCGCGCGTGGCCGGCATCTGGCTCAGGTCCAGCGGCGAGAAATTCCGCATGGTGCTGAGCGGGAACATCATCATCACATCGGCGCCGGTGAGTTGCGGGCCTGCGAAGTAGTCGCTGCGCGCCAGGCGTTCTTCGATCAGTATCCGGGCCTGCGCCAGACGCTGCATGACAAAGCCCATGCGCGGATGATCGGGCGCAGCGGAGAGGCCCAGGCCCAGCATCTGCAGCATCAGCACCGGCATGAAGCTGCCGTTGGCGTAGTGGAACCAGTAGAGATAGTCGGCGTAGTTCGGGGCATCCGGTGCCACCGACATTCGGCCGCCGCCGTACTTGCGGCCGATGTATTCGATGATGGCTGCGGATTCCGGCAGCACCAGCTCGCCATCACTGATCACCGGCGCCGTGCCCTGCGGATGCAGGGCCTTGTACTCGGCCGGCGCGCGCCGCGTCTGCGGATCGCGCTCGTAGCGCTTGAGCGTGTACGGGATTTCCAGTTCCTCGCAGAGCCAGACGATGCGTTCCGACTGCGAGACACCGAGATGGTGGACGGTGAGCATGGGCAGAGTGCTCCTGATGATGGCCTGAGGCCGGCATTGTAGGAAGCCCGCGCGACACCAAGCCGAGTCTGCTGGCGATCTGCGTTCCCAGGCTGGAATGAATGCCACCGCCGATGTCTGCGCGGGCCTGTGGTTTAAATCCAGGCGGGCAGGCGCGGCAGGCGTTTGGTGATTTAGCTCTATTCTTCGCGGCGTACGTGGTTTCGGTAGGGCGGATGGATCACTTACAGTCCTGCAGACAAAAGAAGAAAGGGGAGCAGATAAATGAGCAATTTAATCCGGCTTTTTTGGGGAAAATATATCTGCCCCCTTTTTGGCTTGTGGCCTACTCGCAGTACGTCCAGTTCCCCGGCTCGTCCCACACCGCCGTGCTGTGAAACCCGGCCAGCGGCTGACCGTCGTTCTTGCGGATCGCGCTGCCGATCTGGATCTGCGCCTTGCCGCGCTCAAAGCCCAGCAGACGTCCGTGATAGCGCAGTGCCGCGTCGGCGGAATCGCGGCAGACGCTTTGGCCGGGGGCGTCGCCAGGCTTCAAGGTCTGCGCGGCTGTGGCAGGCGGCGCGTTCTGCGCAGTGCTCAGGCCGGGGGCGAGGCTCAGGCACAGCAAGAGGCTGATGCGGCGTAATCCATCCATGGCGTACTCCTGATCGTTGCGAATACGTGCCTGCAAAAACCTAGCCGCGAAAGACATCCTTCCAGCGGCGCAGGGCGGCGAACACGGCCACTTCATCGTCCAGGGCCTCGCCCGCCTGCGCGGTTGCGGCGGCGCGTACTGCCGGCACGGCGCTGCGCAGGAAGGGGTTGAACTGGCATTCGGCATCGATGCGACTGGGCAGGCTGGGCTGACCCGCCTCGCGCAGGCGCGCGACTTCGGCATTGCGGGCCTGCAGCGCGGCATTGTCGGGCTCCACGGCCAGGGCGAAGCGCAGATTGGATTGGGTGTACTCGTGCGTGCAGTACACGGCGGTGTCGCCGGGCAGGGCGCCCAGCCGCGACAGCGAGGCGTGCATCTGCTGCGGCGTGCCTTCAAACAAGCGTCCGCAGCCGGCGGAGAACAGGGTGTCACCGCAGAACAGGCGCCGGCCCTGCGCGCTGTAGTAGGCGATGTGGCCCAGGGTGTGGCCGGGCAGCGCCAGCACTTCGTAGCGCTCGCCCAGCACGTCGAGGCCGGCGCCATCCTCCAGCGTCTGGGTCAGCAGCTTGATCCGGGCGGCTTCGGCGGCGGGGCCGTAGACCGGCACCTCCCAGCGCTCACGCAGCAGCGACAAGCCGCCGATGTGATCGGGGTGATGATGGGTGATCAGAATGGCGCGCAGGCGCAGCTGCCGGGCATCGAGAAAGGCCTGCACCACGGCGCCGTCGCCGGGGTCGACCACCACCGCGTCCTGTCCGCGCGTGAGCGTCCACAGATAGTTGTCGCTGAAGGCGGGCAGGGCGTGGACCTGGATCGTGGCGGTGCTCATGGGGGTCTTGGACTCGGGCCGATTCGCAGTAAGATGGATCATCGGTTTTACAGAGTAGTGCCATGCTCCTCCCCCGTCATCCCCGTGGCAGCAAGCTCACCGAGCGCGAGCTGCTGGCGCAATGGACCGCCTCGCCGCGCGGCCAGGCGCTGCTGAATCTCGAAAGCAAGGAATTGCAGCGTCTGCTGCCGGATGTGTTCGGCCGTCATGTGCTGCAGATCGGCAGCTGGCTGGGCGGCACGCAGCTGCTCAGTCATGCCGAAACCCTGCATCGCGCGGTGCTGGGCACGGTGCAGGGCGAGGGCGTGGGCGCGGTGATCGAGCCCGGGCGGCTGCCGCTGCCGGAGAAGAGCGTGGATGCGGTGATCCTGCCGCACACCCTGGAATTCAACGACTCGCCGCATCAGGTGCTGCGCGAGGCGGCGCGCGTGCTCAATGATCGCGGCCGGCTGTTCCTGTTCGGCTTCAGCCCCTGGAGCCTGTGGGCGCTGCGCCGGCGGCTGGGTGGCGCGCGCAATTTCGCCACCGGTGCCCGGCTCTATGGCGCCGGCCGCGTCAGCGACTGGTTGCAGCTGCTGGATTTCGAGATCGCCGATCTGCGCCGCTTCGGTCTGGGCTTTCCCTATCTGTCGCCGCGTTCGGCCGGGCATCCCTGGAGTCTGGCCAATCTGCTGCTGCCCTTCACCGAAAGCTATCTGCTGGTGGCGCGCAAGCGCGTGTTGCCGGTGAACCTGCTGGGCCGCACGCAGCGCGCGCAGATCCGCAGCCTGGTGGGCGTGGCGGTGCCGGCGGCACAGCGGCAGGGTCTGGACGGCGGTTCGGAGTCCGGATCTTGAGCGAGTTTTCCGCCGCGGGTCTGGACGCGGCCAAGCAGGTGATCATCCATACCGACGGCGCCTGCAAGGGCAATCCCGGCCCCGGCGGCTGGGGCGCGCTGCTGCAATACGGCGGACATTTCCGGCGCCTCAAGGGCGGCGAGCGGCAGACCACCAACAACCGCATGGAGCTGACTGCCGCCATCGAGGCGCTCAAGGCGCTGCGCGAGCCCTGTCAGGTCACCCTGCATACCGATTCGGTGTACGTGATGCAGGGCCTCACGCAGTGGCTGCCGGGCTGGAAGGCGCGCGGCTGGCGCACGGCGGACAAGAAGCCGGTGAAGAATCAGGATCTCTGGCAGCTGCTGGATGCCGAGGCCGGCCGGCACCGCATCGACTGGCGCTGGGTCAAGGGCCATAACGGCGATCCCGGCAACGAGGAAGCGGATCGTCTGGCCAACGAGGGCGTGCTGCTGGCCACGCGCGACTAGCGGCCTGGCCGTGATGCCCGTGCCAGCGTGCACCCGCTGCGCCGCTGCACGCAGCGCAAAGGCTCTGGATTCCCGCCTGCGCGGGAATGACCAGCAGGGGTGGGCCTGTGCAGGAATGAGCCGCAGATGAGAGGCGGCTGGCGGAGCCCGGAGCCGGCCAGAGACTGATGGCATCGCCCGGTCGGCGCTGCGGCGGACTTTACGCGGCGCGCGCCTTGGGCTGCGGCGGCCAGATGCGCGCGGCCTTGATCGCGTTGGCGCGCGCTTCGGTGATTTCCACGGTATAGCCGGCGATGTCCACGCGCGTGCCGGTCTGCGGCAGGGTCTCCAGCTGCTCCAGCACCAGACCGTTGATGGTCTTGGGGCCCTTGATCGGCAGCTTCCAGTTGAGATTGCGGTTCAGGCTGCGCACGGTCACCGAGCCGGTGACGCGATAACTGCCGTCGGCATCGGCGTAGACGTTCTTGATGCGCGTGGCGGGGTCGGAGGTGAACTCGCCCACCACTTCTTCCAGGATGTCTTCCAGGGTCACCAGGCCCTGGATGTCGCCGTACTCGTCCACCACGAAACCCACGCGCCGCTTCTGGTTCTGGAAATTGAGCAGCTGCTGGTTCAGCGGCGTGCCCTCGGGCACGTAGTAAGGCTCCACGGCCAGGGCCAGCAGGCTGTCGATGTCCAGCTTGTCCTCGGCGGCCAGGCGCACCGCGCGGCGCAGGTGCACCACGCCCTTGAGGTTGTCGATGGAGCCTTCGTAGATCGGCAGGCGGGTGTGCTGGCTGTCGATGATGGTGGCGATGATGTTGTCGCGCGGGTCGGCGAGATCGATGCCGATGATCTCGTTGCGCGGCACCATGATGTCTTCGACCGTGGTTTTCTCCAGGTCCAGAATCGCCATCAGCATCTTCTGGTGGCGCTGCGGAATCATCGCCCCGGCCTCGGCCACCACGGTGCGCAGTTCCTCGGAACTCAGGCTGTGCTGGGCGGCGTCCTCCGGCGACACGCCGACGATGCGCAGCAGGCCGTTGCTGATCAGGTTCACCAGCCAGACGAAGGGGAACAGCGGCCAGCGCAGGATCCAGTAGACATAGGCCGAGGGCAGACCGACACGCTCGGGATGCAGGGCCGCCAGGGTCTTGGGCGTGACCTCGCTGACGATCAGCATCACGATGGTCATCAGGCCGGTGCTGACCAGCACTGCGGTGTCGTGCGAGAACATGCGCGCGGTGATGATGGCAACGATGGCCGCCGCCAGATTGTTGGCGAAGGTGTTGCCCAGCAGGATGGTGCCGATCAGGCGGTCCGGACGCTTGAGCAGTTCCCAGGCGTAACGGGCGCCGCGCTCGCCCTTGCGGGCGCGGGTCTGCAGGCGGTAACGGTTGAGCGTCATCAAGCCGGTTTCGGAACCGGAGAAAAACGCCGAGACGATCAGCAGCACAGCGAGTGCTGAAAACAGGATGACTAGCGGTATGTCGTCCAAGAGCGCGGTCGTTACGGCCGGGGAGGAGAAACCCCTAGTTATCGGAGCAAGGCGCCCACTGTCAACGGCGCCACTTTAAATGTAAGTGCTAACCCCAGTGCTTGCCTAGGATTTCCTCCAAAATCATTTTGCTGCCGAAGTAGGCCAGGAAGAGCACGGCGTAACCGGCCAGCGCCCAGCGGATGGCGGTGCGGCCGCGCCAGCCGTGCCGCGCGCGGCCCCAGAGCAGGATGCCGAAGATCAGCCAGGCGGTGATCGAGAGGATGGTCTTGTGCGCCAGATGCTGGGCCATCCAGTCGCGCACGAACCACAGGCCGCTGAGCAGGGTGGCCGAGAGCAGCGCAAAGCCGATGCCGATCAGGCGGAACAGCACATCCTCCATGGTCTGCAGGGGCGGCAGGGCGCGGGCAAAGCGGGGGAAGTGCAGACGGTGCAGCCAGCGGTCCTGGATGGCCAGCAGCACGGCATTGACCGCCGCCAGGGTCAGCAGGCCCGCCGACATCAGCGACAGCACCACATGCAGGCGCGTCTTCCAGTCCAGGGGATCGCTCATCACCGGTGGCGTCGGGTCCAGGGCGGCGATCAGTGCGCCGAGCGCCGCCGCCGGATAGATGCCGATGCCCAGGGCCTGCAGCTTGTCGCGCCAGCACAGCGCCCAGAGCAGCAGCGCGGACTGCCACATGAACAGCGACAGTGCCTCGCTCAGACCCAGGGTGATGCTGCCGTGGTGGAGAATCATCATGCCCAGCACCACGCCGTGGGCGATCAGCGCCGGCAGCGGCAGCCAGCGCGAAGGGCTGGGTGTATCCGGATAACGCCAGATGAAGACGGCAGTCAGGAGATACAGCAGAGCGGCGACGAGCAGTGCGGTCATCCAAAGAGGATAACACTCACGGTGCGGCCCTCGTGCTGCGTGTTAGCATCCGCGGCGCCTGAGGAGATGCGGGACAAGCATGCGGATCAAAGTGCTCGGATGCAGTGGTGGCGTCGGTCCCGGTTTGCGGACCACCGGCCTGCTGCTCGACGAGGAAATCCTGATCGACGCCGGCACCGGCGTGGGGGATCTGACCCTGGCGCAGCAGACGCGGATCCGCGAGGTGTTTCTCACCCACTGTCATCTGGATCATGTCTGCGGTCTGGCCTTTCTGGCCGACAATCTCTTCGACCACATCGAGCAGCCGATCCTGGTGCACGCCACCCGCGAGACCCTGCAGGTGCTGCGCGAGCATCTGTTCAACTGGCATCTGTGGCCGGACTTCTCGCAGCTGCCCGATGCGCAGCGACCGCTGCTGCGCTGGCAGGAGCTGGCGGCCGAGGAAGTGATCGAGCTGGGCGAGGAGCGCCGCATCACCGCGTTTCGCGTGCGGCACACGGTGCCGGCGGTGGGCTATGCCATCCAGACCGCGCGCAGCTGCCTGGCCTTCACCGGCGACACCTACGCCGACGACGGCCTGTGGACCTTCCTGAACCGCCTGCCGCGCCTGGATTCGCTGATCATCGAAGTGTCCTTCCCGGACCAGGAAGCCGCCCTGGGCTACGCCTCCAAGCACCTCACGCCCGAACTCCTGGGCCGCGAGCTGCGCAAGCTGGAGCACCGCCCGCGCCTGTATCTCACCCACGCCAAGCCGGGCAGCGAGAGCCAGATCGAACGGCAGTGCAGGCAGGCCCTGAAAGGCTGGCAGTTCGAGTTGCTCAAGCGGGGCGACACCCTGAGCCTGGCCTGAGGCCAGCCGGCGCCCGCATATCGCTACAATGCACGCCTTTGCCGCTGCGCCCTGAACCCGACCATGTTTGAAAATCTCACTTCGCGCCTGTCGCGCGTGCTCGACTCGATCCGCGGCCAGGGCCGCCTGACCGAAGAGCAGATCAACGCCGCCAGCCGCGAGCTGCGCATGGCGCTGCTGGAAGCCGACGTCGCGCTGCCGGTCATCAAGGACTTCATCGACAAGGTCAAGGCGCGCGCCCTGGGCGTGGAGATCACGCAGTCGCTGACCCCGGGCCAGGAATTCCTGCGCGTGGTGCAGCAGGAGCTGACCGCCACCCTCGGCGGCACGGCCGAGCCCCTGAACCTGCGCACGCAGCCGCCGGCCATCATTCTCATGGCCGGCCTGCAGGGCTCCGGCAAGACCACCAGCACCGGCAAGCTGGCGTTGTGGCTCAAGGAGCGCGAGAAGAAGAAAGTGCTGGTGGTGTCCTGCGACGTCTACCGTCCGGCCGCCATCGAGCAGCTGCGCATCGTCGCCGGCAATGTCGGCGTGGACTGGTTCCCCTCGCAGGTGGGCCAGGACCCGGTGGCCATCGCCCAGGACGCGCTGGCGCAGGCGCGCAAGCAGTACGCCGATGTGCTGATCGTGGACACCGCCGGCCGCACCACGGTCGACGAGGACATGATGAAGGAGATCGCCGCCCTGAATGCGGCGCTCACGCCCATCGAGACCCTGTTCGTGGTGGACAGCATGACCGGCCAGGACGCGGCCAAGACCGCGCGCGCCTTTGCCGATGTGCTGCCGCTGACCGGCGTGATTCTGACCAAGGTCGATGGCGACGCCCGTGGCGGCGCGGCGCTGTCGGTGCGTCAGGTCACCGGCCGGCCCATCAAGTTCCTGGGCGTGGGCGAAAAGTCCGACCGCCTGGAAGTGTTCCACCCCGAGCGCATCGCCAACCGCATCCTCGGCCAGGGTGACGTGCTGAGCCTGATCGAGGAGACCGCGCGCAAGGTCGATCAGGAAAAGGCCCAGAAGCTCGCCGACAAGCTCAAGAAGAACAAGCGCTTCGATCTGGAGGATTTCCGCGAGCAGATGCTGCAGGTGCAGAACATGGGCAGCATGCAGTCGCTGATCGAAAAACTGCCCGGCGCGCAGCAGATCCAGGCGCAGCTGAAGAACGTCGATACCGAAAAGCAGATGCGCCGCACGGTGGCGATCATCAACTCCATGACCCGCCAGGAGCGGCACTTCCCGGATCTGATCAAGGCCGCGCGCAAGCGCCGCATCGCCGCCGGCGCCGGCGTGGAAGTGCAGCAGGTCAATCAGCTGCTGCGCCAGTTCGAGATGACGCGCGACATGATGAAGAAGGTCGCCAGCGGCGGCATGGCCAAGCTGATGCGCGGCCTGGCCGGTAAGCTGCCGCCGGGCATGATGCCGCGCCGCTGAGGCGATGCCGGCTTGGACGGCGAGCGAACATAAACAGGCGGCCAGGGACGGCTGCTGTGGCACTTGGGGCGGGGGCCCCGAGGCCACGATCAAGGGGGAGAAGCACAGGCAGCAGGAGGCCGCCATGCTCAGGGATGACCTTACAAGACGACCGCCGGGCATGCGCCCGCGACCGTCAGCACGGTGCGCGGGCGACGGCCTGCACGGCGCTGGCTAGGGTGCGCGCATGAGATACGCAAGACTTCTGCATGGGTTGCTGCTCGCGCTGACGCTGTTCGGCGCGCGTCCGGCATTCGCGATCATGGCCGGACAGCAGGCCCCGGAAGCCGCCGGCATCGTGCTGCAAGGTGCGGACGGCATCAAGCTCAGCCGCCTGCGCGGCAAGGTGGTGGTGCTGGACTTCTGGGCCTCCTGGTGCGGCCCCTGTCTGGAAACCATGCCGCAGCTGGATGCCCTGCAGGCGCGACTCAAGGCCCAGGGTTACGGCGAGCGCTTCACGGTGCTGTCGGTGAGCATCGATGAAGACGCGGACCGCGCCCGCCGCTTCCTGCAGAAGACCCCGGTGAGCTATCCCGTACTGGTGGACGTGATCGGCTTTGCCACGCGCAACTTCCAGCTCTGGCGTCTGCCCGCGACCTTCATCGTCACGCCCACGGGCCATGTCGATCAGATCTACTACGGTGCCGGCGCGGGTTTTGTCGCGGATATCGAAGGTCGCGTGCTGAACCTGCTCAAGCCACGGCGCTGAGCGTGGCCGCCTGCCGGCGGACGGCGGGATCGTTTGTCGCAAACCTGCCAAATGCGCCGCGCTGTCAGCTTGGCGACCAGCGTACTTTTTCACGCGAAATGCGCAGCGCCTTGAAAGCGCAGGAAAAACCGCTCTGGCATTGATTCTGCTCTAGCACTGGCAAGACCAGCGCATCGGAGCGCGCAATGTCGGCCACGCTCAAGCAGAAGATCGCCGCGGTATTCGAAGAGCCCGGTTGCGAGAAGAACCAGGCGAAGTCGGAGAAGGACCGCAAGAAGGGGTGCAGCAAGCAGCTCACGCCCGGTGCGGCCGCCGGCGGCTGCGCTTTCGACGGCGCCAAGATCGCGCTGCAGCCCATCGTCGACGTCGTGCATCTGGTGCACGGCCCCATCGCCTGTGAAGGCAACTCCTGGGACAACCGCCACAGCGCGTCCTCGGGGCCGATGATCTACCGCACCGGCTTCACCACCGACATCAACGAACTCGATGTGGTGTACGGCGGCGAGAAGCGCCTGTTCAAGGCGATCCGCGAAGCCATCGAGAAATACGATCCGCCGGCGGTGTTCGTCTACCAGACCTGCGTCACCGCGATGATCGGCGACGACATCGAGGCGGTGTGCAAGCGCGCCACGGAGCGTTTCGGCAAACCCGTGATACCGGTCAACGCGCCGGGCTTCGCAGGACCGAAGAACCTGGGCAACAAGCTCGGCGCCGAGGCGCTGCTGGATTACGTGATCGGCACGCAGGAGCCGGAAACCACCACGCCCTGCGACATCAACATCATCGGCGAGTACAACCTCTCCGGCGAACTCTGGCAGGTCAAGCCGCTGCTCGATGCCCTGGGCATCCGCATTCTCTCCTGCATCTCCGGCGACGGTCGCTATCGCGACGTGGCCAGCAGCCATCGCGCGCGCGTGAACATGATGGTCTGCTCCAAGAGCATGATCAATGTCGCCACGCGCATGCAGGAGCGCTACGGCATTCCGTATTTCGAAGGCTCCTTCTACGGCATCAGCGATATGTCCGACACCCTGCGCCAGATGGCGCGGCTGCTGGTGCAGCAGGGCGCGGGCGAGGACTTGCTGATCCGCACCGAGAAGCTGATCCGCGTCGAGGAAGCGCGCGCCTGGCAGCGCATCCAGGCCTATCGCCAGCGCCTGTCCGGCAAGCGCGTGCTGCTGATCACCGGCGGCGTGAAGAGCTGGTCGGTGGTGTCCGCGCTGCAGGAGGCCGGCATGATCGTCGCCGGCACCAGCGTCAAGAAATCCACCAGGGAGGACAAGGCGCGCATCAAGGAGATCATGGGCGACGACGCGCACATGATCGACGACATGACCCCGCGCGAGATGTACAAGATGCTGCGCGAGGCGCGCGCCGACATCATGCTCTCCGGCGGTCGCTCGCAGTTCGTGGCGCTCAAGGCGCGCATGCCCTGGCTGGACATCAATCAGGAACGCCACTACGCCTATGCCGGTTACGAAGGCATGGTGAGTCTGGTCAACGAGATCGACAAGGCCGTGTACAACCCGGTGTGGCTGCAGGTGAGAACACCGGCGCCCTGGGGTGAGGATTCGCGCTTTGCGCGCGCAGCGCGCAGCGAATCCGAACGCCCGGCCAGGGATGGCCGGGCCGTGGTTCAATCAAGCGATGCAGTCTCGCCACGGATGGCGGAAGAAGTTTTAGGCAGCGAATCCGAACGCCCGGCCAGGGATGGCCGGGCCGGGGTTCAATCAAGCGATGCGGTCTCGCCAAGGATGGCGGAAGAGGTCTCAGTCCCAAAGTCCGAACGCGCGCAGACGCAGGCCATGACCCTGCTTGCCGGCGCCCAACTCTGAGTCCGCCCATGGCCCGCGTCATCGAATCCCGCAAGGCCTGCGCGGTCAATCCGCTGAAGATGAGCCAGCCCCTGGGCGCGGCCTATGCCTTCATGGGCCTGGCGCAGTGCATGCCGCTGATGCATGGCTCGCAGGGCTGCACCTCGTTCGGACTGGTGCTGCTGGTGCGGCACTTCAAGGAAGCCATCCCCCTGCAGACCTCGGCGATGAACGAGGTCACCACCATTCTCGGCGGGCTGGAGAATCTGGAATCGGCCCTGCTCAACATCCGCAAGCGTGCCGCGCCGAAGCTGATTGCGATCTGCTCCACGGGCCTCACCGAAACCAAGGGCGATGATGTGGACGGCTATCTGCGCCTGATCCGTCAGCGTCATCCGGAGCTGGCCGATACCGAGCTGGTCTACGTGTCCACGCCGGATTACATCGGTGCCTTCGAGGACGGCTGGAGCAAGGCGGTGAGTGCGCTGGTGCGCAGCCTGGCGCGCGAGCAGGTGGCCAAGGTGGACGGGCGCGTCAATCTGCTGCCTGGTTCGCATCTGACGCCGGCCGATATCGACGAGCTGCGCGAGATCATCGAGAGCTTCGGTCTGGAAGTGGTGGTGGCGCCGGACATGTCCGGCTCGCTGGACGGGCACATCCCCGAGGAATGGCTGGGCACCACCATCGGCGGCACCGCGCTGGAAGACCTGCAGAATCTCGGCAGTGCCATGGCCAGCATCGCGGTGGGCGAGCAGATGCGCTCGGCGGCGATGGAGCTGGAGATGCGCTGCGGCGTGCCCTTTGAAGTGTTCGATCGCCTCACCGGCCTGCTGCCCAATGACCGCTTCCTGCAGCATCTCTCGCAGCTCTCCGGTCGCCCGGTGCCGGCCAAGTACCGGCGCAGCCGCAGCCAGCTGCTCGACGCCATGCTCGACGGCCATTTCCATTTCGGGCAGGTGAAGCTGGCCATCGGTGCCGAGCCGGATCTGCTCTGGGCCGTGGGCTCGCTGCTGCAGGAAATGGGCGCGCAGCTCGCGGTCTGCGTCACCACCACGCAGTCCATGCTGCTGCAGCAGCTGCCCTGCGAGGAAGTGCTGATCGGCGATCTGGAAGACATGGAAAGACTCGCCGCCGAGCGCGGCTGCGAGCTGCTGCTCACGCACTCGCACGGCCGGCAGATGGCCGAACGCCTGGGCCTGCCCTTGTATCGCATCGGCATGCCGCTGTTCGACCGCATCGGCAATGCGCACCGGCTCAGTGTCGGCTATCGCGGCACGCGCAATCTGATTTTCGACATCGCCAACCTGCTCGCCGATCAGACGCATCAGGCCACGCCCGAGAGCTGGCCGCTGCCGGAAGCATCACGGCGCGCGGCCAGCGTCAGCCCCGAATCCCACGCAGAGGTTTCATCATGAAAGTTGCGTTTTCCACGCAGGACCAGGAACTGGTCAATGCCCACTTCGGCTGGGCCAAGCACATCGCCGTCTACGAGGTGAGCGCCGAAGGCTCGCGCTTCGTCGAATCCTTCGACTTCGCCGGCGAACTCAACGAGGACGGCAACGAGGACAAGCTCACGCCCAAGCTCGCCGCCATCGGCGACTGCGCGATCATGTATTGCGCGGCCATTGGCGGTTCGGCGGCGGCGCGCGTGGTGGCGCAGAAGATTCATCCGATCAAGGTGCCGCAGCCCGAGTCCATCGCCGAGATTCTGCTCAAGCTGCAGGACGTGCTGAAAGGCACGCCGCCGCCCTGGCTGCGCAAGGCCCTGCTCAAGGGTCAGGAACAGAAGGCCAGCTTCGAGGAAGACGAGGTGGCCCATGTCTGAAGACAGCGCCGTCATCGAAGCCCCCAGCGAGGCCGGGCTGCTGGAACGCCCTTTCCTGCGCGAGCTGGTCAAGCAGCTGCGCGCACAGGACACGCATGGCGCCTGGGACGGCAAGAGCGATCTGAATCTGCTGGCGCCCTACATCCTCACGCCCGAGCAGCGCCGCGCGCTGCCGATGATGGGCGATCCCGATCCCGACACGCTCTGGCGTCTGGAGCTGTTCTACAACGCCATCGGCCTGTCCATCGAACGCATCACCAAGATCATAGCCAGCCCCATGCTCAAGATGCATCACGAGGGCTTCGGCCGCATGGTGCTGATCGCCGGGCGGCTGGTGGTGGTCAACAAGCACTTGCGCGATGTGCACCGCTTCGGCTTCGGCAGCCTGGCCAAGCTCTGCGAAGCCGGCGAGAAGCTGGTGAGCGAGGCGGTGAACATGATCGAACGCTTCCCCGAGGCCGCGCGCTACTGAGCAAGGGACCCGCCATGCAATCCGCAGAAGAACTCAAAGCCAAGGTCAAGAAACTCAATGCCCAGGCCACGCAGGCCAAGATGGATCTGCACGATCTGTCGGAGGAACTGCCCGTGAACTGGGAACGCATCCCCGAAGTGGCGGCGCGTGCGCACGAAGCCTACCGCGAGCTGCTCGCGGCGCGTGCCGCACTGAGCGCCGCCGGCGCATAGGAAAACGCATATGGGCACTTTCACCATCACCCTGCCGTCCGGCGAGAGCTGGACCCCCAACTACGTTCAGAGCCTCAACAAGGACGCCTGCATCGGCTGCGGCCGCTGCTACAAGGTCTGTCCGCGCGGCGTGCTGGAACTGGTGGGCATGGACGATGAGGGCAATACCATCGCCATCGATCCGGATGGCGACGAGGACGAAGAGTACGAAAAGAAGATCATGACCATCGCCCATCAGGAGCTGTGCATCGGCTGCACCGCCTGTGCACGCATCTGCCCGAAGAAGTGCTACACGCACGCGGCGCTGGAAGTCTGAGTATCGGCGAGCCGTCCGCTCATGCAGCCGCCCATTTATCTGGACAATGCCGCCGGCACGCGCCTGGATCCGCGCGTGCTGGATGCCATGCTGCCGTATCTGGGCGAGTGCTACGGCAACGCTGCTTCACACACGCATGTCTACGGCTGGCGTGCGGAAGAGGCGGTGGCCAGGTCGCGCGCGCAGGTCGCGCAACTGCTGAACTGCGCCGGCGAGGAGTTGATCTGGACCTCCGGCGCCACCGAAAGCAATAACCTCGCGCTGCGCGGCCTGATCGCGGGTCTTGCCGCGCGTGGCCGGCGGGTGCTCAGCCCGCGCACCGAGCATGCCTCGGTGCTGGCGCCGCTGCGCGACCTGGCCGCGCGCGGCCAGATCGAACTCGGCCTGCTGGACGTGCAGCGCGACGGCAGCCTCGATCTGCAGGCTTTTGCCGAGGCGCTCAGGCCCGGTACCGTGCTGGCCTCGGTGATGTGGGTCAACAATGAAACCGGCGTGGTGCAGGACATCGCCGCCATCAGCGCGATCTGCCGCGCGCGCGGCGTGCTGCTGCATGTCGATGCCACGCAGGCCGTGGGCAAGCTGGCCATCGATCTGTCGGCGCTGGACATCGCCGCGCTGTCCTTCTCCGCGCACAAGCTGCATGGCCCGCAAGGTATCGGCGCGCTGTATCTGCGCCGCGAAGTGCGCGCGCATCTGCAGCCGCAGCAACTCGGCGGCAGCCAGGAGCAGGGTCTGCGCGCCGGTACGCTGCCGGTGCATCAGATCGTCGGTTGTGCCGAGGCCTGCCGTCTTGCGCAGCTGGCACTGCCGCAGGAGCGCGAGCGTCTGCGCCGGTTGCGTGATCGTCTCTGGCAGGGCTTGTCGCAGCTGCCCGGCGTGTTCCTCAACGGCCATGCCAGCGCACACGCGCCGCAGATTCTCAATGTCGGCTTCGAGCAATTGCCGCCCCTGGCGCTGCTGGAAAAGCTCTCGCCGGCGCTGGCGATCTCCGGCGGCGCCGCCTGCTCCTCGGCGCAGGCCCAGGCTTCGCCGGTGCTGCTGGCCCTGGGGCGCAGCCGTGAGCAGGCGCTGTCCTCGCTGCGTTTCTCGCTGGGTCGCTACAGCAGTGAGCAGGACGTGGACGTTGCCATCGAGCTGGTGGCGCAGGCGCTGCGGCAGCTGCGCAGCGCGACGGCCGCG
Source organism: Solimonas aquatica (assembly GCF_900111015.1). GTDB lineage: Bacteria > Pseudomonadota > Gammaproteobacteria > Nevskiales > Nevskiaceae > Solimonas > Solimonas aquatica. The sequence continues at coordinate 141,940 of NZ_FOFS01000010.1, read as the reverse complement.
GCGCCGGCGGCCGGCGAAGAAAAGGACTGTCCCATGAAGCGCATGCGCAGGCGCGCACAGCAGCGCGCCGCGCAAACACTAGGAGTCGGAGCATGAGTGAAGTGGCACAAGAGGCCTCGCTGATTTTCTGCGAGGCGGCGGCGAACAAGGTGGCGGAACTGATCCGCGAGAGCGAGAGCCCCGGCATGATGCTGCGTGTCTACGTGACGGGCGGCGGCTGCTCGGGCTTTCAGTACGGCTTTGCCTTCGAGGAAAGCATCAAGCCGGACGATGTGCAGGTGGAGCGCGGCGGCGTGGTGCTGCTGGTCGATCCCATGAGCCTGCAATATCTCGGCGGTGCCGAGATCGACTTCGAGGACGGGCTGGAAGGCGCGCGCTTCATCATCCGCAATCCCAACGCGACCAGCACCTGCGGCTGCGGCAGCTCTTTCTCCGTGGCCGGCAGCGAGCCGGTGGCAAAGGAACAGGGGAACTGCAATGGCCGTTCTTGTCACTGAGGCCGCGGCGCGGCAGATCCGGCGGACCATCGAGAAGCGCGGCAAGGGTGTGGGCTTGCGTCTGGCGGTGAAGGCTTCGGGCTGCTCCGGCCTTTCTTACGTGATGGCGGTGGCCGACGAGATCGGCGCCGAGGATCAGTGTTTCGACAGCGCGGGCGTGAAGCTGGTGGTCGATGCGCGCAGTCTGCCGCTGCTCGACGGCATCGAAATCGACTTCGTGCGCGAGGGCCTGAACGAGGGCTTCAAGTTCCTCAATCCCAATGCCAAGGGCACCTGCGGCTGCGGCAGCAGCTTTGCGGTCTGAGCGCCGGCTTCGATGGCGCATCTGGTGTTCTACGAAAAGCCCGGCTGCGGCGGCAATGCGCGGCAGAAGGCTTTGCTGAGTGCGGCCGGGCACACGCTGGAAGTACGGGATCTGCTCAGCTGGCCCTGGACGTCGGAATCGCTGCTGGCGTTTCTGCAGCCGCTGCCGGTGGCGCAGTGGTTCAATCGCGCGGCGCCGCGCATCAAGAGCGGCGAGCTGGATCCCGAGGCTGTGGATCGCGACACGGCGTTGCAGCTCCTGCTGGCCGAACCGCTGCTGATCCGCAGGCCTCTGCTGGAGTACGCCGGCGAGCGCCGCGTCGGCTTCGACGGCGCGGACATCGATGCCTGGATCGGACTTGGCGCGGATGCCCCGAAGAAGTCGCTGGAGGGCTGTGCGGCGATGCATGAGCCGGGCAGCTGCAAGGCCCACGCTGACCGGTGATGCTTTGACCTCGACTGTGATTGTCCTGTCGCAGACGCCAAGCCGTAGCCCACATGGCTTTGTTGCTTCTTGCTGCGTGTGGTGCTCGATCTGGCCTTGGTTTCGTGCGCCCTTCGGCGCCCGAGGTACTTCTCTTTGCTCGTGCAAAGAGAAGTACCCAAGAGAAAGCACGCCCTACGCCTCGCATCCGGCGCCGCTATCGCGGCGCCGGAACCCTGCGCTGCTCGCGTGCTCGGGGCCGTTGCAGACGCGCCATCCATGGCGCGGCTGCAACTGAATCGAACTTCCTGTTCGATTCTCCCACTGCGCTCGCTGCGCTGCTCGGTGCGAGGCAAAGGGGGCAAGTCAAAAGCAACAGCGCAGCGACGCTCATCGCTCGAAGCTGCTGTGGCTTTTGACTTTGGGGTCCCCGTCTCTGGCGCTGAGCTGTGCGGCGAGCGCAGGGGAGAGCCGCCCACGAAGGGCGGCTCAGTTGCGGCCACGCCAGGGATGGCGTGTCCGCAACGGCCCCGAGCACGTTGCACAGCGAAGGCACCCGCGCAGCGGGCGCCAGAGCCGGGGTGTGCTTTCTCTTGCTTACTTCTCTTTGCACAAGCAAAGAGAAGTGAGTCGTCCGCCGAAGGGCGGACGAACGAGGCAATAGATCAAGAGATAAACCGGGCTGCAGAAAAGCCCTGGCGGGTTACGGCGCTATCGCGCCTAAGCCGCCCTGTGGTTTAAGTTGGGCAGCTCGCACGCTTCTTGATCTTGCACTGCGCCGCCGCTTGAAGCAGCACGCGGCACAGCGCTAGGCTGCCAGTTCCCCCACATGATTCGCGAGCACCGATGCTTCTGCCCGAAACCTCGGCAGCGCGGATGCGGCAAAGGCGGTTTTGACGATGAACTCCGAACTTCAGGCGCTGGCCGTGCCGGCCCAGCAGATTCCCGTGCCGCGCTCCATCAGCCCGCAGGCGCAGGCCTTTCTCAGTCTCGCGGCAAAACGCATCGCCACAGTGCTCGCCGCCGGCGAGCAGCGGCCCAATCTGGTTGCCACCGGCGTCGAGGCCGCGCTGAAATTCATCCGGCCGCTCGCGGAAAAATTCAAAGGCACCGTGGAAACCCTGCCGCTGGCCGGCGGCGCACAGCTCTATCGCGTCACCCCGGCGCAGCGCACGACACCGCAGGCGAACGTGACGTATCTGGACATCCACGGCGGCGGCTTCATCTCCGGCGGCGGTGAGATGTGCCGGCTGCTGGCCATGGTGCGCGCCGCCGATTACGGCGCGCAGGTGCATGCCCTGGATTACCGCCTGATGCCCGAGCATCTGTATCCGGCGGCGCTGGACGACTGCATGGCGGCCTACCGCCTGCTGCTGGCGCAGCATCAGGCCAGGCAGATCGTGATCGGCGGTTCCTCCGCCGGCAGCAATCTGGCTGCCGCGCTGTGTCTGCGTGCCCGCGATGAAGGTCTGCCCCTGCCGGCGGGCCTGCTGCTGCTCACGCCGGTGCTGGATCTGAGCCTCAGCGGTGACAGTCATCAGACCAACCGCTATCTCGATGTGAACCTCTACGGCGGTTTCCAGAACATCACCCGTTACGCTGGCACGGCCGACAAGACGCTGCCCTATGTCTCGCCCTTGTTCGGTGATTTCAGCAAGGGCTGGCCGCCCACGTTCCTATCCAGCGGCACGCGCGATCTGCTGCTCTCCGACACGGTACGTATGCACCGCGCGCTGCGCCGCGCCGCTGTGCCGGCCGAGCTGTACCTCACCGAAGCCGGACCCCATGCCGGTTTTCTCGGCGCCTTCGCGCCGGAGGATCTGGAGCTGCTGGCGGAGTGCAAGCGCTTCGTCAAGGCGGCCTGGGCTGCGGCATCGTAGCCGCGATGCGCGTACCAGACCGCTGCTTGTGCATGCAGCGCCTTCGCGTGCGCCTTTGGATGCTGCGCTGATGCCGCGCGTCGCGAGTGGGCTGTTACAAACCCGACAATCTCAACAGCTGGCGCGCGGCAAGTCCGAGCCTCTTGCGCAAAGCCCAATAAAAACAAGCGTCAATCTTCTGGCACGCGGCTTGCGCTTACGGTTCCATGGACCGCATCGCCCGCTACCATCAGACGCTGATCAACGACACCACGCTGCGTGATGGCGAGCAGGCCGCAGGCGTTGCCTTCACGCCGCTGGAGAAGTGCGAGATCGCTAAGGCGCTGGCGCAGGCCGGAGTGCCGGAGATGGAGATCGGCATTCCCGGCATGGGCGAGGCGGAGCTGGCACAGATCGAGCTGATCACCGATCTGCGTTTGCCGGTGCGCCTGATGGTCTGGGCGCGCATGTGCGAGCACGATCTGCGCGCGGCGCTGTGCTGCGCGGTGGATCTGCTCAATCTCTCCATTCCGGTTTCCGATCTGCAGATCACGCGCAAGCTGGGCCGCAGCCGCGCCTGGGTGCTGCAGCAGGTCGCGCGCTATGTGACGGCAGGTCGCGAAGCCGGTTACGCGGTGAGTGTCGGCATGGAAGACGCTTCGCGCGCCGATCCGGCATTCCTGCGCCAGGTGGCACAGGCCGCCGAGCGTGCCGGTGCCGAGCGCGTGCGCTTCGCCGACACTCTGGGCGTGCTCGATCCCTTCAGCACCTATGAGCGCATCGCGCAGCTGCGCAGCGCGGTGGACATCGATATCGAAATCCACGCGCACGATGATCTGGGCCTGGCCACCGCCAACACGCTGGCCGCGCTGCGCGCCGGCGCCACGCATGCCAACACCACGGTGAACGGCATCGGCGAACGTGCCGGCAATGCCGCGCTGGAGGAAATCGTCATGGGTCTGCGCCATCTGCACGGCGCGGATATCGGCGTGGACACGCGCCAGCTGCCGGCGATCTCGGCGCTGGTGGCACGCGCTTCGGGGCGGCGCGTGGCGCCGGGCAAGAGCATCGTCGGCGAGGCGGTGTTCACGCATGAGTCCGGACTGCATGTGGACGGCATCCTCAAGGACCCGCGCAATTACCAGCCCTTCGATCCGGCTGAACTGGGCCGCGCGCACCGCACGGTGCTGGGCAAGCATTCCGGCTCGCACGCCGTGCGCAGTGCCTTCGCGCAGCTGGGCCTGAGCGTGGACGAGCAGCAGGCGGGCGCGGTCCTGCTGCGTGTGCGCGCGCATGCCACGCATCACAAGCGCGCGCCCAGCGATGAAGAGCTGCGCGGCTTTTTCCTGGAAGTGGCCGAGAGCAGCGGGGTGCTGTCATGAACCCCTTGCTGAGCGTGCCGGCACGGCCCGCCCCGCCGCCCTCGCTGCTCAAGAGCATGCGCGAGGATCTGCGCTGCGTGCAGGGCCGCGATCCGGCGGCGCGCAGCCTGTTCGAGGTCATGACCATCTATCCCGGCGTGCAGGCGGTGCTGCTGTACCGGCTCGCGCACAGCCTGTGGCGGCGCGGATGGCTGTACACGGCGCGCTGGCTGTCGTTCATCGCGCGCCTCATCACCAATGTCGACATCCATCCGGCGGCGCGCATCGGCCAGCGCTTCTTCATCGATCACGGTGCCGGCGTGGTGATCGGCGAGACCGCCGAGATCGGTGATGAGGTGACCCTGTATCACGGCGTGACCCTGGGCGGCACCACCTGGAATCCCGGCAAGCGTCATCCGACGCTGGGCGACGGCGTGGTGGTGGGCGCGGGCGCCAAGATTCTGGGGGCGATCACCGTGGGTGCCGGCGCGCGCGTGGCAGCCAACTCGGTGGTGATCGAAGACGTGCTGCCGGGCATGACCGTGGTCGGCATTCCCGGGCGCATGGTGCTGCCGCGCGAGCATCGCCGGCTCGCCGCGCCGGGCATCGATCTGGATCATCACCTGATGCCCGATCCGGTAGGCAAGGCCATTGCCTGTCTGCTGGAGCGCATCGGCGAACTGGAACACGAGGTGCTGCGCCTGAGCGGCAGCGTGGTGCCCAGTCAGCGGCACAGTGAAGTCAGCCAGTGCGCGGATTGCACGGATGCTTGCGCGGAAGGTGCGAGCAGCGCTGCGCCCTGGGCCAACCGCAGCGCCTGCAAGGGAAATCACCATGTCTGATCTGGACCAGCATCTGGCGCATCTCTCGGCGGCGGAGGAGTTCTTCAACTTCTTCGGCCTGCCGTTCGAGCAGTCGGTGCTCAACGTCAACCGCCTGCACATCCTCAAGCGCTTCAATCAGTACCTGCGCCAGCAAGGGCGTGGCGAGGCGCTGGACAGCGAGGCACGCGTCGAGCACTACCGCCAGCTGCTGCAGCGCGCCTACGCGGATTTCCTGCGCTCCACGCCGGCGCAGGAGAAGGTGTTCAAGGTGTTCCAGGATGCCGAGGGCAAGAGCATTTCCCTGGACACGCTCAAGGCCAGTCTGCGCGAGGCCAAGGACAAGCAGCCATGTCTCTGAGCCGCTGCACGCAAACCTTGCCCGCCGTCATTTACGCGTCCGCGGAAATGACCGGGAAGGCCGCGCGGATTTCATCTAAAAGATTGCTGGAGAGCTGAAGCGATGCACATCGTCGTCTGTATCAAGCAGGTTCCGGACTCGGCGCAGATCCGCGTGCATCCGGTCACCAATACCATCATGCGTCAGGGCGTGCCGGCCATCGTCAATCCTTATGACCTGTTCGCGCTGGAAGAGGCGCTGCGGCTCAAGGACAAGTTCGGCGGCCGCGTCACCGTGCTGTGCATGGGCCCGCCGCAGGCCGAGGATTCGCTGCGCAAGTGCGTGTCCTTCGGGGCCGACGATGCGATTCTGGTCACCGACCGCGCCTTCGCCGGTGCCGACACCCTGGCCACCTCCTACGCGCTGGCCTCGGCGGTGAAGCAGATCGGCAAGGAGCAGGCGGTGGACATGGTGTTCACCGGCAAGCAGACCGTGGACGGCGATACCGCGCAGGTGGGCCCTGGCATCGCCAAGCGTCTCGGCCTGCAGCTGCTCACCTATGTCTCGCGCATCGTCGAAGTGGATCTGGAAGGACGCAGCATCACCATCGAGCGCCGCGCCGAAGGCGGCGTGCAGGTCCTGAAGACCGCGCTGCCCTGCCTGATCACCATGCTGGAAAACACCAACACCATGCGCTTTGCGTCCATGCCGGCGATGATCCATGCCGCGCGTACCCAGGTCCGCAAGTGGAACAAGGACCAGGCCGGCATCGAAGACGTGGAGAAGATCGGCCTCAAGGGCTCGCCCACGGTGGTGAGCAAGGTCTTCGGTCCCACGCCGCGCAACGAGAAGGCCGAGATGCTGCTGGTGGAGGAGTCCTCGCTGCGCGATGTCTCGCTGAACCTGATCCAGCGCCTGTTCACCCGCCATCCCATCATCGAGCAGGAACTGCTCGAACGTCAGTCTGCCTAACGCACAAGGACGCCGCCATGAGTGAAACGCCGGCCCAGAAAGCCCCCGCCGCCCGCAGCGGGCGCAAGACCGAACTGCCCGAACACCTGAAGGCCTACAAGGGTGTCTGGGTGTTCCTCGAGCACGATCGCGGCCATGTGCATCAGGTGTCCTGGGAGCTGCTGGGTTCCGCCCGCAAGCTCGCCGACACGCTCGGCGCCGAAGTCGCCGGCGTGCTGATGGGCGGTCCGGACGAGCCGCTGGCGCAGTACGCGCAGGAAGCCTTCGGCTACGGCGCGGACCTCTGCTATGTGGTGCATGACCCGGTGCTCAAGGGCTATCGCAACGAGCCCTTCACCAAGGGCCTCACCGATCTGGTCAACCGCTTCCAGCCCGAGATCATGCTGCTGGGCGCCACCACCATGGGCCGCGATCTCGCCGGCTCGGTGGCCACCACGCTGCAGACCGGTCTCACCGCCGACTGCACGGAGCTGAACATCGATCCGGTCTCGCGCGCCCTGGCCGCGACGCGTCCCACCTTCGGCGGCTCGCTGCTGTGCACGATCATGACCCTGGCCTATCGCCCGCAGATGGCCACGGTGCGGCCGCGCGTGATGTCGATGCCGAAGAAGGAGGCGACGCGCAGCGGCCGCATCGTCGAGGTCGAGATCGGTTTCGAGGAATCCAGCATCGTCACCAAGCTGCTGGACTTCATTCCCGACGCCAGCAGCAACAAGATCAATCTCGCCTACGCCGACATCATCGTCTCCGGCGGCAAGGGCATGAAGAACGCCGACAACTTCCAGCTGATCTGGAATCTGGCGCGCGTGCTCGGCGCCGAAGTCGGCGCCAGCCGTCCGGTGGTGCAGGCGGGCTGGGTGGAAGCCGAGCGCCAGGTGGGCCAGACCGGCAAGACCGTGCGGCCCAAGCTCTACATCGCCTGCGGCATCTCGGGCGCGATCCAGCATCGCGTCGGCATGGAGAGCGCCGATGCCATCGTCGCCATCAACAACGACCCCAATGCGCCGATCTTCGATTTTGCGCATTACGGCATCGTCGGCAATGCCATGACCGTGCTGCCGGCGCTGACCGAAGCGTTCCGCTCCCATCTGGCCGTGCGCAGCCGCGCCGGCGCCGCCGCAGCCTGAAGGATCATCGCGATGAAAGAAAAATTTGACGTGATCGTGGTGGGCGCCGGCCCTGCCGGCAATGCCGCCGCCTATGTCGCCGCCAAGGGCGGCCTGTCCGTGCTGCAGATCGAGCGCGGCGAGTATCCGGGTTCCAAGAACGTGCAGGGCGCGATCCTGTACTCGGATGCCCTGGAGAAAATCATTCCGGATTTCCGCGATGAGGCGCCGCTGGAGCGGCACATCATCGAGCAGCGCCAGTGGGTGCTGAACGACGACTCCTTCATCGGCGCGCACTTCCGCTCCGATGCCTTCAACAAGGGGCCGGCCAACCGCTACACCATCATCCGCGCGCAGTTCGACAAATGGTTCGCCTCCAAGGTGCGCGAGGCCGGCGCCCTGCAGATCTGCGAAACCACCGTGCAGCATCTGATCAAGGATGGCGAGCAGGTGGTGGGCGTGCAGTGCGACCGCGAGCACGGCGATGTCTATGCCGACGTGGTGATTCTGGCCGACGGCGTGAACTCGGTGCTGGCGCGCAAGGCCGGCTTTCACGGCGAGATCGAGGCGCAGAACGTGGCGCTGGCGGTCAAGGAAATCCTGTTCATGCCGGAAGAGGTGATCCAGGAACGTTTCAACATCGGCGAGAACGAAGGCGTGGTGATCGAGATGCTCGGCACCATCACCGACGGCCTGATGGGCACCGGCTTTCTCTACACCAACAAGGAATCGCTGACCATCGGCGTGGGCTGCATGCTCTCCGACTTCAAGGCCAGCGAGAAGCGCACCTCGCCCTATGTGATGCTGGAGAAGATGAAGCAGCATCCGTCCATCGCGCCGCTGATTGCCGGCGGCGAGATGAAGGAATACTGCGCGCATCTGATTCCCGAAGGCGGTTATCGCGCCGTGCCCAAGGTGGCCGGCAACGGCTGGATGATCGTCGGCGACTCCGGCGGTTTCGTGAACGCCATGCATCGCGAAGGCTCGAACCTGGCGATGACCACCGGCCGCATGGCGGCCGAGTTGGTGATCGAAGCCAAGGCCGCGGGCCGGCAGATGACCGAGGCCACGCTCAAGGAATACACGCGCCGGCTCAAGGACAGCTTCGTGATGAAGGACCTGCACAAGTACCGCAACATGCCGGGCATCTTCCATCACAACAAGCAGTTCTTCACCGAGTATCCCGATCTGCTCACCGGTGCCGCGCGCCACATGCTGACCGTGGACGGCGTGGACAAGAAGACCAAGGAAAAGCAGGTCATGTCCAGTTTCCGCAAGACCCGCACACTGCCGGGTCTGTTCGGTGATGCATTCAAGGTCTGGAGGTCCGTGCGATGAACGCGCCTGTCGTCAATGTCGAAGAAAAGCTTTATCAGAACCGCTACCGCGTCGATCACGGCCGGCCGCACATCCAGATCAAGAACCCGCAGCACTGCCAGACCGAGTGCAAGTCGCAGGCCTGCACCTTCGTCTGCCCGGCCTCCTGCTACAAGGCCGAAGGCAATGGCGCGGTGACGCTGATCACCGACGGCTGCCTGGAATGCGGCAGCTGCCGCATCATCTGCACGGACAATGTGCAGTGGGAATATCCGCGCGGCGGACACGGAATTCTGTTCAAGTTTGGGTGAGACGTTTTGCGAGCGAAGCTCGCAAAACGTCGAACGCCACGCCATGGATGGCGTGGCCGGGGGTCAATCGAGAAGTGATGTCCCGCCATGGATGGCAGCGCAGGTGATCGTCAGATTTGCATTGCGAGCGAAGCTCGCAAAACGTCGAACGCCCGGCTTCTTGTCTCCCTCTCCCCCAGCTTGCTGGGGGAGAGGGTTGGGGTGAGGGGGTGGGCACTGGCAAAGAGCAGCATCGCTTGATCTGGCTGCGCGCCCTCTCACCCTCACCCTCTCCCCCATCGCGCTGCGATGGGGGAGAGGGAATTGTTCCGTATCAGTCACCAATCACCAGTCACCAATAACCGCCTTCAAAAAGCATGAACAACCTCCAGCTATTCCTCGCCCACGCCATCGAACTCGAACGCGAGGCCGCGCGTCGCTATGAGGACCTGGCCGAGGCCATGCGCAGTGCCGGCAATCGCGAGGTGCAGCGCTTCTTTGCGCAGATGGCGCAGTTCTCGCGCCGTCATCTGAAGGAAGCCATGCAGCGCGGTGGCTTTCATCAGCTGCCGCAGCTGGCGGCGGACGAGTGGCAGTGGCCCGAGGACTGCAGCCCGGAAACCGTGAAGTGGGAAGGCATGGATGCGCAGATCGACGCCGTGCAGGCGATGAATCTGGCGCTGGAGGCGGAGCGTCTGGGCTATGCCTATTACAAGGCCCTGGGCCTGAGCAGCAGCGATCCCGAGGTGCGGCGCATGGCGCAGGAGTTCGCCAGCGAGGAAGCCGATCACGTCGATCAGCTCGAAGCCTGGCAGGCGCGGCTGGCGGTGAGCTGAGATGTCGCGGATGACGGCCAGGCCGGCTGACCGCCGCCGCGCGGTGACATGAACCTGCTCACCGGCGAAGTCTCGCGCATGCTGTTCGGCGAGGGACGCCTGCCGGCCGTGGTGCGGCGCCTGCTGGAAGAGGCGCAGGCCGCGCCGCCCGCTCAGCGCGAGGCGCTGCTGTGGACGGCGCGGGCTTCGGCGCCGGACTCGCTGGCGGTCTACTACCTGCTCTACAAGCACTACGCCACGCAGGGCGAGGTGCTGGAAGCCGAGCGCGCGGCGCGCAAGGGACTGGCCGAGGCGGCGCGGCAGGCTGGCCTGGCGGCGGACTGGAAACGCGTGCTGATCACACAGGCGGATTTTGCGCAGCCCGGGCCGGCGCGCTTCTGGCTGTTCACGCTCAAGGCCCTGGCCTTTCTGCGCCTGCGTGCTGGCGGCGTGCACGAGGCGCGCGAGCTGCTGGCCAAGCTCAAGGAGCTGGATCCGCAGGACAGCGTGGGCGGTGATGTGGTGAAGGCGCTGGCCGAGGCCACGGCGCCGAAACGCCGACGCAAGATCTAGAGCGTCTTGCGCCTGGTCCCGGTCTTGCGGATGGCCGGTTTCGCGCTGCGCGGCTTTGCAGACTTCACTGCCGCGCTCGCCAGCGGGCTCACCATGCTGGTGGCTTCCTGACACCAGCGCACCACGCTTTCCTCGAACAGCACGCCCAGGCGCAGGCCCAGGTAATGCCCGCGTTTGCGGGCACTGAGTTTTTCAGGCACCGGATAGTGCGCCTGCATCACCTGCTGATAATGCGCCAGGCGTTGTTCGTGAAAATGCAGGCGCTTGCCGATCTCGTTCAGCAGCACGGCGGGGTCGGCGGTGCCGAGCGCGAACAGCTTGACCAGCAGTTCTTCCTTGTAGCTCGGCGGCTCCGTGGGCTCTTCGATCCAGGAGTGCAGGGCGTCTTCGCCCAGGGCCGTGAGCTGGTAGACGATGCGGTTGGGGCGCACGTCCTGCACCACGCGCTCGGCGCTGATCAGCCCGCTTTCGGCCAGTTTGTGCAGCTCCAGGTAGATCTGCTGATGGCTGGCTTTCCAGAAGTAGCCGACGGTCTGGTCGAAGCGCTTGGCGAGATCGTAGCCGGAGTGCGGCCGGTCGAGCAGTGACACCAGAATCGCATGTGCCAGCGCCACCGGCCGCTCCGTTTCAGGCCGCCGGACGCAGCAGGCGCTCGCGGGCCTGCTGGTATTCGCGCTGCAGGCGCGCCACCAGTTCAGCGGCGGAGAGCACCGACTTCACCGCGCCGATGCCCTGGCCGCAGCCCCAGATGTCCTTCCAGGCCTTGGCGTCGGTGTTGCCGCCGGAGCCGAAGTCCATCTTGCTGGGATCGGATTCCGGCAGATTGTCGGGGTCCATGCCGGCGGCGACGATGGAGGGCCGCAGATAATTGCCGTGCACGCCGGTGAAGAGATTGGAGTAGACGATGTCGTCGGCGCCGCAATCGACGATGCACTGCTTGTAGCGCTCGCTGGCATTGGCCTCGTGCGTGGCGATGAAGGCCGAGCCGATGTAGGCGAGGTCGGCGCCCATGGCCTGCGCGGCGAGAATCGAGCTGCCGTTGGCGATGGCGCCGGACAGCAGCAGCGGACCCTCAAACCATTCACGGATTTCCTGAATCAGCGGGAAGGGCGAGAGCCGCCCGGCATGACCACCGGCACCGGTGGCCACCGCGATCAGGCCGTCGGCGCCCTTCTCGACGGCCTTCTTCGCAAACTTGTTGTTGATGACGTCGTGCAGGGTGATGCCGCCGTAGGAATGCACGGCCTGGTTGACGTCCTCGCGCGCGCCCAGCGAGGTGATCACCACCGGCACCTTGTACTTCACGCACATCTCCAGATCGTGCTGCAGGCGATTGTTGGACTTGTGCACGATCTGGTTGACCGCGTAAGGCGCGGCCGGCGTGTCCGGATGCGCCTGGTTGTGACGGTCCAGCTCCTCGTTGATGCGCTGCAGCCAGGCTGCCAGCTGCTCGGCCGGGCGGGCATTGAGCGCCGGGAAGGAGCCCACCACGCCGGCCTTGCACTGGGCGATGACCAGATCCGGATTGGAGATGATGAACAGCGGCGAACCCACCACCGGCAGGCGCAGCTTGCCGCGCAGCACTTCAGGAAGAGCCATGACGATACTCGAATGAAAAAAGGTAGTGCGCAGCACTATAGGTGAAAGTTTTTCAATATGCAAAATATTGCATAGCCACAAGGCCGGGAACGCCCGGCCCCGAGCGGGCTGGCCGGGCTTTCGGCGGTCAGCCGCCTTCCTCGCTGCCGAAGCAGAGCGCGTAGTCGTCGCAGGCACCGCAGGAGGGCGCGCGGCAGACCTGGCCGGCGCGTTCGCAGAGCTGTTTGTAGAAGAAGGCCTTCCAGCGCATGTTGCCGGTATTGCGCCGCGCCAGGTTCGGGAAGTGCTGGTTCAGCAGTTGTGAAAGCACCGTGCGGTTGGGCAGCTGCAGGTCCTGCCAGAGGTGGTTGTCGAACAGGGAGGCGCTGGCGATGGCGCAGGCCAGATAGCGGCGGACGTCATCGGCCGGCGCCGCGGCTTCCAGCAGCAGGCGCAGCAGATCGTCGAATTCGGCCTGCAGTTCTTCGTCGTCCACCTGCGAAGGACTGATTGGTGCGAGATCGGGCGCAGCCCCTGGAAACAGAGTTTCCATCAAGCCTTGTCCATCGGCAGCTTGCAGGCCGCGCAGCCATTGCGTGCGCGGCAGGCCGTGAGCGATTGCAGTCGCAATGGTGCCGGCAATCGCCAGGCAGACGGAATTGTCGCGCTCGAACGCACCATCCAGCAGCGTGGCGGCGGTGCTGATGAGCGCGGCATGGGGGTTGGCGGACATGATGGGCACTCCTATGAAGCAAGGCGGCACTGGCATGGTGCCGCAACGAACATGCCGGAGCCGCGCGGATACGTGATTGCCGCAGTCCTGACTGATCCCGGCATCCGATAGCGGCTTTTGGAATGTTGATTGCTTGAAAGGACATATGAACCCAGCAACGAGCAAGGTGGCGACGAGGCGTAAATGCTTCGCGCAATTGACGCAGGTCAAGGTGCGCGTCAGCACGGTGACATGCGCAGTCCAGAACCGGAGCCAGGCATGAGCAGCTCGGCGCAGGTGGTGAGCCGTGATCACGTCGAACTGGTCACGGTCTATGAAATCGGCAAGCTGCTCAGTTCTTCGCTCGACATCGATCGCACCTTTCGGGTGGCGCTGAATGTCTTGTCGGTGCACATGGGCTTCAACCGCACCATGATCGTGCTTGCCCAGGAAGACGGCCTGCTGCGTCTGCATAGCGCATTGGGCATGACGCAGGAACAGATCCGCCGCGCGCAATGGGCGAGCGGCGAGGGTGTCACCGGACGCGTGTACGCGCGCGGTGTGCCCATCGTGGTGCCCGATATCTCGACGGAGCCGGCGTTTCTCGACCGCACCGGCGCCTTCGGCGGCGAAAGCGGCGGACGCAATGCCTTCATCGCAGTGCCGATCAAGACGCATGACGAAACCCTCGGCGTGCTGGTGGGTCAGCGCGTGGTGGGTGCCAATCTGCGTCTGAACGATGATCTGCGTCTGCTGACCATGGTGGCCGGCCTGATGGCGCAGGCCCTGGTGCTCAATCGCAACGTCACCGAGGAGCATGCGCGGCTGCGCGACGAGACGCGCCGTCTGCAGAAAGAGGTGCGGCGCCGTTACACCATCGACAATGTGGTGGGCGTGTCCAAGCCGATGCAGGAAGTCTTCGCCGAGGTCCACATGGTGGCGCCCTCGCGCTCCACGGTGCTGATCCGTGGCGAGAGCGGCACCGGCAAGGAGGCCATCGCCCGCGCCCTGCATTATCTCTCGCCGCGCAAGAGCGCCCCGTTCGTGACCGTGAACTGCGCGGCGCTGTCGGAGTCGCTGCTCGAATCCGAGCTCTTCGGCCACGAGAAGGGCGCCTTCACCGGCGCCAGCAGCGAGCGCAAGGGCCGCTTCGAGATGGCCAATGGCGGCACGCTGTTTCTCGATGAGATCGGCGATATCTCGCCGGCCTTCCAGGCCAAGCTGCTGCGCATCCTGCAGGAGCGCGAGTTCGAGCGCGTGGGTGGCAGCCGCCCGATCAAGGTCGATGTGCGCCTGGTCTGCGCCACCAATCGCAATCTGGAGGGCATGATCCGTCGCGGCGAATTCCGCGCCGACCTCTATTACCGCATCAACGTGGTCTCGATCTTCCTGCCGCCGCTGCGTGAGCGACGCGAGGACATTCCGCCCTTGGTGCAGCACTTCATCACCCGCTTCAATCGCGAGAACCGTCGCGAGCTGAAGATCAGCAAGGAAGCCATTGCCGTGCTGATGAACTGCTACTGGCCCGGCAATGTCCGCGAGCTGGAAAACTGCATCGAGCGCACGGCGACCATGACCCGTGGCGAGCTGATCGACGCGCCGAGCTTTCCCTGCCAGAACAGCCGCTGCCTGACGCAGATGCTGCACCATGTGGACAAGGAGGATGCGGTGGCGGCGGTCGCCGAGCGCGCGGTGCCCAGCATCAGCGTGCCGATTCCGCCGGTGCCCAAGCGCGTGAGCAGCGAGCCGCCGCCGGAGAACGAGGAGCCTTTGCAGGTCGGTCCCACGGCCCATCTGCCGAACGTGCCGGAACGTCAGTTCGGCAACGAGGCGCCGCCGCAGGATCAGCGCGAACGCCTGATCTGGGCGCTGGAACAGTGCGGCTGGGTACAGGCCAAGGCCGCGCGCCTGCTGCGCGTGACGCCGCGGCAGCTGGCCTATGCGCTGCAGAAATACAACATCGAGGTGCGCAAGTTTTAAAGGCTGTGCGCGCCATGAAAAATCCGGATGGATATGAGCGACGATCTTTTTTCGCTGTCGCTGGCGCGACGCACGCAGCGTGAGGAGCTGGGCAATCACCAGCGGCTGCGCTGGCTGCAGCGCGCCACGCAGGTGGACGTGCTGCCGGTGCGGCGCGAAGACACCGAGTCGGCGCAGCGCGCGGTGCGCGAACTCAACAATCTGGGCAGCGAGCCGCTGGCGGAATGGATCGCCGGGGATATCGGCGGCGGCATCCGCCTGACGCCGCGCGGCCGGCGTCTGTCGGTGGCCTTGCTGGTGATGCAGCAGGCCGAGGCCCGTCTGCTCAAGCAGCTGGGCGGCAGTTTTGCCGATGATCTGCGTCTGCTGGACCGCGTCACGGTGCGCACCAGCGCGCGCAATCAGTTCTTCGCGCGCGTGGAGGCCATCGGCGGCGAGGCCTTGCAGGAGGAGATCGTGCTGCGTCTGCGCGGCGAGCTGCGCCTGCACGCGATGCTGACGCGCAGCAGCGTGGAAGCGCTGGAGCTGAAGCCCGGCAGCGAGGTGGTGGCGCTGGTCAAGGCGCCGGCGCTACGCGTGCTGCAACCCGGGGAATCCGATCCGCGAGGGCGTGATGCGGCGCTGATTCTGAACCGGCTTGAAGGCGTGGTCCGGGCCCTGTGCAGCGATGAGCACTACGTGGAGCTCATGGTGGATCTCGGACACGGTCTCACGGCGGTCGCGGCCTCGCCGCTGGCGGTGTCGCGGGGGCTGGCCTGTGGTGAGCGTGTGATTCTGAGTTTTTCGGCGTCCGATGTGATTCTCGGCGTGCCTGGTTAGAAGCAGGTGGGCTTAGTGTGATGCTCGATCTATTGGCTTCTTCCACCGCCCTTCGGCGGCGGAGTCCGCGAAGCCTCCCCCGTAGGTCGCTTCGCTCTTTGCTTGTGCAAAGAAAAGGAACCAAAAGAAAGCACACCCCGGCTCCGGCGCCCGCTACGCGGGTCCCTGAGCTGTGCAACGTGCTCGGGGCCGTTGCGGACACGCCATCCATGGCGTGGCCGCAACTGAGCCGCCCTTCCTGGGCGGCTCTCCCCTGCGCTCGCCGCACAGCTCAGCGCCAGAGACGGGGACCCCGAAGTCAAAAGCCACAGCAGCTTCGAGCGATGAGCGTCGCTTTGCTGTTGCTTTGGCTTTGCTTTTAAACCCCCTTTGCCTCGCACCGAGCAGCGCAGCGAGCGCAGTGGGAGAGCCGGACACGAAGTCCGGCTCAGTTGCAGTCGCGCCAGGGATGGCGCGTCTGCAACGGCCCCGAGCACGCGAGCAGCGCAGGCTGCCGGCGCCGCGTCAGCGGCGACGGATGCGAGGCGTAGGGCGTGCTTTCTCTTGGGTACTTCTCTTTGCACGAGCAAAGAGAAGTACCTCGGGCGCCGAAGGCGCACGAAACGAGGGCCAGATCGAGCAAAAAACCCAGAAGCAACAGCAAAACCATGGCGGCTTACGGCGCTCACGCGCCTAAGCAACAACAGCAGGGCCAGACAGCTTACAGCACTGGTGCGCGCAAGCCGCCAGACGAGCTACAGCATGAATAAAAAGCGCCGCTTGCTTTACTTGCCGACGATGACGTCGGAAGACTTGATGATCGCCGTGACCTCATCGCCCACCTTCAGCGCCAGATCATCGGCGGCATCGTTGGTGATGGAGGAGGTGAGGTGAATGCCGTTGCCGACGTCGATGCGGACTGTGGTGGTCACGGCGCCGCGGTTGAGCTTTTCGACTTTGCCCTTGAGGGCGTTTCGCGCGCTGAGCTTCATGGTGAAAAGGCTCCCGTTGTTGTTACGACTGGAATGCAAAACCCTAAGCCGAAATCCGCCGCGCAGCCATGATATGGATCAAGAAGCCAAGGCGGCATTGTTATTGCACCCGGCGTTCCCGTGCTTCGTCAATGGAAGGAAATCCACCAATGCCGCTTTACGATTATCACTGCCCGAGCTGTGAGCAGAATTGCGAACTCCTGATCAGCGGCGATGCCAAACCGGTGTGTCCGAATTGCGGTGGCCGCAAGCTGCAGAAACTGCTCTCTGCGCCGGCGGCGCCCGGACGCGCCAAGGCCATCGTCCAGCGTGCGCGCAAGCAGGCCGCGCGCGAAGGGCATTTCAGTCATTACTCGAAGAAGGAACGTTCGCGCATCTAACAGGGTGATGCAAAACTCGTTTTGTATCGCCCTGTACTTGGCACAGGGATGTGCCAACGACAATCAGGCGTTGCAAGCGATTGATTGTCGGGAGCGGAGAAAAGTCACGCCTTTTCGAAGCGACATGCAAAAGTGCAGGAATGCACTTTTGCATCAACTTGCTAATCCGTTCGCGATGTCGCGATTGTCCGGAAGCCGACACAGGTGCCATGGAAACAAAATGAAATAAAACAAGAACAAGGACGCTGGCACGGCCTTCGCAAAGCAAGCCCTGAAGGGCCGCGAGACGGCCGGAATCAAGCCAGGGGATTGTGCCGATGTCTGCCAGTGCCAAGAGTTCGTCCACCTACATCTCGCTGGACTCGCTGCTCAAGAGCGGCCGTGCACAGAGCGAGCCCAGCAGCAGTGGCTGCTCCAGCAGCGGTGGCTCCGGAAAATCCAGTTGCGGTTCGGCGGCGGGTCCGGACGATATGCCGGCGCATATCTGGGAGAAGGTCAAGAACCATCCCTGCTATTCCGAGGAAGCGCATCACCATTACGCGCGCATGCATGTGGCGGTGGCGCCGGCCTGCAACATCCAGTGCAATTACTGCAATCGCAAGTACGACTGCAGCAATGAGTCGCGCCCCGGCGTGGTCTCGCAGAAGCTCACGCCCGAGCAGGCGGTGAAGAAGGTGTTGGCGGTGGCCAGCGCGATTCCGCAGATGACGGTGCTGGGCATCGCCGGCCCTGGCGATGCGCTGGCCAATCCGGCCAAGACCTTCAAGACGTTCCAGTTGCTGCAGGAACAGGCGCCGGACATCAAGCTCTGCCTGTCCACCAATGGTCTGGCGCTGCCGGAGATGGTGGACGAGATCGCCAAGTACAACGTCGATCATGTGACCATCACCATCAACATGATCGATCCGGAAGTGGGCGAGCGCATCTATCCCTGGATCTTCTATCAGCACAAGCGTTGGACCGGCCGTGACGCGGCGAAGATTCTCACCGAACGGCAGCTCGAAGGTCTGGAAAAGCTCAGTGCCAAGGGCATTCTCACCAAGATCAACTCGGTGCTGATTCCCGGCGTCAACGACGAGCACCTGCTCGAAGTCAATCGCGCGGTGAAGGCGCGCGGCGCCTTCCTGCACAACATCATGCCGCTGATTTCGGAAGCCGAGCACGGCACCTACTTTGGTTTGAACGGTCAGCGCGGCCCCAGCGCGCAGGAGCTCAAGGCCGTGCAGGACGCCTGCGCCGGCGGCGCCAATCTGATGCGCCACTGCCGCCAGTGCCGCGCCGACGCCGTGGGTTTGCTCGGCGAGGATCGCAGCGACGAGTTCACGCTCGACAAGATCGAGCAGATGGAAGTGGTCTACGACCTGGACAAGCGTCGCGAGTATCAGCAGAGCGTGGAGCGTGAGCGCCAGGCGCAGCACGCCGCCAAGCTCGAAGCCGTGGCTGCGGCGCCGGCCGACGAGGACATCAAGCTGCTGCTGGCCGTGGCCACGCAGGGCCAGGGCCGCGTCAACCAGCACTTCGGGCATGCCACGGAATTCCAGATCTACGAAGTCAGCGGCCGCGAGGCGGTGTTCGTGGGCCATCGCCGCGTGGATCTGTACTGCCAGGGCGGCTACGGCGAGGACGAGCAGCTGCCGTCCATCGTCAACGCGATCAATGACTGCCATGCGGTGCTGGTGGCCAAGATCGGCGCCTGCCCGCGTGACGAACTGCTCGCCGCCGGCATCGAGCCGGTGGATGCCTATGCGCATGAGTTCATCGAGAAGGCCGCGCTGTCCTGGTTTGCCGACTACCGCGCGCGCATCGCGCGCGGCGAGATCAGCCATCAGCCGCGCGGCGACGCCCGCATCCGTCAGGGCGCTTACACCGCCGCCGCCTGATTGTTCCCTCACCCCCATAACGCCACCAGGAGAAACCCATGGCCCTGAAAATCGTCTCTTCCATGTGCACCGCCTGCTCCGCCTGCGAGGCGGAGTGCCCCAATGTCGCGATCCGCGAGAAGGGCGGCACCTACATCATCGATCCGAAGAAGTGCACCGAGTGCGAAGGTCATTTCGACGCGCCGCAGTGCATCGCGGTCTGCCCGGTGCCGGGCTGCATCAAGAAGGCCTGAGCGCGCCATGACGCAATTCACCGTGACCCCGGCGGCGGCGCGCTTCATCGCTCGCATGATCCGCTTTGGTGGCCAGGGCGCCCAGGCGGGTTTCCGCCTCTGCGTCTCGGCCGGCGGCTGCTCGGGCTTCAATTCCGAGTTCAGCGTCGAGGCCGCGCCCAGGCCCGGCGATCAGGCTTTCGAGCAGGCCGGTGTGCGCCTGTTCCTGCCGGCGGAAAGCCGCCTGCTGCTGGAAGGCGTGACCATCGACTTCTCCGAGTCGGCCACGCACAGCGGCCTGAGCTTCTTCGATCCCAAGGCCAGCGGCTGTGGCTGCTCCAGCAGTGCGGCCAAGCATGAAGACTCGGGTCTGACGCAGATCCAGGTCTGAAGAGCGATGAGCGCCGCTACGATGGATTTCGAAGACGCACTGCTGGCCGGCGAACTGCCGACGGCGGTCAGCGACTGTCTGGAAGAAGCCGGCCGCCTGCGCTCGGCGCAGCCGGAGCGTGCGCATCGTCTGCTGCTCAAGGCGCAGCGCATGGCACCGCGTCATCCCGCGCCGCTGATCGCCCTGTACCGCTTCTACTTCTACGGGCATCAGCTGGAGCGCGCGCGCTTCGTGGCCGAGGATGCGCTGCGTCTGGGCGCGCAGTGGCTGGGTCTGCCGGAATACTGGCAGGACGTGCCGGCGCGCGCCTTTGCCGACACCCGCTTCGATCCGGTGGCGCGCTTCTATCTGTTCGCGCTCAAGGGCTATGCCTATCTGAGTCTGCGTCTGGATGAGATCGAGACCGCCGAGCCGGCGCTGCAGCTGCTGGCGGCGCTGGACCCGCAGGATGGCGTCGGCGCGGGTCTGCTGCGGCAGGTGCTGGCGCGCCGCGGCAGCGAGCAGGATGAAGAGGCGGCGGAGCTGCCGGCGTGAAGGCGCAAGCGCCCAGCGATCCCGAGGCGCCCGAGGCCCTGGACTGGCAGGGGCGGGTGCTGGACTGCGCGGCCTGCCGCGACGGTGTCGCGCAGGGCCTGCGTTGCCAGGCGGGACATGCCTGCGTGCATGATCGCTATGCGCGGCGCGTGGATCGTTACTTCCAGTTCAATCCCGAGCAGGCCAACCGTCTGCTCCGGCATCCGTATTTCGAGGTGCGCGCGATTGCCGCGCGCCATGCCAGTGTCTTTCGCCTGAGCGAGCTGATGCACGATGCCGACGAGACCGTGCGTCTGTCGGTGGCGCTGCGCCTGCCGCAGGCGCAGCTGAGGAAGCTGATGAACGATCCGCATCGCGAGGTGCGCATTCGGGTGGCGATGCGTCTGTCGCCCGCCGAGCTGCCGCTGATGTGCAGTGATCCGGATTACTACGTGCGCCTGCTGGTGGCGCGGCGTCTGCCGCCGGCGCTGCTGATCCGCATGCTGCGTGATCCGGATCGCGAGGTGCGCTGCGCGGTGGCGGACCGGCTCGATGCCGCCGAGCTGCATCTGCTCGCCGACGATGTCGAGATCGCGGTGCGCCAGCGGGTCGCCGAGCGCGCCGGCGCCGCGCTGCTGGAATCTCTGGCGCAAGACGGCGCCTGGGAAGTGCGGCGCCTGGTGGCGCTGCGTGCCGATGCGGCGCTGGCCGGCCGTCTGCTCGAAGACGAGGAGGCCGAGGTGGTGGCCGCTGCGCGCGAGCGGCTGCAGGAACTGGGCCGCGAACAGACGGAGCGCTGCTATGGCTGATATCCGTCGCGATGATGATGTGGTGGAACTCTCGCTGCCGCCGCGCTACGAGTACGGCGAGCGCGTGGTCAGCCGCAATGTCATCCGCAACGATGGCACTTTTCCCGGCCGCGAGGTCGGCGACCTGCTGGTGAGTCGCGGCGAGATCGGCTATGTGCGCTCCATCGGCACCTTCCTGCAGCAGTACTACATCTACGAAGTGGAATTCATCGCCAGCGGCCATCGCGTGGGCATGCGCGCCAAGGAGCTGATGAGCCTGGACGATCTGCCCGAGGAAGTGTTGGCGACCCTCAGCGAACAGCAGCGTGCGCAGCTGCGCGGCATCGGCCGTGGTGGCGTGGAGAGCCTGACATGATTGGACCGCGTGAACCGCGTTATCAATGGGGTCAGCGTGTCGCCGCGCTGGTGGATCTGTACAACGATGGTGGTTTTCCCGAGCGTGAACCCGAAGCGCTGCTGGTCAGCATCGGCGAGGCCGGCGAGATCGTGCAGATCGGCCAGCATGAGCAGAGCCAGACGCCGATCTATCTGGTCGAGTTTGCCGCCGGCGTGATCGGCTGCCTGGAAGAGGAGATCGCACCGCTGG
Source organism: Solimonas aquatica (assembly GCF_900111015.1). Lineage (GTDB taxonomy): Bacteria > Pseudomonadota > Gammaproteobacteria > Nevskiales > Nevskiaceae > Solimonas > Solimonas aquatica. The sequence goes on along the minus strand of NZ_FOFS01000010.1, from coordinate 120,431 downwards.
CGATGCGCGAGACGGCGGTGCCGCGCGGATGAATGCCGTCGCCGCCAGCGTGCCCTTCGAACCGCCAACGGTCGATCTCACGCAGCGGCGTATCGAGCGGGCGCTGCGCAAGCGCGAGCGCTATCGCTATGTGCAGCCCGAGGTGCAGGTTCTGGACGGCGGCTGGTGCGTGCGCAGTCCCTGCTGCTCGCGGCGCGTGGATGCGCAGGGCGGGGTGATTGATATCGCCTGGCTGTTGCCGCTGAGCGCCGCCTGCTGGCGCCTGCACGCCCGCGAGCATGAGCAGGCGCGCTGGCGTGCGGTGGCCGAGGGATCGCTCGATCAGCTGCTGGCGCATCTGGTGAACGATCCCCTGCACGAGTTCTGGATTTAGGTGCCGGCCATGATCTATTTGGACAACAACGCCAGCACCCGACCCGCACCGGAAGTGCTGGCGGCGATGACGCAGTGCCAACAGAACCACTGGGCCAACCCGGCCGCCAGGCACGCCGCCGGTCAGGCCGCGAGCCGGCTGCTGGAGCAGGCGCGTGCGCAGCTCGCGCAGCTGCTGAATGGGAAACCACGGCAAGTGGTGTTCACCAGCGGTGCCACCGAGGCCAATGTGCAGGTCCTGCACGGCCTGACGCCGCGCGACGCCGGGGGCGAGCCGCCGCTGCTGCTGATGAGCGGCATCGAACACGCGGCGTTTTTGAAAGCCGCGCAGCTGCGCGAGGCGCAGGGTCTGCTGCGTCTGCAGCTGCTGCCGGTCGATGCGCAAGGTCGGGTCTCGCTGGACGCCGCGCAGGCGCTGATCCGGCCCGGCGTGCAGCTGGTCTCGGTGATGGCGGCCAACAATGAGACCGGCGTGCTGCAGCCCATCGCCGAGATCGCGGCGCTGTGCCGCGCCGCCGGCGCCTTGCTGCATGTGGATGCCACGCAGATCGTCGGCCGCCTGCCGTTTGATTTCACCGGCAGCGGTGCCGATCTGGCCTCGCTGTCGGCGCACAAGCTGCATGGGCCCAAGGGCATCGGCGCGCTGCTGCTGCGCGAGAACCTGGCCTGGCCGGCGCTGCTGCCGGGCGCGCAGGAACGCGGCCGGCGCGGCGGCACCGCGAACCTGCCGGCCATCGTCGGCTTCGGCGTCGCCGCGCAGCTGGCCGGGCAGAACCTGTCCGAAGCGGCGCTGCGGCAGGCGCATCTGCGTGATGCCTTCGAGGCGCAGCTGGCGGCGCGCCTGCCGCTGCGCGTGTTCGGCGCCGACGTGCCGCGCCTGCCCAATACCAGCTGTCTGCGCATCGGCGCGCTGCATGCCGACGCCGTGCTCGGCCGCCTGGAGCGCGGCGGTCTGATCGCCGCCAGCGGCGCCGCCTGCAGCAGCGGCGGCCAGCAGGCCTCGCATGTGCTGCGCGCGATGAACGTGGCGGAAGCCGAAGCACAGGGCGCGCTGCGCTTTTCGCTGTCGCGCGACACCAGCGCGGAGGACATTGCCGCCGCGCTGCAGATCATGGGCGAGGCGCTGGCGCCGCTGGCGCAGGCCGCCTGACTTGACTGCCTCTCCTACAGATTTTTCACGAACCCCGGTAAGCCCCGCATGAAAGTGATGATCCGCAAATCCGCCGACGGCAGTCTCTCGGCCTATGTCCCGAAGAAGGATCTGGAGGAGCCCATTGTCGCCATGCAGAACCCCGGGATCTGGGGCGGCACGGTGACCCTGGCCAACGGCTGGCAGCTGGAGCTGCCGGCGCTGGCCGCCGACACGCGCCTGCCGATCACGGTGGAAGCACGCAAGCTGAGCGGCGAATGAGCCTCAGCGCGCCGAAGTTGCAGCGCATCGCCGCGCTGGTGGATGAGGCCCTCGATCTGCGTGGCGCCGCCGCCGCGGTGCGCGGCGAATTTCCCGAGCTACGGGCCCAGGTGGTGGACGCGCTGGACGTGCGCGACGAGCAGCCGGCCTTCACCGTGGGCACGCGTCGCGTGTACCTGGTGGCCTGTGATGGGCATTGCTGGCAGCTGACGCGCGATCCGCAGCGCGCCGGCGGCGTGCTGCTGGCACAGGCCTGAGGACGATTGCGCATGGATCAGGAATTCCTCTCGCTGTCGCAGCCGGACATCAGCGAGCGCGAGCTGGCGCTGGTGGGCGCGGCCCTGCAGTCGGGCGAGCTGTCCTCGGCGGGTCTGGTGGAAGCTTTCGAGACGCGCTTCGCCGCCTGGTGCGGCCGCAAGCAGGCGGTGGCGATGTCCAGCGGCACGCAGGCCCTGCTGGCGGCGCTGCGCGCGCTGCCGCTGCAGCCGGGCGATGAGCTGATCGTGCCGTCCTACTCCTGGCATCAGCTCGCGCACGCGGTGACGCTCTGCGGGCTCACGCCGGTGCCGGCCGATATCGACTACTGGTGCGGCTGTCTGGCGCCGGCGCGCGTGGCCGAGCGCATCACGCCGCGCACCCGTGCGCTGCTGGTCACCAACGTCAACGGCCATCCGGCCGACTGGCCGGCGCTGCGCGCGCTGGCCGATGCGCATCAGCTGATTCTGATCGAGGACTGCAGCGAGTCGCTGGGCTCGCGCGCTTATGGCGCCGCCGTCGGCAGCTTCGGGGATTTTGCGATCTTCGATTTCTCGCAGCCAGGTGCGCTGTGCTGTGGCGAGGGCGCGATGCTGGTCTGTGACGATGCGCATCTGGCCACCGAGGTCCGCTATCGTCGTGCACGGCGGCTGGCCGAGCGCCAGTCGGTCTCGGTGGGTTCCCGCGTGCCGCAGCAGTGCGGCATCAGCGAACTCACTGCGGCCCTGGGGCTGGCGCAGCTGGAGCGCATCGACACGATCCTGGCGCGGCGCCGGCAGGTGGAGCTCTGGTATTACCAGGAGATGCAGAGCTTCGAGGGCGTGAAGCCGCCGTATCGGGCGCCGGAGGTGGAGTCCTTGAACTGGATGCTGTACGTGGTGCATCTGGGCAAGCGTTTCACCGCCAGCGCGCGCACGCAGATCATCGAGGATCTGCAGGCGGCGGGCATCGAGTGCGCGGCTTATTCGCAGCCGCTGACCGCCGAGTTTCATTATCAGCAGCTGGGCTTCAAGCGCGGCCTGCTGATCAACACCGACCGCATCGCAGACCGCGCCCTGGCCTTGCCGTTTCATGGCGGCATGGATGAGGACGTGGTGAAGTTTGTGGTGAAGTCCTTGAAGGATGCGTGCACCAATGTCGGGGCCGGTGCCGCCATTTATCTCTGAGCTGCCGGCCGGCACGGCAGCCCACCACCCAGCCCCAATCGTAGGGCGGGTCAGGCGCGTGAGCGCCGTAACCCGCCGGGCTTTGCTGTTGGTTGCTTCGTGTTGTTCTCGATCTGACCTTGGTTTCGTGCGCCCTTCGGCGCCCGAGGTACTTCTCTTTGCTCGTGCAAAGAGAAGTACCCAAGAGAAAACACGCCCTACGCCTCGCATCCGGCGCCGCTGTCGCGGCACCGGCAGCCTGCGCTGCTCGCGTGCTCGGGGCCGTTGCAGACGCGCCATCCCTGGCGCGGCTGCAACTGAGCCGGACTTCCTGTCCGGCTCTCCCACTGCGCTCGCTGCGCTGCTCGGTGCGAGGCAAAGGGGGGTAGGTCACAAGCCACAGCAAAGCACAGCGCAGCGACGCTTCGTGCTCGAAGCTGCTGTTGCTTTTGATGTTGGGGTCCCCGTCTCTGGCGCTGAGCTGTGCGGCGAGCGCAGGGGAGAGCTGCCCAGGATGGGCAGCTCAGTTGCAGCCACGCCAGGGATGGCGTGTCTGCAACGGCCCCGAGCACGTTGCACAGCTCAGGCACCGGCGAAGCCGGCGCCAGAGCCGGGGTGTGCTTTCTCTTGCTTACTTCTCTTTGCACAAGCAAAGAGAAGTGAGTCGTCCGCCGAAGGGCGGACGAATGAGGCAATGAATCGAGAGACAAATCCGGCAACAAACAGCACAAGCAAAGCGGCGGGTTACGGCGCTCACGCGCCTAACCCGCCCTACGGGTCAACAGACTTGGCGCCGTACCTTTCACTTTCGGAGATCATCGATATGAACCCCTTCACCGAGCTCGCTGCCGCACTCGCCGCCAAGCGCCTCATCCCCTACCTCGGCCCTGGCCTGCTCGAACTCTGCCCCGACTACGCCGTGCCCGCCACGCCACAGGCGCTGGTGCAGAAGCTCACGGCGAAAAGTCCGGTGCCGGGCAAGATCCGCAACAACCTCACGCGCAGCGCGCAGTTCATCGAGAACTTCAAGCATCGCAAGACGCTGGTGGCGCTGATGAACGAGGCCTTCGCCGCCGCACCCGCCTGCTCGCCGCTGCATGAGGCCCTGGCGAAGCTGCAGCTGCCCTTGATCGTCGATGCCTGGTACGACGATGCCAGCCTCACGGCGTTTACGCGTCTCGCGGGCGAAAGCTGGATTCAGATTCAGGGACTGTCGCAGTCCGAACACTTCGGACAGTGGTGCGGTGCTTATGACGCACGAGGCACTGGCATCGCAATGCCGGCGCAGGGCCAGAGCCTGCTCTACAAGCCCCTGGGTGGCCACGCGCCGGCCGGCAATTATCTGGTCTCGGATACCGACTTCGTGGAAGTGCTCACCGAGATCGACATCCAGACGCCGATTCCCGCGCCGGTGCAGCAGCTGCGCGCCGGCCGCAGCTTCCTGTTTCTCGGCTGCCGCTTCGACGATCAGCTGTACCGCGCCTTCGCGCGGCAGATCATGAAGCGCTCCTCGCAGCGCCACTGGGCGGTACTGCCAGAGGCACCGACGCGCATGGAAGCGCGCTTTCTGGCCGAGCAGAACATCGAACGCATCGCCATGCCGCTGGCCGAATTCGCCGAACGCTTCATGGCACTGAGCGCGCCCTCGGCGGCGGCGGCCTGACAAATACGCTGTAAGAAACGCGACATTCGTCCGGCAGGCACATGGCGAGTCAATAAATCTCTTTGCAATCAACGCCTGCTGCGCTGGCACAGGCGTTGCGTGAGCTCTCTCATTCGGGACAGCAGACAGGCAAGGAGATCAGCGCCATGTGGGAGTACTCGGAGAAGGTCAAGGACTATTTCTTCAACCCCAAGAACGCCGGTGTGTTGGAAAACGCCGACGGGGTGGGGGATGTGGGCGCCATCGCCTGCGGCGATGCACTGCGCCTGGCGATCAAGGTCGATCCGGCCACTGAGGTCATCACCGATGCACGCTTCCAGACCTTCGGCTGCGGCTCGGCCATCGCCTCGTCATCGGCGCTCACCGAGCTGATCATCGGCAAGACCATCGCCGAGGCGATGAGCATCACCAACCAGGACATCGCCGATTTTCTCGGCGGCCTGCCGCCGGAGAAGATGCACTGCTCGGTGATGGGTTACGAGGCCTTGCGCGCGGCCGTGGCCAATTACAAGGGCGAGGCCTGGGTGGATGATCACGAGGACGGCGCGCTGATCTGCAAATGCTTCGGCATCGACGAGGGCTATATCGAGCGCACGGTGCGCGCCAACAAGCTCACCAGCGTCGAACAGATCACGCATTACACCAAGGCCGCCGGCAGTTGCGGCACCTGCACCGAAGGCATCGAGGAAGTGCTGCACAAGGTCAATGCCGCGATGGTGAGCGAAGGCCTGCTCAGCGCCGATGAAGCCTTCGATCCCGCCACCGCGATCCGCCCGGTGCGCAAGAACAAGACCAAGACCTCGCCGCTGGCGCCGCAGGGCGCGCCGGCACCCAAGGCGCCGCTGACCACCTTGCAGAAGATCCGGCTGATCGAGAAAGCCATCGCCGATCTGCGTCCGTATCTGCAGCAGGATGGCGGCGACTGCGAGCTGGTGGATGTGGAAGACAACAAGGTCTACGTGCGGCTCTCCGGCGCCTGCGTGAGCTGCCAGATGTCCAGCGTCACCATCAGCGGCGTGCAGGAGCGCCTGATCGAAGCGCTGGGCTTCCCGCTGCGCGTGATTCCGGTGCCCGCCGGCGCCACGGCCTGCGCCTGAGGCTCCCGCCCATGTCCGCCGCGCCGATTTACTTCGACAACAACGCCACCACCCGCGTCGATCCACGCGTGCTGGAGGCGATGCTTCCCTTCTTCAGCGAGCAGTTCGGCAATGCCTCGTCCATGCACGCCTTCGGCGCGCAGGTGGGCGGCGCGCTCAAGCGCGCGCGCGAGCAGGTGCAGGAACTGCTCGGTGCCGAGTTCGATCACGAGATCGTGTTCACCGGGGGTGGCACCGAATCCGACAACACCGCGATTCTCTCGGCTCTGGAAACCCAGACCGGCCGCAACGAGATCATCACCTCGGCGGTCGAGCATCCGGCGGTGCTGGCGCTCTGCGACTGGCTGCAGAAGACGCGCGGCGTGAAGGTGCATCGCATCGGCGTGGATGCCAAGGGCCGGCTCGATCTCGATGCCTATCGCAAGGCCCTGGGGCCGAAGACCGCCATCGCCTCGATCATGTGGGCGAACAACGAGACCGGCACCCTCTTCCCCGTGGAGCAGCTGGCCGAACTCGCCCATGAGGCCGGCGTGCTGTTCCACACCGACGCGGTGCAGGCGGTGGGCAAGATCCCGCTGGACCTGAAGAACAGCGAGATCGATTTTCTCTCGCTCTCCGCGCACAAGCTGCACGGTCCCAAGGGCATCGGCGCGCTGTACGTGCGCCGTGGCGTGCGCCTGCGGCCGCTGATCCGGGGCGGTCATCAGGAGCGCGGCCGTCGCGCCGGCACCGAGAATGCGCCGGCCATCGTCGGCCTGGGCAAGGCCGCCGAGCTGGCCCTGCAATACATGCCCGAGGAACTGGGACGCGTGCGCGAGCTGCGCGACCGCCTGGAGCAGGGCATCGTCGCGCGCATCCCGCGCTGCCTGGTCAATGGCGACATCAGCCAGCGCCTGCCCAATACCAGCAACATCGCTTTCGAGTTCATCGAGGGCGAGGCGATCCTGCTGCTGATGAACCAGCACGGCATCGCCGCGTCCTCGGGTTCGGCCTGCACCTCGGGCTCGCTGGAGCCCTCGCATGTGTTGCGGGCCATGAACATTCCGTACACAGCGGCGCATGGCTCCACGCGCTTCTCGCTGTCGCGCGAGAACACGCAGGAGGAAGTGGATCGCGTGCTGGCGGTGATGCCCGGCATCATCGCGCGGCTGCGCGAACTGTCCCCGTTCTGGCAGGACGACGCGCCGGCGTCCGCCGAATTCAAGCCGAGCTACGCATGAACATGAGCGCCCAGAACCTGTCCATCTCCTTGCCTGTCAGCGGCTGCAGCTTCGCCGAAAACGAGCTGAAGGCCGACTTGTTCTGGCGCTACGGTCCGCAGCTGCCCGCGCAGCTGCAGACCCTGATGTTCGGCTACATCAGCCGCAAGCTGCGCGGCTGTGCCGCCAACTGTGATTGCGCGGCCTATTCAACAGATGCGGCGCGCGAGCTGTGCCGCTCGCACATCCGCCATCTGATGGGCCAGTTCACCGCCTGGACGCCGCTGGACGGGGACTGAGCATGCCCCCGGCGCTGCGCGCCGCCGAACTGGAGCGTCTGCTCGATGAGGATCTGCCGCATGGCGATCTGAGCACGGAGCTGCTGGGCATCGGCGCGCAAGCGGCGCAGATGCAATTCGCGGCGCGTGGTGCGTACTGCGTGGCAGGAGTGGAGGCGGCCGTCGAGCTGTTGCAGCATCTGGGCCTGAGCGTGGCAGCGCAGGTATGCAGCGGTGAGTGCTTGCGCGATGGTCAGTTGATTCTGCAGGCCAGCGGTCGCGCCGATGCGGCCTTTGCCGGCTGGAAGCTGGCGCAGAACCTGATCGAATGGCTGTCGGGAATCGCACACTGCACACGGCAGATGCTGAGCGCCGCACGCGCAGTGCAGCCTGGCGCGGTGCTGGCCTGCACCCGCAAGACCATGCCGCTGACGCGGCGCCTGGCCGCCGAGGCGGTGCGCGCCGGCGGCGGCAGTCTGCATCGCCTGAGTCTGTCGGAAACCATTCTGCTGTTTCCGGAACATCGCCGCTTCACCGGTGATGCGCTGGATCTGCCGGCGCTGGTGCGGACTGTGCGCGCGAAGGCGCCGGAGCGCTGCATCGTGATCGAGGTGACGAATCATGATGAGGCCTTGCGTGCGGCGCAGGCGGGCGCGGATGTGTTGCAGCTGGAGAAGTTCAGTGTCGAGGCGGTGTCGCGACTGAGCGCGGTGCTGGGAGGCAAGGGGCCGCGGCTGGCGGCGGCAGGTGGTGTGACGTTGCACAACATCGCTTCGTATGCAGCGGCGGGCGCCAGCCTCCTGGTCAGCTCCGCGCCATACGCCGCACCGCCGCGTGAAGTGGCGGTGCTTCTGCAACCGGCCTGAACCAAACCGCAGGCGCCCAACCGTAGGGCGGGTTAGGCGCGATAGCGCCGTAACCCGCCGTGGCTTTGCTGTTCTTTGCTGGTCTGTTCTCTGCCGGGCCTTTCTCTCGATCTAGCCTTGGTTTCGTGCGCCCTTCGGCGCCCGAGGTACTTCTCTTTGCTCGTGCAAAGAGAAGTACCCAAGAGAAAACACGCCCTACGCCTCGCATCCGTCGCCGCTGTCGCGGCGCCGGAAGCCTGCGCTGCTCACGTGCTCGGGGCCGTTGCAGACGCGCCATCCCTGGCGCGGCTGCAACTGAGCCGGACTTCGTGTCCGGCTCTCCCACTGCGCTCGCTGCGCTGCTCGGTGCGAGGCAAAGGGGGTTCAAAGGCAACGGCAAAGCAGAGCTTCGCGCGTGAAGCTGCTGTGGCTTTTGACGTTGGGGTCCCCGTCTCTGGCGCTGAGCTGTGCGGCGCGCGCAGGGGAGAGCCGCCCAGGAAGGGCGGCTCAGTTGCGGCCACGCCAGGGATGGCGTGTCCGCAACGGCCCCGAGCACGTTGCACAGCGAAGGTACCCGCGCAGCGGGCGCCAGAGCCGGGGTGTGCTTTCTCTTGCTTACTTCTCTTTGCACAAGCAAAGAGAAGTAAGTCCGCCGCCGAAGGGCGGTGGAAGAAGGCAATAGATTGAGCATCACGCGAAGCAAGCAACAGCAAAGCCCGGCGGCTTACGGCGCTTTCGCGCCTAAGCCGCCCTACGGTGGGCTATGGAGTGCTTATGGCCTAGGCCTGTGGCCCGGTTGCTTCAGACCGGGCGGTTCTCGTTGGGGTTGCGTACCGGGCCCATCAGCTTCAGGCCTTCCTCGTAGGTGATCTTCGGGAAGCTCTCCTTCCAGCGCAGCGCCGTGCGATACACCGCTTCGAGCTTGGCGCCGGTGTCCAGACGCTTGAGTTCGTTGCGCTCCAGATACAGCAGCTCCAAGAGCTCGTTCCAGGCCGTGGCCTCGTCGATCGGCAGCACCGTGAACGTCGCGCCGTTCAACTCCATCTGATAACGCTTGCTCAGATCGATGTTGTTGCAGAACAGGAAGTAATGCCCGTCAGCGGCCAGCGCATCGCCCAGCACCTCGGCCAGCGCCTTGGCGTACTCGAAGGACAACAGATAACAGCAGAGAAAAGGGATCTTGGTGTCGCCGGCCTTGGCCACCATCATCAGCTGCTCGGCCAGGACCTCCGGCGGACGCGCTTCGTCGGCCAGGCGCGGCGCGAACTTCAGCGCCAGCTCGCCGCGAAAGCCGAACAGGCCGGCGCCGGGCATCGCGCCCTTGAAGACCGGATTGAAGAGGCGGCCTTCGCTTTCCAGTCGGGCCAGGGCGGTTTCAGTGATGAGGGTCATGCGGTTTTCCGTGTGGGTGGGGTAAGTGTGTGGAGCCGAAGTCATTGCGGATGAAATCGGCGGTGCGCTGGAACGCCAGCGCCAGCGTCTGCTGCAGCTCGGGATCGGTGACACAGCGCGTCAGGGCGGCGCGCATGCAGGCCATCCAGGCATCGACCTCGGCCTGGCCGATGGCAAATGGCAGATGGCGCTTGCGCAGGCGAGGATGGCCGCGCTCGGTGGAATACAGGGCCGGACCGCCCAGCCATTCGCTCAGATAACGCACGAGAGTGGTCTTGATGGCGCTCAGGTCGGCGGGGTGCATGTTGCGAATGCCACGCGCCTGCTCACGACCATCCATCTCTTCATAAAAAGCCTCGACCAGCGCGCGCACCGCCGCTTCACCGCCGATGCGCTGGTAATGCGGATTGGCGCTGCCACCGTCAGCGGAACTGAGCGTGGGCTTGGCTTGTACGGCTTCAGACATGAGCGTGAACATCCATCAGGCTTTGCCGATTCGCGGGCAAGCGCTATGCCATGCATGAAAACCCAAGCAGCAGCAGCGTTCTGCAGTGGCGCAGGCGAAAGGACATGACGCGAGGCCTACCCGAAAACGCGGGCTTTGTCGGGTTTACAACAATGCCGGCGGCGTGCGCGACAGCACCGTAAAAATGGAAAAACAAAATGAAAAACAGCGTGATGTGAGTGTCACGCACAGATGGCACGGGCGTTGCTCTTTCGGTCTTGCACCGAGATGTCTTGCTGATGCGTAGCTCGAAGACGAAGACCTACAAATGAAGCGATCAGGCTGCATGCCGGTGGCGCTGTTGCGGTGAGACGGAAAGGTTTTCCGGCTCACATTAGACCTGACATTTTTTGACGAACATCATCTGGAGATTGGCATGGCCTCGTTAAGACAAATCGCGTTTTACGGCAAGGGTGGCATCGGCAAGTCCACCACCTCGCAGAACACCCTGGCGGCCCTGGCGGAAATGGGTCAGAAGATTCTCATCGTCGGCTGCGATCCCAAGGCCGACTCCACGCGTCTGATCCTGCACGCAAAGGCGCAGGACACCATCCTCTCGCTGGCCGCCGAGGCCGGTTCGGTGGAAGACCTGGAGCTGGAAGACGTGATGAAGATCGGCTACCGCGACATCCGCTGCGTGGAGTCCGGTGGTCCGGAGCCGGGCGTGGGCTGCGCCGGCCGTGGCGTGATCACCTCGATCAACTTCCTGGAAGAAAACGGCGCCTATGACGGCGTGGACTATGTGTCCTACGACGTGCTCGGCGACGTGGTCTGCGGCGGCTTCGCCATGCCCATCCGCGAGAACAAGGCGCAGGAAATCTACATCGTGATGTCCGGCGAGATGATGGCGATGTACGCCGCCAACAACATCTCCAAGGGCATTCTCAAGTACGCCAACTCCGGCGGCGTGCGCCTGGGCGGCCTGGTCTGCAACGAGCGCCAGACCGACAAGGAGCTGGAACTGGCCGAATCGCTGGCCAAGAAGCTGGGCACCAAGCTCATCCACTTCGTGCCGCGCGACAACATCGTGCAGCACGCCGAGCTGCGCCGCATGACGGTGATCGAGTACGCGCCGGACTCCAAGCAGGCCGCCGAGTACCGCAACCTCGCGCAGAAGGTCCACGCCAATGCCGGCAACGGCGTGATCCCGACGCCGATCAGCATGGACGAGCTGGAAGACCTGCTGATGGAGCACGGCATCATGCAGGCCATCGACGAGTCGCAGGTCGGCAAGACCGCTGCCGAGCTGTCGGTCGCGGCCTGAGTGTGAATCGTAGGGTGGGTTGTGCCTGGCGCAGCCCACCATCCCCAACGCAGCAAGCGGGTTAGGGACATGGCCTAACCCACCCTACGAACCGCAGTGAAATTTGGAGAGCGCAATGAGCGTCACCGTTGAAGAACAGAAAGCTGCCAACAAGGCACTGATCGAGGAAGTGCTGAAGGCCTATCCGGAAAAGATGGCCAAGAAGCGCGTCAAGCACCTGGGCACCTACGAGTCCGGCAAGCCGGATTGCGGGGTGAAGTCCAACATCAAGTCGCTGCCGGGCGTGATGACGATCCGTGGCTGTGCCTACGCCGGTTCCAAGGGCGTGGTCTGGGGCCCGATCAAGGATATGGTGCACATCAGCCATGGTCCGGTGGGCTGCGGCCAGTACAGCTGGTCCTCGCGCCGCAACTACTACATCGGCACCACCGGCATCGACACCTTCGTGACGATGCAGTTCACCTCCGACTTCCAGGAGAAGGACATCGTCTTCGGTGGCGACAAGAAGCTGGACAAGATCATCGACGAGATCCAGGCGCTGTTCCCGCTCAACAAGGGCATCTCGATCCAGAGCGAATGCCCCATCGGCCTGATCGGCGATGACATCGAGGCGGTGTCCAAGCGCAAGAGCAAGGAGCTGGGCGGCCACACCATCGTGCCGGTGCGCTGCGAAGGCTTCCGCGGGGTCTCGCAGTCCCTGGGCCACCATCTGGCCAATGACGCGATCCGCGACTGGGTGTTCGAAGGCAAGACCCAGAAGGCACCGGAATTCGAAGCCACGCCTTATGACGTGGCCATCATCGGCGACTACAACATCGGCGGCGATGCCTGGTCCTCGCGCATCCTGCTGGAAGAGATGGGCCTGCGCGTCATCGCGCAGTGGTCGGGCGACGGCACCATCGCCGAGCTGGAGAACACGCCCAAGGCCAAGCTGAATCTGCTGCACTGCTACCGCTCGATGAACTACATCAGCCGCCACATGGAGGAGAAGTACGGAATTCCCTGGGTGGAATACAACTTCTTCGGCCCCACGCAGATCGAGAAGAGCCTGCGCGAGATCGCGGCGCATTTCGATGACAGCATCAAGGCCAAGACCGAGGCGGTGATCGCCAAGTACAAGCCGCTGATGGAGGCGGTGATCGCCAAGTACAAGCCGCGCCTGGCCGGCAAGAAGGTGATGCTGTTCGTCGGCGGCCTGCGTCCGCGCCACGTGATCGGCGCCTACGAGGACCTGGGCATGGAAGTGGTGGGCACCGGTTACGAGTTCGCCCACAACGACGACTACCAGCGCACCACGCATTACATCAAGGACGGCACGCTGATCTATGACGACGTGACCGGCTACGAGTTCGAGCAGTTCGTGGAAAAGGTCAAGCCGGATCTGGTCGGCTCCGGCATCAAGGAAAAGTACGTGTTCCAGAAGATGGGCGTGCCCTTCCGTCAGATGCACAGCTGGGACTATTCCGGCCCGTATCACGGTTACGACGGCTTCGCCATCTTCGCCCGCGACATGGACATGGCGATCAGCTCGCCGATCTGGTCCCTGACCAAGGCGCCCTGGAAGGCCGCTGCATGAGGTGCTGAACGTGAGGCGTGCGGCGCTCGTTTCGCGCCTCACGCCTCAGCGCTCACGCCCCAGGTCTCAAATCTCACGGAGTAAAAGCAATGCCACAGAGTGCAGAAAAGGTTCTCGACCACGAGCTGCTGTTCCGCGAACCGGAATACCAGCAGATCTTCGCGAGCAAGCGCGCGCAGTTCGAGAACAAGCATAGCGATGCCAAGGTCGATGAAGTCCGCGACTGGACCAAGACCAAGGAGTATCAGGAAAAGAACTTCGCCCGCGAGGCGCTGACCGTGAATCCGGCCAAGGCCTGCCAGCCGCTGGGCGCGGTGTACGTCGCCAACGGCTTCCACAAGACCTTGAGCTTCGTGCACGGCTCGCAGGGTTGCGTGGCCTACTACCGCAGCCACTTCTCGCGCCACTTCAAGGAACCGACCTCCTGCGTCAGCTCCTCGATGACCGAGGACGCGGCGGTGTTCGGCGGCCTCAACAACATGATCGACGGCCTGGCCAACAGCTACAACCTGTACAAGCCGGAGATGATCGCGGTCTCCACCACCTGCATGGCGGAAGTGATCGGCGACGACCTCGACGCGTTCATCAAGAACGCCAAGCAGAAGGGCAGCGTGCCGGCCGATTTCGACGTGCCCTTCGCGCACACCCCGGCCTTCGTCGGCAGCCACATCACTGGCTACGACAACGCGATCCTGGGCGTGCTCAAGCACTTCTGGGACGGCAAGTCCAAGACCGCCGAGCCGCTGGTGCGCGTGCCCAATGACTCGATCAACTTCATCGGCGGCTTCGACGGCTTCGTGGTCGGCAACATGAAGGAGATCAAGCGCATCTTCGATCTCTTCGAGATCGATTACACGGTGCTCTGCGATCCTTCCGGCGCCTGGAGCACGCCCACCGACGGCGAGTTCCGCATGTATCAGGGCGGCACCACCAAGGCCGAGGTCGAGCGCGCGCTGCACGCCAAGGCCACCATCGTCTTCCAGGAATACTGCTGCGAGAAGACCACCAAGTACCTGCATGAAAAAGGTCACGAGGTGGTGGTGCTCAACGCCCCGGTGGGCGTGGCCGGCACCGACCAGCTGGTGATGGCGCTGTCGCGTCTGAGCGGCAAGCCGGTGCCCGCGCAGCTGGAGCTGGAGCGCGGCCTGCTGGTCGATGCCATGGCCGACAGCCAGGCGCATCTGCACGGCAAGCGCTTCGCGCTCTACGGCGATCCCGATCAGCTGATCGGCTACACGCAGTTCCTGCTGGAGCTGGGCGCCGAGCCGGTGCATGTGCTGGCCACCAATGGCGGCGAGGACTGGGCGGACAAGGTCAAGGCCCTGCTCGCGGCCTCGCCCTACGGCCAGAACGGCAAGGTGTATCCGAAGCGCGATCTCTGGCACCTGCGCTCGCTGCTGTTCACCGATCCGGTGGATTTCGTGATCGGCAACACCTACGGCAAGTATCTGGAACGCGACACCGGCACACCGCTGGTGCGCCTGGTGTTCCCGATCTTCGACCGCCACCACTACCACCGCTTCCCCACCTGGGGTTACGAAGGCGGCATGCGCGTGCTGGTGACTCTGCTCGATGAGTTCTTCGAAACCCTGGACGCCAACACCAACGTGCCGTCCAAGACCGATTACTCCTTCGACATCATCCGCTGAAGAGTCTGACGGTCTAGCTCCCGAGTGCGCCCTGCCGGCCTGGTGTCGGTGGGGCGCTTTTTTTATGGAAGGGGCTGCTGGGGAACAGGTATGACGGACACGGCGCTGGATGCGCGCGGTTTCTATCAGATGCTGCAGCAGGCGTTCGCGCGCCAGCTGCGCGGCCCGCGCGGACCGGCCTTGCCCGGGGCCTTGCTGAATCTGGGCTTCGAGAGTTTCACGCGCAACGTCGAGGCGCAGTGTGAGGACGAGCCGCCGCTGGCCTGTGATCGCGGCTGTGCGGCCTGCTGCAGCCTGCGGGTCGCCGCCAGTGCGCCGGAAGTGCTGCTGGCCGCGCAATTCCTGCGCGCGGTGCAGCCGGGGCTGCGGCAGCGCGGCATCGATCTGCTCGGCCGCTTGCGCGAGGTGGAGGCGAAGGTGCGCGGCTTGTCGGAGCCGCAGCGCGTGGCGCTGCGGCAGGGCTGCGCCTTCGTCGTGCAGGGCGTGTGCGTGATCTACGCGGTGCGCCCGCTGGCCTGCCGTGGCCATGCCTCGCACGATGCACGCGCCTGCGCCCAGGCCGCCGCCGGACGCGTGGAGCAGGTGCCGTACAGCGTCGGTCATCAGCGGCTGCGCAGCCTGGTGCAGAACGCGCTGCAGGCGGCGCTGCGCGAAGCCGGTCTGGCCTGGGGCCTGTACGAGTTTCATCAGGCCCTGCGCATCGCCCTGGAGCATGAAGACGCGCTTTGCGCCTGGCTGGCGGGCGAGGAGGTGCTGCTCGCGGCGAAGCTGCCGGAGCTGCCGGAAGCGGAGCTGGCACAGGCGTATGACGCCTTGCAGGGCGCCAGGAACTGAGCGCCACCCGGCAGGCGCCCGTCAGGGCGGGGCGCCCCGGTGCCGCGCGGCGGTTCGAGGCGCGGGCGCGCTCAGCGCGCGGCGTCCTGCGGCTGCATGAGCTGGGTGATCAGCGCCACCGGCGCGCTGCCATAGGAGAGAAAGCTTTCGTGGAAACGCTTGAGGTCGAAGCGTTCGCCCAGCTCCTGCTTGAGGTGCTCGCGATAATCGTAGATCGCGGAGAAGCCGGCGTAGTAGAAACTCAGCTGCACCCCCAGTATCTGCGCGCGCCGCCACTTGCCGCGTGCTTCGGTTTCATCCTGAAACGCTTCGTCACGCAGCAGGCGCAGGGCCTGCGTTTCGCTCATGTTCTGCACATGCACGCCATAGTCCAGCAGCGTGTTGCCGATCACGCGCAGGCGCCATTTGTCATACATCAGTTCCATCTCCGGCTCGCCGCCGCCCCAGCCGCTCTCCAGCATCATGCGCTCGGCGTACACCGCCCAGCCTTCGACCATGGCGTTGTTGCTGAACAGCGATTTGATCAGGCTGGGCGATTTGTTGGCGTAGATCAGCTGCACATAGTGGCCGGGCACCGCCTCGTGGATGCTGAGAATCTGCATCAGCCAGCGGTTGTATTCGCGCAGGAAACTCTCGGCCTGCGCCGGGCTGTAATCGTCCAGGGCGGCGACGTTGTACCAGGTTCTGGCGGTGGGGTCGTAAGGCCCCGGCGCGGCCAGCGAGGCCATGGAATAGCCACGCTGATAGGCGGGCATCACGCGGATCTGCAAGGGACGGCTGGGGTCCAGCGTCAGCAGGTCCTGTTGCGTGACCCAGGCTTCCAGACGCGGAATCAGCGCCTGGATCTGCGGATAGAACTCGGCGGGCGCGGCGTGCTGCTCGGAGAGCCGCGCGATCATGCGCGCCACCGCCTTGAGGCCCTGCGGCATCGCCTCGCCGGGAAAGTATTTCGGCCACAGCTGAGCGCTGAGCTGCTGCATGCGCGCGTGCACCTGTTGCCATTCCTGCTCGGCGCGCGCGTGCAGGGCCGCCGGGCTCATGCCGGTCTGCACCTGATAGGCAAAGCCTTGCTCGTAGAGCGCGGCGCCGATGCGGAAGTCATGCGCCGCGCCGCCGGTTTTCAGTTTCGGCTGCAGTGCGCGCAGAAAGCGGACATAGGCTTCGATGGCGCCGCGCGCGGCGCGCAGACGCTGCGCGAAAAGCTGCTGCTCGTGGGCGTCCAGCCCGGACTGGGCCACGCGAGCCAGCAGGCCGTCGCCGAACACATCCAGGCTGCCCTGGTTTTGCTGGATGGCCAGCTCGGTATGCACGCGGCTGGGGTTCTGCAGGGCCTGCTGCGCGGCCGCGTAGTAAGCCGGCACCTGCGCCAGACGCAGCGACACCTCGCGCAGGCGGATGTCCTCATCCGCATACGGCGTGTCGAGCAGCAGGGCGAAGGCGTCGGCGATGTTGTACTGCGAAGGCTGCCACTGCCAGTCGCGCAGCTCGTGCAGCTGCCACAGCTCCAGGCGCAGCTGATTGCGCAGCACCGCCTGATCGCTGCGCAGCGCCGGACCCAGCTCCGCCGCGGGAATCGCGTCCAGGGCCGCGAGGTTCTCGCGCAGGAACGCATCCAGGCGGCGACGGTAGTCGGCATCGGGCGCCGGCAGCTGCGTGGCATAGCGGTAGTAGCCGGCGGCGACCGCGGCCTCGCCATGCAGCGCCCAGTAGTGATCCAGGAACGCCTCGCCGAACTGTTCGGCAAAGCGCGCCGCCGCGCCGTCCTGGCTGCGGGCCGGCAGGGTCGGCAGCAGCATGGCGCCGGCCAGCAACATTCCGATACATTTCCCCAAGCGGCCCATAAGCTCTCCCTAAGCTGAACTCCTATACTAGTCGGGTATGTCATCGGCCTCGATCCGGTTCTACCACCACAGCCTGCTGATCTTCCTGATCGGCAGCTTGCTGTTCGTGCGCCTGGTCGATCTGCACTGGCACCAGCCGGTGTGTCCGCCGCAGGCCCAGCAGCGGGACCTGCACACCGCCCACCTGGCCGACGCCGCCGCGCCGCAGGACGAGGCGCAGCACTTTGCCGATGTCAGCCTCACCGGCGACGACGGTTTTGCCCTGCAGCTGCCGATTCTGCCGGCGCTGGCCTGCGGCCTGGTGTTGCTGCTGCTGCTCGGCCTGCCCCTGCGGGGCGTGCCGATGCCGCGCGAGCTGCGCGCGCCGCCCGCGCGCCGCAGCTGTACCCGGCTGCCGCCCGGCTGCGGTCCGCCTGCCCTGATAATGCGTTAACACGCCCGTGCCGGCCGCTGAAGGCCGGTGTCCGGTCACGCTTTTATCAGTGGAGCGTCGTTCATGTCGTCCCTCTCGAAGGCAGGTCGCAGCCTGGCGCTGCTGGCGCTGGCCTGCCAAACCTTGTTGTACGCCCAGCCGCCGGCCGAGGCGCCGCCGGAACCCGCGCAGCTCTCGCTGCCGGCTGCCGCGCAGCTGGCGCTGCGTTTCAATCCCGAACTCGCCAAGTTCGGCTATGACCGTCAGGCCCTGCAGGGCCGCCAGACCCAGGCCGGACTGCGGCCCAATCCGGAACTGGGCCTGGAGTTCGACAACTTCGCCGGCAGCGGCGCCGCGCGCGAGATCACCCTGCGCCTGAGCCAGGCCATCGAGATCGGCGGCAAGCGCGATGCGCGTCTGAACCAGAGCCAGCGCCTGCTGGACCGGCTCGATGCCGAGCAAAGCCTCGCCCAGCTCGAGGTGCTGGCCGAGACCACGCGGCGCTTCATCGATGTGGTGGAAACCCAGCAGCAGCTGCGTCTGGCCGAGCGCGGCGTGGACTATGCCCAGCAGAGCCTGGCCGCCGCCCGCCGCCGCGTGGCGGTGGGTGCGGCCTCCAGCCTGGAGATCAACCGCGCGCAGATCGCCCAGGAACGCGCGCTGCTGGAACGCGAGCACCAGGAGCATCTGCTCAGCACGCTGCGCCGCAAGCTGTCCGAACAATGGGGCCGCAGCGAGGCGCAGTTCGAAGCCGCGCAGGCGCAGCTGCTGGAACTGCCCGAGGTGCCGGACTACAGCGAGCTGCTGGCACGGCTGCGGCGCAGTCCGGATTTCGCGCGCTTCGATCTGGAGCGGCGTCTGCGCGAGGCGGACCTGCGGCTGGCGCAGGCCAAGGCGCACGGCGATCCGGTGCTCAGCGCCGGCCTGCGCCGCACCGACAGCGCCGGCGATGTGGCGATGGTGGCCTCGCTGCTGATGCCGCTGCCCTTCGCCAACCGCAACCAGGGCGCGATTGCCGAAGCGCGCGCCCTGCGCGAGCGCGTCGACACCGAGCAGCAGGCCGCGCAGGTCAGGAGCGAGGTGGTGCTCTACGACATGCTGCAGGAGCTCAGGCACGCGCGCACCGTGGTCGAGAGTCTGCAGACCACGCTGCTGCCGCAGGCCGAGGAGGCCCTGACGCTGACGCGGCGCGGCTATGCCAATGGCCGCTACTCGCAGCTGGACCTGATCGATGCCCAGCGCACGCGCCTGGAACTGGAACGCGAGCTGATTGCCAACGCCGCCGACTATCACCGTTATCTCGCTGCCGTGGAGCGCATGACCGCGCTGGCCCCGGCCGCCGCAGCCCCGTAAAGGCCCTGCCATGAACCGTCAATTTTTCCTCTTGCTGTGCACCCTGAGCCTCGCCGCCTGCGGCGATGCCCCGAAACCTGCCGCCGCGCCCGCCGCAGCTGCGCCCGCGGCTTCGCTATTGCAGCTCAGCGACACCCAGCAGCGCGAAGCCGGCGTGCGCCTCGCCGCCGCCGCACCCGCCGAGATCGCCGAGACGCTCACCGTCTACGGCGAGATCAGCGCCACCGATGATCGCCTGCGCCGCATCAGCGCCCGCTATCCGGGCATTGCCCGCGAGGTGCTGAAGAAAGTCGGCGACAGCGTGCGCGCCGGCGATACCCTGGTGGTGGTGGAATCCAATGACAGCCTGGTGCCGTACCGCATCAGCGCGCCGATTGCCGGCCGCGTGCTCGAACGGCACGTCAATCCCGGCGAGGCGATGAGCGAGCAGAACCTGTTCGTGATCGCCGATCTGTCGCGGGTCTGGGCGCAGCTCTCGGTGTTTCCCGCCGACGCGGCGCGCGTGAGCCCGAACCAGCGCGTGGAGGTGCGTGCCGAGCGTGAGGCGGAGGCGCAGAGCGCGAGCATCGAATACGTGGCGCCGGATGCCGACAGCGCCGCGCGTCGCGTGCGGGTGCGCGCCACGCTGGACAATGCCGATGGCCGCTGGCGACCGGGACAGTTCGTCGCCGCCGATATCGTGGTGGCGCAGCACAGCGCGGCGGTGAGCGTGCCGCAGAGCGCGCTGCAGGACATCGACGGCCAGCCGCATGTCTTCGTGCGCAGTGACAAGGGCTTTGCCGCGCGCGCCCTGCGTCTGGGCCGTCAGGACCGGCGCAATGCCGAGGTGCTGGAAGGCTTGAAGGCCGGCGAGAACGTGGTGGTGGCCAACAGCTATCTGCTCAAGAGCGAATGGCTGAGCCGGGAGGAGTGAACCATGATCCGCTCCCTGCTGCACCTCGCCGTCACGCGGCGCTGGCTGATGCTGACATTCTCCCTGGGTCTGGCCGTCGTCGGCGTCTTTGCCTATCAGCGACTCACCGTCGATGCGGTGCCCGACATCACCAATGTGCAGGTGATGATCGCGGCGCGCGCGCCGGGTTATTCGCCGCTGGAAACCGAGCGGCGCGTGACCTTTCCCATCGAAACCGCGCTGGGCGGCATGCAGAACCTCAGCCGCACGCGCTCGATCTCCAAGTATGGTCTGGCGCAGATCACCGCCGTGTTCGAGGACGGCACCGATCTGTATCGCGCGCGCCAGCTGGTCAATGAGCGCCTGCTGGAAGTGCGCGGCAATCTGCCGCCGGATGTGGAGATCAATCTCGGGCCGGTGGCCACCGGCCTGGGCGAGATCTTCATGTACGCGCTGCGCGCCGATGCCAAAGCCCGGCAGCCTGACGGCTCGCCCTACGATGCCACCGCGCTGCGTTCGATCCAGGACTGGATCATCCGCCCGCAGCTGCGCCAGACCCCGGGCGTCACCGAGGTGGACACCATCGGCGGCCGCGTCAAGCAGTTCCATGTGCTGCCGGACCCGGCGCGCCTGCTTGCGCAGCGCCTGGGCCTGGCCGATCTGGCCGATGCCCTGGTCGCCGGCAACGGCAGCCGCGGTGCCGGCTACATCGAGCGCAACGGCGAGCAGCTTCTGGTGCGCACGCCCGGCGAGCTGCGCGGCGTGGAGGACATCCGCCGTCTGGTGGTGGCCAGTCGCGACGGCGTGCCGGTGACGGTGGCCGATGTCGCCGAGGTGCGCATCGGCGCGCCGCTGCGCACCGGTGCCGCGCAGCTGGGCACCGAGGAAACCGTGCTGTCCACCACCTTCATGCTGATCGGCGAGAACAGCCGCCGGGTCTCGGAGGCGGTGGCGCAGCGCCTGGAGGAAATCCGCAAGCGTCTGCCGGCCGGTGTGGAAGCGATCACCGTCTACAACCGCAGCGAGCTGGTGGCCAAGACCGTGGCCACCGTGCAGAAGAACCTGATCGAAGGCGCGCTGCTGGTGATCGTGGTGCTGTTCCTGATGCTGGGCAACCTGCGCGCGGCCCTGCTCACTGCGCTGGTGATTCCCTTGTCGCTGCTGATGACCTTCACCGGCATGGTGGCCGGCAATGTCAGCGGCAATCTGATGAGCCTGGGCGCGCTGGACTTCGGTCTCATCGTCGATGGCTCGGTGATCATCGTCGAGAACTGCATCCTGCGCCTGGGCCAGGCCCAGCATGAGCACGGCGGGCCGCTGTCGCTCACGCATCGTCTGGCGGTGGTGCACGAGGCGTCCTCGGAAGTGTTCATGCCCAGCCTGGTGTCGGTGCTGGTGGTGGTGCTGGTGAACCTGCCGATCTTCGCCCTGAGCGGTGTGGAAGGAAAGATGTTCCATCCCATGGCCATCACCGTGGTGATGGCCCTGCTCGCGGCGCTGCTGCTGTCGGTGACCATGGTGCCGGCGCTGGTGGCGGTCCTGCTGCGCGGTCCGATCTCGCACGAGGACAACTTCATCGTGCGTCAGGCCAAGCGTGTCTACGCGCCGCTGCTCGATGGCGCGCTGCGCCAGAGCAGGACGGTGCTGACCGGCGCCGTGCTGCTGGTGCTGCTCTGTGGCTGGCTGATCACGCGCCTGGGTGCGGAGTTCATTCCCAATCTCGACGAAGGCGATGTGATCATCCAGCCCACGCGGGCCGCCGGCATCGGCATCGAGCAGGCCTTGCGCACGCAGAAGCTGGTCAATACCGAGCTGCTGAAAGTGCCGGAGGTGAAGACCGTGTTCGCGCGCACCGGCACCAATGAAGCCGCCACCGACCCGATGTCACCGGGCGAGACCGATACCTTCGTGATGCTCAAGGAGCGCAGCGACTGGCCCGATCCGCACAAGCCCAAGGCGCAGCTGATCGAAGAGCTCTCGGCGGTGGTCGAGGCCGTGCCCGGCGCCGCCTACAGCTTCACGCAGCCGATCCAGATGCGCTTCAACGAGCTGATCTCGGGCGTGCGTTCGGACCTGGCGATCAAGGTCTTTGGCGACGATCTGGAAACCCTGGAGCGCACGGCGAACCGCATCGCCCGGCGCATCGAGAAGATTCCCGGTGCCGCCGACGTCAAGGTCGAGCAGGTCAGCGGTCTGCCGATGCTGTCGGTGGAACCGCGGCGCGAGCAGCTGGCGCGTTACGGTCTGCGCGTGGCCGATGTGCAGCAGCTGGTTTCCACGGCCATCGGCGGCAGCCATGCCGGGCAGATCTTTGAAGGCGATGCGCGCTACGACGTGGTGGTGCGGCTGCCGGAAGATTTGCGTGACGATCCTTCTGCGCTGGCGCGTCTGCCGCTGCTCACGCCGGATGCCTACGTGCCGCTTGCACAGGTCGCGGACATTCAGCGGCGCCTGGGGCCGAACCAGATCTCGCGTGAAAACGGCAAGCGCCGCGTGGTGGTCACTGCCAATGTCCGCGGCCGCGATCTCGCCGGCTTCGTGCAGGAGGCGCAGGCGGCGGTGGATGCGGGCGTGCATCTGCCGGCGGGTTACTACCTGAGCTGGGGCGGCACCTTCGAGCAGCTGGCCTCGGCGGCACAACGCCTGAGTGTGGTGGTGCCGATTTCGCTGCTGATGATTTTCGGCCTGCTGTACTTGAGCTTCTCCAGCGTCAAGGACGCATTGCTGGTGTTCTCCGGCGTGCCGCTGGCGCTCACCGGCGGCATCCTGGCGCTGTGGCTGCGTGGCATTCCGCTGTCGATCAGTGCCGGCGTGGGTTTCATCACGCTTTCGGGCGTGGCGGTGCTCACGGGTGTGGTGATGGTGTCGATGTTCCGTGAACTGCTCGCGCAGAACCGTCCGTTGCAGGAGGCGATCATCGAGGGCGCGATGACGCGCCTGCGTCCGATCCTGATGATCGGCCTGGTAGCCTCGCTGGGCTTTCTGCCGATGGCACTCAACACCGGCACCGGTGCGGAGGTGCAGCGGCCGCTGGCGACGGTGGTGATCGGCGGCATCATCTCGGCGACGATCCTGAGCCTGCTGGTGATGCCGGTGCTGTTTGCGCTGGCCCACCGACGCGACGCACGCAGCTGAAGCTTCAGCCGCAGCGAGCAGCCAAACCGTAGGGCGGGTTGGGCGCGAGAGCGCCGTAACCCGCCAGGGCTTGGCTGTTTTTTGGCCAGCTTGGTCTCTCGATCTATTGCCTTCTTCCACCGCCCTTCGGCGGCGGCCGCAGAAGCTCCCCCGTAGGTCGCTTCTGCTCTCTTTGCTTGTGCAAAGAGAAGTAAGCAAGAGAAAGCACACCCCGGCTCTGGCGCCGGCTTCGCCGGTGCCTTCGCTGTGCAACGTGCTCGGGGCCGTTGCAGACACGCCATCCTGGCGTGGCTGCAACTGAGCCGGACTTCCATGTCCGGCTCTCCCCTGCGCTCGCCGCACAGCTCAGCGCCAGAGACGGGGACCCCAAAGTCAAAAGCCACAGCAAAGCAGGTTCGCGCGATGAGCGTTGCTGCGCTGTTGCTTTTGACTTGCCCCCCCTTTGCCTCGCACCGAGCAGCGCAGCGAGCGCAGTGGGAGAATCGAACAGGAAGTTCGATTCAGTTGCAGCCGCGCCAGGGATGGCGCGTCTGCAACGGCCCCGAGCACGCGAGCAGCGCAGGCTTCCGCCGCCGCGACAGCGGCGACGGATGCGAGGCGTAGGGTGTGCTTTCTCTTGGGTACTTCTCTTTGCACAAGCAAAGAGAAGTACCTCGGGCGCCGACAGGCGCACGAAACCAAGGCTGGATCAAGAAACAAACCAAGCAACAAACAGAAAAGCCATCGCGGCTTTTGGCGCTATCGCGCCCAAGCCGCCCTACGGAGTTGCGGCCTTGTTGCGTCCGAGTCGTGAACGCATCGCGGCGCTGCGGAACGCGGGATGGCGGGCATCTGGCCGGGGCCATGGCGGGTGTTGTCGGGTGAACCCCGACCGTCGGAAATGACAGACAGGCAGGCTCGGCCGGGTCTTCAACCTTAACCCCATCGGCGGTTTTGCGAAAGCACTTTTATCCGCCGGGCGCATGGGCTAGATTCAGATCACACCGGCGCTGGTCACCACACTCGGCCAGCCGGTTTCACGAAACCGTCCTCACAATTAGCACCTCATCCGTCAGCGTCCCGCAGCCCGCACCGAGCCCCTCGGCGGCGGGCTGCGCCGCTTCTGCCTTCCTCCCTCTACCGCGGCGCCGCCGGGCGCTACCGGACTTCTCATCACGATGAGCAAGCGCAAGATCTTCGTCCTCGATACCAACGTCCTCCTCCACGACCCTTCCTCGCTGTTCCGCTTCGAAGAACACGATCTGTACATTCCCATGGTGGTGCTCGAAGAACTCGACGCCGCCAAGAAGGGCACCAGCGAAATCGCCCGCAACGCGCGTCAGGTCAGCCGCTTTCTCGATGAGCTGATGCAGGACAAGAATCACGCGCAGATCGAAAAAGGTCTGCCGCTGCCGGGCACACGCGGGCCGCTCAACGGCCACGGGCGCGGCAAGAAAGGCGAGCCCGCCACCGGCCGGCTGTTCTTCCAGACCCGGCCCAACGATGCCTCGCTGCCGGGACTGATGCCGGGCAACAAGCCCGACAACAGCATCCTGATCAACGCCCTCGACCAGCAGGCCAAGCATCCCGGCCGGCACGTCGCGCTGGTCAGCAAGGACATCAATCTGCGGATCAAGGCGGCGATCGTCGGGGTGCATACCGAGGATTACCACAACGACCAGGTGCTGGACGATCTGGACCTGCTGTACTCCGGCTACAAGGAGCTGCCGCACACCTTCTGGCAGACCCATGGCGAGCGCATGGAAAGCTGGCAGGACAATCGCGGCCGCGCCTGCTACCGCATCAAGGGTCCGCTGGTGCGCGAGTGGCACGTCAACCAGTTCCTGTACATCCCGGACGATGACAAGGACAAGGGCCTGGAGCTGATGGTCAGCCGCATCGAAGGCTCGATGGCCGAGCTGCGCGTGATCCGCGATTACCGCGCCAGCAAGACCAGCGTCTGGGGCATCCACGCCAAGAACCGCGAGCAGAACTTCGCGCTCAATCTGCTGCTGGACCCGGACATCGACTTCGTCACCCTGCTGGGTACGGCCGGCACCGGCAAGACCCTGCTCACGCTGGCGGCAGGTCTGGCCCAGACCATGGACGAGCAGCGCTATCGCGAAATCATCATGACCCGCGTCACCGTGCCGGTGGGCGAGGACATCGGTTTTCTGCCCGGCACCGAAGAGGAAAAGATGGCGCCCTGGATGGGCGCGCTGATGGACAATCTGGAAGTGCTCACGCAGAACGGCGCCTCCGGCGACTGGGAGCGGCAGGCCACCAACGATCTGCTCGCCAAGCGCATCAAGATCCGTTCGCTGAACTTCATGCGCGGCCGCACCTTTTTGAACCGCTACATCATCATCGACGAGGCGCAGAACCTCACCGCCAAGCAGATGAAGACCCTGATCACGCGCGTGGGCCCGGGCTCCAAGATGATCTGCCTGGGCAATCTCGGCCAGATCGACACGCCTTACCTGTCCGAAACCACCTCCGGTCTCACCTATGTGGTGGACCGCTTCCAGGGCTGGCCGCATGGCGGCCACGTCACCCTGGCGCGCGGCGAGCGTTCACGACTGGCGGCCTACGCTTCGGATATCCTGTGAGGCCACAAAGATGGCTGAGGAGCGCGGCATGCTGGGTCGGATGGCGAAATCGGTGAAGGACGGGGCGCTGGCGGTGGGTTTGCGCGCTTACGTCAACGACAAGCTCAAGGAGTATGGCGAGGTGCTGGACTGCCAGATCGACACCAGCAAGAACACCTTGAGCCTGCGCGCGCAGCTGCGCGGCGATCCGCAGCCGGTCAGCGCCACCATCAAGCGCTACGAGCTGGAGCGCGAGGACGGCGAGGTGTACTTCTCCATCAAGGCGGTCGAGACCTCGCGCGAATGGGTGACGTTGCTGCTCAACAAGCTGCTGATCGGCCGCCGCTTCAAGATTCCGTCCAAGGTCGCGGGTCTGCTCTGAGTCGCGCGTGGAGCTGAGCGCCACGCTGCTGGCGCTGTGCGGCTTCGCGCTGCTGGCCGGCTTTGTCGACGCGGTGGTGGGCGGCGGCGGCCTGATCCAGATTCCGGCACTGCTGGTGCTGCTGCCGCAGATGGAGCCGGTGACGCTGCTGGGCAGCAACAAGTTTGCCAGCGTCTGGGGCACGGCGATGGCCAGCTGGCAGTACACGCGGCGCCTGCCCATCGAATGGGCCAGTACCCTGCCCACCATCCTCACGGCCTTGCTGTTCGGCTTTCTCGGCGCGCGCACCGCCGCGCTGATTCCCCGCGACTGGTTCCGTCCCCTGGTGCTGGCGCTGCTGCTGGCGGTGCTGGCCTATACCCTGGCGCGCAAGAACCTGGGCAGCCTCCACGCGCCGCGCCTGGGTCGGGGCGCGAGCTTCTGGCTGGCGCTGGCCACCGGTGCCGTGATCGGCTTCTACGACGGCTTTTTCGGACCCGGCACCGGTTCGTTCCTGATCTTTGCCTTCGTGGGCCTGTTCGGCTTCAGCTTCCTGGCGGCCTCGGCTTCCGCCAAGCTGGTGAACCTGGCCACCAATCTCGCCGCCCTGAGCTTTTTCATCAGCCACGGCCAGGTGCGCTACGAGATCGCCGCGCCTATGGCGCTGTGCAATCTCGCCGGCGGCTATCTGGGTTCGCACCTGGCGCTGAAGCGCGGCAGCGGTTTCGTGCGCGCGCTGTTCCTGCTGGTGGTGAGCCTGCTGATTGCCCGCTACGCCTGGGACATCCTGCGCAGCGCCTGAAGCGGGCTTTTCAGCGGCCGCGCGGGCCCAGCAGCAGCCAGAGCACGAAGCCGAACAGCGGCAGGAACAGGATCAGCAGAATCCACAGCACCTTGCGGCCGGTGGTGGTGCCGCTCTGCACGACGTTGATCACCGCCCAGATGTCGGCGGCCAGCAGCAGCAGGCCCCAGAAGCCCGAGTAATGCGTGAGATGCAGTTCCATGGTCGCGATCCCAAGTTGGTGACGCCGGCATTGTAGAAGCCTGCGACGAAAATGATGAGCTTTCGCATCAAACTGCTAGCAGCGTGCTGAAAAACGAAGGGTTCGGCACGCTGTGCTTGGCACATGGAGGTGCCAACGGCAGTCAAGCGCGCAAGCGCTTGATTGCCGGGAGCGTAGGAAAACCACGCTTTTCCGTAGCGACCTGAAAAACGCCAGGGATGGCGTTTTTCAGCAAGCTGCTAGAGTGCCGGGGTCCATCACCGTCCTGATTCCGTGATCAGCTCCCTGCAGCAACTGCCGCTCGACAACCGCCTGCTGACGCTGGGCGAGGCCTATTATTCACGCGTGGCGCCCACGCCGCTGCGCGAGCCGCGCCTGCTGCACGCCAATGCCGAGCTGGCCGCGCAGCTGGGCCTGGACCCGGCGCTGCTGCACACGCCCGAGTTCCTGGAAATCTTTGCCGGCAACCAGGCGCTGCCCGGCGGTGAACCCATCGCCACGCTCTATGCCGGGCACCAGTTCGGCAACTTCGTGCCGCAGCTGGGCGACGGCCGCGCGATTCTGCTCGGGCAGCTGCGCGATGCGGCGGGCCAGCTCTGGGATCTGCAGCTCAAGGGCGCCGGGCCGACGCCGTATTCGCGCTTCGCCGACGGCCGCGCGGTGATCCGCTCCAGCGTGCGCGAGTACCTGGCCGGCGAGGCCCTGCATCACCTGGGCATCCCCAGCACGCGCAGCCTGAGCCTGATCAGCGCGCGCGATCCGGTGCGCCGCGAAAGCATCGAGCATGCGGCGGTGATCTGCCGCGTCGCACCCACGCATCTGCGCTTCGGGCATTTCGAGGTGTTCTACTACCGCCGCCAGCACGAGCAGCTGGCGCCGCTGGCCGACTACATCATCGCGCAGCACTATCCGGAACTGTGGGAGCGGGACGCGCGCCATCGCGACTGGCTGCGCGAGGTGATCGGCCGCACCGCGGCGCTGATCGCGCAGTGGCAGGGCGTGGGTTTCTGCCATGGCGTGATGAACACCGACAATATGTCGATTCTGGGCCTGACCCTGGACTACGGGCCTTACGGCTTCATCGACGCCTTCGACGCCCACCACATCTGCAATCACTCCGACGATCACGGCCGCTATGCCTTCAGCCGCCAGCCGGAGATCGGTTACTGGAACTGCTCGCGCCTGCTGCAGGCCACGCTGCCGCTGCTCGATGCGCAGCCCGAGCGGGCCGTGGAGATCGCGCAGGAACTCCTGCAGCACTACGCCGCCGTCTACGAGCAGCGCATGAATGCGATCTGGCGCGCCAAGCTGGGACTGGCCGAGGCGCGCGAGCAGGATGCCGAGCTGATCGACGGCTTCCTGCTGATGCTGCATGCCGGCCGCGCCGACTTCACGCGCAGCTTCCGTCTGCTGGCGGGCGTGCGCTGTGCGGGCGAGGGCGAGGCCGGGCCGCTGCGTGAGGAGATGCGTGATCTGGCGCGTTTCGACGCCTGGCTCGCCGGCTATCAGGCACGGCTGCGCAGCGAAGACTCGGACGATGCCGCCCGCGCCCTGCGCATGAACGCGGTGAATCCCTGCTATGTGCTGCGCAATCATCTGGCGCAGCGTGCCATCGAGGCTGCCGAGCGCGGCGAGTCCGGCGAAATCGAGCGCCTGCTGGAGCTGCTGCGCAAACCCTGCGAGGAACGCCCCGGCTTTGAAGCCTATGCGGCCGAGCCGCCGCCCGAGGCGCAGCAGATCAGCGTCAGCTGCTCCTCGTAGCGGGGCCTGCGCAGCGGCAAGGGCTTACTTGCCCTTGCCGGCCTGCGTCAGGAAGTCGATCACATCGGCGCGTTCGCTGGCCTTGGGCATGCCGTCGAACTTCATCTTGCCGCCGGGGATGACGGTCTTCGGCGCGTTGATGTAGGCGTCGATCTTGTCCGGCGTCCAGTGGATGCCGGAGGCGAGCAGGGCATCCGAGTAACTGAAGCCCTGCACCTGTCCTGCGGCGCGGCCGACGATGCCGTAGAGGCTCGGACCCTTCTTGTTCTTCAGGCTCGGCGAGACGCTGTGGCATTCGCCACAGGCCTCGTCGAAGACATCGGCGCCGCGGTCGGCGTCGGCGTGAGCCAGGACCGGAAGCAACAGCGCGCCGCCGAGCAGCACGGCGCGCAGGGGGTGAGAAGTCTTGCTCATGATCAGAATGCGAACCAGGCGAAGGCCAGCAGGGTGTCGTTGTCGGAGGCGCTGCGGCCGCTGCCATCGTAGTTGCTGGAGCCGCCGTCGAAACGGTCGTAGTGCGTGTACTGCAGACCCAGACGCAGGTTCAGATTGGGCGCGAGCCAGGAGTCTTCCTTGCCCCAGGGCGTGTAATCCAGCTGCAGCGTCTCGCCCCGGGTGCTGGCGCGGGCGCGGGTGCTGTCGGCATACAGCGTCGCATCGTGGCCGGTGTTGACGCCGAACAGGCCGAGGGTGGCGCCGTAGGTCTGGTCGCGGTAGTAGGAGACGTTGAGGTTGTAGCTGTTCAGGCTCTGCGAGGCGCGATCCGCACCGCCGCCGGCGAACGTGGCGGCGAGGTTCTGGTCCTCGTGCAGCAGCAGGCCGTTGAAGCTGACGATGTTGTGACGGTTGCCGAGGAACTGGTAGGAGGCGTCGATGCCGTAGTCGGTGTAGCGGTCACGATCGGTGGTGTCATCGGCTTTCATGCGCGACTGCATCGCCACCAGGCCCACCGAATACGCGGTCTTGCGCGCATCCACGGTGTAGGCCAGACGCGCGTAGGGCGAGACGCTGGCGGCCCGCACCACGTCGTCCTTGGGGATGCCGAACTTGTCGAGCATGGAGGCGCTCAGCGAGCGATAGCCGCCGGCTTCCACATACCAGTGCTTGTCATACAGGGCATAGGCATTGGCGCCCATCACCTGCATCTCCAGGCCGCCGGCCAGCAGCGGACCCACCGGCGCGCCGGGCGCCAGGTCCGAGGCGGTGTAGGGATAGCCCCAGGCCGGCAGGGTGTTGAAGGGATCCTGCAGCGAGGGATTGTTGTTGAGCGAAACGCCCGCGATCAGATCCTTGCCGTTCAGGCTCAGCTCGCGCGCATAGCGCACGTCGAGATTGTCCCAGGCCCATTTGCGGTCCACGCCGGAGTAGGTGACCTGGGCAAAACTGCCGATGTGATCGGTGAGCCGGCCGGCGACGAAACCGGAGACTTCCTGCGCGGCGAAGTTGTCGTTCTTGCTGAAGTGTTCGGCCGGCGCCTCTTCGAGGTCCTTGGCCACGTGCGTGAAGTTGGTCACCAGCATGCCGGACAGCGGAATCACGCTGTTCTGGCCGTCGGTATAGCCGGTGAGCTTGAAGCGCTGACCATGCGGCGTGAGCTGCGGGCCGAAGCCGCCGACGTGGCAGGTGGCGCAGTCATCGCCGGTCTGGCGCGCGTAGGACGGCAGCGCGTAGGCGCGCAGCGAGCTGCCGAGCAGGAGCAGGACGAGGCTGGCGCGCAGAATGCCGCGCAGCGCGACGGGCTGCAGTAAAGACATGGAGAAGCTCCTCTTCGGGTAATGAAAACGGATCAAAAGGGTTTACTCTGAAGCACCGGCGCCGCGCGCCGGCCACATGCGCAGCATCAGGCCGTCGCGGCGCAGCAGCTGATGCCAGAGCGCCGCCGCGATGTGCAGGCCGATCAGGCTCACCAGCGTCCAGGCCAGATATTCATGGATTTCAACCAGGGTCTCGGACAGCTCGCGGTTGCGTTCCAGCAACACCGGCAGCTCGACGAGCCCGGCCAGCGAGAAATTCCTGCCGTGCGCCTGCAGGGCGGCGATGCCGACCAGCGGCAGGCTCAACAGCAGCAGATACATGCCGCCGTGACTGATATGCGCCACCCAGCGCAGCAGGCCGGTTTCCAGCGGCTGCGGCGCGCCACGGCGGCGTACCAGCAGGCGCAGGGCGCTGATCAGCAGCAGCGCAGCACCGACCTGGCTATGCCAGAACAGCAGCAGGGTACGGGTGTCGCGCGATTCGATGTCTTCACGCAGCAGGGCCAGCGTCAGCGCCGCGATGAGCAGCAGCACGCTGAGCCAGTGCAGGCGGATGACCCAGGGTTGATGTCTTTGCATGGTCGCAGCAGATCAGGGGGAGGCTGCTACGCTAGACTGCCGGCCTTAGGGCTTGCTTATCCTCAACTTTCGGAATTCTTAAAGAACGTGCGCGTCCTACTCGTCGAAGATGATCCGCTGCTGGGTGCATCGCTGCAGTCGGTGTTGCGGCTGGATCAGTACGTGGTGGACTGGGCGCGCACCCTGGAGCAGGCGCGCACCCTGCTGCAGACCACGGCCTACGGCGTGGTGCTGCTGGATCGGCAGCTGCCGGACGGCGAAGGCCTGGAGCTGATCAAGCTGCTGCGCGAACGCAGCGCCGCCACCGCCATTCTGGTGATCACCGCCCTGGACGAAGTGGGGCAGCGCGTGCGCGGCCTGGACAGCGGCGCCGACGACTATCTGGTCAAGCCCTTCGATCTGGAAGAACTGCGCGCGCGCATGCGCGTGGCGGTGCGGCGCCTGTCGATGCCCGCCGCCGGCCGGCAGCTGCGTCGCGGTGATGTCGAGGTGGATCTGGCCCGCCGTCAGGTGAGCCGTGGCGGCGTGCCGGTGGAGCTGCCGACGCGCGAGTACATGCTGCTGGTGGAAATGCTCAGCCATCAGGGCCGCGTGCTGACACGCCGGCATCTGGAGGATGCGCTGTACGGCGATGGCGAGGAAGTGGAGAGCAATGCCATCGAAGTGCACGTGCATCATCTGCGCCGCAAGCTCGGTGCGGCGCTGATCCGGACCGTTCGTGGACATGGCTATGGCATCGATCCCGAAAACTGAGTCGCTGCGCCAGCATCTGCGGCGCAATGTGCTGCTGCTGATCGCCAGCGCGCTGGTTCTCAACGCCCTGCTGGTTTCGCTGGTGGTGGTGCTGGAGAGCCGCGAGGATCTCGACGAAGACCTGATCATGTCCGCCGAGTTGCTGCGCCTGCGGACGCAGGCCGGCATGCGCGGCCTGCCCACCATGCCGATGGTGCTGAGCTATCAGATCTGGGATGCGCAGCGTGAACTCAGCGAGCGCTCGCAGGACGTGGGCAATGTGCCGCTGACGCCGCTGCGCCCGGGCTTCTCGGTGTTCCATCAGCAGGGACGGCTGATGCGCGGTTATGTGCTGCCGGTCAGCGGCGGCTGGATCGTGGTGGCCTCCTCGTTCTGGCATCACCTCACGCACCGCACCGGCGAGCTGGTGGCGCTGATGCTGCTGCCGGCGATGTTCGTGTTTCCGCTGCTGGGCATTTCGATCGGGCGCATCGTTGCGCGCTCCAGCGAGGCCATGCGCCGGACCGCCGATCAGGTGGCGCAGCGTCGTAGCGACGATTTCCAGCCGCTGGACGCGAGCAGCCTGCCGCAGGAGGTGCAGCCGCTGGTCACCGCCTTCAACCGTCTGTTGCAGCGTCTGGCGGAATCGCTGGACTCCGAACGCCGCTTCAATGACGCAGCCGCGCATGAGCTGCGCACCCCGCTGGCCTCGATCCGTCTCGATGCGCAGCTGCTGCCCTTTCTGCGCGAGGGCGAAGAGCAGCGCGCCGCGACGCGGCGCATCGAGGCGGCCAGCATCAAGGGCTCGCAGCTGCTCGAAGAGCTGCTGACCATCGCCCGTCTGCCCGAGCACGCGCAGGGCAGCGAACTCACGCCGATGCGCCTGTCGCTGCTGCTCGATCTGCTCAGCCAGGAATTCGCCGAGCGCCTGGAGCGCTCCGGCTTGCACCTGCAGCGTGATTTCGACGAAACCCTGGAAGTGCCGCTGCCGCAGGTGCTGCATCTGATTCTGCGCAATCTGATCGGCAACACCCTGAATCATGCCGGCGGCGCCACGCGGATTCTGATCCGCGCCTGGCTCAGCGACAGCGAGCTGGAACTGTGGCTGGGCGATGACGGCCCGGGCGTGGCGCCGGCGCTGCGCGAAACGGTCTTCCAGCGCTTCACGCGTCTGGACGAGAGCGGCAGCGGTTCGGGGCTGGGCCTGTATATCGTGCGCCGCAGTGTCGAGCGTTTCGGCGGCAGCGTCAGCCTCGGCGAGGGCATCGACGGACGCGGCGCCGGCTTCTCGCTGCGGCTGCCACTGTCCGGCACGCGCCCAGCAGCAAAAGCAACCTAATCCCTTTATCGACGCGCCATTGCGGCGCGGAACATGCAAATCTTCCGGCATGGACGGCTGTGCCACAGGGATGGGCGCAGCGGCCGATATTTTCGGGACATGAGGGAGAAGCAGACCATGAATTGGCGTTTTTGCGCGGCGGCACTGCTCGCCGCGCCGGCCTGTGTTGTGGCCCAGGCCCAGGAGGCCGCAAGCGAGGCGCCGGCGGTGATCGCCGTGCCGGAGCCGCCGGCGGCGGCGCCCGCCGCAGCCACGGAACCCGCGCAGGGCCAGATACAAGAGGTGATCGTGACCGCGCAGAAGCGCGAGCAGTCGCTGCAGGACGTGCCGATCTCGGTCACCGCCATCGATGGCAGCTTCATGAAGGACACCGGTGCCGCGGATCTGGCCAAGGTTTCGGTCTATGTGCCCAATGTCCGTGTCGATTCGCACGATATCGGTTCGCCGCAGGTCTTCATCCGTGGCTTCGGCACCAATGCCTTCAATCCCAGCTTCGAAAGCTCGGTGGGTCTGGTGCAGGACGAGATCTACTACGGGCGGCCCGGTTACTTCACCGAATCCCTGTTCGATGTCGATCGCGTGGAAGTGCTGCGCGGTCCGCAGGGCACGCTGTTCGGCAAGAACACCATCGCCGGCGTGTACAACGTCAGCACCAAGAATCCCGGCCCGCTCTGGGAGGGCGAGGCGCATGCCAGCTACGGCAGCGATGAGCAGCAGACCGTGGAGGCCGGCGTCGGCGGCATGCTCAACGACTGGGCGGGTCTGCGCGTCTCCGGGCTGTACCGGCATCAGGACGGCCAGCTCTACAACAGCTATCTGGATCGTGACGAGGAGGCGTTCTACCAGAAGGCCGGTCGCATCAAGCTGCGTCTGACGCCCGGCGAGTCGCTGCGCAGCGATCTGATCGTGCAGTCCTCGAAGACCTCGGCGCCGTTCTGGCCTTACCAGCTCTACAGGCTCGACAGCGATACGCGCAATTATCTGCAAAGCTTCGATGCCAGGGTCGAGGACAATCCTTACGACTTCCGCACCGAGTTCAATACCGCCGGCCGCATCCAGAAGGGTTCGAGCACGGCGGCGCTCAACAACAAATGGGAGATCGGCGATCTGGCTGGCCTGCACGACGCCAGCGGCGTGCTGATACTGGCGGGCTCGCGCTTCCACATCGATCAGTTCAATGAGCTGGACGTGTCGCCCGCCGACATCGCCTGGCTCGACAGTCACGAGCATCACAAGCAGCTTTCCGCCGAAGCCCGCTTCTCGGCCGAGGCGGACAGCCTGTTCGGTCTCGGCCAGAAAGTGGATTTCGTGGCCGGCGGCTTTTTCTACGATTCGCGCTATCAGCTGCGCGCCAGCATCAATGCCGGGGCCGATCTGGGTTCGTATCTGCTCACCCGCGACTTCTGCGAACTGGCCGGGGTCTCGCCCACGCTCTGCGGCGACGGCAACACCGTGAGCCTGCCGGGTCTGGCGATCCTGGGGACGCTGACGTCGCCGCTGACGCGCGGCGACAACTTCGCATTCGATTACACGCAGGACACGCTGTCGCTGGCCGGCTTCGGACAGATGACCTGGTATCTGACGGAGCACTGGGCGATCACGCCGGGCCTGCGCCTCAATCGCGAACGCAAGAAAGTGGACAGCAGCGGCACGCGCAATTGCACGCTGGATTCCCTGGGCGTGCCGGTGTGTGTGATCGCCACCATGCTCAGCGCGCAGAACTACGAGGCCTCGGGTCTGTCGCGCAGCGAGGCGGATCTGTCGCCGAAGTTCGTGCTGCAGTACTTTGGCGACAGCGGCGTGAATCTCTATGCCTCCTATGCGCGCGGCTTCAAGAGCGGTGGCTTCAACTCGCTGTCCTACACCGGCGACAATCTCGGCTTCGAGCCGGAGAAGGCGCAGACCTACGAGCTGGGTCTGAAGTCCACGCTGCTGGACAACACCCTGCGCTTCAATGCCACGCTTTATGAAACCAAGTTCAGGAATCTGCAGGTGCTGGCTTTCAACGGCGTGTTCTTTGACGTGAGCAATGCCGGTGCCGCCACCTCGCGAGGCGTGGAAGGCGATCTTCTCTGGATGACCCCCTGGAATCCGCTGCAGCTGATGGGCTCCTTCGGCTGGCTGGATGCCAAGTACGATCACTACAGCGGCGCGCCGGCGCCGGTGCGCAATCCGCAGACCGGCGCGCTGCAGATCGGCGCAACACAGGACCTGGGCGGCCAGCGCATCGCCTTTGCGCCGCGCGCCACGGCGACACTGACGCCCACCTTGAGCTTCTCCTTGTTCGAACTCGATGCCAGGGTCTCCGGCGATGTGATCTATCAGGGCGATCAGTACACCGACACGGATCTGGATCCGGCCACGCATGTCGCGGCCTACTTCGAGTACGCCGCGCGCCTGATCGTCTCCAGTCCGCAGCAGGCCTGGACGCTGACCCTGGGCGGCAACAATCTGAGCGACAAGCGCGTGCTCAATCAGGTGATCGACGCCACCTTCTTTCCTGGCAGCTACTTCGCGCAGCAGGCCGCGGGACGCCAGCTTTACGCCATGCTTTCCTTCCGCTTCTGATTCGCGCCTCAATCCGCCGCGCGCCACGAGCTCGTGGCGCGCGGCATTTTTTTGGCCGTTACTGCTTTCGTCTCAGTGCCTGCCCGGCAACCGAGGACTCACCTCGCAGCCATGACCCGCATCAATGTTGTTCAAGCGATGCGGATCGACATTAAGCCCCGCGATTGGAAGTGATCGCATTCCCGGATGCCGGAAGTCTTTGTCCGTTTTTGCATGCGGACCGGGAATACGCGCGCACGCAATCGCCAGGGCTCGGGTGGCGGCACGACTGCTTGCCCCGGGAATGCCAATGATCTAGGGGATTCATGTAATGAGCAAAGCAGGGAAGTTGCAGCTGTTGGCTTGGGGCCGTCGCGTGCTGGGTGCTGCAGTGTTGCTGGGCGCGTGGATGGTGCCGCAGGCTTCTTTCGCCGAAGGCTTCGAGTACGCCTTCACCGTGGGCCAGAATTCCGGTGCCTATGACACCGGCAGCGGTCTGAATGTCGGCGGTACGCTCAGCGTGCCGATTCTCAACGCCGATCCACTGTTCAAGCAGGAGCTGATGGGCGAGATCATCCTGGGCTATGCGCGCACGGACGACAACGGCACCTTCACGGCGCCGAACGTCACGGGCCTGGGCCTGGCCGCGGAACCGACGCCGGACACGATGATGCATCTGAGCACCTTCCAGGTCGGCGCGGGCCTGAAGTACAAGCTGGTGACGCTGCCGTATTTCGGCTTCGTGCAGGTGCAGCCTTATCTGTCGGCCGGCGCGGCCTTCCATGTGTTCCTGGCTTACACCAATGGCAATGGCAGCGACCGCGTGGGCGGCATCGCGCCGATCTCGCCGGAGCTGGAAGCGCGCGGCTTCCCCGCAGGTGAAGGCAATGTGATGATCGGTGTGATGTACGGCGTGGGCACCGACTTCATCTTCTTCGACAAGATCCTGCTGGGCGTGGATGCGCGCTGGAACGAGATCGCCAACAAGGGCTCGGATTACATGACCCTGGTCGGCAAGGTCGGCTTCCGCTTCTGAAAGCAGCGGTCTGCTGCGTGGACAAGGCCTCCGCTTGCGGAGGCCTTGTCGTTTTCAGAGGGCTGATTCTCGCCATTTCAAGAAATGGCAAAAGTTGTAACGCGATAAGTATCAAAACGCGAAGAGGTGTCCGGCGGATGGTGCTCACCATCGAAGCCTTGATGGCATCTGCGTTTCCGGATTGTTAACGAAGAAGATCAGAAGGTATTCGCAAGAGAAATGAAAAATGCGAATTGAACACCGAAGAGAATGATTTAAGTTGCGACAAATCAGACTCTTCTCTTGTGCTGCTGTTTCCATGGTCCGGTAGTTGCGTCCGCGTCGGCAGTTCTTCGTTGTCGCGAAAGAACCGCAAGCCGCAACAAGCGGCGGCAGCGTGCTGCACTCGGAAAAAAGTGTTCGACCTTCGGTCGAGCGAACAGCAACCTCAAGAGGGGATACGAAAAGATGAGCAGGACAATCAAGCAGGGCGCAGTTGCGTCAGGTCGCATGCTGCTGGGCGCAGTGTTGCTGGCGGCGGGGCTGTGTGCCTCACCGACTTCGTTTGCGGAAGGTTTTGAATACGCCTTCACCGTGGGCGAGAACTCCGGCGCTTATGGCACCGACCGCGGCACGAATGTCGGCGGCACCTTGAGCGTGCCGATCCTCAATGCCGATCCGCTGTTCAAGCAGGAACTGATGGGCGAGATCATCCTGGGCTATGCGCGCACCGAGGACACCGGCACCTTCACGGCACCGAACGTGACGGGCCTGGGCCTGCCTGCCGAACCGGGCGCAGACACCAAGCTCAACGTCACCACCTTCCAGGTCGGCGCGGGCCTGAAGTACAAGCTGGTGACGCTGCCGTATCTCGGCTTCGTGCAGGTGCAGCCTTATCTGTCGGCCGGCGCGGCCTTCCATGTGTTCCTGGCTTACACCAATGGCAATGGCAGCGACCGCGTGGGCGGCATCGCGCCGATCTCGCCGGAACTGGAAGCGCGTGGCTTCCCGGCCGGTCAGGGCAACGTGATGATCGGTGTGATGTACGGTGTGGGCACCGACTTCATCTTCTTCGACAAGATCCTGCTGGGCGTGGATGCGCGCTGGAACGAGATCGCCAACAAGGGTTCGGATTACATGACCCTGGTCGGCAAGGTCGGCTTCCGCTTCTGAAGCAGCGCTCGTGCGTGAATGAAAAAGCCCCCGCAGTGCGGGGGCTTTTTTTGTTGCGGCGCTGGCGTTTCAGATGCGCGGCTCGATGCCGAAGGCGGCAAAGCCCTTCTTCTCGAAGTTGTCGCGGAACATGTCACGCAGCTTGATGGCGGTGGCGTCGTAAGCGTCCTTGTTGGCCCAGGTGTTGCGCGGGTTGAGGATGCTGCTGTCCACGCCCGGGCAGCTCTTGGGCATCTTGAGCTTGAGGATCGGATGCACCTCGGTCTCGACGTTGTCGAGTTCGCCGTTGAGCGCGGCATTGAGCAGGGCGCGGGTGATCTTCAGCGACATGCGCTTGCCCACGCCGTAGGAGCCGCCGCTCCAGCCGGTGTTGAGCAGGATGCAGCGCGCCTTGTGGTGCTCCATCTTGTCGGCCAGCAGCTTGGCGTAGACGTTCGGCTTCTGCGCCATGAACGGGCCGCCGAAGCAGGCCGAGAAGGTGGGCGTGGGTTCGGTGACGCCCACTTCGGTGCCGGCCACGCGCGCGGTGAAGCCGGAGACGAAGTGATACATCACGTCCTTGGGCTCCAGGATGGAGATCGGCGGCAGCACGCCGAAGGCATCGGCGGTGAGCAGCACGATGGTCTGCGGATGCGGGCCGCGACCGTTGGGCATGAC
Organism: Solimonas aquatica; assembly: GCF_900111015.1. Lineage (GTDB taxonomy): Bacteria > Pseudomonadota > Gammaproteobacteria > Nevskiales > Nevskiaceae > Solimonas > Solimonas aquatica. The sequence continues at coordinate 81,824 of NZ_FOFS01000010.1, read as the reverse complement.
GTTGGGATTGGCTTCCAGCGGATAGCTGAAGCGGGTGTTCTCGGCGATGGAATCGTCGAACAGGTCGAGCACGTCCGGATGGCACTCTTCCATCTTCTTGCCCGGCAGCGGCGGCACGTTCTCGATGATGGTGCCGGGCTTGGACAGGGCCTGGGCGATGACCGGCTCGGCTTCCTTGTCGAGGTTGATCAGCTTGGCGTAGCAGCCGTCTTCCAGGTTGCACAGGCCGTTGTCGGACCAGATGGTCTCGTCGTCACCGATCAGTCGGCGCGAGGCATCGGCCGAGAGCGTGGTCTTGCCGGTGCCGGAGAGGCCGAACAGGATCGCCGCGTCATTGTTCTTGCCGACATTGGCCGAGCAATGCATGGACAGGCGGCCGTCCTTGGGCAGCAGGTAGTTGCCGACGGTGAAGATGGTCTTCTTGTTCACGCCGCAGTAGTCGGCGCGGCCGGCCACCAGGCAGATGCGGTTGCGGGTGTCGATCACCACCGCCGCTTCGGCGCGGCAACCGTCACGCTCGGGTTCGCAGACGAAGCTGGGCGCGTTGAGCATGGTCCAGCGGCGCGCGTCCACATCCTTCACGCCGGGTAGGTTCTTGGGGAACATGTTGTGCACGAACATCGCGTGCGTGGCGTACTCGCCGACGAAGCGGTAGGGCACGGCGAAGTCGGGGTCCGAACCCATGTACACGTCCTTGACGTACAGGGTGGCGTTCTTAGCGTTCAGATGCGCGATCACGCGCTTGAGCAGGCCTGCGAACTTCTCCGGATCGTAGGGGTTGAGGTCGGCCTTGAACCAGATCTCGTCGGCCACTTCCGGCCACTTCACGGCGTAGGTGTCCTTGGTGCGGCGGCCCGTGCAGTCGGGGTCGGTGTAGAACACCAGCGGACCATTGACGCCCAGCACCGTGGGGTAGGCCTTCTGCTCATCGCTGGGGCCGTCGCGGCGGACGCGGCCGCGGTCATTGGCGACGGCTTCCTTGAACAGCTCCGTCTTGCTCAGTTCGTATTTGTAATTGACGGAGGAAAGTCCCAGAAGTTTCTCGAGATCGGCCTGAAAGCTCATGCAATATCCTCAAATGAAAAAAGCTGCGCGTCCGCTCCCTTCAAGTCAGACGTGCAACAGCGGTAAAGCCACCGCCAAAAGGTGGCAAATGGTAAGTAGCCCGGGTACCCCCTGCAAGGCGGATGCCGTAATAGCACAGCACCAGGGGCGTGACAGTGTCCCTGGCGTCAGGACCGCCTAGTCTGCATTGGCATACACCGGGTAGCCGTCCAGCAGCGTGCGCCGGACCCGGCCCTGCAGGGTCCAGCCGGCGAAGGGGGTGTTGCGCCCGGCGCTGAGCAGATGCTCGGGACGCAGCACCCAGGACGGCGCCGGGTCCAGCAGGCAGAGATCGGCCGGCGCGCCCGGCGTCAGGCTGCCCGCTTCGATGCCGGCGATCCGCGCCGGACCCAGGCTCAGGCGTGCCGCCGCCGCCAGCGGCGTGAGCTGGCCTTCCTGAACCAGGCCCAGGGTCAAGGGCAACAGGGTTTCCAGACCGCTGATGCCGGCTTCCGTGAGCGGGAAGGGGTTGATCTTGGCATCGGCCTCGTGCGGCTGATGGTCCGAGCAGATCGCGCCGATCACGCCGCTGGCCACGGCCTGGCGCAGGGCCTGCCGGTCCTCGGCGCTGCGCAGCGGCGGGATCACATGACAGAGCGCGTTGAAGCCGTCGATATCGCGGTCGCAGAGCCAGAGCTGGTGGGCGGCGACATCGGCCGTCACCGGCAGCTGGCGGCGCTGTGCGCTCTGCACCAGTTCGACGCCGCGTGCGGTGGACAGGCGGCAGAAGTGCACCGGCGCGCCGGTGTCTTCCACCAGCGAGATCCAGGCGCGGATCGCGGCAACCTCGGCTGCCACCGGAATCGGCGGCAGACCCAGGCGCGTGGCCACCGGGCCTTCGTGCGCGCAGCCGCCGGCGGCCAGGGCCGCATCCTGGGCGAATACATGCACCGGCAGGCTCAGGCCGCGTGCGTATTCCAGTGCGCGGCGCGCCACCAGCAGATCGCGCAGGGGCTTCAGACCCTGGGCGAAGCCGATGGCACCGGCCGCCTTGAGCGCGGAGAGTTCGGCCAGGGCCTCGCCGTTCAGGCCCTGGGTGAGCGCGCCGAGCACGCGCAGTTTCAGGCCCCCGGTCTGCCCGGCCAGGCGCAGCACGCGCAGCAGATTGGCCGGCGAGTCGATCACCGGCTGGGTGTCGGGCGGCAGCACCAGGCTGGTGATGCCGCCGGCCTGCGCCGCCGGAATTTCGCTGGCAAAGCGCGCCTTGTGGGTGTGGCCGGGTTCGCGCAGGCGCGCGGCCAGATCCACCAGGCCCGGCAGCAGCCAGAGATTGCGCGCATCCAGCGTCTGCTCGTATTCGCCGCGCGGTTCGGCCTGGGAGAGTTCGGCGATGCGGCCGTCGCGGATGCCCAGATGGGCGATGCCGTCGAAGCCGCTGGCCGGGTCCAGCACGCGGGCATTGCGGATCAGCAGGGAACGCGGCGGCGCGGGCGGCGGCGTGTCCTGCTGCGGCGACCAGTCGCGACGCGCGCTCATCGGCGCTCTCCGTTGTCGCGGCCGAGAATCAAGGACATCACCGCCATGCGGATCGCGATGCCATGACTGACCTGCTGCAGAATCAGCGAGCGCGGACCGTAGGCGACATCGCCCTCGATCTCCACGCCGCGGTTGATGGGGCCGGGGTGCATGACGATGGCCTCGGGCTTGAGCTTGGCCAGACGCGCGCGGGTCAGGCCGTAGTCACGGTGGAATTCGCCCAGCGAGGGCAGGAAGGCGCCGAGCATGCGTTCCTTCTGCAGGCGCAGCAGCATCACCACGTCCACGCCGTCCAGGCCGGCTTCCAGATCATGGTGCACGCTCACGCCCATCTCCTTGATGCCGACCGGCACCAGGGTGGGCGGCGCCACCACGCGGATGTCCTGGCAGCCGAGGATGCGCAGGCCGTGGATGCCGGAGCGCGCCACGCGCGAGTGCAGCACGTCGCCGACGATGGCCACCGACAGCCGCGAGAAGCAGTCGCGCGTGGCCTCGCCGGGCAGGCTCTTGTAGCGGCGGATGGTGAACAGATCGAGCAGGCCCTGCGTGGGATGCGCATGGCGGCCGTCGCCGGCGTTGAGAATCGCCACGCCCGGCGCCGCGTGCTCGGCGAAGAAGTGCGCCGCGCCGGAGGATTCGTGACGGATCACGAACATATCGGCCTGCATCGCTTCCAGCGTCTTGAGCGTGTCGAACAGCGTCTCGCCCTTGGAGGTGGACGAGGCGGCGACCTGCAGGTTCAGCACGTCGGCCGAGAGGCGCTTGGCGGCCAGCTCGAAGGTCGTGCGGGTGCGGGTGCTGGGCTCGAAGAACAGATTGATGACGGTACGGCCGGAGAGAGTGCCGAGCTTCTTCTCGGGACCGGCGAGCAGCTTGTCGTGCTGTTCGGCGGTATCGAGGATGTCGATGATCAGATCGCTGGACAGGCCGTCCAGGCTGAGCAGGTGGCGCAGTCGGCCGCGCGCATCCAGTTGGAGATTGCTTTTCATGCTGGTCGCGTATTGTCCTTGTTTGGCGGCGTGGAGGAAAGCCGCCCGCGCCGGCGCCTGGCTCAGCCGGGCAGCATCGCCAGCCACTGCTCCAGAATCACGCAGGCGGCCTGGCCGTCGCGGTCGCCCTTGCGCACGCGCCGCCCGAGCCGGCCGCTGGCGCGCGCCTCGCGCAGGCGCTCGTCGGCCACGCGCGAGGAATAACGCTCGTCGCTGCCGTGCACCGGCAGCCGGCTGCGCTGGCCCAGCTGCTCGGCGAAGCGGCGCGCCGCCTGGCTGGTGGCCTGCTCGCCGCCATCCTCGGTGAGCGGCAGGCCGACGATCAGAGCCGCCGGGCGCCACTCGCGGATCAGCCGGTCAATGGCGCTCCAGTCGCCGCCGGGCACCGCCGACAGCGAACGCGCCGAGCGCGTCAGATCATCGCCCAGGGCCACGCCGATGCGCTTTTCGCCATAGTCGAAGCCGAGATAGACGGGCATGGGGAAGGCTCTGAAGGGCAGGGCGTGTGCGCTGCGGTTTTTATTGGCAGATTCAAGAATCACGCAAAGGCGCGAACAAGGCCAAGGCGCAAGAAGCGAAAAATGGCAGAGGCACCGCCCTCAGGCGTGGCCGGCGTCGCCGGCCAGCTGCGTGACGTCCACGCCCAGCAGGCGAGTGGCGGCCTGCCAGCGGTCGCGGGCCGGCAGCTCGAACAGGATCTGCTCGCTGATCTGCGCGTTGAGCCAGGCGTTGTGCAGGATTTCGCTTTCCAGCTGGCCGGCGTCCCAGCCGGCGTAACCCAGCATCACCATGAATTCGCGCGGACCCTCGCCGCGGCCGATGGCGCGCAGCACGTCGTTGGAGGTGGTGATGTAGAGGTCATCGCTCAGGGCCAGCGTCGATTCCCAGCCGCCCGGACCGCGATGCACCACGAAGCCGCGCTCCGGCTGCACCGGGCCGCCCCAGAACACGCTGGCCTCGGCGGCCTGCGCATCCAGGGCCTCGTGCTCCAGGCCGAGCTGCTCCAGCATCTCGCTGAGCTTGAGTTCGGTGGGCTTGTTGATGACCAGGCCGATGGCCCCCTCATCACCGTGCTCGCACATCAGCGAGACCGACTGCCGGAAATGCTCGTCCTGAAGACTGGGCATGGCGATCAGGAACTGATGCTTCAGGGAGGCCTCTTCGCGCATGCCGCCAGTATCCGACGGGCCCGCGTCCCCGACAAGTTCAGCCATCCAGGCGCCGTTCGATGGCCGCCATCAGCAGGCCGCCGATGTCGGTGCCGTAGGCGGCATCGATCTCGCGGGCGCAGGTGGGGCTGGTGACGTTGATTTCGGTGAGATGCTCGCCGATCACGTCCAGGCCCACGAACAGCAGGCCGCGGCGTTTCAGCTCCGGCCCCACGGCGGCGGCGATGTCGCGGTCGCGTGCGGTCAGCGGACGCGGTTCGCCGCGACCACCGGCGGCGAGGTTGCCACGGGTTTCGCCGGACTGCGGAATGCGCGCCAGGCAGTAAGGCACCGGCTCGCCGTCCACCACCAGCACGCGCTTGTCGCCATCGACGATGGCGGGCAGATACTTCTGCGCAACGATGGTGCGACGGCCGTAGTCGGAGAGCTGCTCGATCACCGCGCCCAGGTTCAGGCCATCGGCGCCGACGCGAAAGATGCCGCTGCCGCCCATGCCATCCACCGGCTTGTAGATCACATCGCCGTGCTCGGCATGAAAGGCGCGCAGCACCTGGGCATTGCGCGAGAACAGTGTCGGCGGCGTCAGCGCGGAGAACCAGGCGGTGAACATCTTCTCGTTGCAGTCGCGCAGCGAGGACGGCTTGTTGACCACCAGCGCGCCCTGCGCCTCGGCGCGTTCGAGAATGTAGGTGGACGCCACGAATTCCAGATCAAACGGCGGGTCCTTGCGCATCAGGATTGCGTCGAGACTGCCCAGCGCCACTTCCTGGGTTTCGCCGAATTCGAACCAGTGCTTCTTGTCGTCGAACACCCTCAGCGCGCGGGCATTGCCCATGGCGATGCCATCGCGCAGCCACAGGTCCTGCATCTCGAAATAGCGCAGCTGCCAGCCGCGCTTCTGCGCGGCGAGCATCAGGGCCAGGGTGGTGTCCTTGTAGGGCTTGATGGACACGATGGGATCCATCACGACGCCGATCGTGCGACTCACAGCTGCCATCCCTGGCGCGACGGATGCGCCTGATTGCACCACGGCTGCGCCAACCCGATCATCCGGCTCATGGGCACGCGCCCTCAGGCCGCTGCGGTCTGCGCGCGGATTTCGCTGACGGCAGCGATCTCGCGCGCCGCCGCCAGCGCCGCCAGACGCGCCACCACGCCGTAGGCGTAGAAGCGGTTGGGACGCTCGTCCGGGCCGCAGCTGTGGTCTGGTGAGCTGCAGGCTTCCTCGAAGGCCAGCGGTTCGAAGCGCATGCCGGGCGCGTTGAGGTTTTCCTGATTGCCGCGCTGCGAGTTGAGGCGGTAGAAGCCGCCCACCACATTGCGGTCGATCATGTACACCACCGGCTCGGCGGTGGCGCCGTCCTCACCCATCTTCTCGAAGGTGTAGACGCCTTCCTGGATGATGGCGCCGGTGACTTCGCGGCCTTCCTTGGCGGAGGCCATGTGCGTGCGCGACTTGCGATTCATGTTGCGCACGTCTTCCACGCTCTTGGCGGTCATCACGCCCATGCCGTAGGTGCCGGCCTCGGACTTGATGATCACGAAGGGCTCCTGCTGGATGCCGTACTCGGCGTACTTGGCGCCGATATCGGCCAGCAGCAGCTCGACATTGGCCTCCAGGCATTCCTGGCCTTCGCGCTTCAGGAAGTTGATCTGCCCGCAGTTGCGGAACAGCGGGTCCACCAGCCAGGGGTCCAGACCGGCCACCGCGCCGAACTCGCGCGCCACTTCGCGGTAGAAGCCGAAGTGATTGGACTTCTGGCGCAGATGCCAGCCCAGATCCGGCGGCGGCACCACGTCCTGCCGGATGTTCTTGAGAATCTCCGGCACGCCGGCCGAAAGATCGTTGTTGAGCAGCACCGTACAGGGATAGAAGTCGCCGACATGCACGCGATCCGCCGTGCGACGCAGCGGCTCCAGCAGCAGCTTGCGGCCGGAGATTTCCAGCGTGAGCTCCAGGGGTTCGTGCAGATCGGGAATCAACGAGCCGATGCGCAGACGATAGCCGGCCTTTTGAATCAGCGCCGCCAGGGTGGCGACGTTTTCCAGATAGAACTTGTTGCGGGTGTGGTTCTCCGGCACCAGCAGCACATCGCAGGCGCTCGGGCAGACTCTTTGCATGGCCATCTGCAGCGCCTGCACGCACAGCGGCTCGAAGGCGGGATTGAGATTGTTGAAGCCGCCGGGAAAGAGATTGGTGTCCACCGGGGCCAGCTTGAAGCCGGCATTGCGCAGATCCACCGAGCTGTAGAACGGCGGCGCATTCTTCTGCCACTGCGTGCGGAACCAGGCTTCGATCTCGGCGGCTTTGCCGAGCAGGCTGGCCTCCAGTTGCAGCAAGGGCCCGGTCTGCGCGGTGAGCAGGCGAGGCACCGGCGAGGAGGATGTCGGCATGGTCATGTCCCGATGTTAGCGTAATGAATATATCCTGCGCCTTATGGGGTTGCCCCGGGGGTTTGCAAGATGCCGCGCGGATTTGTCCGCTGCGCATCTCGCCACTATCCTGCACGCCCGTTTCGACCCCTCCCCCCGTCACGAGAGAGTCATGTCTTTGCTGCGCCCGATGATCCCCGCTGGTGTGCGTTCATGAACGCCCTGCGCGATGCCGGTGCGCCGGCGCGGTACGCCTGGCTGTCGGTGGCGGCGGCGGTCACCACCCTGGGTCTGAAGCTGCTGGCCTGGTCGCTGACCGGCTCGGTGGCCATGCTCTCCGATGCGCTGGAGTCCCTGGTCAATCTCGGCGCCAGTCTGGTGGCGCTGATGGTGCTGCGCTGGGCCGCGCAGCCGCCGGACGCCGAACACGCGCATGGCCACGGCAAGGCCGAGTATCTGTCCAGCGGTTTTGAAGGTGCGCTGATCTTCGTGGCCGCCGGCATGATCATCGTGGAGGCCGCGCCGCGCCTGCTGCACCCGCGGCCGATCGAGCAGGCGGGGCTGGGTGTGGCGGTGTCGATGGCCGCGACCCTGATCAATCTGCTGGTGGCGCGCGTGCTGTTCGCCGTCGGCAAGCGGCATCGCTCGCCGGCGCTGAAAGCCGATGCGCATCATCTGATGAGCGATGTCTGGACCTCGGCCGGCATCCTGGTGTCGGTGGTGGTCGTGCATTTCACCGGCTGGCAGCTGCTCGACCCGGCCATCGCCCTGCTGGTCGCGCTGTTCGTGCTCTGGGTCGGCTGGAAGCTGCTGGGCGATGCCACCGATGGCCTGATGGATCGCGCCTGGTCGAGCGCCGAGCGCAAGGTGCTGGATGGCCTGCTGCAGCAGCTGCGCGAACAGGCCGGCGGCGCGGCGGACTTTCATGCCGTGCGCACCCGCACCAGCGGCGCGCAACGCTTTCTCACCCTGCACGTGCTGGTGCCCGGCGCCTGGAGCGTGCAACGCGGGCACGATTTCGTCGAACAGGTGGAACATGCCATCGTAGCGCAGCTCGGCGCGATGGCCATCGTCAGTCATCTGGAACCCCTTGAAGACCCGCGCGCCTACGATCAGCATCTGCTGGAAAAGAATCCGCCGGCGCCTGAACAGAGCTGAATCCGGACATGAACCCGCAAGACCTTCCCCGCATCGCGCCGGCCCAGAAGCTGGAACACGGCATCTGGTGCATCGACACCCTGCAGGACCGTCCGCAGATGGCCTGCTGCTATCTGCTGCAGCGGAACGGCGAACTGGCCTTCATCGAGGCCGGCACCTCGCATGGCGTGCCGCGCCTGCTGGCGCTGCTTGAAAACCTGGGCCTTTCACGCGAGCGGGTGCGCTACGTGATTCCCACCCATGTGCACCTGGATCATGCCGGCGGCGTGGGCACGCTGATGCGCGAGCTGCCGAACGCGCAGCTGGTGGCGCATCCGCGCGGCGCGCGGCATCTGATCGATCCTTCCAAGCTGATCGCCGGCGCGCAGGCCGTGTACGGCGAGGCGGAACTGGCGCGCATGTACGGCGAGATTGCGCCGGTGCCGGAGGCGCGGGTGATCGTCGCGCAGGATGATCTGAAGCTGGATCTGGGCGGCGCGGCGCTGCAGTTCATCGACACGCCGGGCCATGCGCGGCATCACTTCAGCGTCTGGGATGAAGTGAGCCAGGGTTTCTTCACCGGCGATACCTTTGGCTTGTCGTATCGCGAGTTCGACACCGCCGCCGGACCGTTTCTGATGCCCACCAGCTCGCCGGTGCAGTTCGAGCCCGATGCCTGGCGAAAGACCCTGGATCGTTACCTGAGCTTCGCGCCGCAGCTCATGTATCTGACGCACTACAACGCCGTGTGCAATGTCGCGCCGCTGGCGCAGTGGCTGCGCCGTGGCATCGGTGACTACGAACGCATCGCGCGCGAGCTGGCCGGCGCGCCGCAGCGCCATGAGCGCCTGCTGGACGCGATGTATGCCTACACCTATGCCGAGCTGGACGCGCACGGCTGCAAGCTGCCGCGTGAAACCCAGCGCGCGCTGCTGGCCATGGACATGGAACTCAATGCCCAGGGCCTGGGCATCTGGCTGGACCAGCAGGCGGCCTGAGTCTTGCGCGCGCCTCAGGCGCCGCGCGTCAGCTGACGCAGCACCGCTTGCTTGAACGGCGGCAGGCGCGAACTGAGCGCGATGCCCAGATCGCGGGCGAAGCGCGCCACCGGTTCGCGGCTGGTGTAGAGGTCGACAATCGCATTGGTGGCCAGGAACAGCGGCAGGGTGTACGCGCGGTGGCGGCGCTCGTAGCGACGCAGGGCGCTGGCATCGGCCAGATCCAGGCCACGCCGCTGCGACTGCAGCAGCACCTGCGTGAGCAGCTGCTGGCTGTGCAGGCCGAAGTTGTAGCCATGCGCGGTCACCGGATGCATGCCCACCGCCGCATCACCCACCAGCGCCGCGCGCGGCGCGATGAAGCGCTGCGCGTAAGTGGCGATCAGCGGGTAACGCCAGCGCGGCGAGACCAGACGCATCGGCCCGAGACGATGCTCCAGCCACTGGCAGATGGTCTCGTTGAAGCGCGCCTCCGGCATCGTCGCCAGCTGCTCGGCCTCGGCATGCGGCAGGGTGATGGCCAGTGACACGCAGCGTCCGTGCAGGGGCAGGGCGGCGATGGTGCGCGGCAGATCGAACCACTCCCAGGCGATGCCCTCGTGATCCAGCGCATGTTCGGCGCGGCAGACCAGCATGGTCTTGCCGAAGTCATGCATGTGCGCGGCGATGCCCAGCGCCTGGCGCGTGGCCGAGTGCCGGCTGTCGGCGGCCACCAGCAGCTGCGCCTGATGCTCGCCCTGATCGGTGAGCACACCGGCCTGCGCCTCGCTGCGCTGCACGCTGCGCATGCGCTGCTCGCAGAGCAGGCGGATGCTGGGCTCGTTCTGCAGCTGCCGGTACAGCGCGCGACGGATCAGGTGATTGGAAATCAGATAGCCGATGGCCGGTGCCTGCGCACTCTTCGGCTTGAAGTCGAGGAAGCGCGAGGAGCGGCCGTTGGCCACGCGCGCGGCGGTGATCGGCGCGATCTGTTCGGCCTGGAGTTCGGCCAGCACGCCGAGGGTTTCCAGCATCTGCATGGAGGCGTGATGCAGGGCGATCTCGCGACCGTCGTCGGCCGCCTCGGCCAGCATCGCCTCGCTCTGCTGTTCGAGCACGGCGACGCGCAGGCCGGCCCGGGCCAGCGACAGCGCCAGCGCCAGACCGGCGGGGCCGGCACCGACGATCAGGACCTCGCTGCTGCTGCTCATTCCCATGTCAGGCTGCCGCCGGTCTGGTATTCGGTGACGCGGGTTTCGAAGAAGTTCTTTTCCTTCTTCAGATCGATGATCTCGCTCATCCAGGGGAAGGGATTGCTGACGTTGTCGTAGATGTGCAGCAGACCGATCTGCTGGCAGCGGCGGTTGGCGATGAAGCGCAGATACTCATGGAACATCTGCGCGTTCAAGCCCAGCACCCCGCGTGGCATGGTGTCGATCGCGTAGCGGTATTCCAGCTCCACGGCGCGCGCCATCAGATCGCGGATCTCGTGCGCGAAGTCCACCGTCCACAGCTCGGGGTTTTCCAGCTTGATCTGGTTGATCAGATCCACGCCGAAGTTCAGGTGCATGGATTCGTCGCGCAGGATGTACTGGTACTGCTCGGCGGCGCCGACCATCTTGTTGCGCCGGCCCAGCGCCAGGATCTGCACGAAGCCCACGTAGAAGAACAGGCCTTCCATGATGCAGGCGAACACGATCAGCGAGCGCAGCAGGCGCTGGTCGGCTTCCGGCGTGCCGGTGCGGAACTTGGGGTCGGTGAGCGTCTCGATGAAGGGCAGCAGGAACACCGCCTTGTCGTGGATGCTCGGCACCTCCTGGTACATGTTGAAGATCTCGCCTTCATCCAGGCTCAGACTCTCGACGATGTACTGATAGGCGTGCGTGTGCAGGGCCTCCTCGAAAGCCTGGCGCAGCAGATAACGCCGGCATTCCGGACTGCTGATGTGCCGGTAGGTGCCGAGCACGATGTTGTTGGCGGCCAGCGAGTCGGCGGTGGAGAAGAAGCCCAGATTGCGCTTGACCAGCTGGCGCTCGTCGGCGGTGAGGCCGGCAGGGTCGTTCCACAGCGCGATGTCCGCCGCCATGTTGATCTCCTGCGGCATCCAGTGATTGGCGCAGGCATCCAGATATTTCTGCCAGGCCCAGCGGTAGGGCGGGCGGACCAGGCCGGCGGGGATCGCGGCGCCGTTGATCACGCCACTGTCGGAATAGCCGGACTCGAGATCGGTCAGAAAATCGCTCATGCGGGGGCTCGGCGGACTCTGCGGAAAAGGGGGCGGGCAGCAGTGCTGCGCGAATCGCGCAAGCCTAGGCAGCAGCCGGGATCTGCCGATTGATGAGGGTCAATGCGGCGGCGGAATCGGCGCGCGCCGCCGCCGGTCGGCAGCCGGCCCCGCTTCATCGGCGGGGCGGGGCTGTCACCCGCCGTGGCGCCTTAGGCTGCAGGCAATCGCAAGTGGGGTGGCGGCATGTTCGGAATGAGTGGGCGCAAGGACAAGATCGAACCGATGATCGGGGCGCAGGGCCCGGCTTTCCTGCGTGTCCACGCCTCGGAGCTGTACCTGCGCGACCCGGTGTTCGAGTCGGGCCTCCGGGAACTGCTGCCGGCCGGGCGCCGTCACGACTGGGCCGAGCTTCCCACCCCCGGCGCGCCGCTGCGTCCGGTGGAGGCCGAGTACCTGCTGAGCCTGTTCGTCGATCCGGCGCGTCTGGATGAGCTGGCCGACGCGGTGCTGGCGGCGCGTCGCGCCGGCGGCAGCACGGTGCTGATCATCGCGGTGAACAGCCAGCAGCTGACCGCGCTGGGCAACTGGCTGACCCGTCGCGGCAACGAGAACCGCCTGGGCGGTGTGCGCCTGATGCTGGCGCAGAATGTCGATCAGGTGCTGCGCCAGCTGCCGCAGCGCCTGCACAAGGTCAGCGAGGACAACATCATCCGCATGCCGGTCTCCACCGAGGTGGAGACCACGCAGTACCGCAATTTCTACGTGTTCAGCCCGGAGCTGCAGGCCCTGGTGGCGCGCATCCGCGCCTACGCCGCCAACGGCATCCACCGCAGCTATCTGCTCGGCGGTCCCGGCTCGGGCAAGACCTCGCTGGCCTACTACTACTATCTGGTGCGCAACCGCGGCCGCTTTGTTTCGGTCAATCTCGCGGCGGAAAACACCGGTGACAAGGCGGCGGTCAAATCGCTGCTCTGCGGTCACGTCTCCGGCGCCTTTCCCGGTGCCGGGGCGCGTACCGGCGCCTTCACCCACGCCCGCGAGGGCGTGTGCTTCATCGACGAAAGCCATGGCATCACCGGGCCGGTGATGGAAGTGCTCATGGAAGCTTTCGACAACGGCCAGTACCTGCCCTTCGGCGCCTCCGCCAAGCAGCCGCTGGAATGCGCCATCGTGTTCGCCACCAACCGCAGCTGGGAGACGCTGATCAACTCGGTCAACATCGACGAGTTCACGCGCATCGGCGCCGCCACGCTGTCGGTGCCGGAGTTGTACAAGCGCGAGGAGGACATGATCGCGGTGGCGGCCACCACGCTGGCGCGCCTGGCCAGCCGCTGCACCAGCTGGCACCCGCCCAAGGGTCTGAGCGAGGAAGCCTGGCAGCTGGTCCGGCAGTGCCGCTGGCACGGCAACATCCGCGCCATGGTGCGCGTGCTGGAATCGGCCTTCGTGGACTACGGCGTGCGGGGCAGCGACAGTCTTTTGCAGGTTCCCGACATCATGGCCGGCATCCAGCTCTGGGAGCCGTCCGAGCATCACAGCCACAAAATCTACTCGGTGGCCTGAGTTTCTTTGCCGTCACGGAGCAGTCCGGCGCACTCGGCGCGGCGGGTTTTGCGGTAGCATGCGGGCCGCTTTTTTTCGCCGCCCTTCTGCCCGCACGCGCCCGCCAGCCAGCCATGACCACGATCCGTCAGGAAGACTTCATCCGTTCCATCGCCGACGCCTTCCAGTACATCAGCTACTACCATCCCCTCGATTACATCCGCGCCCTGGGCCAGGCCTATGAGCGCGAGGAAAATCCGGCGGCCAAGGACGCCATCGCGCAGATTCTCACCAACTCGCGGATGAGCGCCGAGGGCCATCGCCCGATCTGTCAGGACACCGGCATCGCCCTGGTATTCCTGAAGGTGGGCATGAACGTGCGCTGGGACGCGACGCTGTCGGTGCAGGAAATGGTCAACGAGGGCGTGCGCCGCGCCTACATGGACCCGGACAATCCGCTGCGCGCCTCGGTGCTGGCCGATCCCGCCGGCAGCCGCAGGAACACCAAGGACAACACCCCCGCCGTGGTGCACTACGAGATCGTCGCCGGCGATCACGTGGAAGTGATCTGCGCCGCCAAGGGCGGCGGCTCGGAGGCCAAGAGCAAGTTTGCGATGCTCAACCCTTCCGACTCCATCGTCGACTGGGTGCTCAAGACCGTGCCGACCATGGGCGCCGGCTGGTGCCCGCCGGGCATCCTGGGCTTAGGCATCGGCGGCACGCCGGAGAAGGCGATGCTGCTGGCCAAGGAAGCGATCATGGCGCCGGTGGACATCCAGGAGCTGATCGCGCGCGGTCCGGCCAACAAGCTGGAAGCCCTGCGTCTGGAGCTGTACGAAAAGGTCAATGCCCTGGGTATCGGCGCGCAGGGCCTGGGCGGCCTGACCACGGTGCTGGACATCAAGATTCTCGACTACCCCACGCACGCCGCGAACCTGCCGGTGGCGCTGATTCCCAATTGCGCGGCCACCCGCCACGTGCACTTCGAGCTGGACGGCTCGGGTCCGGCGCAGCTGGACGTGCCGAAGCTGGAAGACTGGCCCAAGGTCACTTGGCAGCCGGATACCAAGACCGCCACGCGCGTGGATCTCAACACGCTCACCCCGGAACAGGTGGCGAGCTTCAAGCCCGGCCAGATCCTGCTGCTCAACGGCAAGATGCTCACCGGCCGCGACGCCGCGCACAAGCGCATCGCCGACATGCTGGCCAAGGGCGAGCAGCTGCCGGTGTCGTTCAAGAACCGCGTGATCTACTACGTCGGCCCGGTCGATCCGGTGCGTGACGAGGTGGTCGGCCCGGCCGGTCCCACCACCGCCACGCGCATGGACAAGTTCACCGAGATGATGCTGGCGCAGACCGGCCTGATCGCCATGGTCGGCAAGTCCGAGCGCGGCCCCACCGCCATCGAGGCGATCAAGAAGCACAAGAGCGCCTATCTGATGGCGGTCGGCGGCGCGGCCTATCTGGTGGCCAAGGCGATCAAGGCGGCCAAGGTGGTCGGCTTCGAAGACCTGGGCATGGAAGCGATCTACGAGTTCGATGTGCAGGACATGCCGGTGACCGTGGCGGTGGACGCCAGCGGCGAGTCGGTGCATGACACCGGCCCGAAACTCTGGCAGCAGAAAATCGCGGGCAAGATCGGCAAGGTGCCGGTGACGCTGGCCTGAGCCGTAGCGGTTCCCCGCATACGCAAACGGAGGGCATGAAATGCTGCGCAGCTTTCGCGGCCTGAGTTTTCTGGGCTTTGTCGCCTGCTTCGGCGGTCTGGCTTTCGCCATCGTCTATCTGCAGCGCACGCTCGGCTTCGAGCCCTGTCCGATGTGCATCTTCCAGCGTGTGGCGATGGCGGCTGCCGGCCTGGCCTTCCTGCTCGGGGCGCTGCACAACCCCAGGGGCGCGGGCCGCTGGGTCTATGCGCTGCTGGCGCTGCTGGCCGCCGCTATCGGCGCCGGTATCGCCGGCCGTCACGTCTGGCTGCAGTCCCTGCCGGCGGATCAGGTGCCGGCCTGCGGGCCGACGCTGGACTATCTGCTGAGCTTTCTGCCGATCACCGAAGTGGTCACCATGATTCTCAAGGGTGACGGCAACTGCGCCAAGATCGATGCCCAGTGGCTGGGCCTGAGCCTGCCGGCCTGGACCCTGGTCGCCTTCATTGCTTTCGCCCTGTACGCTGTCGCCATCCCGATTCTGAGCCGCAAGACAAGGAGCGTTTTGTCATGAGCTTTGCCACCACCGATCTTTCCGATGCCCATCCCGAAGCCCAGGTCGCCGAGCCGCTGTTCGGTGATTTCGGCGGCCTGAGCGCCTTCTACGGCCCGGTGGTCACGGTCAAGGTGTTCGAGGACAACGAGATGGTGCGTGCGCTGCTGGAAGAGCGCGGCAACGGCCAGGTGCTGGTGGTGGACGGCGGCGGCTCCACGCGCTGCGCGCTGGTCGGCGGCAATCTCGCGCAGCTGGGCGTGGACAATGGCTGGGCCGGCATCGTGGTCAACGGCTTCATCCGTGACAGCGAGGAAATCAGCGAGAAGGACATCGGCGTCAAAGCCCTGGGCACGCATCCGCGCAAGTCCGAGAAGGGCCTGCACAAGGGTCATCGCAATCGCAGCTTCAGCTTCGCCGGCGTGCAGTTCAAGCCCGGCCAGTGGCTGTATGCCGACGCCGACGGCATCGTCGTGGCTGACGGACCGATACACGAAAAGAAGTAAGCGTGAGGCCGCGCGCCAGAGTGGGCTTGCGCTGCGGGGGCGGCGGAGCCGGGTAAGAACCAGCGGGGGAGAGGCAGTTCATGTTCGGCATCAGCAGAGTCGTGTGCGTACTGGGCGCAGCCTTGCTCGCAGCCTGTTCAGCGAGTTCGCAGCCGGCGGCGGGCGGTGGCAGCAGCGTCGGCACGCTCAGTGCCTGTCAGCAGTCCTTCAGCCCCGAGCGCGTCGCCGCCGGCGAAAACTGCACCCCTGTGGCGGAAACCTATTGCAGCAACGACGGTAGCGCCGGCAGCCTGCTCGACCCGCAGGTGCGCGCCTGCGATGGCGTGCAGATCGACGATGTCGAGATCACCGTCGGCAATATGAGCTCGCACTATCTGGCGATTCGCCCGAGCGGACGCAGCAGTTTCGACACCATCTATCTCGGACTGCATTACCTGATCGGCAATGTCGTGGCCTTTGCCAATATCGCCCGGCTCAGCGAACTGGCCAAGGCGCGCGGGGTTCTGGTGCTGCTGCCGCAGGCGCCGAGTGCGGACGGTTCCAACCTGACCTCGGTCTGGCCCACCACCGCGCTCAATGCCGCCCTGCTGCCGTCCTACGTGGGCTTCCTCGATGGCGTGGTGGCTGATGGCCGCAGCCGCTACGGCGCCAGCGGTGCCAAGCTCTATGTCTCCGGTCTTTCCAACGGCGCCTCCATGGCCTATCTCTACGGCTGCCTGGCTTCGCAGCCGGTGCGCGCGGTGCAGGCGGTGGCCGGCGACCTGGGCGAAAGCTCCATCGACGAATGCCAGCTGTCGCGACCGCTGGGAACCGTGATCGTGCACGGCACCGCCGATGCCGAAAACCCCTACGGCGGCATCACCGGCATCAAGCCCGCGATTCCCGATGTGCACGCCAAGTTCAAGACCAACAACAACTGCAGCGGTGAGGACAGCAGCGTGGCGCTGCCGCTGACTTCCGATGCCCTGCAGGTCACCATCTATTACACCGCGTCCTGCGACCAGGGCCGCCGCGATTTCCTGGTGAAGGTGGACAACGGCGGCCACGTCTGGCCGGGCGGCAATGTCAACGAGGCGGATCTGCCCTCGCTGTCCCTGTTCGGCCTGCACACCGCCAATTTCGACGCCACGCTGCAGGGCTTCGATCTGCTGCGCCTTGCCGGTGGCGGCTGAGGCGCATAAAGCAGCGCTCCTGACACTGGCTGTGCCGCCAGTGGGACATTGACGATGCGGCGCTGCGGGGGGCGAACAGTGCCGCTATAATCGCGCGCCCTTAAGGTCCGCCTTGGCTCCTGATGCTGCGACGGAAACTCCGCCGCAGACTCGGTTGTGTCGAGTCTGGCGGCCGTTTCTTTCACCTCCGTGAGGATAGTTGCAGATGACGCGCGAAGAGCAGATCAAGGCCCTGGAACAGGATTGGGCCACCAACCCCCGCTGGAAGAACGTCAAGCGCGCGTACTCCGCCGCCGACGTCGTCCGCCTGCGCGGCAGCCTGCAGGTTGAGCACACGCTCGCCAAGCGCGGCGCCGAGAAGCTCTGGAAGCTGGTCAACGGCGAGGCCAAGAAGGGCTATGTGAACGCCTTCGGCGCCATCACCGCCGGTCAGGCCATGCAGCAGGCCAAGGCTGGCCTCGAAGCCGTGTATCTGTCGGGCTGGCAGGTCGCCGCCGACGGCAACACCTCCGAAACCATGTACCCGGACCAGTCGCTGTATGCGTACGACTCCGTGCCGACCATGGTCCGTCGCATCAACAACACCTTCAAGCGCGCCGACGAGATCCAGTGGTCGCGCGGCATCGAGCCGGGCAGCAAGGAATTCGTGGACTACTTCCTGCCGATCGTGGCGGACGCCGAAGCCGGTTTCGGCGGCGTGCTCAACGCCTTCGAGCTGATGAAGAACATGATCCAGGCGGGCGCCGCCGGCGTGCACTTCGAAGACCAGCTGGCTGCCGTGAAGAAGTGCGGCCACATGGGCGGCAAGGTGCTGGTGCCGACCCAGGAAGCGATCGAGAAGCTGGTCGCCGCGCGTTTCGCCGCCGACGTCATGGGCGTGCCGACCATCGTGCTGGCCCGTACCGACGCCGAAGCCGCCAACCTGCTGACCTCGGATCACGACGCCAACGACAAGCCCTTCCTCACCGGTGAGCGCACCCAGGAAGGCTTCTACCGCGTCAAGAACGGTCTGGAGCAGGCCATCAGCCGCGGCGTCGCCTACGCGCCCTACGCCGATCTGGTGTGGTGCGAGACCGGCGTGCCGGACATCGGCTTCGCCCGCGAGTTCGCGCAGGCCGTGCTCAAGGCCTGCCCGGGCAAGCTGCTCTCGTACAACTGCTCGCCGTCCTTCAACTGGAAGAAGAACCTCAACGACGCGCAGATCGCCAAGTTCCAGGACGATCTCTCGGCGCTGGGCTACAAGTACCAGTTCATCACTCTGGCCGGCATCCACATCAACTGGTACAACACCTTCCAGTTCGCGCATGCCTATGCGCGCGGCGAAGGCATGAAGCACTACGTCAACCAGGTGCAGGAGCCGGAATTCGCGGCGCGCGAGAAGGGCTACACCTTCGTCAGCCACCAGCAGGAAGTGGGCGCCGGTTACTTCGACGACGTCACCACCGTGATTCAGGGTGGCAGCTCCTCGGTCAAGGCCCTCACCGGCTCGACGGAAGAAGAGCAGTTCCACTAAGAACTGCTGTGATGCTGTGAAAAAGGGCCGCTTCGCGGCCCTTTTTCTTTGCCTCGGGCCGTACAGTCCGCACAGGGCCGCGCCTGCGGTGTAGCATCGCGGATCAGGAAAAAAACACGGAGGAAGCGGTGAGAGCGCTGAAGATTCTGCTGCTGGTGTTTCTCGCTGTTGCGGTGCTGCTGCTGGCGGTCGGGCTGCTGCTGCCGGACAGCCGCCGCCTGGAGCGCAGCATCGTGGTCGAGGCGCCGCCGGCCACCGTCTATGCGGTGCTCGATGGCTTCCGTCAGTTCAACCGCTGGTCGCCCTGGGCGGGCCTGGACCCCAAGACCGAGTACCAGTACGAAGGTCCGCCGATGGGCGTGGGCGCCAGACTGTCCTGGCACAGCGCGCAGAAGAACGTCGGCAGCGGCAGTCAGGAGATCGTCGAGGACGCCATCAACGAGAAGGTGCGCATGCGCCTGGTGTTCTCCGGTTTCGACAGCGAAAACTATTCCACGCTGCAGCTCGCCGCCGAAGGCGCGCATACCCGCGTCACCTGGATTTACGAGTCGCAGTTCCATGGCAATCTGCTCGGTCGCTACTTCGGCCTGAAGCTGGAAGACTGGGTGGGTCCGGATTACGAGAAGGGCCTGAAAGCCCTGCAGACCTTTGTCGCGGGACTGCCGAAAAACGAATTCGGCGAGCGCGTCGCGCTGGTGCAGGCGCCGGCTGACAACAGCGCCGGCTATCAGGGCTACGCGCTGCGTATCGGTCTGGCGCGCGACGAGGGCGAGGGCGCGGCGCTGGCCCTGCTGCAGGCATACAAGAATGTGGCGGGTCTGCAGCATAATGGCGCGGACTGGAGCGAGCTGGGCCCGGACGGCGTGATGCGCCTGTATCTGCCGGTGCGTTGAGCCAGAACCGGACTCACGGACAAAAAGATTTCGATAAGGACAAGAAATGATTCGCATCATGCTCGTGGATGATCACCGCCTGGTTCGCGCCGGCCTGCGTCGCGTGCTGCAGGAGGCCAGCGACATGGAAGTGATCGCCGAGGCCAGCAGCGGCGAGGAAGCGCTGGATCTGGTGCGCACGCAGACGCCGGACGTGGTGCTGATGGACATCAACATGCCCGGCATCGGCGGCCTGGAAGCCACGCGCCGCATGATCCAGCGCAATCCCGCGATCAAGGTGATCGTGGTTTCCATGCATCTGGAAGAACCCTATCCCAGCCGCATGCTCGCCGCCGGCGCGGCGGGTTACATCAGCAAGGATTCGGCGGCCGATGAAGTGGTGGCGGCGATCCGTCGCGTGCAGGGCGGCGGTCACTACGTGGCGGCCGATGTCGCCGGCAATCTCGCCGCCAGCCTGGTCAAGGGACCGGGCGGCGCCTCGCCCTTCGACCAGCTCTCGCAGCGCGAGACGCAGGTGATGCTGATGGTCACCAAGGGCTATTCCACGCAGGACATCTCCGACCGCCTGCATCTGTCGCCCAAGACCGTCAGCACCTATCGCTACCGTCTGTTCGAGAAGCTCAACGTCTCCAACGATGTGGAGCTGACGCGCATGGCCATGCGCTACGGTCTGCTGGAGGACAAGGCGGATAACTGATATCCGTCTCGCGGATGTCCGGCGAGAATTTCGATCACCGCAGTTTTCTGCAGCAGCTGGGCACGCAGCCCGGCGTGTATCGCATGTATGGCGCAGCCGACGAGCTGCTGTACGTCGGCAAGGCAGGCAATCTCAAGAAGCGCGTCGGCAGTTATTTCCTGCGCGCCAGCGGCAATCCGCGCATCGAGGCGATGGTCGCGCAGATCCGGCGCATCGAAGTCACCATCACGCGCACCGAAGATGAGGCCCTGCTGCTGGAGGCCAATCTCATCAAGGAGTATCGGCCGCGGTACAACGTCATGTACCGCGACGACAAGAGCTATCCGTATCTGCGTTTCACCACGCATCGTTATCCGCGCATCGCCTTCTACCGCGGCGCACGCAGCGGCGCGGATCGCTACTTCGGGCCGTTTCCTTCCGCTTCGGCGGTGCGCGAGACCCTGACCACGCTGCAGAAGCTGTTCCTGCTGCGGCCCTGTCGTGACAATTTCTTCGCGCATCGCACGCGGCCCTGTCTGCAGCACCAGATCAAGCGCTGCAGCGCGCCTTGCGTGGACCTGATCAGCGAGGCCGATTACGCCCGTGAGCTCGACAAGGCCGCGCGCCTGCTGGAAGGCAAGGCCGATGCCCTGGGCGATGAGCTGCGCCGTGAAATGGAGACCGCCGCCGAAGCCCTGGACTTCGAGCGCGCGGCGCGGGTGCGCGACCAGATCGCCGCGCTCAACCGCGTGCGCGAGAGCCGCGCCATGGCCGGCGGCGCCGAGGACCTCGACGTGCTGGTGGTGGCGCCGCATGCCTCCAGCAGCTGCGTGCTGGTGATGAGCGTGCGCGGCGGCGCCAACCTGGGCCATCGCAGCCATTTCCCCAAGCACCAGACCGGCACCGAGCCCGAGGAGCTGCTGGAGAGCTTCATCAGCCAGCACTATCTGGAACAGCCGCCGCCGCCGGAAATCCTGGTCAGTCACCCGCCGGAACAGACCGCAATGCTGGAGGAGGCCCTGAGCCAGCACGCCGGACGCCGGGTCGTCATCAGCCTGCCGCAGCGCGGCCTCAAGCGCCGTCTGCTGGACATGGCCGTCGCCACCGCCGCGCAGGCACTGTCGGCGCATCTGCAGGAGGCGGCGAGCATGGACAGCCGGCTGCTGGAGCTGCAGGAAGCGCTGGATCTGGAGGCGCCGCCCCGGCGCCTGGAATGCTTTGATATCTCCCACACGCAAGGCGAAAAGCCGGTGGCCTCCTGCGTGGTGTTCAACGAGCAAGGGCCGCTGAAGAGCGCGTACCGCAAGTTCAACATCGAGCTTTCCGGCGCCAAGGGCGGCGAGGAGATCACCCCGGGCGATGACTACGCGGCGATCCATCAGGCGGTGAAGCGGCGCTTTGCGCGGGTCAAGAGCGGCGAGATCGGTCGTCCCGATGTGCTGTTCATCGACGGTGGCGCCGGCCAGCTCAATGCCGCACTGGCGGCCCTGGACGAGCTGGAGCTGGAAGGCCTGCGCGTGGTGGCCATCGCCAAGGGGCCGACGCGGCGGCCCGGTCTGGAAGAACTGATTCTGCCCGAGCGCGAACAGGCCCTGCGTCTGCCCGCGGATTCGCCGGCCCTGCATCTGATCCAGCGCATCCGCGACGAGGCGCATCGCTTCGCCATCACCGGCCATCGCGGCCGCCGCGACAAGGCGCGGGTCAGCTCGGGTCTGGAATTGATCGAAGGCCTGGGGCCGGCACGGCGTCGCGCCCTGCTCAAGACCTTCGGCGGACTCACCCAGATCAAGCGCGCCAACATCGACGACCTGGCCCGCGTCGAAGGCGTGTCGCGCACCCTGGCGGAACGCATTTACGCGCATTTCCACTGAAGGCTTCACCGATACGGCTGCCGTCATCAAAAGCGGCTACCATGCACCCACACGCCGAACCGATATGCATTCGAAGCCTTGCGCCTGAATCTTCCGCTGCTGCTGACCTTCGGCCGCGTCGCCGTCATCCCGGTGGTGCTGGCGCTGTTTTACGTGGACTGGCCTTATGCGCGTCAGGCCGCCACCATCCTCTACGCCGCCGCCTGCATCACCGACTGGCTGGACGGCTATCTGGCGCGACGCTGGAAGCAGACCACCAAGTTCGGCGCCTTTCTCGATCCGGTGGCCGACAAGCTGCTGGTGGCGGTATGTCTGGTGATGCTGCTGCGCGATGCCTTCCTCACCGACACGCCGACCAGTCTGCTCGGCGTGCTGGTGTCGGTGATCATCGGCCGCGAGATCACCATCTCGGCGCTGCGTGAATGGATGGCCGAACTCGGCGCACGCACCAGTGTCGCGGTGAGCTGGGTGGGCAAGTGGAAGACCGCCTTCCAGATGACCGCCATCGGCATGATGATCTGGCAGATCCCCACCTTCGGCGTGCCCTGGTACGACCTCGGCTACTGGCTGTTGTTCGTCGCCGCCGCGCTCACCATCTGGAGCATGGTGATCTATCTGCGCGCGGCTTGGCCGATGATGCGCGAGTCCTCCGAAGTTTGATGCGAAAAATGCTTGACTCGTCGCGCTGCGCCAGTACAATGCGCCTCCTCACGCGGGAATAGCTCAGTTGGTAGAGCGCAACCTTGCCAAGGTTGAGGTCGCGAGTTCGAGCCTCGTTTCCCGCTCCAGTTTCACTTCAAACCCCGTCGTCTGCCGCACGGGGTTTTTTAGTCTGAGGCCGCTGCTACACTCGCGCGGCCGCGCTACAGCAGGCAACACGGCTAGGTGGCAGAGTGGTCATGCAGCGGACTGCAAATCCGCGTACGCCGGTTCAATTCCGACCCTAGCCTCCATTTCCCCAAGACATACCGGCGGGTGATGGCCATGAATGCTTGTCCGCAATGCCAGGCCGACAATCCCGCACAGGCGCGCTTCTGCAATCAATGCGGCAGCCGTCTGCAGGCCGAGGGCGCCGGCGCCGCGAGCCCGCATGCCTATACACCCCGCCATCTGATCGAACGCGTGCTGCAGTCGCGCGCCGCCATGCAGGGCGAGCGCAAGCGCGTCACCGTGCTGTTCGCCGACATCAAGGGCTCGACGCGGCTGGCGCAGCAGGCCGGCGCGGAAGCCTGGCACGGCATCCTGGATCGCTACTTCGGCCTGCTGTCGGCCGCCGTGCACCGTTTCGAGGGCACGGTCAATCAATACACCGGCGACGGCATCATGGCCTTGTTCGGCGCACCGCTGGCGCTGGAGGACCACGCCCAGCGCGCCTGTCTGGCGGCGCTGGAAGCGCAGCGCGAGGTGCGTGCCTTCGCCGACGCGCTGCGCCTGCAGACCGGCCTCAATCTGTCGATGCGCATCGGTCTGAACACCGGCGAGGTGATCGTCGGCCGCATCGGTGACGATCTGCGCATGGATTACACCGCGCAGGGGCTGACGGTGAATCTCGCCGCGCGCATGGAGCAGATCTGCGAACCCGGCCGCATCTATGCCACGCGTCATACCGCGACCCTGGTGAGCGGCTACTGCCGGCTGCGCGATCTGGGCGCGATGAACGTGGCGGGCAGCGATGCGCCGGTGCAGGTCTACGAGGTGGAAGCGGCCGATCCGCGCCGCACGCGGCTGGAGCGCAGCCTCAGCCGCGGGGCATCACCCTTCGTCGGTCGCGAAAACGAGTTGCGCCAGCTGATGGCGGCGCTGGCGCAGGCGCGTCAGGGCCGGGGCGCTGTGCTGTCGCTGGTGGGCGAGGCGGGCATCGGCAAGAGCCGCCTGAGCCATGAATTCGCGATCGCCTGCGAGCGTGAGGGCTTCATCGTCCATCGTGCCAGCGGCGTCCCCTATGGTCAGGCCCTGCCGCTGCTGCCGGTGCAGCACCTGCTGCGCTCGCGGCTGAAGCTGTCTGACGATCTGGCGGCTGCCGAGCTGCGCCGCCTGGTGGCCGGCAGCTTCCTGCTGGAGGATCCGGACAGCGCGCCGATCCTGCCGCAGATTCTCGATCTGCTCGGCGTCGGCGAAAGCCGTGGTCCCGATCCGGGCGGCGCCGAGCGCGATGTGGTGCTGGCTTATCTGGCCGATTACATGGCGCGCGGCGGCCGGCCGCAGCTGCTGCTGGTGGAGGATCTGCACTTCGCCGACCCCCAGACCCTGGATTTCCTGGCGCAGCTGGCGCGCGCCGTGCGCACGCAGCCGACCCTGCTGCTGCTCAACCATCGCCCGGAATACGATGCCGCCGCGCTGGCCGCACAGCCGCTGCCGCTCAGCGCCCTGGCGCCGCAGGCCTTGCAGCATCTGGCCGAGGCCTGGCTCGGCAGCCATGAGAGTCTTGACGCACTGCGGCCGGAGCTGCTGCGGCGCGCGGGCGGCAATCCCTATTTCGTCGAAGAAGCCGTGCAGGCCCTGGCCGACGGCGGACAGCTGCAGGGCGTGCGCGGCGCCTACCGGCTGAGCCAGCCTTTTGAAACCTGGCCGATCGCCGACAGCGTGCACGCCCTGCTGACGGCGCGCATCGACCGGTTGCCGGCCCTGCTCAAGACCGCCTTGCACTGCGCGGCGGTGATCGGACAGCGCTTCAGCCTCGGCCTGCTGGCGGCACTGAGCGCGCAGCGCGCCGATACCTGCCTGCAGCAGCTGCGCGAGCTGGAGCAGCGCGGCATGGCGGCGCAGCTGGACGAGACGCAGGAATGCTGGCAGTTCGTGCACCCGCTGATTCAGGAGCTGGCCTACGGTGCACAGCTGGAAGTGCAGCGCCGCGAGCTGCATGCGCGGCTCGCACAGCTGCTGGAGGCGCGCTGTCCGCTGGACCAGCCGCCGGACGAAAGCGCGGTGCGCATTGCCCATCACTACGGCTGCGCCGGCGATCTGGCGCGTGCCGGCCTCTGGCATGTGCAGGCGGCGCGCTGGCTGGGCGCGGCCGACTCGCCGGCGGCGGTGCGGCATCTGCGCGAGGCCTTGCGCTGCCTGGAGTCGGCGCCGCAGACCGCAGACCTGCGTGCCGCGGCCCTGCGCGCCCGCTCCGCGCTGCTGCGCATGGCGCAGTTCGTGCCGATGCCGGCCGAAGGCATCGACCGCCTGCACGCCGAAGCGCAGGCGCTGGCCGCGCAGGATGCAGCCGGCCGCGCCGAGCTGGACATGAGCTATGCCACGGTGCTGATGCTGCGCGGCCAGGCCGGCGCGGCGGCGCGCTGGTGCGCGCGCTCGCTGGACGAGGCCCGGCAGATCGGCGCGGTCGAACTGGTGGATCGTTTCCGCCTGATCTATCTGCTGAGCTTCATCACCACCGGCGAGCTCTGCGAGGGTCTGACGCGCATCGACGCTGCCGGCGGCAGCAGCTGGCGCGAGCGTGAGATCGGCGCCGGCAACTTCATCTCACGCGGTCTGCGCGGCCTGCTGCTGGGGGTGCTGGGCCAGCTCGACGAGGGCGTGGCGGACATGCGCGCCGCGCTGGCGGTGGCGCAGCGCCATGACATGGCGGCCAGCTGGATGCACGCCAATCTGGTGGACTACGCCTGGTACAGCGGCGAGTACCAGGATGCGCTGCTGCACGGCCGTGCCGCCGTGACGCGCTCCGAGCGCTTCGGCAGCGCCTTCTTCCGCGCGGTCTCGCTGCGTGCGCTGGGTCTGGCGTATTGCCTGAACGGGCGCCACCCGGAGGCCTTGCCCTTGCTGCTGCAGGCGCAGCCGCTGGTGGCGCGCGGCGCCTTGGCGCATCAGTTCGAGGCCAATTTTCTCGCGGTGCTGGCCGAGGCCTATCGCGGCTGCGGCCAGCACGAGCAGGGTCTGCATACCGCGCAGGCAGCGGTGCTCAGTGCACTGGCCTCCGGTTCAAGGCTCTGGGAGGTCCGCGCCTGGATCGCGTTGCTGGCGCAGCCGCTGCTCGACGCCGGGCAGGCGCGCAGCGGTCTGCTGCGGCTGGCGCAACTCATCGATGAACTGGGCGCTGAAGGCCTGCGCCCCTGGCTGCATCTGGCGCAGGCACGCTGGCACGAGACGGCATCCGAGGCCGAGGGGCAGCGGCAGCTCGCCCGGCAGGCCTTTCAGCGCGTGGGTGCGCGGGCGCACGCGCAGGCGCTGGCCGCTGGCGCGGTGCCGGGCGGGATGGGTTAGCATGCGCGCCGCGCGACCGTGGCGGAATCGGTAGACGCAGGGGACTTAAAATCCCCCGCCTTCGGGCGTGCCGGTTCGATTCCGGCCGGTCGCACCACAGCCACAAAAAAAGCCCGCATCGCTGCGGGCTTTTTTGATGGGGACGATGTTCAGCGGTCGCGGAACTGTGCTTCCACGCGCTCGTCCTGACCCTTGATGTCCACACAGACGGTGGCGGTGGGGCGCGCCAGCAGACGCGGGATGCCGATGGGGTCACCGGTCTTCTCGCAGTAGCCGTATTCCTTGGCTTCGATGCGGCGCAGGGCGTCGTCGATCTTCTTCAGCAGCAGCGATTCACGCTCGCGCAGGCGCAGGTCCAGCCAGTGCTCTTCCTCGGCGGTGGCGCGGTCGGCGGGGTCGGCGAACATCTCGCGCTCGTGCAGGCGCTCCTTCACATCCATTTCGCGTTGCAGCACTTCCTGGCGCATCTGCGCGAGGCGGGTGCGGAAGAACTCCAGCTGCACCTCATTCATGTATTCATCATCGGACATGGCGCGCAGCTCGTCCTCGGTCGGCAGGCTGCCGGGGGCGAGGGCGCGTGCGGCACGGGCCGGGGTGCTGGTCTTGGCAGGCGCGGCGGCCTTGGCTGCCGAAGCTTTCACGGGGGTTTTGGCTTTCGACGTGCTCTGATCTTGCACTTTGGATTTTCCGGGAACGGGAGTGGGTGGGGCCGGGTGGGCCTTGCTGGCGGGAGCCGCCTTGGCGGCGGGCTTCACGGCAGCCTTGCTTTTCGACGACGAGCTGGCGGCGCTTTTCTTGGGCGCTGCGGGACGAGTGGAGCTAGCCGGTTTTCCGGCGCCTTTCGCAGATTTTTTCTGGGCTTTCATCAATTCCGCCCCGCGAAAAAAAGTGAACGAGTTTACGCAAAGGCGGGCGTTATACACTGGCGCCGGGGTGGGGTCAATGCAGCAGCGGCGGTCCGTCAGGATGCAGCCGACGAGCCGCAAAATCCTGCGCGATGCCGGCGCACCAGGCCTTGCTTGCCCGTTACAATGCCCGGCTCGCGCGCTCCTGCGCAGCTTCTTTTCAGCCGACTTTTTCCCGCCATGCGCCTATCGCAGTTCCCGCTGGCCACCAGCAAAGAAACCCCCGCCGACGCCCAGGTCATCAGCCATCAGCTGATGCTGCGCGCCGGTTTCATCCGCAGCCTGGGCAGCGGCCTCTACACCTGGCTGCCCATCGGCCTGCGCACGCTCCGCAAGATCGAAGCCATCGTCCGCGAAGAGATGAACCGCGCCGGTGCGCTGGAGCTGTCGATGCCGGTGGTGCAGCCGGCCGAGCTCTGGCAGGACTCGGGTCGCTGGGAGGTGATGGGCGCCGAGATGCTGCGCTTCAAGGACCGCCACCAGAATGATTTCTGCCTGGGGCCGACGCATGAGGAAGTGATCACCCATCACGTCAAGCAGGACTTCCGCAGCTATCGCCAGCTGCCGGTGAACTACTACCAGATCCAGACCAAGTTCCGTGACGAACGCCGGCCGCGCTTCGGCGTGATGCGCGCGCGCGAGTTCCTGATGAAGGATGCCTATTCCTTCCACATGGACGCCGAGGACCTGGGCCGCGAATACCAGAACATGCGGCAGGCCTACATCCGCATCTTCACGCGCCTGGGCGCGGATTTCCGTGCGGTGAAAGCCGACTCCGGCAACATCGGCGGCGCGATGAGCGAGGAATTCCACATCCTCGCCGGCTCCGGTGAAGATCTGCTGGCGGTGGCCGAGAACGGCACGTATGCAGCCAATGTCGAGGCGGCAGAAACCCGGCCTTCCGGCAAGCCGCGCGCAGCGGCCACGGCGGCGCTGAGCAAGGTCGCCACGCCGGGTCAGAAAACCTGCGAGCAGGTCTCGAAGTTCCTGAACGTGCCGCTCACCGGCAAGGTCAAGCTGCTGGTGGTGAAGGCCGCCGAAGGCGCCAGCGCCTCGGGCCTGGTCGCCATCGCCTTGCGCGGCGATCATCAGCTCAACGAGATCAAGGCCGCCAAGCATCCGCTGATCGCCAGCCCCATGACCCTGGCCGATCCGCAGGACGTGCAGCGCGTGTTCGGCTGCGAGGTCGGGTATCTGGGCCCGGTCGGTTGCCCGGTGCCGCTGATTGCCGACTACGCCGCCGCGGAAGTGGCCGACTTCGTCTGCGGCGCCAACGACAACGACCATCATCTGACGGGCGCCAACTGGGGCCGCGACTGCGCCGAGCCGCAGACCGCCGATCTGCGCGTGATCGCCGAGGGTGATCCGAGCCCGGACGGTGTCGGCACCATCCGCTACTACCGTGGCATCGAAGGCGGCCACATCTTCCAGCTGGGCACCAAGTACAGCGCGGCGATGAAGCTCACCGTGCTCAACGAAGGCGGGCAGGCGGTGACCCCGCAGATGGGTTGCTACGGCATCGGCGTTTCGCGTCTGGTGGCAGCGGTGATCGAGCAGTCACACGATGCCGGCGGCATGATCTGGCCGGATGCCATCGCCCCGTTCCGCCTGATCATCTGCCCGATCGGCAGCGACAAGTCGGCGGCGGTGAAGAGTGCGGCGGATACGCTCTATCGCGAGCTGCAGGCCGCTGGTGTGGACGTGGTGATCGATGATCGCGGCAACCGCCCGGGCTCGATGTTCGCGGACGCGGACCTGATCGGCATTCCGCATCGCATCGTGATCGGCGACAAGAGCCTGGCCACGGGCCAGTTCGAGTACAAGGCGCGTCGCGCCGAGAAGGCCGAGCTGATCGACGCCAGCACCGCGGCAGTGCTGGCGAAGCTGGCCTGAATCAGGGACGGGCGGCGAAAGGAATCACGCAAAGGCGCAAAAAAGCCTGACGGCTTTTAGCGCCTTTGCGTTCTTGGCGGCTTGGTGAGCTTCTTGAGCTTTCGAGGGCTCTTGTTATGGCATCCACCACAGCACCGGCAGGATGCCGCGTGCGTGCAGGGAGCCGATCAAGAGCAGCATGGCGGCGGCCCAGACGAACCACAGCACATCGGAGAGGTGGTTGCGGAATTCGCGCGGATAGACCGTCCACTGCTCCGGCTCCTGCAGCGCCGACCAGCGCGGCCAGAAGCGCGGCACACGCGCCGCATAGGCGTCGAAGCTGGCGCCGTGCACCTTGCGCAGATGCGTCTCCTCGGCGCGGATCACACGCGGATAGACGATGGCGAACAGCGTTGCGATCAGGCCCGTCAGCAGCAGGCTTTCACTGACCAGGCCAATGCCCACCGCGCCCACCGCGCTGAAGAAGTACAGCGGATTGCGCGACATCGAATACGGACCGGTGCTGAGCAGCTCGCGGTTCTTGTAGCCGACGATGTAGAGATTGCACCAGAGGCGGCCGACGCTGGCGATGCTGATCAGGGTCAGGCCGATCACGGCGGCGATGTCACCCACGATCCAGTTGTTCTGGTCCCAGTAGCTGCCGTTGAAGAGCAGGACGACAATCAGCAGCAACACCAGCACGCGGGACATGCCGATACGATAACGGGCAAACAAGGCCATGGAACGAGGGTCGGTAGTTAAAAAAAGTGCTGCAGCTTACATCATTGCGACCGCGATCAAGCAGTCTGCAGCATGGATTTTCGGCTGGCGGAGCCGGCTCTTACAATGGTGCTCTTTTTGAGCGGTCCCATCACCAATCCTTAAGCATGGCCGACATCCTGGTGCTGTATTACTCGCGCAACGGTTCCGTGGCGCAGATGGCGCGGCAGATCGCCCGCGGTGTGGCGTCCGTGGACGGCGCGCAGGCGCGGCTGCGCACGGTGCCGCCGGTGAGCGCCGATCACACGCAGCGCGGACCGGCGGTGCCCGAGACCGGCGCGCCCTATGTGGAGCCCGGTGATCTTGCCGAATGCGCGGGCCTGCTGCTGGGCAGCCCGACGCGCTTCGGCAATATGGCGGCGCCGCTCAAGCACTTCCTCGACAGCACCTCGGCGCAGTGGCTGTCCGGCACGCTGTCCGGCAAGCCGGGCGCGGTGTTCACCTCCACCGGCACCCTGCACGGCGGGCAGGAGAGCACGCTGCTGAGCATGATGCTGCCGCTGCTGCATCACGGCATGCTGCTGGTCGGCATCCCCTACAGCGAGCCGGCGCTGAGCAGCACCAGCACCGGCGGTACGCCCTACGGCGCCAGCCATCACGCCGGCAGCGGTGCACAGCCCAAGGCCCTGTCCCGCGATGAGGAAGCGCTGTGTCAGGCGCTGGGCCGGCGCGTCGCGCAGCTGGCGCTGAAGCTGGCATGAGCGCACGTCCGCTGCCGGTCCAGGTGGTGCGCCTGCTGGTGTTGCTGAGCCATGTGGCGCTGAGCCTGTTGCTGATCACCACCGGCGGCAAGCTCGCACTGCTCGCGGGTCTGCTGCTGTGCTGGCCGCTGCCGGGCCTGTTGCGCGGCCGCAGCTACACCTACGCCTGGGCCAGCATGCTGCTGGCCATCTATTGCGCGCTGCTGCTGGCCGATGGCTACGCGCGGCCGCAGGCGCAGCACTGGTCCTTTGGTCTGGCGCTGCTGGCGGCGCTGGAGTTCGTGGCACTGATGCTCTATGTGCGTTTCAGCGCGCGAGCGTCGCTTGCACAAAAGGCAGGCTCAGGCGCCGCTTCTGGCTGAGCGAGGCGCGGTCCAGACGCTCCAGCGCTTCCAGCAGCGCGCCGGGGCTGCGCGCCTGGGTGCGCTGCAGCCAGCGCACCACCTCGTCCTTCAGTTCCAGGCCGCGCGCCTGGGCGCGTTCCTGCAGCAGCTGCGCGCATTCCTCGTCGCTGAGTGCGCACAAGCCCAGCAGCACGCCGGCGGCCAGACGCGTGCGCAGATCGGGCAGGGTGGCCAGGGCCTCGGGCGGGTGCTCGCTGCTGACGACGGTCTGCAGGCCGGCCGCGCGGCGGCGGTCGAGCAGGCGCAGCAGGCTCAGCGCCCAGGCGCTGTCGTCCAGCACCGCATCGAGATCGTCCAGGCACAGCAGCGGCGCCGCGTCGAAACCGTCCAGTACCTCGGGGCCATAGTCGCGGCATTCGCGCAGCGGCAGATAGGCGCCGCCGCGCTCGCGGCACAGGGCCTGCAGCAGATGCGTGCGGCCGCTGCCGGCGGGACCATAGAGCAGACCATCGCGATCCAGCGCGCGCAGGGTCGCCACCGTGGCGGCATTGCGGCCGGCCCAGTAGCTGGCGAAGCTGGCCGCCTCGCGCAGCTGCACGGCCAGCGCCAGCTGCTGACCTTTCATGGCGCCTCCGGCGGCTCCTGCGGCCCGTGATAAAGCGGGCTGCGCAGCCACTGCGCGCGGGCATGACGCACCAGCACCGCCAGCACCGCCGAGGCCGGCAGGGCGATGAGAATGCCGGTGAAACCGAACAGCTGGCCGCCGGCCAGCAGCGCAAAGATCACGGTCACCGGATGCAGGCCGATCTTGTCGCCGACCAGGATGGGCGTGAGAAACCAGCTTTCCAGAAACTGGCCGATGCCGAACACCACCGCCACCCAGACCAGGGGCAGCAGCTCATGGGTCTGCACCAGCATCGCGATCATCGCCGAGCCGATGCCGACCACGAAGCCCAGATAGGGCACGAAGCCGAGCAGGCCGGCAATCACGCCGATGATCAGGCCCAGCTTCAGGCCGATCAGGGTCAGGCCCAGGCCATAGACCGTGGCCAGCGCCGCCATCACCGTGAGCTGGCCCCGGATGAAGGAGCCGAGCACCGCGTCGGACTCCCGCGCAAGCTCGCGCACCTTGGGCAGATGGCGGGGCGGAATCAGCTCGCGGATCGCCGCCACCAGGCGATCCCAGTCGCGCATCAGATAGAAGCTGACGATGGGAATCAGCAGCAGATTGGCCACCGCCTCGAGCACCGCCTTGCCCGATTCGCTGACGCGCAGCCACAGGGTCTTGGCGATGCCACCGGCTTCCGACCAGTGCTCGCTGAGCAGCTGCTGCAGGGCGCCGGCGTCCAGGCGCGCGCCGGTGTAGGGCGGCAGACCCAGCTTGGGCAGGCCCACGTCGAGGATCCAGTTGATCCAGTCCGGCAGATTGCGGATCAGGGCTACGGTCTGTTCGAACAGCAGCGGCACCAGCCACAGGCCCAGCAGCACCGCGACGATACTGAAGAACAGGAACACCAGGCCTACGGCCGCGCCGCGCGACAGGCGCAGACGCTCCAGCCGATCCGCGAGCGGATCGCCGATATAGGCCAGGGCCGCGCCGACCGCGAAGGGCGCGAGGATCGGCGTCAGCGACCAGATCAGCAGCAGCGCCGCGGCAGCGCCCAGGGCCCAGGGCCACCAGCGCGGATTGTGGGTCGGCATGGGGCGCCGTCTTTTAGTGGCGCAGCAGCAGCGCAAGACCCGCTGCGCTCGCCGTGCCTTCGAGCGCCAGATCGCGGTTGCCGGCCAGCGCGCTGGCGATGCGCGCGGCACCGCCTTCGATGCTGAGCAGCAGCTGCAGATGGTCGGCGGCGGCGCTCTGCACGCTCAGGCTGCGCAGACCGGGCAGCGCGCGCAGGGCGTTCACGGCGCGCACGTAATCGGCGGTGTTCTGCACGCCGCGCAGCGCAACCGGCAGCTGTTCGGCGGCCGCCTGCGCATAACCCCAGACCGGCAGGCCGGCGCCGCGCAGCTGGGCATCCACCGCGCTGCGGTCGAACACCGCCACCAGCTGCAGACCGCCGCTGGCATTGCGCTCGTATCCGTAGCGGGAGAGCAGGCTGCTGCTGCGCGCCAGAATCTGTGGTGCGCCGGCGGCGGCGCTGGGGCCGCTGACGCGTGCCAGCACCTGGGCCAGGGCCTCGCGCAGCGCCGGATCGCGCGCGGCCGGGCTCTGGTCCGCAACATCGACGCGGCCCTCGTAGGCGTCGCCGCCGGTCTGCGCGAGGCAGATGCCGGGGACGAGCAGGGCCAGAACCAGGGTCAGGGAGCGGAGAAGATCGTGCATGGGCCGAATTATCCGGGCGGCCGGGCTAAAATAACAGGCAGCGCTGCCGCCAGATGCGGCTGCATCCAGGGCCCGCCACCTCGGCGGGCCGCCTGTTTTTCTGCCGTCTCACGAAATTTCGAGCATCCGCCTCATGAAAAAAACCACCGGCCTGAGCTATCGCGATGCCGGCGTCGATATCGACGCTGGCGATGAGCTGGTCGACGACATCAAGAAGATCGTCAAGTCCACGCGCCGCCCCGAGGTGCTGGCCGGCGTCGGCGGCTTCGGCGCGCTGGTGAGCCTGCCCAAGAAGTACAAGAAGCCGGTGCTGGTTTCGGGCACCGATGGCGTGGGCACCAAGCTGCGCCTGGGCATCGACACCGGTCGCGTGCTGGGTCTGGGGCAGGATCTGGTTGCGATGTGCGTCAACGATGTGCTGGTCTCCGGCGCCGAGCCGCTGTTCTTCCTCGACTACTACGCCACCGGCAAGCTGGAGCAGAAGGTCGCGGCGCAGGTGATCAAGGGCATCGCGCAGGGCTGCAAGCTGGCCGGCTGCGCGCTGGTGGGCGGCGAGACCGCCGAGATGCCGGGCATGTATGCGCCGGGCGATTTCGATCTGGCCGGTTTCTGCGTGGCGGTGGCCGAGCAGTCCAAGCTCATCGACGGCAGCAAGATCAAGGCCGGCGATGTGATGATCGCACTGCCGTCCTCCG
Organism: Solimonas aquatica; assembly: GCF_900111015.1. Lineage (GTDB taxonomy): Bacteria > Pseudomonadota > Gammaproteobacteria > Nevskiales > Nevskiaceae > Solimonas > Solimonas aquatica. The sequence goes on along the minus strand of NZ_FOFS01000010.1, from coordinate 48,171 downwards.
GCCCGCATTCCAATGGCTACTCGCTGATCCGCAAGATCATCGAAGTCAGCGGCGCCGATCTCAATGCCTCCTTCGGTGCCGGCAAGCTCGCCGATGCGCTGCTCGCGCCCACCGAAATCTATGTGAAGCCGGTGCTCAAGCTGCTGGAGCAGGGCATTCCCGTGCGCGGCATGGCGCATATCACCGGCGGCGGCATCACCGGCAATCTGCCGCGCTGCTTCCCCAAGGGCATCGGTGCGGTGGTGGACACGCAGAGCTGGACGCGCCCGGCGATCTTCGACTGGCTGCAGGAGCAGGGCGGCGTCGAACAGGAAGAGATGTGGCGGGTGTTCAACTGCGGCGTCGGCTTCGTGCTGGTGCTGCCGCGTGCCAGGGCCAATGAAGCCCTGGCCAGCCTGCGCAAGAGCCGGCTCAAGCCCTGGCTGCTGGGCGAGGTGGTGAAGAGCAAGCACGAGGTGCGCTACGCGTGAGGCCTCTGCTCACAGCGATGCGCGCATGAGCGCACGTATCGCGGTCCTGATTTCCGGTGAAGGACGCAATCTGCAGGCGCTGATCGAGGCCTGTGCGGCTCAGCGCATCGACGGTGAGATCGTACTGGTACTGAGCAACCGCGCCCAGGCGCGCGGCCTGCTGCGTGCGCAGCAGGCCGGCATCGCCACGGCCACGCTGGCGCATCGCGATTACGCCAGCCGCGAAGACTTCGATGCCGCGATGCTGCGGGTGCTGGCCGAGGCGCGCCCGGACTTCGTGGTGCTGGCCGGCTTCATGCGCATTCTCACGCCGGCCTTCATCCGCGCCTATGCGGGCCGCCTGCTCAACATCCATCCCTCGCTGCTGCCGCGTCATCCCGGCCTGAACACGCATCAGGCGGTGATCGATGCCGGCGAGACCGAGCACGGTGCCACCGTGCATTTTGTGACCGAGGAACTCGACGGCGGGCCGCGCATCATTCAGGGGCAATTCAAGCGCCGGATCGAAGATGATGCCGAAGCGCTCGCCGAGCGCGTGATGCAGGAAGTGGAGCTGAAGATCTATCCGCAGGCGGTGGCCTGGATGGCGCGCGGCGAGCTGACGATGGCTGACGACGGGCGCGTCAGCCTGCGTGGCAAGATGCTCGGCGAGCCGCTGAGCCTGACCGATCTGGAGACGGAGTTCCGATGAAGTGCATGTCCAAGCTGCTGGCCCTGCTGCTGCTCGGCATCGGCGCGGCGCAGGCGGCGGCGCCGGAGCAGGACTGGACGCCGCATCAGGAACGCTACAGCGTGGCCTGGGGTGGCATCGCGCTGGGCGAGGGCAGCATCAGCCTCAAGCCGCGCGGCGCTGACTGCTTCGATTACGTCTCGCAGACCACGCCGATTGCGCTGGTGCGCTGGAGCTATGGCGAGCCGCGCGAGGCCAGCCGCTTCTGCGTGAAGGACGGCGCGATCGTGCCGCAGCACTTCGAGTACACGGTCAGCGGCAACTCCAAGGACAATTTCACGCTGGACTTCTCCGAGGACGGTCGCCGCATCAAGCGCCTGCAGGGCGGCACCGTCACCGAGCTGTCGGTAACGCCGCCGGTCTACGACCGCTTCGTGGTGCGCGAGGCGATCCGCATCTGGGCCATGCAGCACGCCGGAGAGATCGGTGCCGAGCAGGAATTCACGGTGCTGGAAACCGGCCAGCCCAAGACTTATCGCTACGCGATCAAGGCGCGCGAGAAGGTGCAGACCGAGGCCGGCAGCTTCGACAGCATCCGCGTCGAGCGCGTCGACAATCCCAAGAAGATCCAGCGTTACTGGATCGCGCCCTCCCGTCATTACGCGGTGGTGCGCGTCGAGCATCTCTACAAGGGCAAGCAGCAGCTGATGATGTCGCTGCGGCCTTGAGCGCCGCGTCAGCTGCGTGCCAGCACGCCTTCCTCGCGCAGCTTGTGCAGATGACTTTCGATATTGCGCCGCGCCAGCGGCAGCAGACGCGGGTCCACGTCCTTGTAGATCAGCGGCAGCATGGCGTCGATCTCGTGGCCTGCGTTCCACAGTGACAGCACCTGCTGCTCGCGCAGCTGACGGTGATGCAGGGTGTCGCGCAACCGATAGGTGCTGCCCATGGCGATGCCGTGCGAGGGCACGATGATTTTCGGGTCCAGATCGATCAGGCGCTGCAGCGAGGCGTAGTACTTGGCCATGTCGCCTTCCGGCTTGCTGATCACCACGGTGCCGATGCCCTGGATCAGATCGCCGACGATGCACCAGGCGCGGTTGTCGGGCATCAGTGCCAGCTGGCCTTCGTCGTGACCGGGCACCGCCAGCACCCGCACCGCCTCGCCGCGCCAGCGGCACAGCACATCGCCTTCGCGGTAGTGATGCACAGCCAGGTTCGCGAAGTAATCTTGCCCGCAGCGCGCCTGGATGCGCTGCTGGGTGTCTTCCGACATGCCGATGGGCACCGCGAAGCGGCGCGCCAGATCGGCGCTGCGTTCGTGATGATCGGGATGATGGTGGGTGAGAAAGACTTCGTGGATGCCGTGACGCTCGACCATCGCGCAGAGCTTTTCGAACTCCGCCGCATCGCCGGGCGAGGGATCGACCAGCACGCGGTGCGACTGCGCATCGCCCAGCAGAAAGCAGTTGGTGTGCTCGGCCGGCGGCAGGGTGTTGGAGCGTACCGGCATGATGCGCAGGCCCGGCACGTTGTCGAGCATCGGCAGTTCCTGCGGCGGGCGATCACGGAAGTCCAGGCCCGGCACATTCTCCGGCTTCAGGTTCTGCGCCAGGGCCTGGACCACCGCGATGGTGGGCACCGCCAGCAACGCCTCGCCGCGTTCGCGCAGTTCCAGCCATTGCTGCGGCGTGCGCCAGACCGCCGCCTGCAGCTCGTGGGCATCGACCTTCAGCGCCGGTTCTTCGTCCAGTTCCACCTGGAAGAAATAGGTGTTGAAGCGGCGCGGCTGATGCGGCGGCGTCAGCGCCACGCCCAGCGCGCGGATATGGGTCTTGGCAGCCAGGGCCAGCAGGTCGAGGTCCAGCTCCTCGCGCAGCTCGCGGATCAGGGCGCGCAGCAGGCGCGGCTCGTGCGCGCCCCAGTGCGCGGGCGGCGTCGCGCCCTCGCTGTCCTCGGCATCGACCTTGCCGCCGGGGAAGGCCTGGTAACCGGGAAACGCGGCCAGGAAGCCCTGCCGCAGCACCATCAGCAGACGGCCGCGACAGATCATCACCACGGTCACGGCATCGACAATCTTGCTCATCGCACTCTCAGGGGACTGGCCCGGCTTAAGGTGACGATTATCGTGGCAGCCACTGGGCTGCGGCAACGCGGCTTTGACGCGCCGGCCACGGCTCGCCACCATGGCGCCCCGCATCGTGAGGAGAGACCCGACGTGTCGCAGGACCAGCGCCAGGAGGATTTGCCGGAAGTCGCCGCCGAGGCGGTGAACGCACTCAGCGAGCGCGCTGCACGTCGTCGCCTCGGCGTGCTGGGCCAGTTGCTGCCCTACCTGCGCCCGTATCGTGGCCGCCTGCTGATGGCGCTGCTGCTGCTGTGTCTGGCTTCGCTGGCCTTTCTGGCGGTGCCGCTGGCCTTCCGCCAGCTGATCGATCACGGCTTCGTCGGCGGCGCTTCGGTGCACCGCTACTTTTTTGGTCTGCTGGGCATCGCCGTGATCTGGGCGGTGGCCTCGGCGGGACGCTTTTATCTGGTGACCTGGATCGGCGAGCGCGTCACCGCCGATCTGCGCAACGCGGTTTACCAGAGCATGCTGCGGCAGTCGCCGCAGTATTTCGAAACCACGCGCAGCGGCGAGGTGCTGTCGCGCCTGACCGGCGACACCACCCTGGTGCAGACCGTGGTCGGCTCCTCGCTGTCCATGGGCCTGCGCAGCAGCTTCCAGTTTCTCGGTGGCCTGATCATGCTGGCGGTGACCAGCGCCAAGCTGTTTGCCATCACCCTGGCCCTGCTGCTGGCGGTGGTGGTGCCGCTGATCATTGCCGGCCGGCGCATGCGCAAGCTCTCGCGTGAATCGCAGGACCGTATCGCCGACAGCGCGGCGGTGGCCGGCGAGGTGCTCAATGCCATTCCCACGGTGCAGGCCTTCACCAACGAGGCTTACGAAGCACAGCGCTTCGGTGCGGCGGTGCAGAACAGCTTCGTGGTGGCGGTGCGCCGCACGCGGGTGCGCGCGCTGCTGCAGGCCGGCATGATCGCGGGTGTGTTCGGCGCCATCGTCTTCGTGCTGTGGCTGGGGGCGCAGGCGGTGATCGCCGGTGACATGAGCAGCGGCGCCTTGACCTCCTTCGTCATGTACGCCGGCATCACCGCCGGCGGCGTCGGTGTGCTCTCCGAGGTCTGGGGCGATGTGATGCGCGCTGCCGGTGCCACCGAACGCCTGATGGAACTGGTGAGCGCGGTGCCCGGCATCCAGGCGCCGCCGCAGCCGAAAACCCTGCCGGCGGATGCGCGTGCCCGGGTGCGCTTCGAAACCGTGCGTTTCAACTACCCTTCGCGACCGCAGACGCCGGCGCTCGATGGCCTGGATCTGGAAGTCCAGGACGGCGAGACCCTGGCCCTGGTCGGGCCCAGCGGCGCCGGCAAGACCACGGTGTTCCAGCTGCTGCAGCGCTTCTACGATGTCAGCGGCGGCCGCATCCTGTTTGATGGCACGGACATCCGCGAGCTGGATCCGCGCGCGCTGCGCGCGCGCATCGGCATCGTGCCGCAGGAAGCCGTGGTGTTTTCCGCCGATGCCCGCGACAACATCCGTTACGGCCGGCCGGATGCCAGCGAGGCGCAGGTGCTGGCGGCGGCGCGCACCGCGCTGGCCGATGAATTCATCCAGCGTCTGCCGCAGGGCTATGACACCTTCCTGGGCGAGCGCGGCGTGCGCCTGTCCGGCGGCCAGCGGCAGCGCATCGCCATCGCCCGCGCGATTCTGAAGAACCCGCCGCTGCTGCTGCTCGACGAGGCCACCAGCGCCCTGGACGCCGAGAGCGAGGCCCTGGTGCAGCGCGGTCTGGAAGCGGCGATGCGTGGCCGCACCACGCTGGTGATCGCACACCGGCTCGCCACCGTGCAGCGCGCCGACCGCATCGCGGTGCTGGAGCAGGGCCGGCTGGTGGAAATCGGCACGCCGGCGGAGCTGGCCCGCAGCGGCGGTCTTTATGCGCGGCTGGCGAGTCTGCAGCTGGTGGCCTGAACACCACGCGCGACATTCGCATTGTCATGCCATGCGTGGATAATGCACGCTCGCTACACGCCAAGGCAGAAATCGCTCATGAACCGCCTGCAAGCCGTCCACGCCCTGGGCCAGTCGATCTGGCTGGACTACATCCATCGTCAGCTGATGCTCTCTGGTGGACTGCGGCGCTTGATCGAAGAGGATGCGATCTGCGGCCTGACCTCCAATCCGGCGATTTTTGAAAAGGCCGTCGGTAGCGGCAGCGATTACGACGCCAGCCTCAAGGCGCTGCTGGCGCAGGGCCTGCGTGAACCGCAGGCGCTGTTCGAGCAGCTGGCCATCGAGGACATCCGCCTGGCGGCGGATGATCTGCGCAAGGTCTACGAGCGCAGCGCCGGTGCCGACGGTTATGTGAGCCTGGAGGTCTCGCCGCATCTGGCGCACGACGCGCAGGCCAGCATCGAGCAGGCGCGGCGCCTGCACAAGGCGGTGGCGCGCGACAATCTGATGATCAAGGTGCCGGGCACGCCGGCTGGCGTTGCGGCGCTGCGCACCCTGATCGGCGAGGGCATCAAGGTCAATGTCACGCTGCTGTTCTCGCGCGCGGCGTATCGCGCGGTGGCCGAGGCCTATATCGATGGCGTGGCGCAGTATGTGGCGCGCGGCGGTGATGCCGGACAGCTGGCCAGCGTCGCCAGCTTCTTCGTCAGCCGCATCGACAGCGCCGTGGATGCGCAGCTGGGCTCGCGCGCACCCCAGCTGCAGGGCAAGGTGGCCATCGCCAATGCGCGTCTGGCCTATCAGGATTACAAGCAGATTTTCAGCGCGCCGCGCTGGCGTGAGCTGGCACAGCAGCATCGCGCGCGTCCGCAGCGTCTGCTCTGGGCCAGCACCGGCACCAAGAATCCGCAGTATCGCGACACGCTGTATGTGGAAGAGCTGATCGGCCCGGAGACGGTGAACACCGTGCCGCCGGCGACGCTGGATGCGTTTCGCGATCACGGCGAGGCGCGCTCCATGCTCGAACACGCACTGGGCGAGGCGCAGGCCACGCTCGATGCCTTGTCCGGCCTGTCGGTGTCGCTGGAGACGATCTGCGAGCAGCTGGTGGTGGACGGACTCAAGTTGTTCGTCGATGCCGACGACAAGCTGATGGCGGCGGTGGCGGCCAAGCGTGAGCGTCTGCTGTCGGCGCCGTGAACCGACGGTGAATCGGTAAGCTCGCGCGGTTCAGAGAGAGTTAACCGGGTAGCCCGCAGGCTGGACCCGGTTCTGAAGGATGCCTTTCAGAACCGGGTGGCCGGCAGCCGTCGGCCTTCGCCAATCGCGATGAAGGAGCTACCCCATGAACAAGCACAAGCTGCTGCTTGCCGGAATGATGAGTCTGAGTCTGCTTGCCGGCGGTCTGCCCGGGCTGGCACAGGCCCAGGACAACAGCACCACTTCCCAGACCGGCCAGTACTTGAGCGACGCGGCGCTCACCACCAAGGTCAAGACTGCGCTGCTGGCGGAAAAGGGTCTGAAGTCCACCGACATCGGCGTCGAGACGCAGAACGGTACCGTGCAGCTCTCGGGCTTCGTGATGTCTTCGGCACAGATGGATCAGGCCGTGGACGTGACGCGCCATGTCAAAGGCGTGAAGGACGTGAAGAACGACATGCGTCTGAAGACTGCCGCGCAGTGAGCGGCATGCAAACGACAAGGCCCGCCGATGGCGGGCCTTGCTTTATGCGGCGTTCAAACGCTTCAGCGGTGCAATCCGCATTCGGTCTTGGGCTTGCCCACCCAGCGGCCGCTGCGACCTTCGCCGGGCACGGTGCAGTGGGTGCAGCCGATCGACTGATAGCCCTGCGCCACCAGCGGATGGAAGGGAAGGTCGTGCTCGCGGATGTAGGCGTCGCGCTGCTCGCGGGTGACATCGATCATGGGATTGAACTTGACGATGCCGCCGCGCTCTTCGAAGACCTCGAGCTGCGCGCGATGCTCGGTGTCCCAGCGCATCAGGCTGGACATCCACACCTGATAATTGGGCTTGATCGCGTCCAGCGGCTCGACCTTGTTGATCGAGCAGCAGAAGTCGGGGTTCTTCTCGTAAGTCTTGTCGGTCTGCGTGAACTGATGCCGCCAGTCTTCGGCGCGCACGCTGAACACATCGAGCTGGTAGAGGCCGATCAGGTAGTCGCGATAGGCCAGGGTTTCCGGAAAGTGGTAGCCGGTGTCGATGAAGGCAAACTTCTGGCGCGGCTCGATGCGCGAGATCAGGTGCAGGAAGTAGGCGGAGGTCGCGGCGAAGGATGAGGTGACCAGCACCTTGTCCACCGGGAATTCCTGGTAGAACTGGCGCAGGCGGGTTTCGAAGTCCAGTGGCGCGTAGCGGCGGTTGAGCTCCGCCAGTTCCGCAGCGCTCAGTCCGGCGGTGTTGCCGGCGGATGGCGGTTCGAGATTTTCAGCTAGGTTAGACACGGACAATTCCAGAAGCCTGGCTCGGCAGGGGTCACAGTTTACGGTAAGGACTGCTTTCCGATTTTCAAATTACAAAAATGCATAAGCTTGTAACCAAATTTTTTGCGGGCCTCGGCCTGCTGGCGATGCTGTTCGGGCCGCCGGCGTCCGCGGCCTCGCCGGCCGTGGGCACGGCGGCGCCCCCGGCGCTGGGTCTGGATCTCGCCGGCCAGCCGCTGCGCCTGGAGAGCCTGCGCGGCCGCGTGGTGGTGCTGAGCTTCTGGGCCTCCTGGTGCGCACCCTGCCTGGAGGAGATGAAGGTGCTGGAAAATCTGCAGGCGCGCGTGGGCTCCGGGCGGCTGTGCATCGTCGGCGTGAACTGGCGGGAAAGCCGGCGTGCGTTCCGGCGCCTGGCCGAGCGGCTCGGACCGCTGGCGATCACGCTGGCCAGCGATGCCGACGGCCAGGCCGGGGCGCAGTATGGGGTCAGCGCGATTCCGCGCCTCTTCGTGATCGACGCGCAGGGGCGTCTGGCCTTCAGTCACGAGGGTTACGACCCGCAGCTGCTCAGCGGCCAGCTGCTGGAGGAAATCGCGGCGCTGCTCAGCGCATCGGAAGCCGCGCATGCGATGATCCCGCCATGAATGAAGGTCTTTATCAGAACCTCCCCGGGGGCGAGGCGGCACTGCGCGCCCTGGTGGACCGCTTCTACGATCTGATGGACAGCGAGCCGGCGTACGCGGCGCTGCGCGCGCAGCATCCGCCGCGCCTGGATGGCGCCCGCGACAAGCTGTTCTGGTATCTCTGCGGCTGGACCGGAGGGGCGTCGCATTACACCGATCGCTTCGGGCATCCGCGCCTGCGGGCGCGGCACCTGCCGTTTGCCATCGGCGCGCGCGAACGCGATCAGTGGCTGGCCTGCATGCAGCAGGCCTGCGCGCAGAGCGGGCTGCCGCCGGCCTGGTGCCAGACCTTGCTGGCGGCGCTGGCGCCGCTGGCGGACTGGATGCGCAACCGCGCCACGCAAGCCTCCTAGGGCCTGTTAACGCTATGGACAATCGCTGCGTTGCTGCCGGAAATGGCGCCTGGCAAGGCGCGGGACGCAGGCCTTGGTGGTTCCAAGGCCAAGTCCCGCAAGGCCGCTGCGCGCCATTTCCGGCGCAAGCCGGATGGGACGGGGCCCCACGTGGACTACTGGGGCCGCAGGGCGGCGTTGGCAGCCGCTGGCCTGGAATCACCAAGCGGCGCGTCTGTCGCCTTGCCCTGCGGCAAAACAACCTCCGTCGCAGCCATTGCCACAGCGTTAACAGGCCCTAGGCCCGGGAGCGCCAATGCCGACGCTGATCGTCTGCGAACACTGCGACACCGTGTACCAGCGTGCACCGCTGCAGCCCGGCCAGCGCGCGCGCTGCCTGCGCTGCGCCGCACCGCTGTATCGCGCCGATCTTGCGCCGCCCGCCCTGCTGGCGCTGACCCTGGCGGCGGCCGTGGTGTTCCTGATCGCCAATGTCTTTCCCATCGTCAGTCTGGATCTGCAGGGCAGCAGCAGCCAGAGCACGCTCTGGGGCGCCATCCACGCTGCCTGGGACAGCGAGGTGGGACCGGTGGCGGTGCTGGTGGCGCTCACCGCATTCTTCTTTCCACTGCTGCAGATCCTGCTGCTGGGCGCGGTGCTGCTGGCCCTGCGGCGCGGCGGCCTGCGCCGCAGCCTGCTGGTCGATGCGCTGCACAGCCTGCGCTTCCTGCGGCCCTGGAGCATGGTGGAAGTGTTCCTGCTCGGGGCTCTGGTAGCGGTGGTGAAGATGGGCGCGCTGGCCGCCGTGCAGCCGCGTCCGGGCCTGTATGGCTTTGCCGCCCTGACCCTGCTGCTGACCGCGCTCAACAGTTTCGATCTGCACCGGCTCTGGGAGTGTCTGGATGAGTAGCGCCGCCGGGCTGCCGCGCGCCGCCGACCTGGGCCTGCTCAGCTGCCTGGCCTGCGGTCTGGTCTGCCGCGCGCTGCCGGCGACTGCGGCACCGCATTGCCCCCGCTGTCATGCGCCGCTGCACCGGCGCAAGCCGGCCAGCCTGTCGCGCAGCTGGGCGCTGCTGATTGCGGCTGCGGTGCTGTACATCCCCGCCAATCTGCTGCCGATCATGCAGACCTCCACGCTGCTCTACAGCGAGAACGACACCATCCTCAGCGGTGTGCTGACGCTGTGGCGCAGCGGCGCCTGGGATCTGGCGCTGATCGTGTTCGTGGCCAGCATCGTGGTGCCGCTGCTGAAGATCGCTGCGCTGGCTACGCTGCTGCTCAGCGCCGGCGCGCATTCCCGCTGGCGCCGCCGCGAACGCGCGCGCCTGTACCGCCTCATCGAATTCATCGGCCAGTGGTCGATGCTCGATATCTTCGTGGTGGCGCTGCTGGTGGCGCTGGTCAACTTCAATTCGGTGGCGCAGGTGCGCGCCGGTCCGGGTGCCATCGCCTTTGCCTCGGTGGTGGTGCTGACCATGCTCGCATCCATGAGTTTCGATCCGCGCCTGATCTGGGACGAACCGCAAACCGGGAGCCGTGCATGAGCGAGGAGCCGCAGGCGCCGCTGCCGCTGCCGGGCGTGGAGCGCACACGTCGCTGGAGCCTGTCGCTGGTGTGGCTGGTGCCGCTGGTGGCGACGCTGGCAGGCGTCGTGCTGCTGGTGCGTGCCTGGCTGGCCGCCGGCCCCGAGATCGTGATCCGCTTCGACAGCGCCGAAGGTCTGGAGGCCGGCAAGACCGAGTTGCGCTACAAGGACGTGGTGGTGGGCAAGGTGCGCCGCATCCAGCTCAGCGAAGATCATCAGCAGGTGCTGGTGGCGGTGGAGCTCAGTCATGACGCCGCCAGCCTCGCGGTCGAGGACAGCCGTTTCTGGGTGGTGCGGCCGCGCGTGGGTCTGGGCGGTGTCTCGGGTCTGAACACGCTGCTCTCCGGCGCCTACATCGGCGTGGACGTCGGTCGCTCGCACGAGGAGCGCCGCGAGTTTCACGGCCTGGAAGTGCCGCCGGCGGTGACCAGCGATCAGAAGGGCCGGCGCTATGTGCTCGACGCCGAGGACCTGGGCTCGCTGGACATCGGTTCGCCGCTGTATTTCCGGCGCAAGCTGGTGGGGCGCGTGGTGGCGCATCAGCTGCGCGACGACGGTCGCGGGGTGACGCTGGAGGTCTTCGTCGACGCGCCCTTCGACCGCTTCGTCACCGTCGACACGCGCTTCTGGAACGCCAGCGGCGTGGACGTGGCGGTGGGGGCCGACGGCGTGAAGATCGACACCGAGGCTCTGGCCACGGTGCTGGTTGGCGGCATCGCCTTCGAAGCGCCGCCGCATGACGCGCCGGCCGCCGCCGCCAGCGAGAAATACCATTTCGCGCTGTTCGACACCCGCGTCGCCGCCCTGGCGCCGCCGGATGGTCCGCCGGTGGATGTGCGCATGCGCTTTGCGCGTTCGATGCGCGGCCTGAACCTGGGCGCGACGGTGGATTTCGGCGGCGTGACGCTGGGCAAGGTCACGGCGCTGGCGCTGGAGCAGAACGCCAAGGACCGCTCGCTGCTGGCGGTGGTGGATGCGCGTCTGTATCCGCAGCGCCTGGGTGAGCTGTACCGGCAGCAGGGCACTGCGGACGGCGCGGCCTATCTGCGCAAGCTGGTGGAACGCGGCCTGCGCGCGCAGCTGCAGCCGGGCAATCTGCTCACCGGGCAGCTGTTCGTGTCCCTGGATTTTGTGCGCGGCGCGCGCCCCGTGACGCTGGCCAGCGCGGCGGCCCGGCCGCTGGAGATTCCCACGGTGCCGGGCAATTTCGATCAGATCCAGCAACAGATCGCCGATATCGTGGCGCGCCTGAACAAGGTGCCCTTCGACGAGATCGGCGCGCATCTCAACGCCAGCCTCGCCAGCAGCGAGCATCTGCTGAGCCAGCTCGACACGCAGCTGGCGCCCGAGGCGCAGGCCGCCCTGCGCAGCGCGCATGCGGCGGTGGACAATCTCAACCAGAATTTCGCCGCCGGCGAATCGCCGCTGCAGCGCAATACCCAGGCGATGCTCGCGGCGGTGGAGCAGATGGCGCGCGCCATGCGTGAGCTGGCCGAGTATCTCAAGCGTCACCCCGAATCCCTGGTGTTCGGCAAACCGGACAACAAGGAACCCGCCGAGAACGGCAAGACGGAGCCCGCGCCATGATCCGTATCGGCAGTCTGCTCTGCGTGGCCACGCTGCTCTGCGCCTGCGCCGCCGATCCCACGCATTTCTACACGCTGCTGCGCCCGCAGGCGCAGGCGCTGGCACCGCGCACGCAGGCCTATGTGCTGGACGTGCAGCCGGTGCGCATCCCGGCGCAGCTGGATCAGCCGGAGCTGGTGGTGCGTCAGGGCGAGGGCGAGGTGGCGCTGGTGGAGACACGGCGCTGGATCGCGCCGCTGGGCGAGGAAGTGCGGGGCGCGCTGGTGGCGCGGCTCAAGCAGAAACTGGGTGTCGCCGAGGTCTCGCAGCTTTCACCGCCGCCGGATACCCGCGTGTATCGCGTGCTGCTCGATGTGCAGCGCCTGGATGCGCAGCTGGCGCGCGGCGTGAGCCTGGATGCCGGCTGGAGCGTGCTGGAGGTGAGCGCGGCCAGCGCCCCGCGTCAGCGCTGGACCTGCGCCAGCGCGGTCAGCCTGGCGGTGACCGGCGGCTACGAGAATCTGGTGGTCGGCATCCAGCAGGCGCTGGATCGTGTCGGCGATCAGATCGCCACGCTGATCAGCGCTGCACAGGCCGGCGGCACCCTCAGCTGTCCGCCAGCGTCCGCGAGCTGAGCCTCGGCAGCAGGTAATCGCGGGCGGCGACGGCCAGGGCCAGCAGCGAGATCGAGACGATCAGCGGCCGCGCCAGCGGATATTCCGGCTTCATGAACAGCTGCGCGAGCGTGCAGCCGGCCAGAATCAGCACCACGGTCTGATGCACACGCGGGCGCAGGCCCAGCGGCCAGCGCCGTGCCAGCAGAAGGCCCAGATACGCCGAGAACAGGCCGCAGGCTGCGCCGGCGCAGACATCGACGGGCCAGTGCGCGCCGACCGCGACGCGGCTGAAACCCACGGCCAGTGCCGCGATCAGCAGCAGCGCGCGCTGCCAGAGGGCGGTGAGATAACAGGCGACGCAGGCGGCGGAGACGAAGGCGGTGACGGTGTGGCCGGAGGGATAGCTGCCGCGCCGGAGCACGGGGCCGAGCTGGCGGAAGCTGTCCAGTTCCAGCAGCGCCGCCGGCCGCGGCTGCGCCGCCAGCGACTTGATGCCGTGCGAGAGCAGGGTGGCGATCAGGGCCGCCAGCAGCGCCTGCCAGAGCAGCGCCGGATGACGCTTGGCCAGAAACAGGAACAGGCTCAGGGCCAGCAGGCTGTCGCCCAGCTGCGTGAGGCTTTCGGCGAGGCGGTCGCTGAGCAGGCGGCCGGCGTCGTTGATGGTGCTGAAGCCGCCGTGCCAGCCACTGCTGTAAACCAGCAGGCCCTGCGCCAGCAGCAACAGCGCCGCCAGCCATAACAGCCAGCGCTGTTGCGTGGGCTCGGCAAAAGAGGTGGCGGCCAGGTTCTGGTTCATCGCGGCGCGGGGCTGGGCAGTTCGGGGCGCCATTCTAAACATGCCGCCTTGTCGCCGGATTTTCCCGTCTAGCGTGCCAGCCCCGCGCGCTGCAGCAGGCCTTGCGCCTGCGCATTGTGCTGCCGCACCAGGGCCGGCAGATCCAGGCCCGGAATGCGGCCCTCGTCCACCACCACGCGACCATTGATCACGGAGTAGCGCACGCGCACCGGCGCGCAGCAGAGCAGGGCGGCCAGCGGATCGCTCTGCGCGCCGGCGTGCTCGATGCCGTCGATGGGAAAGGCCACCAGATCCGCCGCCATGCCCGGCGCCAGATGCCCGATGTCCTGCCGCGCCAGCATGCGCGCGCCGCCGAGTGTGGCGAGTTCCAGGGCCTCGCGTGCCGACATGCGGTCGGCGCGCGATTCGAAACCCGGCCAGCCCACGCGTTGCAGCAGCATGGCCTGACGCGCCTCGCCCAGCATGTGATTGCCGTCATTGCTGGCCGAGCCGTCCACGCCCAGGCCCAGGCGCACACCGGCGTCCACCATCGCGCGCACCGGCGCGATGCCCGAGGCCAGAATCATGTTGCTGCTGGCGCAGTGGCAGACACCGCTGCAGCTGTGCGCGAGCTTGCCGATCTCGGCGCCCGAGGGATGCACCATGTGCGCGAACCACACGTCCGGGCCCAGCCACTCCACCGATTCGGCGTAGTCGAGCGGCCGCATGCCGAATTTCTCCAGGCAGTAGCGGTCCTCATCGATGGTTTCCGCCAGATGCGTGTGCAGGCCCACGCGCGCATGCGCGCGCGCCATGCGCGCGGACTGGCGCATCAGCTCGCCGCTGACGCTGAACGGCGAGCAGGGCGCCAGACCGATGCGCAGCATCGAATAGTCCTGCGCATCATGAAACTGTCCGATCACGCGCAGGCAGTCCCGGAGAATCGCGTCCTCGTCTTCCACCAGATGATCCGGCGGCAGACCGCCCTGGCTGATGCCCACGCTCATCGAGCCGCGCGTGGGATGAAAGCGCAGACCCAGTTCGCGTGCGGCGGCGATCTCATCATCGATGCGCGCGCCATTGGGATACATGTAGAGATGATCGGCCACCGTGGTGGCGCCGCTGAGCAGCAGTTCCGCCAGGCCCAGCTTGGCGCTGACATACACCGCCTCGCCGTGCATCTGGCCCCAGATCGGATACAGGGTCTTGAGCCAGTCGAACAGCGCCAGGCCGCGCGCGGTGCCGATGCCGCGCGTCAGCGTCTGGTAGAGATGATGATGGCCGTTGATCAGGCCGGGCAGCAGCACGCAGCCAGTCAGATCGATGCGCCGCTGCACGCGGCGCGTGGGCTCGGCGTCGAGCCAGGCCTGCACCTCGGCGGCGCTGCCCACGCAGGCGATCTGCCGGCCTTGCACGGCCACGCTGCCGCCGGCGATTTCGCGGCGCTGCGCGTCCATGGTGGCCACCACTGCGGCGCCGTGCAGCAGCAGGATCTGCTCGTTGTCGGTGTTCATGCGCGCAGTATGCCGGCGGCGGCTACTCGCTGCCGCTCAGCAGGCGCGCCGCCTCGCGCTCGGAATGCGGGTTGAGTTCCAGGCCGCGCGAGCCGCGCAGCTTGAAGCTCAGGTGCTCGCCCACCGTCACCGGCGGATACAGCGGTGGATGATCGGCATCCGCGCAGCCGGGCAGGCAGCTGACCAGGGCATCGTGATTGCCATCGTGAAAATAGGCCGCCGAACGGCGCCGGATCAGACGCCCCTGGCCGTTCACCGGCGGCAGCACGCGGTGCAGGGTCGAGCGCCAGCGATCATTGCTCCAGCGCGCCAGCATGTCGCCGAGATTGATCAGCATCGCCCCGGGCGCGGGCACGATGTCATGCCAGTCGCCATCGCCGTCCATGATCTGCAGGCCCGGACTGACTGCGTCGGCCCAGAGCACCGTGACGATGCCGTAATCGGTATGGCCGCCCATGCCCATCTGCCCGGGCTCCACGCGCGTGTCGCCGGGCGGCAGCTGGTAGTTGTTGAGACGCAGGGTGTCGATGGAGCGGTTCTGGAAGGGCACGAAATAATCGTCGGGCAGATTCAGGGCCAGCGCGAAGATGCGCGTCATGCGTCGCGCCAGGGCGCCGGCCTCGGCAAACCAGGTTTCGATCTGCGCGCGAAATGCAGCAGGCTGCTGCGGCCAGAGATTTTCCGGAAAGTGTTCGGCGGGCAGCGCCACCCCGGGATGCTGCGAAACGGTGCTGCCGATGTTGAAGGCCTCGAACAGATCCGCCGGCGAGGCCACGCCCAGGCTGTAGCTGAGCCGCTCGCTGCGCAGGCCGGTGTAGCCGCGATTGATCTCGGTGCTCGGCGGCCGGCAGCGCAGCTTGTCTTCGAGGGGCAGGCCGAAGAAGCCATCGATGGCGGCTTTCAGGCCTTCGATGGCGGCGTCCGGCACGCCATGGCCGCAAATCTGCATGAAGCCGATTTCGCGCGCGGCGGCGCCGACGCTGGCGGCAATCGCCGCGCGCTGCGCCTGCCCGCCGTGGGCGAAGCCGGAAATGTCGATGATCGGAACCTGCAGCTCGCTGGCCATGGGAAGGCTTCAACTCAGATAGTGATTGATGCGGAAGAAATTGCCTTCCGGGTCCTGCAGCACCGCCTGCCAGGCGCGGTAGTAGGTGAGATACGGCGCCTTGAGCAGGCTGGCGCCGAGCTGCAAGGCGCGTGCGCAGAGCGCATCGACCTCGGTCTGGCGGTCGACATGGAAGGTCGGGTAGTGCGCGACGCTGGGGCGCTGTGCGCGCAGCGCGCCGGCGTTGAGCAGCGCCACCGCTGCCGGGGCATGAAAGCCGATGTCGCTGCCGGCGATGCGCAGCGCGCGGTAGATCGGCGAGCGGTGCTCCACGGCTTCTTCCAGCTCGAACAGCTGGCGATAGAAATCAAAGACGCGGTCCAGATCCTGGCAGAACAGATTGACGCTGAGGCCCGGTGACATGTGAGGGCGCTCAGTGCGAGGCCGCGTAAGCCTCGATGGCGGCGAGATGCCGGCTCTGCTCGCTGCTGTGCAGGAAGGAGGCGAGGATGGAATTGCGCGCGAGCTGAATCAGTTCTGCGCGGGTGAGCTGCAGTGCACGCTGCATGGCCAGATAGTTCTCGGCCACGTAGCCGCCGAAGTAGGCCGGGTCATCGGAGTTGACGGTGACGCACAGGCCGCGCTGCAGCAGCCCGCGCAGATTGTGGTCCTCGGCGCGCGCGAAGACCTTGAGCATCACGTTCGACAGCGGGCAGACCGTGAGCGGCATCTGCTCGCGGACCAGGCGCTGCACCAGGGCCTCGTCTTCCAGACAACGCACACCGTGATCGATGCGGCTGACGTGCAGCAGATCCAGGGCTTCGACGATATAGGCCGGCGGGCCTTCCTCGCCGGCATGTGCGACCGTGAGCAGGCCTTCGGCGCGCGCGCGATCAAATACCGTCACGAATTTCGAAGGGGGATGTCCGCGCTCGGAAGAGTCCAGGCCCACTGCCGTGATCCAGTCGCGGTAGGGCAGGGCCTGCCTCAGGGTCGCCATCGCCGACTCGGCGCTCAGGTGGCGCAGGAAGCAGAGAATCAGGCGATGCGTGATGCCCAGCTCCAGCTGCGCTTCCAGCAGCGCGCGGCGGATGCCACGGATCACGGTGTCGAACGCGATGCCGCGCTCGGTATGGGTCTGCGGATCGAAGAAGATTTCCGTGTGCACCACGCCGTCGGCGTGGGCGTGCAGCAGATAAGCGCGGGTCAGCGCGTAAAAGTCCTCCTCGTCGCGCAGCACATTGGCGCCGGCGTAGTAGATGTCGAGGAAGGATTGCAGATCGGAAAAAGCATACGCGTCGCGCAGCGCCTCCACCGAGGTGTAGGGCAGCGCGACGCGATGCTTGGCGGCCAGCTCGAACAGCATCTCCGGTTCGAGCGAGCCCTCAATATGCAGGTGCAGCTCGGCCTTGGGCAGGCCGCGGATGAATGAGGCCGCGTCTTGCATGATCCGAGCTGCTCCTGCCCTTGCGCTTACTTCGGGATGGTGCCTTCAACGCCTTCGACATACCAGTTGATCGACCACAGCTGATCCATCGGCAGCGGCACGCCGGCGGCCAGCTTCTCGGTGCCGGTGTTGTCCTTCAGCGGGCCGCTGAACGGAATCAGCGTGCCATCGATGATCGCCTTCTTCTTCTCTTCAAAGAGCTTGGCGACATCCGCCGGCACCGCCGGATTGAGCGGCGAGAGCACCACCATGCCTTCCTTCAGGCCCCAGGCGGTCTGACGACCACCGGTCCAGCTGCCGTCCAGCGCCTTCTTGGCTTCGTCGATGTAGTACACGCCCCAGTTTTCGGTGTTGGCGGTCAGATGCGCATGCGGACCGTACTTGGCCTGATCCGAATCCCAGCCAAAGGCGTGCACGCCTTTCTCCTCGGCAACCTGCACCGCAGCGGGCGAGTCGGTGTTCTGGCAGAGCATGTCGGCGCCCTGCGCGACGAGCGTTTCGGCGGCCTGACGTTCCTTGCCCGGGTCATACCAGGTGTCCACCCAGATCACCTTGGTCTTGATCTTGGGATTGACGCTGCGCGCGCCCATGGTGAAGGCGTCGATATTGCGGATCACCTCGGGAATCGGAAAGGAGCCGATGAAACCCAGGGTGTTGGTCTTGGTCATCTTGCCGGCGATGATGCCGAGCAGATAGGCGCCTTCATAGAAGCGCGTCTGATAAGTGACGGTGTTCGGCGCGGTCTTGTAGCCGGTGGCGTGTTCGAACTTCACCTTCGGGAACAGCTTGGCCACCTTCAGCGTGGGGTCCATGTACCCGAAGGAGGTGGTGAAGATCAGATTGTTGCCGGCGGCGGCGAGCTGGCGGATCACGCGTTCGGCATCGGCGGTCTCCGGCACGTTTTCCACATACGTGGTCTTGACCTTGTCGCCCAGGGCTTTTTCCAGCGCCTGGCGGCCGAGGTCATGCTGATAGGTCCAGCCGCCGTCGCCCACCGGGCCCAGGTACACGAAGGCTGCCTTGAGCGGTGCGTCGGCGGCCTGCGCGGTGAAGGCTGCGCCCATGGCGCCAGCCAGCAGCAGCGCGGCCTTGGCCCAGCGACTTGCTTTGAATGCCTGCTTCATCGATGTGTCTCCAGAACTTTGTTTCACGCACACGGCAGAACGCCGGCGGGCAGGACGCCCGCCGGCGTTCGCCCGCTTAGTTGAAAATCACCTTGACCATCGCCTGCGGCACGCTCTCGTTCTCATCCTTGATGCCGAACTGATTGCGCCAGATCTGCCACTCGCAGCCGACCTGCACCGTGCCCGGCGCGCCGAAGAAATCGCCGGCATCCACCAGCAGGCGCGGCGCGGTGATGATGTTGTCGTGCAAGCCGCTTTCGCTGAAGGCGTAGTCGAAGAAGCCTTCGAACATCATCTTTGCTGGACCGATGCTAAACGGCGCGCCCCAGACCAGGGTCAGCTGGCCGCCCGCACCGACCGCGGAAGACTGGTTGTCGCGGCGATAGAGATTGACCTGGAAATAGGCAAAGCCCGGCAGCTTCAGATCGGTGGCCAGGCCGTAGAGATAGGTCTGCTCGTTCTGCAGGAGGAGGTTGTTGGTGGCGCCGCCGAGCTGCACCACGGTGGCGGTCGGCATTTCCAGCGTGGCGGTGAACAGGAAGTCCTTGAAGATGCCGAAGGACAGATCCTTGCCGGTGATCTTGCCGAAGGACAGGCGCGGCGAGAGTTCGCCGTAGTAGGTGGCGAACTCGCCGCCCGAGCCGTTGCTGCCCAGCTTGCCCTGGCGGTCGGCATTGGTGATGTCGACGAAGAAGAAGTTGTCGCCATACTTCCAGGCATCGACGTGTTCGATGGTGACGATGCTGCGAGTGTCGTGTCCGTCAGCACCGATCTGGTTGTAGTGCGTGCCGTAGAGATATTCGATGTTGTTGCTCGACCACTGCGCCAGACCCGCGTGCGCATTGCCCGCGCTCATGGCCATCAGCGCGGCGAGGCCTGCGCCCAGTTTTTTCAGTGCTTTCATTCCTGATGTGCTCCCTATTGCTTGGCAAAAAATCCCCAGAAGCCGGTCATCGCGCAGACAGCGGCACCTGCTGGTGTCCGGAGTCGGTCTTCCAATCCCCAAACCGCTCCCGTCCGCTTTTGATCCGGTACACAATCGTTGCGGCCGCAAGTCCCATGCCATTGGTTTTTGGCCTTGCATAAGATCATGTATGCAAGATGAAAAGCGCTGCCGGCTGCGCGCCGGCGCGGGGCATCGCCCTGCCGCCTCATGCCTTGTTGCGTCGGTGCGTGCGCGATTCTGAGGCGTGCCAAGGCGGTGCTGCCCCGTTGCGAGCCGCGCTCTGCCGGGGCGGCAAAGCGGCGCTCTTTTTGTGTGCAATAAAAAATGGATTGCATACAATCCGGGTGCCGTCGGACGCGCAAGATGCGAGGGCACTGCACGGTACCGGCGCTGGCATATGTATTGCTCGACAGACCGTATCGGCGCGGCAGCAGCCGTCGCCAGCCAAGCAAAACGGGGATCGCGCGAAGCATGGGCAGACTCAGTACGCACGTACTCGATACCGTCACCGGCCGTCCCGCCGCCGGCATGCGCGTGGCGCTGTATCGCAATGAGGGCGGCGGCGAGCTGTTGCTGGAGACGCGCACCAATGCCGACGGTCGCTGTGACCGTCCGCTGCTCGAAGGCGAGGCACTGCTGGCAGGCCGCTACATCCTGGTGTTTCAGGTCGCCGAATATTTCCGGCAGAGGGGCATGCAGCTGCCCGAGCCCGCTTTTCTGGATGCAGTGAGCCTGCACTTCGGCGTTGCCGATCCGGATGGCCACTACCACGTGCCCTTGCTGGTTTCGCCCTGGGCTTATTCCACTTATCGCGGCAGCTGAAGATGGCGAGCCCTCCAGAGGACAGCATCCGCTTCCTGCTCGACGGGCAGCTGCAGGAAGTGCACGGGCTGCCGGCGACCACCACGCTGCTCGAATATCTGCGCGAGCACGCGCAGCGCACGGGCAGCAAGGAAGGCTGCGCCGAAGGCGATTGCGGCGCCTGCACCGTGGTGCTGGGCGAGCGCTGCGGCGGCACGCTGCGCTATCGCGCCATCAATTCCTGCATCCGCTTTCTGCCCACCATCGACGGCAAGGAGCTGGTGACAGTGGAAAGCCTGCAGGCGCCCGATGGCAGCCTGCATCCGGTGCAGCAGGCGATGGTCGATTGCCACGGTTCGCAATGCGGCTTCTGCACGCCGGGCTTTGTCATGAGCCTGTTCGCGCAGTACCTGCAGCAGGCCTCGGCGGATCGCGCAGCAGTGGTCGATGCCTTGTCCGGCAATCTCTGTCGCTGCACGGGTTACCGGCCCATCATCGAAGCCGGTTGCCGCATGCACGAATACGCAGCGCCGACGCACTGGTCGCGCGCGGAACTGCAGAACCCGCAGCGTCTGGCCGATCTGGAAGCGCTGCAGCGCGAACAAGCGCTGCGCCTGCCGGGCTTCATCGCGCCGCGCAATCTCAAGGAACTGGCGCAGGCACGCCTGGAAGCGCCCGAGGCCCTGCTCCTGGCCGGCGGCACCGATATCGGGCTGTGGGTCACCAAGCTGCTGCGCACGCTGCCGGCGCTGATCTATCTGGGCGAGGTCGCCGAGCTGCAGCAGATCGAGCAAGACGCCGGGTTTCTGCGCATCGGCGCGGCGGTATCCCTGAGTGATGCCTGGGCCGCCATCGTGGCGGCACATCCGGCGCTCACCGAACTGGCGCAGCGCTTCGCCTCACCGCCGGTGCGCAACTCCGGCACGCTGGGCGGCAATCTCGCCAATGGTTCGCCCATCGGCGATGCCATGCCGCCCTTGATGGCCCTGGGCGCGCGCATCGTCCTGCAATGCGGCGAGCAGCAGCGCGAGCTGGCGCTGGAAGATTTTTATCTGGATTACCAGAAGAAGGATCTGCAGCGCGGCGAGTTTCTCGCCTATGTGCGGGTGCCGCTGCAGGCGCCGGCGGCCTTTGCCTGCTACAAGCTGTCCAAGCGTTTTGATCAGGACATCTCGGCGGTCTGTGCGGCTTTCGCCTTGCAGCTGGAGAACGGCCTGGTGCGCGAGGCGCGCATCGCCTACGGCGGCATGGCGGCGATTCCGGCGCGCGCCAGACAGACCGAAGCCGCGCTGCGGGGCCAGCCCTGGAATGAAGCGACGCTGGCGCAGGCGATGCAGGCGCTGGCGCAGGACTTCAAACCCTTGAGCGATATGCGCGCCAGCGCCGCGTATCGCCTGCGCGGCGCGCAGAATCTGCTGCGCCGTTTCTATCTGCACAGCCTGCCCGATGCGCCGGCGCTGCGCGTCACGGCGCTGGAGAACTGAATGGCCGGTTCCGCCGCTCCCAGCCGCAGCGCCCAGGCCGGTGAATCACTGCGCCATGAGAGCGCGCATCTGCATGTCAGCGGCCGCGCGGCTTACGCCGATGACATCCCGCTGCCGGCCGGCAGCCTGCACGCCGCCTTCGGGCTTTCGCGCATTGCCCACGGTCGTATCAAGTCCCTGGATCTTTCCGCCGTGCGCGCCGCGCCGGGCGTGGTCGCGGTGGTGACGGCGGCCGATGTGCCGGGCGAGAACAATTACGGCGGCATCGTCCATGACGATCCGATCTTCGCCGGGCAGCAGGTCGAGTATCACGGCCAGCCCTTGTTTGCGGTGGCCGCGATGTCTTATGGCGCCGCGCGCCGCGCCGTCGCGCTGGCGAAGATCGATTACGAGGAACTGCCGGCGCTGCTGGATATCCGCAGCGCCCTGGCCGCCGAGAGCTATGTGATTCCGAGCCAGCGGCTGCAGCGGGGTGAGCCGCAGGCGGTCTTGGCCAGCGCACCGCAACGCCTGAGCGGCACGGTGGTGATGGGCGGGCAGGACCATTTCTATCTGGAAGGACAGATCGCCGTCGCGATCCCGCAGGAAGACGGCGCCCTGCTCATCCACAGCTCCACGCAGCATCCCACCGAGGTGCAGCACATGGTGGCGCATGCCATGGCCCTGCACGCGCACGATGTCACCGTGCAGTGCCGGCGCATGGGCGGCGGCTTCGGCGGCAAGGAAAGCCAGCCGGCACTGATTGCCGCCGCCGCGGCGATCCTGGCGCGCAAGACCGGTCGCGCGGTGAAGCTGCGCCTGGATCGCGATGCCGACATGGTGATGACCGGCAAGCGCCACGATTTTCTCGCCGACTATGAAGTGGGCTTCGATGCGCAGGGCCGCATCCTGGCGCTGCGCCTGATGCTGGCCTCGCGCTGCGGTTACTCGGCGGACCTGTCCGGGCCGGTGAACGATCGCGCCATCTGCCATATCGACAATGCCTATTTTCTGGAGCATGTCGAGCTGGTCTCGCATCGCTGCAAGACGCACACGGTGTCCAACACCGCGTTTCGCGGCTTCGGCGGTCCGCAGGGCATGATGGTGATCGAGGGTATCGTCGATGACATCGCGCGCACGCTGAAAGCCGATCCGCTCGACGTGCGGCGCGTGAACTACTACGGCATCGGCGAGCGTGATGTCACGCCCTACGGGCAAGTGGTCGAAGACAATGTGCTGCACACCATCAGCGACCAGCTGGAGGCCAGCAGCGATTACCGTGCACGCCGCGCGGCGATTGCCGCCTTCAATGCGCAGAGTCCGGTGATCAAGAAGGGCATCGCGCTGACGCCGGTGAAGTTCGGCATCTCTTTCAACGCCACCATCTACAATCAGGCCGGTGCCCTGCTGCAGGTCTACAACGACGGCACGGTGCTGCTCAATCACGGCGGCACGGAGATGGGGCAGGGCCTCTACACCAAGGTGTTGCAGGTGGTGGCCACCGAGCTGGGCCTGCCGCGTGCGGCGATCCGCGTCAGCGCCACCGACACCAGCAAGGTGCCCAACACCTCGGCCACGGCCGCGTCCTCGGGTTCGGATCTCAATGGCAAGGCCGCGCAGGCGGCGGCGCAGACCATCCGCCAGCGCCTGATCGACTTCGCTTGCGCGCAGTATCAGCTGGCGCCCGAGCAGATCCGCTTTGCCGATGGCCAGGTGCAGCTGGGCGAGCGCGGCATCAGCTTCGCCGAACTGGTGCGCGCGGCTTACCACGCGCGCATCTCGCTGTCCGCCACCGGCTTCTACCGCACGCCCAAGATTCACTGGGACAAGGCCACGCTCACCGGCCGGCCTTTCTATTACTTCGCCTACGGCGCGGCCGTGGCGGAAGTGGCCATCGACACGCTCAGCGGCGAGCTGCAGATTCTGGCCGTGGACATTCTTCACGATGTCGGCAAGAGCCTGAATCCGGTGCTGGACATCGGCCAGATCGAAGGCGGCTTCCTGCAGGGCGCGGGCTGGCTCACCTGCGAGGAGCTGTGGTGGAACGCGCGGGGCGAGCTGAAGACCCATGCGCCTTCGACCTACAAGATTCCCACCGCGCGCGACTGGCCGGCGCGTTTCAGGGTGAGCCTGCTGCAGGACGAGCCCAATCGCGAGGACACCATCTACCGCTCCAAGGCTGTGGGCGAGCCGCCGCTGATGCTGGGCATGGCGGTGTTTCACGCGGCGCGGGATGCCTGCGCGGCGGCACGGGGCGGCGACGGTCTTTCCCATTTGCAGGCGCCGGCCACGGCCGAGGCGATTCTGCGCGCCATCGGTGGACTGGAGCCGCTGGCATGAGCGCGCTCGCCGATGCCGTGCACACGCCGGCCGGACGCTGGCTGGAGCCGCTGCGGCACTGGCCCGGCGCCGCGCTGCGTCTGCTGCGCGAGGAGAAATCCGTGATCCGCGTGCTGGTCGCGGGGCTGCGCGGTTCGGGTCCGCGTGAAGCCGGCGCCTGCCTGCTGCTGGCCGGCGAGCGGCAGCTGGGCACCATCGGCGGCGGCTATCTGGAATGGCATGCGCTGCAGGCGGCGCGCCTGTTGCTCGGCGGCGACGTGCGCGCACAGCGTCTGCAGCTGGTGCTGGGCCGTGAGATGGGGCAGTGCTGCGGTGGCGTGGTGGAGCTGTGGCTGGAACGCTTCGAGCCGCAGGACCGGCCCACGCTGGAAGCGCTGCAGCGTCAGGGGCAATGGCAGTGCGAGCTGCGGGCCGACGGCCGCCTGCTGCGGCAGGTGCAGATCGCGCCGCCCGCACAGGGGCCGCGTGTGCAGCTGCGCCGTGGCGCCGAGAGCTGTGTGCTGTTCGAGCGCTGCGCGCCCGCCGATCCGCCGCTGTATCTCTACGGTGCCGGGCACGTTGGCCAGGCCCTGGTGCGCGTGCTCAGCGGTCTGCCGTTTGCCGTGCAGTGGCTGGACTCGCGCGCCGAATTCCTGCCCGCCGATCTGCCCGACAACGTGCAGACCCTGCACACACAGCTGCCGGTGGAGGCCCTGCGCCAGGCGCCGGCCGCTGCCCTGCATCTGATCATGACGCATGACCATGCCCTGGATTACGCGCTGTGCCGCGCGCTGTTGCAGCGGGGCGATTTCGCCTTCGCCGGGCTGATCGGTTCGCAGAGCAAGGCCGCGCGCTTTCGCTCGCGACTGCGCGAGGAGGGCTTCAGCACCGAGCAGATCGCGCGCCTGCGCTGTCCGGTCGGCGTGGACGGCATCGCCGCCAAGCTGCCGCAGGCCATTGCCGTGGCCATCGCCGCGCAGCTGCTGCAGCTGGACAGCGAGGCTGCGCTGTCCCGGCACGACAAACCCATCGAAACCTGTACCCCGCAAGGATGTGCCGCATGTCCGCAGACCCAGCGCCTGCCGTGAACGAAATGCCACCGCGCCTGCAGCTGCGCGGCATCAGCAAGCGCTATCCCACCGTGGTCGCCAATGATCGCGTCGATCTCACGGTAAAGGTTGGCGAGATTCACGCCCTGCTCGGCGAGAACGGTGCCGGCAAGAGCACGCTGATGAAAATCGTCTACGGCGTGACGCGCCCGGACGAGGGCAGCATCGAGTGGGAAGGCAGGATCGTGAGCATCGCCAGCCCGGCCGAGGCGCGGCGCCTGGGCATCGGCATGGTGTTCCAGCATTTCTCCCTGTTCGAAACCCTGACCGTGGCCGAGAACATCGCCCTGGCCATGGACGAGAAGGTCAAGCCTGCGGATCTGGCGCCGCGCATCCGCGAGGTCTCGGAGAAGTACGGACTGCCGGTGGACCCCAACCGCCTCACGCACAGCATGTCGGTGGGCGAGCGCCAGCGTGTGGAGATTGTGCGCTGCCTGCTGCAGTCGCCGCGTCTGCTGATCATGGACGAGCCCACGTCGGTGCTCACCCCGCAGGCGGTGCGCAAGCTGTTCGAAACCCTGCGCCGGCTGGCCAGCGAGGGCGTGAGCATTCTCTACATCAGCCACAAGCTCGATGAGATCCGCGAGCTCTGCGACACCGCCACGGTGCTGCGCGGCGGCAAGCTCAGCGGCAAGGCCATCCCGGCGCAGGAGAGCAATGAAAGCCTGGCGCGGCTGATGGTGGGCAGCGAGCTGAAGGAATGCCAGCTCAAGCCCCGCGAGCCCGGCGACATCCAGCTGGAGCTGACCAATCTGACGCTGCCCAGCCGCGATCCCTTCGGCACCGTGCTCAAGGACATCAATCTGCGCGTGCGCGAAGGCGAGATCGTCGGCATCGCCGGCGTCTCCGGCAATGGCCAGAAGGAGCTGCTGTCCGCGCTCTCCGGTGAGACGCTGTGTCCGCACAGCGGCATGGTGCGCATCTGCGGCCAGCCGGCCGGACTCAGGAATCCGGCCCTGCGCCGCAAGCTGGGCCTGACCTTCGTGCCCGAGGAACGCCTGGGGCGTGGCGCGGTGCCGCCCATGCATCTGGCGCACAACGCCCTGCTCACCGGGGCCGGCGCGGGCATGGTGCGCTTCGGCCTGGTGCAGAACCGCGCGGCGCGCGAGTTTGCCAAGGAGACCATCGCGCAGTTCAAGGTCAAGTGCGGCGGCGAGCTGGCGGCGGCGAGTTCGCTGTCGGGCGGCAATCTGCAGAAATTCATCGTCGGTCGCGAGACGCGGCTGACGCCCAAGGTGATGGTGGTGGCGCAGCCGACCTGGGGTGTGGACGTCGGCGCCTCGCTGCTGATCCGCCAGGCCCTGATCGATCTGCGCGATCGCGGTGTGGCCCTGCTGGTGATTTCCGAAGAACTGGATGAGCTGTTCATGATCTGCGACCGCATAGCCGTGATTGCGCAAGGCCGGCTGACCCAGCCGCTGCCGTCCTCCGAGCTGTCCATCGAAAAGATCGGCGTGCTGATGGCCGGCGGTGAAGCCAAGACTGCGGAGGCCGCCGATGTCGTCTGAAAATCGCCTCGGCGCGCTCTGGCCCTTTCGTCTGGAGAAGCGGCCGGCGCCGTCTTCGGCCATGCGTCTGGCCTCGCCGCTGATTGCGGCGCTGGCGATGCTGATCACCGGCCTGATCGTGTTCACCCTGCTGGGCAAGAGCCCGGCGGAAGCGTTCAAGGTGTTCTTCATCGAGCCGGTGTCCTCCAGCTACGGCATCGGTGAGCTGCTGCTGAAAGCCACGCCGCTCACGCTCTGCGCGCTGGGTCTGGCCCTGGGCTTCAAGTCCAATGTCTGGAACATCGGAGCCGAAGGCCAGCTCACCATCGGCGCCATCACCGGCGGCGGCGTGGCGCTGTTCCTGGGCGATTCTCTGGGACATTTCGCGTTGCCGGTGATGCTGATCGCCGGTGCGCTGGGCGGCATGCTCTGGGCTTCGATTCCGGCTTTTCTGCGCACGCGCTTTCACACCAACGAGATTCTGGTCAGCCTGATGCTGGTCTACATCGCGCAGCTGCTGCTTGGCTATCTGGTGCACGGGCCCTGGCGCGATCCGCATGGCTACAACTTTCCGCAGTCCAAGGCCTTTGCCGAGAACGCCACACTGCCGCTGCTGATCGAAGGCGCACGCGTGAACCTGGCGTATCTGATTGCCCTCGTCCTGGCGCTGCTGTCCTGGTTCTTCTCCAGCCGCAGCTTCGCGGGCTACCGCATGCTGGTCGCGGGTCTGGCACCGGCCGCTGCGGCCTACGCGGGCTTCAGCGAGAAGCGCAACATCTGGCTGGCGCTGATGATCGGTGGCGGCGCAGCCGGGCTGGCGGGGCTGGCGGAAGTCGCAGGTCCCATCGGCCAGCTGCAGCCGGTGATCTCGCCGGGCTATGGCTTTGCCGCGATCATCGTCGCCTTCGTCGGGCGCCTGCATCCCATCGGCATCGTGCTCTCGGCACTGCTGATGTCGCTGCTGTACCTGGGCGGCGAGAACGCACAGCTCTCGCTGCAGCTGCCGTCTTCGATCACCGGCCTGTTCCAGGGCACGCTGCTGTTCTACCTGCTGGCCGCGGATCTGTTCATCACCTTCCGTCTGCGGCGCGTGGTTCACGCCGCGCCGGCCGTGCTTGCCAACTAAAAGACCAAGCCCATGGATCTCGCACATCTGATTCCGATTCTGGTCAGCACCGTCATTGCCGCCACGCCGCTGATCTATGCGGCGCTGGGCGAACTGGTCACCGAGCGCGCCGGCGTACTCAATCTGGGCGTGGAGGGCATGATGCTGATCGGCGCGGTCAGCGCCTTCGTGGTCGGCATCAAGACCGGCTCGCTGCTTCTGGGTTTCGCCGCCGCGATGGCCGCCGCCACGGCGGTGTCCCTGCTGTTTGCCTTTCTCACCCTGAGCCTGCAGACCAATCAGGTGGCCACCGGTCTGGCCCTGACCCTGTTCGGCATCGGCCTGTCGGCCTTCGTCGGACGCGGCTACGCCGGCATGCCCATCGAGCGCGTGCCCAAGCTCGATGTTCCGGGGCTGTCCGATCTGCCGGTGATCGGGCCGCTGCTGTTCAGCTACGACGCGCTGGTGTACCTGTCGCTGGGCTTGTTCGCCGCCGTGTCCTGGTTTCTGTATCGCACGCATGCCGGCCTGCGCATGCGCGCCACGGGCGAATCGCCCAGCGTGGCGCATGCCATCGGCGAGCCGGTGATTGCCATCCGTTACCTGGCGGTGATGTTCGGCGGTGCCATGGCCGGCGTCGCCGGCGCCTACCTGTCCACGGCGCTGACGCCGATGTGGGTGGAAGGCATGAGTTCGGGGCGCGGCTGGATCGCCCTGGCCCTGGTGGTGTTCGGCACCTGGAAACCGCTGCGCGTGATGCTGGGGGCGTATCTGTTCGGCGGCGTGACGGTGATGCAGCTCTATGCGCAGGGCTTCGGCATCGACGTGCCCTCGGAGTTTCTCTCCATGCTGCCGTATGCCGCGACCATCGTGGTGCTGGTGCTGATCTGCCGCGATCCGAAAACCATCCTGCTCAACCAGCCGGCCTCGCTGGGCAAGAGCTTCCACCCCGACGCCTGAGGCCGGCATGCTCGCTTACACGCTCGACTGGCTGAGCCTGCTCGGTCGCTGGCTGCACCTGATCACCGGCATCGCCTGGATCGGCGCCTCCTTCTACTTCGTCTGGCTGGACAATCATCTGCTCGCGCCCAGGCGTTCCGAGCTGCGCGAGGCCGGCGTCGGTGGCGAACTCTGGGCGGTGCATGGCGGCGGCTTCTACAACGCGCAGAAGTACAAGGTGGCGCCGGCGCAGCTGCCGGAACATCTGCACTGGTTCTACTGGGAGGCCTACACCACCTGGCTGTCCGGCTTCTTCCTGCTGGGCCTGCTCTATTACGCGCAGGCCGAGGTGTATCTGATCGATCCGGCGGTGCTGGCGTTGAGCAAGCCGGCGGCCATCGGCATCGGCCTGGGCTTTCTGCTGGGCGGCTGGCTGATCTACGACGCGCTGTGCCGCTCGCCGCTGGGCCGTCATGAGCGCGTGCTGGGCGCGCTGCTGGCGCTGCTGCTGAGTGCGGCGGCCTATGCGCTCTGCCATCTGTTCAGCGGGCGCGGCGCCTACCTCCAGTTCGGCGCGATGCTGGGCACCATCATGGTGGCCAATGTCTTCTTCGTGATCATTCCAGGGCAGCGCGAGCTGGTGCGCGCCAAGCGCGAGGGCCGCGAGCCCGATCCGATTCACGGCCTGCGCGGCAAGCAGCGCTCGGTGCACAACACCTATTTCACGCTGCCGGTGCTGCTGGTGATGATCAGCAATCACTACGCGATGAGCTATGGCGCGAAGTACAACTGGGCGGTGCTGATCGCCCTGACCCTGGCCGGCGCGCTGATCCGCGCCTGGTTCGTGGCACGGCACAAGGCGCATGAGCGCGGTGGCCGGACGCCGCCGTGGACCGTGGCGGCGGGCGTGCTGCTGCTCCTGCTGGTGGCGCTGCTGCTGCGTCCGGCGCCGGTGGCGGGCAGCACGGCAGCCAAGCCTGCGGCCGAGGAGTTCGCGGCGGTGCAGGGCATCATCCAGGCGCGCTGCGCGGGCTGTCATGCCGAGCATCCCACGCTGCTGGGCTTTGCGGCGCCGCCCAAGGGCGTGGTGCTGGACAGTGCCGAGCACATCCTCACGCATACCACCGCCATCCAGCAGCAGCTTGCGTCCAAGGCCATGCCGATCGGTAATCTCACCGCCATGACCGAGGACGAACGCGCTGCGGTGCTGGCCTGGATCGAACATGGCGCTCGCCGCTGAAGCCTGCGCGCATCGCGGCGCGCTGCTGCGCTTCCACGCCGATCCCGGTACGCGGGAGGATCACGGCTACGAGTACTGGCCCGACGGCCTGCTGCTGGTGGCGGATGGTCGCGTGGTGGCAGCGGGACCGGCGGAGGCGCTGCTGCGTGGCGAAGCTGCCGGCGTGCCGCTGATCGAACATCGCCAGGCCCTGCTGCTGCCCGGCTTCATCGATCCCCATATCCACTATCCGCAGACCGATATGATCGGCTCCGGCGGGCAGGACCTGCTGGACTGGCTGAATCGCTACACCTTTCCCGAGGAGCGGCGCTTTGCCGATGCCGCGCAGGCGCGCGAGGTGAGCGAGTTCTTTCTCGACGAGCTGCTGCGCAATGGCAGCACCACGGCCCTGGTGCTGGGCACGGTGCATCGCGTTTCCGCCGAGCAGTTCTTCGCCGCCAGCGCCGCGCGCGGCCTGCGCATGATTGCCGGCAAATGCCTGATGGACCGCAACTGCCCGGCAGACCTGCGCGACACGGCCGAGGAGGGCGAGCGCGACACCCGCGAGCTGATCGAGGCCTGGCATGGCCGCCAGCGACAGAGCTACGCCATCACCGTGCGCTTCGCGCCGACCTCCACACCCGAACAGCTGGCCAGCGCCGGACGTCTGGCGCGCGAATATCCCGATGTGTTCGTGCACAGCCATCTGGCCGAGAATGCGAAGGAGATCGCCTGGGTGCGTGAGCTGTTTCCCGAGGCGCGCAGTTATCTTGACGTCTACGAGCGCAACGGCCTGCTGCGCGAACGCGCCATATACGCGCACTGCATACACCTGGACACCGCCGACCGCCAGCGCATGGCGGCCAGCGGCGCGGGTGCGGCGTTCTCGCCGACTTCGAACCTGTATCTGGGCAGCGGCCTGTTCGATCTGGACGCCAGCGATGCCGCCGGCATGCGCTATGCGCCGGCCACGGATGTCGGCGGCGGCAGCAGTTTCTCCATGCTGCGCACGCTCGGCGAGGCTTACAAGGTGGCGCAGATGAAAGGCCAGCGCCTGCCGGCGCTGCGCGCGTTCTATCTGGCCACGCTGGGTGCGGCACGCATGCTGGGCCTGGATCATCGGATCGGCACGCTGGCAGCGGGCAGCGAAGCGGATTTCATCGTGCTGGATGAGGCCGCCACGCCGCTGCTGGCGCGGCGCCTGTCGCGTTGCCAGACGCTGGCCGAGCGCCTGCTGGTCTGGATGACGCTGTCGCCGGATCGCGCCGTGCGCCACAGCTATGTGCAAGGGCGGCGTGCCGGCGGTTGCGCCGCGCCGGCGCTTGCCTAGACTGGCGGGCCCATGTCCAAGCTCAGCGCCATGCCGCTTCGTCGCAACAGCCGCAAGACCGCCGCCAAAACGCCGCGCGGCTTGCGCGATACCGAGCGCGCCTACGAGCGCATCTGGAGCGCGATCATGGAGCACTCCCTGCCGCCGGGTACGCGCCTGGTGGAGGACAAGCTCTGCGAGATCTTCGGCATCGGCCGCACGCGCATCCGCCAGGTCTTGCAACGCCTCGCGCACGAGGGCGTGGTGACGCTGATGCCCAATCGTGGCGCGATGGTGGCCGAGCCCACGGTGCAGGAGGCGCGCGACATCTTCGAGGCACGCTGCATCCTGGAGGCCGGTATCGTCACGCAGTGCCTGAAGCGCGCCACGCGCGCCGATCTGCGGCGCTTGCGTGAGCATCTGATGCAGGAGAAGCAGGCCTGGCGCGAGGCCGACCGCCGCACCATGCTCAAGCTCTCCGGCGAGTTTCATCTGGTGATTGCCGAGCTGGCCGGCAATCACACGCTCACCAGCCTGCTGCGCGAGCTGGTCTCGCGCTCCTCGCTGATCATCGCCGTCTACGACCGTCCCGGCGCCGCGCCCTGTCCGCCGGACGAGCACCAGGCGCTGTGCGCGGCGCTGGAGCGCGGCGATCCCAATGCGGTGACGCTGATGCAGGAGCATCTGCGTCATGTGCTGGAAGGTCTGAATCTGGTCGAACACCACGATGAAGGTGTCGATCTCAAATCGGTGTTTGCCGATGTCGCCTGATCCGAACTACCCCCGAGACCTCGTTGGCTACGCGCGCCGGCCGCCGCATCCGCGCTGGCCCAAGAACGCGCGCATCGCCCTGCAGTTCGTGCTCAATCACGAAGAGGGCGCCGAGAACTGCGTGCTGCACGGCGATGCGAGCTCGGAAACCTTTCTCTCCGAGATCATCGGCGCGCAGGCTTTTCCCATGCGCCACATGAGCATGGAGTCGCTGTTCGAATACGGCTCGCGCGCCGGCCTCTGGCGCGTGCTGCGCGCCTTTGAATCGCGCAAGCTGCCGCTGACCGTGTTCGGTGTGGCCATGGCCTTGCAGCGTCATCCGGAAGCCCTGGCCGCGTATCGCGAGCTGGGTTACGAGATCGCCTGCCACGGCCTGCGCTGGATCAGCTACCAGCTGCTGGACGAGGCCACCGAGCGCGCGCACATGGCCGAGGCGGTGACCATCCTGCGTGAGCTTTGCGGCGAGGCGCCGCTGGGCTGGTACACCGGTCGCGACAGTCCCAATACGCGGCGCCTGGTGGTGGAGCACGGCGGCTTTGTCTACGACGCCGATTCCTATGCCGATGATCTGCCCTACTGGACGCAGGTGACGGTGCCGCGCGAGGGCGGCACGCAGACCCTGCCGCATCTGGTGGTGCCGTACACGCTCGACACCAACGATATGCGCTTTGCAGCCGTGCAGGGTTTCAACAGCGGCACGCAGTTCTTCCACTATCTGCGCGATGCCTTCGATACCTTGTATCGCGAGGGCGATCCCACGGGGCTGAATGCGCCGAAGATGCTGTCCATCGGCCTGCATCCGCGTCTGATCGGCCGGCCGGCGCGCATCGCCTCGCTGGAACGCTTCCTGGATTACGTGCTGGAGCACAGCGATGTCTGGGTGGCGCGGCGCATCGACATTGCGCGGCACTGGCAGGCCGTGCATCCATTCGGGAGTGCCGCATGATCAGCCTCGCGGCGCTCAATGCCCTGAGCGAGGCCGCGTTCGTGGCCGCGCTCTCCGGCATCTTCGAGCACTCGCCCTGGGTGGCGCAGCGCGTGGCGGCGCAGCGGCCGTTCTCCTCGCGGGCCTATCTGCACGAAGCCATGTGCGCGGCGGTGGACGCCGCCGGCGCCGAGGCGCAGCTGGCGCTGATCCGTGCGCATCCGGAACTGGCCGGCAAGGCAGCGGTGCGCGGCGAGCTCACCGCCGAGTCCACGCGCGAACAGGCCGGCGCGGGTCTGTCGCAATGCAGCCCGGAAGAATTCGAAAAGCTCACCGCGCTCAATGCCGCCTACAACGCGCGCTTCGGTTTTCCCTTCGTGCTGGCGGTGCGCGGCCACAATCGCGCCAGCATTCTCGCGGCCTTCGAACAGCGCCTGCAGCACGACGTGGACACCGAGCGCCAGACCGCGCTGGCGCAGATCGCGCGCATCGCGCGTTTTCGCCTGTACGAGAGCGTGAGCGCGCCGGCCGGCGCCGAGAGCATCGATATGCTCGAACAGCTGGCGCGCTATACGGACACGCCGGGCAGCCTGAGCTGCGCGTATCTGACACCCGCGCATCGGCAGGCGGCAGCGCTGATCCGCGACTGGATGCTGGCGGCCGGCCTGGAGGCGCAGGAGGACGCGGTCGGCAATGTCGTCGGCCGGCTGCGCTGCGGCCGCGGCGATGCACGCACGCTCCTGTGCGGCTCGCATTACGACACAGTGATCGATGCCGGCCGCTACGACGGTCGCCTGGGCATCGTGCTGCCGATTCTGGTGGCCCTGGAGCTGCGCCAGCAGCAGCGCCAGCTGCCTTTCGATCTGCAGATCATCGCCTTCGCCGACGAAGAAGGCGTGCGCTTCAAGTCCACCTTCCTGGGCAGCGCGGCGCTCACCGGCAGCTTCGATGCCCGCTGGCTGCAGGCGCGCGACAGCGGCGGGCTGAGCCTGCGCGAAGCCATGCTGGCAGCGGGCCTGGACCCCGAGGCCATCGCGGCGCTGGCGCTGGATCCGGCGAAGCTGCTGGGTTATGTCGAGCTGCACATCGAGCAGGGCCCGGTGCTGCTGCGGGAAAACCGCGCGCTGGGTGTGGTGACCGCGATTGCCGGCAGCCAGCGCTTCAGCGGTGCCTTCATCGGCCTCGCCGGTCATGCCGGCACCGTGCCCATGGACCTGCGCCAGGATGCGGCGGCTGCGGCTGCCGAGCTGCTGCTGTACGTGGAGCAGCGCTGCAGCGGGATCGCCGGACTGGTGGGCACCGTCGGCCGTCTGCAGGTGCCGAACGGGGCGATCAATGTCATTCCCGGCCGCTGCGAGTTCTCGCTGGACATTCGTGCCGGCGAGGACGCGCTGCGCAAGGCGGCGGTGGCCGATGTGCTGCATCAGGCGCGCAATATCGCGCAGCGTCGCGGTCTGCAGCTGGAGCTGACCGAGGTGATGCAGGCCAGTGCCGCGCCCTGCACGCCGCGCCTGCAGGCGCAATGGGCACAGGCCATCACGCGCGTCACCGGCGAGGCCGCGCCGCGCCATCTGCCCAGCGGCGCCGGCCATGATGCGATGAAGATGGCCGAGATCACCGGAATCGGCATGCTGTTCGTGCGCTGCGGGCGGGGCGGTATCAGCCATCATCCGGACGAGACCTTGAGCGCCGCCGATGCCGAACTGGCGGCGCGTGCCTTCCATGAATTCCTAGTGAGCTTTTCCGCATGAGCCTGCTGCCCCAGATCAGCGCCTTCGTCGACGCCGAGTTTTCCGCGGAGTGCGCGTTTCTCGCCGAGCTGGTGAAAGTGCCCAGCGACAATCCGCCCGGCGACTGCGCCGCGCATGCCGCGCGTGCGCGGCAGCTGCTGGAGCAACTGGGCTATACGGTGGAGGATCATGTGGTGCCGGATCAGACCGTGCACGCCGCAGGCATGATCAGCGCGCACAATCTGATCGTGCGGCGACGTTTCGGTGCGGGCCCGACCATCGCCCTCAATGCCCATGGCGATGTGGTGCCGCCGGGTCTGGGCTGGACGCAGCCGCCCTATGGCGGCGAGATCGTCGAGGAACCGGGTCATGGCCCGGCCATGTACGGGCGCGGCGTGGCGGTGAGCAAGTCCGACTTCGCCAGCTATACCTGGGCGCTGCGTGCGCTGGAGCATCTGGCCGCCAAGGGCGTGGCGCTCAAGGGCAGCATCGAGCTGCATCTGACCTATGACGAAGAAGCCGGCGGTGACATCGGTCCACGCTGGCTGCTGGAGCAGAATCTAAGCAAGCCCGATTACGCAATTGCCGCCGGCTTTTCCTACGCGGTGACCACCGCGCACAACGGCTGCCTGCATCTGGAAGTGACGGTGCGTGGCCGTCAGGGCCATGCGGCGATGCCGGAGTCCGGCGTCGATGCCCTGGCGGCGGCGACCCAGATCCTGCAGGCGCTCTACGACTCGCGCGAGGCGCTCAAGCGCCGGCGGTCCAGCACGCCGGGCATCCAGCATCCCACGCTCAACATCGGACTCATCGCAGGCGGCATCAACACCAATGTGGTGCCGGACAAGGTCAGCTTCCGCATCGACCGGCGCATGATTCCCGAAGAGTCCGTGGACGCCGCCGAAGCCGAGCTGCGCGCGCTGATTGATGCGGTGGCGGCGACACTGCCGGGCATCGTGGTCGAGCAGCGGCGCATTCTGCTGGCCCTGCCGCTGGTGAAGCTGCCGGGTGCGGAGAAACTGGTGAGCGCGCTGCAGCGTCATGGCGAAGCGGTGTTCGGCCTTGCGATTGCCGAGCACGGCGTGCCGCTCTACACCGACGCGCGGCATTACGCGGCGGCCGGCATTCCCATCGTGCTCTATGGCGCCGGTCCGCGCACGCTCGGTGAGGCCTGCGGCCATGCCGCCGACGAACATCTGCGTCTCTCCGATCTGCGTGGCGCGACCATCACCGTGGCGGCGGCGCTGGCGGAACTGCTGGGCGCTGCGGTCTGAGGCCGGGCTGCGGCCGCTCAGCGCAGAACCCGCACTGCATCGACGAAGTGTTCCTGCCAGTAGCGTAGCTGCACGCTGGCGACGATCACGCTGCGGCCGTTGGCAGGTGCGTGCACGGCCTGCTGATCACCCAGATACATGGCGACATGATCGATGCCGCGACCGCTGAAGCTGTAGAACAGCAGATCACCGGGTTCGGCGTCTTCCAGCTTGATGGCACGGCCGTAAGCGTGCTGTTCGCGTGTGGTGCGCGGCAGCGAGAGACCCGATTGCGCGTAGACGTACTGCACCAGACCGCTGCAATCGAAGCCTTCGGGTGTGGCGCCGCCGTAGCGATACGGACGTCCGACCTGGCCGAGGGCTTCCAGCACCAGGCTGCGGCGCGTGGCTTCGTTTTGCGGATCGGCGGGGAGGCTGCCGCAGGCGCCGAGCAGCGCGAGCACAAGCAGCAAGGCAGGACGCAGCCAGCGCCGCATACAGCGCTACGCCGGGAACGCGGTCTTGAGCATGGACGGGCGCTGTGCGATCTGCTCGTACCAGGCGGTCAGCGCCACACGCTCCTTGCGCCATTCCAGATACGGCAGGCGCAGATCGACATAGGCCAGGGCGCAGGCGATGGTGATTTCCACCGTGGTCGGCGTGCCCTCGCGCAGCTCGCCGGTTTCGGCATTGAGCTGGTCCAGCGCGCGGCGGATCGCGGCAGCCTGCCGGTCGAGAAACACCTGATAGATGATGCCCTCGGGCCGGCGCTTTTCATTGCGCGAGGCCACGGCTGCGTCCATGACGCCCTCGGCCAGATACTGGCGGCGCAGGGCACGCCAGCGCCGCGCGCCGCGCGGCAGCGGGGCCAGGCCATGCCCGCGCGTGAACAGATAACCGATGATCAGATTGGAATCGGGCAGGGCTTCGCCGTTCTCGGTGATCAGCGTCGGCACCTTGGACAGCGGATTGAAGGCGAGAAATTCCGGCGGCGCCTGATACGGGTCCAGATCGATCTCGTCGATCTGCGCGCTCAGGCCCAGCTCTTCGGCAACGACGCGGACTCGCCGCGCGTAGGGCGAGGTGGGGCTGGTGTAGAGCTTCATGCGCGGTGCCGGGGTTTCCGGCACCGCGCTGCTGGCTTCGGCGTTTTCGGGCGCCGCAGACTCGTCGCTGGCTTCTTGCATGCTGCGATTATGGCTCAGGCGCAGCGTCGCGCGAGACTTCAGCCGCCTTGCAGCTTGTCGAGGTAACGCTCGGCGTCCAGCGCCGCCTGGCAACCGGTGCCGGCGGAGGTGATGGCCTGGCGGTAGACGTGATCCATGACATCGCCGGCGGCAAACACGCCAGGCACGCTGGTGGCGGTGGCATCGCCCTGGCTGCCGGACTGCACCTTGAGATAACCACCTGCCATCTGTAGCTGGCCTTCGAAGATCGCGGTGTTCGGCGAGTGGCCGATGGCGATGAACACGCCCTTGAGCGTGATCTCGCGCGTGGCGCCGGTCTGCACATTCTTCACGCGCATGCCGGTCACGCCGCTGGCATCGCCCAGCACCTCGTCCAGGGTGTTGTGCCAGATGATTTCGACCTTGCCTTCCTCGGCGCGCTTGAACAGCTTGTCGTGCAGGATCTTCTCGCCCTTGAACTTGTCGCGACGGTGCACGACATAAACCTTCTTGGCGATATTGGCCAGGTACAGGGCTTCCTCGACGGCGGTATTGCCGCCGCCGATCACCGCCACTTCCTCGTTCTTGTAGAAGAAGCCGTCGCAGGTGGCGCAGGCGGAAACGCCCTTGCCGCGGAAGGCCTGCTCGCTGTCCAGGCCCAGGTACTTGGCGCTGGCACCGGTGGCGATGATCAGGGCATCGCAGCTGTACTCGCCCTGGTCGCCCTTGAGCGTGAAGGGACGCTGCTGGAGATTGACCTCATGGATATGGTCGTAGATGAACTGGGTGTCGAAGCGTTCGGCATGCTGCTGCATGCGCGCCATCAGATCCGGACCCATCAGGCCGTGCACGTCGCCAGGCCAGTTATCCACTTCCGTGGTGGTCATCAGCTGACCGCCGACTTCCAGACCGGTGATCATCACGGGCTTGAGATTGGCGCGGGCGGCATAGACCGCAGCGGTGTAGCCGGCGGGGCCGGAGCCGAGAATGATCAGTCGGTGATGAGTCATGGTCTAAAAGTATTCTGGGGTGGGGCGGGCTTGCGGCAGCTTAAGACCCGGCGCTTTAGAATGGGTTCGCCGCGCTGCCAATCAATGGCTGCAGGCACAAGGCCTGCGCCGTCATCGGTGGTACGCGAGGCGGCGCTATCATAGCCCGGGCCAATGGCGATGATCAGATAAATCAACTTCCTGTATCGCCTCCGGCTGGCTAATCTAGCCCCGCTTTCCACACACCCATTTCAACACAAGAGGTCTGACATGTCCTTGATCAATACCAAAATCAAAGAGTTCAAAGCCAATGCCTTCCACAACGGCAAGTTCGTGGAAGTCAGCAACGAGACCATGAAGGGCAAGTGGTCGGTGGTGATCTTCATGCCGGCCGCCTTCACCTTCAACTGCCCGACGGAAGTCGAGGACGCTGCCAACAACTACGCCGAGTTCCAGAAGGCCGGCGCCGAGGTGTACATCGTCACCACCGACACGCATTTCTCGCACAAGGTCTGGCACGAGACCTCGCCGGCGGTGGGCAAGGCCAAGTTCCCGCTGGTGGGCGATCCCACGCACCAGCTGACCCGCGCCTTCGATGTGCATATCGACGAGGAAGGCCTGGCCCTGCGCGGCACCTTCATCATCAATCCGGAAGGCGTGATCAAGACCCTGGAGATCCACTCCAACGAGATCGCCCGCGACGTGTCGGAAACCCTGCGCAAGCTCAAGGCTGCCCAGTACACCGCCGCCAACCCCGGCCAGGTCTGCCCGGCCAAGTGGAAGGAAGGCGCCAAGACCATCGCGCCCTCGCTCGATCTCGTCGGCAAGATCTAAACCGACGTTCGGCGGGCCGGCGCTGCCGGCCCGCCGCTCCCCTCGACTCCCGCCGCAATCCCGCAGCTTAGGCTTGGGCGGGCAGGGGAGACTGCTGTCCTTAATTGGAGCTCACGGAGTACCGCCATGCTGGAAGACAATCTCAAGCAACAGCTGCAAGCCTATCTGGAGCGCCTGACGCGCCCGGTGGCCATCGTCGCCAGTGCCGACGACAGCGAAGCCTCGCGCGAGATGCTGGCGCTGCTGCAGGACATCGTCACGCTCTCGCCCTTGCTGAGCCTCAGCCAGGACGACAGCAGCCCGGCGCGCAAGCCCTCGTTCGCGCTGAGCAGCCCGGGGCAGGCCATCCAGCTGCGTTTCGCCGGCATTCCCATGGGCCATGAATTCACCTCCCTGGTGCTGGCGCTGCTGCAGGTCGGCGGCTATCCGCCCAAGGTGGAAGAGGCGGTGCTGGAACAGATCCGCGCGCTCGATGGCGAGTACCGGTTCGAGACCTACATCTCCCTGAGCTGCCAGAACTGCCCGGAAGTCGTGCAGGCCCTGAACCTGATGGCGGTGGTGAATCCGAAGATTTCCCACACCATGGTCGATGGCGCGCTGTTCCAGGAAGAAGTGGAGCGCCTGCAAATTCTTTCGGTGCCGCAGATTTTCCTGAACGGCGAGCCGTTCGGCGCCGGCCGCATGGGCGTGGAGGAAATCCTCGCCAAGCTCGACACCGGCGCCTCGGCGCGTGATGCCGAGAAGATGAAGG
Organism: Solimonas aquatica; assembly: GCF_900111015.1. Classification (GTDB taxonomy): domain Bacteria; phylum Pseudomonadota; class Gammaproteobacteria; order Nevskiales; family Nevskiaceae; genus Solimonas; species Solimonas aquatica. Next base: position 8,773 of record NZ_FOFS01000010.1, on the reverse strand, counting down.
CCAAGGACATTTTCGATGTGCTGGTGGTGGGCGGCGGCCCGGCCGGCGCGGCGGCGGCGATCTATGCCGCACGCAAGGGTATCCGCACCGGTGTCGCCGCCGAGCGCTTCGGCGGTCAGGTGCTGGACACCATGGGCATCGAGAACTTCATCTCGGTGCAGGAGACCGAGGGGCCTAAGCTGGCCGCCGCGCTGGAACAGCATGTGCGCCACTATGAGGTGGACATCATGAACCGCCAGCGCGCGCAGAAGCTGCAGGCGGCGGCGGATGGCACGCTGGAGGTGCAGTTCGAAAGCGGCGGCACGCTCAAGGCCAAAAGCGTGGTGCTGGCCACCGGCGCGCGCTGGCGGCAGATGAATGTGCCGGGCGAGGAGCAGTACCGCACGCGCGGCGTCGCCTACTGCCCGCACTGCGACGGCCCGCTGTTCAAGGGCAAGCGCGTGGCGGTGATCGGTGGCGGCAATTCCGGTGTGGAAGCGGCCATCGACCTGGCCGGCATCGTCAGCCATGTCACGCTGATCGAGTTCGATGCACAGCTGCGCGCCGACGCGGTGCTGCAGAACAAGCTGCGCAGCCTGCCCAATGTCGAGATCATCGTCTCGGCGCAGACCACCGAGGTCACCGGCGACGGGCAGAAGGTCAACGGCCTGAAGTACAAGGAGCGCGTCAGCGGCGAGATCCGGCACCTGACGCTGGAAGGCATCTTCGTGCAGATCGGCCTGCTGCCCAACACCGAGTGGCTGAAGGACACCATCAAGCTCTCGCCGCGTGGCGAGATCGAGATCGACGCGCGTGGCGCCACCTCGCTGCCCGGGGTGTTTGCCGCCGGTGACTGCACCACGGTGCCCTACAAGCAGATCGTGATTGCGATGGGCGAGGGCTCCAAGGCGGCGCTGTCGGCCTTCGATCATCTGATCCGCAGCTCGGCGCCGGCGGTGGCCAAGGCCGCATGACAGTGAGATGACAGCCATGACGCAGCGGCCTTGCGCCGCTTCGTCATGGAACTGTCACCTCTTGTTCATAGACTGGTCCTGGACTTTAATGGGACCATGGCTATGCAAGGCAAACTGGTGCTGATCGTCGATGACGAGGCACCGATTCGCGAGATGCTGCGCTTCGCTCTCACGCGCGCCGAATATCGCGTCGCCGAGGCGGGCAATGCACAGGAGGCGCGCCTGCGCGTCGCCGACGAGCGCCCAGACCTGATTCTGATGGACTGGATGATGCCCGGTGTGTCCGGCATCGAGCTGACCCGCGAGTTCAAAAGCCAGGCGCAGACCCGCGATATTCCCGTGATCATGGTCACCGCGCGCGTCGAGGAAGAAGACAAGGTGCGCGGCCTCAACACCGGCTGCGACGACTACGTCTCCAAGCCCTTCTCCTATCCCGAGCTGATTGCGCGCATCCAGGCGGTGCTGCGTCGCGCGATGCCCGGCGGTGAGGAAGAACGCATGGCGGTCAACGGCCTGGAAGTGGATGCCGCCAGCCAGCGCGTCACCGCCAAGGGCGAGCCGGTGCGACTGGGGCCCACGGAATACCGCCTGCTGCATTTCTTCGTCAGCCATCCTGAGCGCGTCTACACCCGCGAGCAGGTGCTGGACCGCGTCTGGGGACAGAACGTCTACGTCGAGGAGCGCACCGTGGACGTGCACATCCGGCGTCTACGCAAGGCTCTGGAGCCCTTCGGTTATGATGGCATGATCCAAACCGTGCGCGGTTCCGGCTATCGCTTCTCCGAGAAAGTGTAAGACCGGCACCGCCGCGCATCCGGCCCCCGCGCATGCAGGCACCACAGCAAGACATTCCGTCGCCCGAGTCGCCGGCCGAGGCTTTGCCCGAGGACTTTCCCTCGCGCACGACGTTCTGGCGCGGCGCAGCGCGCATGGCCTTGACCGCCGGCAGCGGTGCGGCGCTGGGCGCCATCGTGCATCACCCGGCATTTGGCGCGGCGCTGGCGCTGAGTGCGCATGGCCTGGCGCAGCTGCGGCAGCTGGTGCGGCTGCGCGCCTGGCTGCACAGGCCCAAGCGGCATCCCCTGCCGGATTCGGCGGGCCTGTGGGGCGAGGCCTTCGATCTGCTGCTGGAGATGCAGCGCAAGAATCGCAAGCGCAAGCGCAAGCTCAGCCTGATGCTCGCCGAGTTTCAGGCCTCCACGGCAGCGCTGCCCGACGGTGCGGTGGTGCTCGGCGAGCGCGGCGAGATTTCCTGGTTCAACGCCGCTGCGCAGAAGCTGCTGGGCCTGCGCTCGCCGCAAGATCTGGGCATCCGCATTCCCAACTTGATCCGTCATCCCAGCTTCACGGACTTCTTCGAGCAGGGCGATTTCGAGCGCGAGACCGAGGCCCCTTCGCCAGCCAATCGCAACCGGCTGCTGTCGCTGCGCATCATTCCCTACGGCAATGAGCAGAAGCTGCTGATCGTGCGCGATGTCTCCGAGCGCCGGCAGCTGGAGGCGGCGCGTCGCGATTTCGTTGCCAATGCCTCGCATGAACTGCGCACGCCGCTGACGGTGCTGCGCGGCTATCTGGACCTGATGGAGATGGACGCGCAGGGCAGCGGTCCGCTCAATGCCTGGCGCACGCCGGTGGCCGAGATGCGCGCGCAGGCGCTGCGCATGGAGGCCCTGGTCAACGACATGCTCAAGCTGGCGCGGCTGGAATCGGACCGCACCCGCAATGACGAACGCCTGCAGGTGCCGGCGCTGATCCGTCGGGCCATCGAAGAAGCCAAGGCCGTATCCAAGGCGCAGCACCGCTTCGAGGCTCGCATCGATGACAACCTGTTGCTCAAGGGCGGCGAAAACGAGCTGCACAGCATCATCATCAATCTGCTCACCAATGCCGTGCGTTACACCCCGGCGGGCGGCGTGATCCGCGTCAGCTGGGAGCGCAGCGTGGAAGGCGCCCGTTTCGCCGTGGCCGATACCGGCATCGGCATTGCCCAGGAAGATATCCCGCGACTCACCGAGCGCTTCTATCGCGTCGATGTCGGCCGCTCGCGGGCATCCGGCGGCACTGGTCTGGGCCTGTCCATCGTCAAGCACGCGCTGGAGGGTTTTGATGCCGAGTTGAGCATCGAGAGCGAGCTGGGGGTGGGCTCCACTTTCCGCTGCAGCTTCCCGCATCACCGCGTCGAGCAGCTGGTGAACAAGGCCGAGCCGGCGCTGAAATAGCTTCGGCCACAAGACGAGCTGCGCAAGCTGGCGATGAAATCGCCAGAAAATGGTTAGAAATTAATCGTTTCCAGCGCAGACATCACGGCGCCATGCACAGGCTGAAAACAAAAAATCGTTTCCTTTCATCGCTTTGAAAAAAAGCTGCGAAAGAGCTGTTGCAGCACCTCGAAAATCCCCTATTATTCGCCCCCCGCTGCACGGCGGCGCTGAAGAAAAGCGCGAAGCTGAGTGGCCTGATCTTTAAGAACAAAGCAAGTGATTTGTGTGGGTGCTCCCATGGTGATGGCGAAGCCATTGCAACATGAGAGTATCAACGTAAGCCAAAGTTGATTGAGCTTATCGAAGATGACTCTTCGATGGTTCTGGAGCGTTTAGCCACGTTCTGGGACTGTTATTTGGATCTAGCTTTACACCTTTAAAGTGGAGAGTTTGATCCTGGCTCAGATTGAACGCTGGCGGCATGCCTAACACATGCAAGTCGCGCGGGGTGTAGCAATACATCTAGCGGCGGACGGGTGAGGAACACATAGGAATTTGCCTTTAGGTGGGGGATAGCCCAGGGAAACTTGGAGTAATACCGCATGATGTCGAGAGACCAAAGCAGGGGATCGCAAGACCTTGCGCCTTTAGAGGAGCCTATGTCTGATTAGCTAGTTGGTAGGGTAATGGCCTACCAAGGCGACGATCAGTAACTGGTCTGAGAGGACGATCAGTCACACCGGAACTGAGACACGGTCCGGACTCCTACGGGAGGCAGCAGTGGGGAATATTGGACAATGGGCGCAAGCCTGATCCAGCAATGCCGCGTGTGTGAAGAAGGCCTTCGGGTTGTAAAGCACTTTAGGCTGGGAAGAAAAAGTCGGAGCTAATATCTCCGACCTTGACGGTACCAGAAGAATAAGCACCGGCTAACTCTGTGCCAGCAGCCGCGGTAATACAGAGGGTGCAAGCGTTAATCGGATTTACTGGGCGTAAAGCGTGTGTAGGTGGTTATTCAAGTCGGTTGTGAAATCCCCGGGCTCAACCTGGGAACTGCTTCCGAGACTGAAAGACTAGAGTACGGTAGAGGGCGGTGGAATTTCCGGTGTAGCGGTGAAATGCGTAGATATCGGAAGGAACATCAATGGCGAAGGCAGCCGCCTGGGCCTGTACTGACACTGAGACACGAAAGCGTGGGGATCAAACAGGATTAGATACCCTGGTAGTCCACGCCGTAAACGATGAGAACTTGACGTCGGTTTGCTCAGCAAGTCGGTGTCGCAGCTAACGCGATAAGTTCTCCGCCTGGGGAGTACGGCCGCAAGGTTGAAACTCAAAGGAATTGACGGGGGCCCGCACAAGCGGTGGAGTATGTGGTTTAATTCGATGCAACGCGAAGAACCTTACCTGGGCTTGACATGCTAGGAATCCTGCAGAGATGTGGGAGTGCCCGCAAGGGAACCTAGACACAGGTGCTGCATGGCTGTCGTCAGCTCGTGTCGTGAGATGTTGGGTTAAGTCCCGCAACGAGCGCAACCCTTGCCCTTAGTTGCCACCATTTAGTTGAGCACTCTAAGGGGACCGCCAGTGACAAACTGGAGGAAGGTGGGGATGACGTCAAGTCATCATGGCCCTTATGCCCAGGGCTACACACGTACTACAATGGACAGTACAGAGGGTCGCCAAACCGCAAGGTGGAGCTAATCCCAAAAAGCTGTTCGTAGTCCGGATCGAGGTCTGCAACTCGACCTCGTGAAGTCGGAATCGCTAGTAATCGCCGATCAGCATTTGCGGCGGTGAATACGTTCCCGGGCCTTGTACACACCGCCCGTCACACCATGGAAGTCTGTTGCACCAGAAGTAGGTAGTCTAACCGCAAGGGGGGCGCTTACCACGGTGTGGCCGATGACTGGGGTGAAGTCGTAACAAGGTAGCCGTAGGGGAACCTGCGGCTGGATCACCTCCTTTCAAGTACGCTTCAAAGCGCCTTGGGAGCATCCAACACAAGTCACTTGCACTAAGTATCGAGAGCCGCGGAAGCACGTGCGGTTCTGCCCGAAACAGGTTTGAAATCGCACGGTTTGACCTGGGGGTCTGTAGCTCAGCTGGTTAGAGCACACGCTTGATAAGCGTGGGGTCGCTGGTTCAAATCCAGCCAGACCCACCAACCTAGCGAATACACACAAATCGGGTATCCGGGGCCATAGCTCAGCTGGGAGAGCATCTGCTTTGCAAGCAGAGGGTCGTCGGTTCGATCCCGACTGGCTCCACCACCGATTCCGGAAAGCATTTGTTGTGAATGTTTTCCCGAATCTACGTGAGTAGATCTGTTCTTTAACAATACGGTTTAGTAGTTGAACACTGTTGTCATTAGTTGATTAGCGTAAAGCTAGTTGAACTCAATGCCATAGGTGCTTAACGGCGAAGATTGTCGAGTGAGATCTAGGCTTCGACGTTCGAAAGAATGTTTGAGGTTATATGATCAAGTGAACAAGCGCATCTGGTGGATGCCTTGGCGACAACAGGCGATGAAGGACGTAGTAGTCTGCGATAAGCCGCGGCGAGCTGACAAACGAGCTTTGACCCGCGGATTTCCGAATGGGGCAACCCAGGGCTTTTGGCCCTATCTGTCACTGAATCCATAGGTGGCGGAAGCTAACGCAGGGAACTGAAACATCTAAGTACCTGCAGGAAAAGAAATCAACCGAGATTCCGCTAGTAGTGGCGAGCGAACGCGGATCAGCCCAAAAGTTTTGTATGTCTTAGCAAAGCAGTCTGGAAAGGCTGGCCATAGTGGGTGATAGCCCCGTATGCGAAAAGGCATGTGAAATGAAATTGAGTAAGGCGAGGCACGTGAAACCTTGTCTGAACATGGGGGGACCATCCTCCAAGGCTAAATACTCGTTGTCGACCGATAGCGAACCAGTACCGTGAGGGAAAGGCGAAAAGAACCCCGGAGAGGGGAGTGAAATAGAACCTGAAACCGGATGCGTACAAGTAGTCGGAGCCCGCAAGGGTGACGGCGTACCTTTTGTATAATGGGTCAGCGACTTACTTCTCAGTAGCAAGGCTAACCGTATAGGGGAGCCGTAGGGAAACCGAGTCTTAATAGGGCGAATAGTTGCTGGGAGTAGACCCGAAACCCGTCGATCTATCCATGAACAGGGTGAAGAGTGGGTAACACCACTTGGAGGCCCGAACGAACTCCCGTTGAAAAGGTAGTCGATGATTTGTGGATAGGAGTGAAAGGCTAATCAAGGCGGGTGATAGCTGGTTCTCCTCGAAAGCTATTTAGGTAGCGCCTCATGTATCACTGTCGGGGGTAGAGCACTGTTACGGTCTGGGGGGAGCACAAGTTCCTACCCAACTGTTGCAAACTCCGAATACCGACAAGTGCAATCATGGGAGACACACGGTGGGAGCTAAATTTCATCGTGAAAAGGGAAACAGCCCTGACCGCCAGCTAAGGTCCCAAAATTACCGCTAAGTGGTGAACGATGTGGGAAGGCTAAGACAGCCAGGATGTTGGCTTAGAAGCAGCCATCATTTAAAGAAAGCGTAATAGCTCACTGGTCGAGTCGGCCCGCGCGGAAGATGTAACGGGGCTCAAGCGGTGTACCGAAGCTGCGGATGCATAGCAATATGCGTGGTAGAGGAGCGTTCTGTAAGCCTGTGAAGGTGAACCGTAAGGTTTGCTGGAGGTATCAGAAGTGCGAATGCTGACATGAGTAACGACAATACGGGTGAAAAACCCGTTCGCCGTAAGCCCAAGGGTTCCAGCGCAACGGTAATCGGCGCTGGGTGAGTCGGATCCTAAGGCGAGGCCGAGAGGCGTAGTCGATGGAAAGCTGGTTAATATTCCAGCACTTGTTGATGCTGCGATGGGGTGACGGAGAAGGTTAGGGTAGCTGCCTGTTGGATGGTAGTTTAAGCCCGTAGGAAGACCTCTTAGGCAAATCCGGGAGGTCAATTCTGAAAGGTGATGACGAGTCTCTTTTGAGACGAAGTACCTGATACCCCGCTTCCAAGAAAAACCTCTAAGCTTCAGGCATCAAGAATCCGTACCCGAAACCGACACAGGTGGGCGAGGAGAGTATCCTAAGGCGTTTGAGACAACTCGGATGAAGGAACTCGGCAAATTAGTGCCGTAACTTCGGGAGAAGGCACGCCCGCGCAAGCGGGCCGCAGTGAAGAGGGGGTTGCGACTGTTTATCAAAAACACAGGACTCTGCAAACACGAAAGTGGACGTATAGGGTCTGACACCTGCCCGGTGCTGGAAGGTTAAGTGATGGGGTCAGCCGCAAGGCGAAGCTCTTGATCGAAGCCCCAGTAAACGGCGGCCGTAACTATAACGGTCCTAAGGTAGCGAAATTCCTTGTCGGGTAAGTTCCGACCTGCACGAATGGTGTAACGATAGCCCCACTGTCTCCATCCGAGGCTCAGTGAAATTAAAATCGCTGTGACGATGCAGTGTTCCCGCGGCAAGACGGAAAGACCCCGTGAACCTTTACTATAACTTTACACTGGAGTTTGAGTTTGCTTGTGTAGCATAGGTGGGAGCCTTTGAGATCAGGGCGCTAGCTCTGATGGAGGCGTCGTTGAAATACCACCCTGGTAAACTCGAATTTCTAACCTCGTCCCGTTATCCGGGACAGGGACATTGTATGGTGGGTAGTTTGACTGGGGCGGTCTCCTCCCAAAGAGTAACGGAGGAGTGCGAAGGTTAGCTCAGCGCGGTCGGAAATCGCGCTCTTGAGTGCATAGGCATAAGCTAGCTTGACTGCGAGACAAACAAGTCGAGCAGGTACGAAAGTAGGTCTAAGTGATCCGGTGGTTCTGTATGGAAGGGCCATCGCTCAACGGATAAAAGGTACTCCGGGGATAACAGGCTGATACTGCCCAAGAGTCCATATCGACGGCAGTGTTTGGCACCTCGATGTCGGCTCATCTCATCCTGGGGCTGTAGTCGGTCCCAAGGGTCCGGCTGTTCGCCGGTTAAAGAGGTACGCGAGCTGGGTTCAGAACGTCGTGAGACAGTTCGGTCCCTATCTGCCGTGGGCGTTCGAGATTTGAAGGGAGTTCACCTTAGTACGAGAGGACCGGGTGGAACGTACCTCTGGTGTTCCAGTTGTCACGCCAGTGGCATCGCTGGGTAGCTATGTACGGACGGGATAACCGCTGAAAGCATCTAAGCGGGAAGCCCACCTTAAGATGAGATCTCGCGGGACTTTAAGTCCCCTGAAGAGCCCTTGTAGACCACAAGGTTGATAGGCGCGATGTGGAAGTGCAGTAATGCATGAAGCTAACGCGTACTAATTGCTCGTGAGGCTTGATCATATAACGCTCAAGCATTTTTACCGTTAAGAACTGAAGGCATTGAGAAATGTGCTTCAGTGTTCAACTACCAAAACCGAATTCGAGAAATTGACCGCAAGTCAGTTTCTCGGCCAGTTTCCCTGGCGGCCATAGCGAGTTGGAACCACCCGTTCCCATCCCGAACACGGAAGTGAAACGACTCAGCGCCGATGATAGTGTGGCAGCTGCCATGTGAGAGTAGGACACTGCCAGGGTCTTAAACCAAAAACCCCGATGCCAAATGCATCGGGGTTTTTCTTTTG
>NZ_FOFS01000031.1 GCF_900111015.1 Solimonas aquatica | reverse complement strand
ACGGCTACACTCATCGCTCGGGTACCAAACACCAGCGGAGTTCGAAGCGCTGTGCAGTTAACCATAAGGTGTCCACTTTTTCGTAGGAAGTCCCCATTCACCACGCCTCCATTTCAGACCCATGTCAGCGCGTTTATGCGCAAGCGGGTCATTGTTGCCATGACGCTGGCGGTGACGTTCCTATTCGGCTGTGGGAGCTTCAGGAAAATGCGAATTGAGACGCCAGAAGAAGCGATTGCTGCCGCTCGTTCAGCATGGTCGTCTATTGATCAGAAGCAGCACGGAGCGATTCCGATTTTCTCCGCTGCCTCCATAGCACGCTTTGAGCCATACGCGGCCACGCTTAGTGATGGAGTCTGGACCGTGCGCAGCATGTCTCCAGCGGCAACCCCTGGGACCTTTCCTGATACCATCGTTCGCGCAGACACCGGCAAAGTGATGGTTGCCACGATCACTGAGCCTCCCCAGCAATGATGGAGAGAAACACGACAACAGCAGACCCCAAGGGACGCTCAGTGCGACGACCCGTAATTGGGGCACGCGTTAGCTGAATCATTAGGCGTGAAAAACATGACCACAGCACCCGTTGAGGAATTGATTTACGAGTGGCTGAATGCGAGATATCCGAACGGTCCGGTGTGGTTTGACGAGGATATGCCGGCGGATCGACTGCCACCGCTCGAAACACGAATGCTCTACGCTTTCAACGTAATTGAGTACAACATCTCCAACGGCGGTTGGTCGCAGTTCCTCTGGAACTGTCTACCCAACTGGCGCTCCATTCTTGAGACGGCCCAAAAGGGTTACAGACTCATCGGAGCGAATGAGCAGGCAGACACTCTGGAAACCCTTCGATCCCTCTGTGAGCAGGATGAGTCGGAATGCCTGGCCGCCATCGAACGCAACGATGGCTCCATGAACACTTTCGCCGAGTTCACTCGGCGCAGTTACAGGAACACTTACAGTGATTGGCAGAGCCTGTTCTGGGGCGACATCTACGAAAGGCGCACCGCTTGGCTCAACGAAAATGAAGAGCGACTTCGCTCCCTCATCGGCCGCAACGACTCCTAGAGCATTTTTGATTTAATTATATACGTTGGCTTAACATGGATGCTTCTCCGAAAAAGGAGGCATCTATATGCAAGCCTATTCGCAGGATTTGCGTGATCGGGTGTTGCGGGCGG
>NZ_FOFS01000004.1:301448-334756 GCF_900111015.1 Solimonas aquatica | reverse complement strand
GAGCCGGGGTGTGCTTTCTCTTGGTTACTTCTCTTTGCACAAGCAAAGAGAAGTGACTCCACCGCCGAAGGGCGGTGGAAGAAGGCAATAGATCAAGCAAAAAAACTAGCAACAACAGCAAAGCTTGGCGGGTCACGGCGCTATCGCGCCTAACCCGCCCTACGGTATGGGTTAGGGCATTGGTGCGTGCGCCTTGGAAGGTGCCCGCCGAACGTGAAGTGTTCAGGCCGCGCGCCATTGGTAGTCCTTCGACTCCTGCGCAAAACGCACGAAGTAATCGATGGCGTCCGGATTCATCATCGCGTCGCGGCTCGCTGCCTTCTCCAGCGGCATGCCCAGCAAAAGCTTGCGCACCGGCACTTCCATCTTCTTGCCGGTCAGCGTGTAGGGCACCGCGTTCACCGCATAGATGCGGTCGGGGACATGGCGGGGGCTGCAGTCCTGGCGCAGGCGTTCGACGATGCGCTTCTCGATGCCGGCATCCAGAACCGCGCCGTCCTTGAGCTTCACGAACAAGGGCATGAAGAACTTGCCGCCCGGCAGCTCCACGCAGACGATCAGGCTGTCCGCCACCTCCGGCACCTGCTCCACTGCGCGGTAGATCTCGGCGGTGCCGATGCGCACACCGTGACGGTTGAGCGTGGAGTCGGAACGGCCGTAGATGAAGCAGCCGCCCCGGCCGTTGATCTTGATGAAATCGCCATGACGCCAGATCGGCGCGCCCTCGCGCTCGAAGACATTGAAGTAGGACTCGCGATAGCGCTTGCCGTCCGTGTCGTTCCAGAAATGCACCGGCATCGAGGGGAAGGGCTTCACCGCCACCAGTTCGCCGACCTCGTCGACCAGCTCGCGCTGGCCATCGTCGCTCAGCGCACGCACGTCCATGCCCAGCAGCCGGCACTGGATCTCGCCGGCGTAGACCGGCAGCGTGGGCGAGGCACCGACGAAGGCACTGCACAGCTCGGTGCCGCCGGATTGCGAGGTCACCCAGAGATCCGACTTCACTGCCTGATAGAACCACTGGAAGGTTTCCGGCGTGCTCGGCGAGCCGGCCACCAGCACCGCTTCCAGGCGTGACAGATCGTAAGTCTCGCCGGGCTTGAGGCCGGCCTTCTCCATCATCTGCACGAAGGTGGGACTGGCGCCGAAATTGGTGGCGCCGGTGTCGGCGGCCAGCTTCCAGAGCAGGTCCGGCTGCGGATGCACCGGGCTGCCGTCGTAGAGCACCGCCGCGCTGCCGGTGAGCAGGGCAGCGATCACCAGATTCCACATCATCCAGCCCGTGGTGCTGTAGAAGAACATCGCCGAGTCGGGCGTGAGGTTGATGTGGAAATGCATCACCTTGAGATGTTCGAGCAGGGCGCCGGCGTGACCATGCACGATGGCCTTGGGCAGGCCGGTGGTGCCGGAGGAGAACACCACCCACAGCGGATGGTCATGCGCGACCTGCTCGTAGGCGAAGTCCGCTGCCGGCACCGGCGCGTGGTCCATCAGCTGTGACCAGAGCACGGTGTCGGGCAGATCGGCGGGCGGTGGCGACGGATGCAGATACGGCAGCCAGACGATGTGTTCCAGGCTCGGCAAGGCGCCGGCGATCTGCCGCACCTCGTCCTCGCGCGAAAAATCGCGGCCGCCGAAACGGTAGCCGTCGGCGGCAAAGAACAGCTTGGGCTGAATCTGCGTGAAGCGCTCGACCACGGTCTTGACGCCGAACTCCGGCGCCGCCGAGGACCAGACCGCGCCGATGGCCACCGTGGCCATCATCGCAATCGCGGTCTCCGGCACATTGGGCATGTAGGAGACCACGCGGTCACCGGGCTTCAAACCCAGCTTGCGCAACTGCGTGGCCAGCACGCGCACCTGCGCGCCCAGCTCCTGCCAGCTCATCTGCCGCAGCGGGCGGTTCTCGGTGAGATGGTGAAACGCGGTCTTGCCGGGCGCGGCGACCTGCTCGTGCCGCAGCAGATGCTCGGCGTAGTTCAGGCGCGCGCCTTCAAACCACTTCGTGCCGAGCATGCCTGCGCCGCTGAGCACGCGCTGATACGGCGCGCTGGCCTGCACCTGGAAGTAATCCCAGATCGTGGCCCAGAAGCGGCTCACGTCTTCCACCGACCAGCGCCACAGCGCCTCGTAGTCGGTAAAGCTCAAGCCATGCTGCTCGCGCAGATAGCGCTGGTAGCGCGTGATGTTGGCGCGGTCCACGAATTCGGGACGCGGGCTCCAGAGATGTTCGCCTTCACGAACCATGCTTGTTCCTCGAATGGGTGATCAGCCGCGCAGCGTGGCCAGACGCTGCAGCACGGCCTCCGGCTGCGCGCCGGCGGGGATTTCGACATAACGCAGGCCGCCGGGCGGACAGGCCGGCGGCGGCGCGCCATCCCAGAAGTCCGCAGCCAGCAGCAGACCGGCGGGGCCCTTGGCCGCAGGCTGCGGCGCGATCTGCAGATCGATGCCCTCGGCATCTTCGCAGCGCCCGCCGGGCGAGAGCAGCGCGCAGCGCCAGCGATAGTGGGCGGCGACATTGAGGGCGCTCTGATACAGGGCGAGCACTGCCGGCGGGGCCGGTTCGCTGTCGGCGGTTTCGCCGAGCAGCAGCACATCCAGGCCGGACTCGCCGAAGGCGCGCAGGAAGTCGGCCAGATACAGGCTGGCGCTGTCGATCTCGTCCTCGCCGATCTCGGTCTGTGCCTCGTCGCCATGCGCGAGACGATAGGCCTGCAGCAGCCAGAGCCTGGGCGTGGGGCAGACCAGGGCCAGCGGCGTCTGCGCGAAGCTCGCGCGCAGTCCGGCGGCCAGCTCCTGCAGATGCGCGCGCAGCGCTTCGTCGGCAAGCAGGGTCTTGAGCGGATACACCGCGCGGCGCTTGGCCGCCATGGCCTCGCGCAGCGCGCCGTGCGCCGCCAGCCAGGCCAGCACGACCTGCTGCACGTCCAGACTCAGCACATCGCTCTTGAGCAGGCCCTGCGCCTTGCGCTGCCAGGCGACGTAGCCCGTGGCGTCCAGCCAGGGAATGCGCCCGCCGGCGAGCAGATCACCGGCATAGCGCGTGTAGTCCAGCCACAGCGCATGGCCACGCTGCAGCACTGCGTCGAGCTGGCTCATGCGGCGGTGTATCCGCCGTCGAGCACCAGCTCGCTGCCGGTGATCCAGCGCGCGGCATCGGAGGCCAGGTACAGCACCGCGCTGGCGATATCGCTGGGTGCGCCGAAGCGGCCCATGGGATGCGCGGCCTTGAACGCGGCCTCGGCGGTGGCGTAGTCCGGCATGATTTTCAGATCCACGAAGTCCTGCACGAACTGCGTGCCCATGGCGGTGGCGACGATGGCCGGATGGACCGAGTTGATGCGCACCCCCGTGCCCAGCTGCGCGCATTCCACGGCAGCGGCTTTCGTCAGCAGGCGCACCGCGCCCTTGGAAGCGTGATAGGCGATGTGTCCGGTGGTGCCGATCAGACCCGCCACCGAGGACAGATTGACGATGCTGCCGCCGCGTCCGGCGGCGCCGCCGGGCGACATCGCCGCCACCGCGTGCTTGACGCCCAGGAACACGCCTTCGACATTCACCTGCTGCACGCGGCGGAAGTCTTCCAGCGAGCACTGCGTGAGCAGGGCGCTGGTTTCGATGCCGGCATTGTTGACCAGCACGTCCAGGCCGCCGAACTGCGCGATGCTCGCGGCAATCGCCGCCTGCCACTGGCTTTCCTGCGTCACGTCCAGCTTCTGGAAGGCGGCGCGACCGCCGGCCTTGACGATGGCGGCCACCGTCTCGCGGCCCGCGCCTTCGGCGACATCGCTGACCACCACCGCCGCGCCGGCCTGCGCCAGGGCCTGGGCGATGGCCGCGCCGATGCCGCGCGCCGCGCCGCTGACCAGGGCGGTCTTGCCGTCGAGGCGAAAGGCCTTGCCGTAATCGTATTGCTCACTCATCTGGTTCTCCTCCATGGGCGGGTCTTGCCCGTTCATCCGCTTCGATGTTCTGTTGTGCCGAATCGGGATGAACGGGCAAGCCGCGCTTCCCCACCGCTCAAGCCTTGCTTTCGCACGCCGCCAGCTTCGCTTTCAAAGCCTCGTTCTGTGCCTGCAGTTGCAGGATCTGCAGATCCTTGGGATTGGGCATGAACACGCCGCTCATCGCGCTGGCCGGCATGTTGCTGCGCAGGCCGATGGCGGGATTCACGGTCCAGATCACGCTGTTGTCGTTCCAGCTGCCGAAGTAGGGCACGTTGGTGGGCGGCTCGGGCTTGACCCATTCGATGCAGAACTGCTCGAAAGGCTTGCCGCGCTGGATGCGCGCCAGGCGCGTCTGCGCGCGCAGCTCGGCGGTGGCCTGCTCATCCACGATCAGGGTCTTCTCGTCGTAGACCACCTTGTAGATATCGCGCGCGTTCTCGTGCGACATCAGGTCTTCGGCCAGATCCTTCATCACCAGCTTGGGATCGCGTTCCAGCACATCACCGTAACCGCCGCCCGAACCCTGGCAGATCATGTAGATCTCGCCTTCATTGCACAGCTCGAAGGTCATGCCCATGTCATTGCTGCTGTACTGGCCGCCCTTGATGGGCTGCTTGTTCATCAGCTCGACGATGTCGAACACTTCCACCACCTTCGGGTCCTTGCGCAGCTCTTCGAAGATGTTGATGCCCTTGATCTTGAGCAGCTGGTAGGACGGGCAGGAATAGCCGCCGAACAGGCCCTGCGCGCTGGGGAACTTGCTGCCTTCGCAGCCGGTCATGAAGCCCCACATGCCCGAGCCGCGCGCGGTGGCGATCTGCTCATAGCCCATGCCGCCGCGATACTTGCCCCAGCCGATGCGGTCCTTGGCCAGACGCTGTGCGCCCAGGCGGATGATGGGGGTGTCTTCCTCGTTGATCTCCTGCTCGCCCGAATCGCACATGAAGCCGAACACCGGCGACACCGAGTGCTCGCCGTCGGCATGGCTGCGCGCGCCCTGGCCGTTGCCGTTGATGTCGGAGCAGAAGTTGCCGGTGACATCGCCGTGCTGGGTGAGGCCGCCGTAGATGAAGGTGGCGGCCTGGTCGTACTGCGAGGCGATGATCGCCGAGTAGCGCGTCGGCACGCTGTAGTTGAGCTTGTTCATCGGGATGGTCCAGGCCACGCAGGCCTTGAACATCGGCATCAGGCTCATGGCCTGCGGCATCTCGCCTTCGGCGTCGATGATCGAGTTGCGGTCGCTGATGATCTCGATGGGCGAGAGCACCGCCATGGTGTGCGGCAGATCCGGCCAGATGTTCTGCAGCAGGCCGGTGCACAGCGCCGCCTTGAACGAGGCGATGTTGGTGTTCACCGCGCGGTTCATGAACTGCGGCGCGCTGCCGCGGAAGTCCATGATCAGGCGCTCGCCCTTGACCGTGATCGCCAGGCTCAGCTTCTGCAGGCAGTTCTCGCGCAGGCTGGAGTCCATGAACTGCAGCACGCGCGTGGTGCCGTCCGGCATCTCGCGGATGCGGCGGCGCATCTCGGTTTCGGTGTCTTCCAGATGCAGGCGCAGCGTGCCCATCAGCGCGTCGCGACCGAACTGGTCGAGGATGGCGATGATGCGTTCCCGCAGGCGCATCACCGCGTGCAGCTTCACCTTCATGTCTTCCAGCTGCAGCTTGGGATCGCGCACCGAGTTCTGCAGGAAGGTGACCAGGTCGCGCTTCAGGCGGAAGTTCTCCACCACCTTGAAGGGCGACATCTTGATGCCCTCGTCGTACTTGCTCTCCGCAGCGGCCGGCATGCCGCCCGGCTCGCAGGCACCGTTCTCGCCCTCGTGGATGGTGCTGGACAGCCAGCACACCAGCTCGCCCTTGTAGAACAGCGGCATCATCATCGACTGGTCGGTGTTGTGCACCCCGCCGTAGCGCGCGTCGTTGTGGATGAAGCCGTCGCCGTCCTTAACACCCACGGTGGGGTCGGTGATCCAGTTCTTGATGATGAAGCGGATCGGATAGAAGCAGCAGGCGGCGAAGGCGATGATGCCGTGCGGCGCGATCATGGCCAGATCGCCCTGCGCGGTGTAGATGCCGGTGACCAGATCGCCCCATTTGGCGCCGGGCGCAGCACCCATCTGGTTGACCATGCTGAAGGCTTCCGAGAGCGCGGCATTGATCAGGCCGCGCACATGGTGCACCTGATGCGTGTCCAGGCCCTTCTTCAGGATCTCGTCCTCCACGCTGGAGCGCGGCTGGATCGAGTGATTGCGCATGATCTCGGGATCGGGGCCGAGGAACAGCTTGTTGTCGGCGAGGAACTTGTCGATCAGGACCTGTTCTTCGGCAGAAATCTTGTCGTGCATTTGTCTCTCCTTCGTAGGGCGGGTTAGCGCCACAAGGCGCGTAACCCGCCGGACCGCGCGTGATGGCGGGTTACGGCGCTGTCGCGCCTAACCCGCCCTACGAACTGCGATTACTGTTTAAAGAACCACACGCCGCCTTGCGCCGCGGCCTGATAGGTCCAGTCCGGTTCCACCAGATAGGTGGTGGCGCGGGTGACCACGATGGCGGGGCCGGCGATGCGCGTGCCTTCGGCCAGGGCCTGCTCGTCGTAGATCGGCGTGGCCAGCGGCTTGTCGCGACTGACGAAATGGCATTCGCGCTGGCCCACCGGCGCGGGCGGCGGCAGGGTCTTGTCGGTGAGCGTGAGCGGCGCGAAGGTGACCTTGGGCTGTTCCACATAGGCGCAGACGCGCAGGGTGTTGATGCGCACGCCGGTTTCCGGCGACTGGCTGCCTTCGCCGAAGCGCGCGCCGTAGCTCTGATGGAACTGGTCCATCAGCGCCAGCACGTCCTTCTGCGATTTCAGACGCAGCAGCGGCGTGACCACAGCGGTCTGCACGCGCTGGTTGCCGTAGCGCATGTCCAGCTCCAGGCGGTAGCGCACATCGGCGGCGTTCATGCCCTGACGCGTCAGGTCCTCGCGGCCGCGCCGTTCCAGCTCCTCGACATGGGCGTTGAAGCTGTCGTAGTCGGAGAAGAAGGTCTTGGCATTGGCGTCGAACAGCACGGTCCAGGTGCTCATCTCGTGGATGTGCATCTGGTTGACGTTGCCGGCGCCGCAAGCCGAGAAGGTGGAGGAGTAGGGCGGCGCCAGGATCCGGCTCACGCCCAGCGCATTGGCGATGCCACAGGCATGCAGCGGGCCGTTGCCGCCATAGGCCAGGATGGTGAAGTCGCGGGGTTCATAGCCGCGCGTGCGCAGCTCGGTGGCGATGCCATTGGCCATGCTCGCATCGACATTGCGCTTGATCAGCTTGGCGCATGCCACCACGTCCATGTCCAGCTCATCGCAGAGCTGATCTTCCACGGCCTGGCGTGCGCGGCGGGCATTGAGCGGGATGCGGCCGCCGGCGTAGTTCTTCGGGTCCAGATAACCCAGCAGCAGGTCGGCATCGGTGACCGTGGGCTTGAGGCCGCCACGGTCGTAGCAGGCCGGGCCCGGATCGGAGCCCGCCGACTGCGGACCGATTTCCACCGAGCCGAACAGACGGTCGTAGCGCGCGATGGAACCGCCACCGGCGCCGAGCGTGACCAGATGCACCATGGGAATGGACACCAGCCAGCGGTCGATCACCGGATTGAAGTCGTAATGCTTCACGCCGCCCTGATCGACGATGCCGATGTCGAAGCTGGTGCCGCCCATGTCGGTGGCCACCACATTGCCCAGCTGGGCCACCGCCGCCAGATGCTCGCTGGCGGCGATGCCGGACACCGGGCCGGAGTGCACGGTCTGCAGCGCGTCGGTGGAATTGAGCTGCGCCATGCCGCCGGAGTTGTGGCTGACCAGCATGGGCTTGGTATAGCCCTGCGCGCGCAGGTTGAGTTCCAGCGTGCCCAGACCGTGATACATGATCTGGTGCAGGAAGGCGTCCATGATCGTGGAGGTGCCGCGCGCATACTCGCCCTTGCGGCCGGCCACCTGATGCGAGAGCAGCATGGGAATGGCGCCGAGCAGATGCGCGGGATATTCCTCCAGGAAAATCTCGCGCACGCGCAGCTCGTGCGCGGGATTGACCACGCTGTTGGTGAACATCACCACCAGCGCTTCGGCGCCGGCGTCCACCAGCTCGCGGATGCGCAGGCGCACATCGTCCTCGTCCAGATCCCAGAACACCTTGCCCAGATAATCCACGCGCTCGCGCACCTCGCGGATCATCGGAATGGGCACGATGGGCTGCGGGCGCGAGGCATTGGGGATGTCCATCTGCGCGGATTCCGGCAGGCCTTCGCCGTAGCCGCGCGCACGCGACAGCGGGATGGTGCTCTTGAAGCCGGTGGTGACCAGCAGGCCCACGCGCGGCCCCTTGCGCTCGATCAGGGCATTGGTGCCCAGGGTCGTGGAATAGCGCACCGAATCCACTTCCGAGAGCAGCGTGGCCGGCTCCAGCTTCAGCTGGCGGCAGGCATCGCCCAGCGAGTCATTGAAGCCCAGGGCCAGGTTGTGATGCGTGGTCAGGGCCTTGCCTTCGATGTACTGGTTGTCCCAGACCACGAAGCAGTCGGTGAACGTGCCACCGATATCGACGGATACTCGTTTCATCGCTTGTCTCTAGGCTCGCGGTTCTTCAGTGCTGATGGCCGTGCGTCCTGGCATGCAGGGCGCGATGGTTGAGGACCTTCTCCAGGGCGAGGTCCGGGCCGACAGGCGGTTCGGTGACTTCCTGGCGATCCTTCCATTGCAGCTTCAGCGCATCGATATCCAGTTCGATGTCGTGCAGCGGCGGATGACCGGGCGGCAGGTATTCGGCTTCCACCAGGGTTCCGCACTGCGCGCAGTAGTACTCCAGGATGCGGCACCAGTTGGGATCGGGCGAGTAGGTGCGCTCGTACTTGGCGGGGTCCAGCAGCGGCTTGTGGACCTCGCGCGGGTCGCGGTCATAAACCAGCAGGCCCTTCTTGTAGTTGTCGCGCGCGCTGCCATGTTCGTGGCCGCAGCGGCGGCATTCCCATTGCTCGGTATCGAGGTTGATGCGCAGATATTCGGTGATCAGGACTTTCATGTTCGGGTTGCCTCGCGATCAGGCGCGGCTCAGCAGGATGTCGCCTGCCGCATTGATTTCGAATTGCCAGCCGGCTTCGACGCGGCCGGTGAAGAAGCTTTCTTCCAGCACGCAGGGGCCGGCGGCCTTCACGCCGCCGCTCTGCTCCTCGACGCGATACAGCGGCACGGCCTGGTGCTTGCCGCCGGCCAGCAGCTCGCGCTTGCCGGCGGGCTTGGCCGCCGCCTGGGCCTTGCCGAAGCTGCCGGAGAGCTGCGCGCGGGCGATGGGGCGGGTGACTTTCAGCAGCAGGCTCAGCGCGCCCTGTGCGGGCAGCTTCGCGGGCAGGGCCTCGCCGCTGAGCGGCAGCAGCGTGTCCTCGTGCTGCAGGAAACTTTCGATCTGGCAGCTGGCCAGATCAAAGCCTTCGGCGAACATGCCGCGCTTGGCGCGTTCCAGCAGCTGCTCGCGCGCGGCACGCAGGCCGGCGGCGTCGCGGCTGGCCAGCGGCAGTTCGTACTCGTGTGCGATATCGGAAAAGCCGATGCCGAAGGCGGAGAACACCGCCGCCAGACCGGGAATCACCACCTGCCGGATGCCGGCGGCTTCGGCGATGCGACAGGCCACGAAGGGGCCGCCGCCACCGAAGGCGGCGAGCGTGGTGTCGGCGTCGATGCGGGCGTAGGCCTTCAGGGCGTCGGCCACCTTCAGTACCCAGGCCTGTTCCATGGCCTGCGCGGCGTCTTCCACGGAGAGCTTCAGCGGTTTGGCGATGTGTTCGCTGATGGCGGCGCGCGCGCGTTCGATATCGATCTTCAGCTCGCCGCCGAAGTAGCTGGCCGGATCGAGCAGCCCTAGCACCAGGAAGGCATCGGTGATGGTGGCCTGCGTGCCGCCCAGACCGAAGCAGGCCGGTCCCGGCGCGCCGCCCACGGATTCCGGACCCACCTGGATGCGCTCGCCCACGACCTTGATGATGGACGAGCCGCCGACGCCGACGCTGAGCACATCGCAGAGCGGCAGCGAGGTGCTCACGCCTTCGATCCTGCCGCGACGCTCGGTGCGCACCTGACCGCCCGAGACCAGGCTCAGGTCGGTGGTGGTGCCGCCGATGTCCATGCCCAGCAGCTGCTTGAAGCCATAGTGCTGTGCCAGGGCCTTGCCGCCTTCGGCGCCGCCGCGCGGGCCGGAGGAATAAGTCTTCACCGCCGCCGTGCGCGAGATGCGCGCCGAGGCGCCGTCGTTGCGGAAGATCAGCAGCGGGTTCTTGGTCTTGTACTCGCGCAGGCGGTGCTCGGCGTTGTACAGGAAGCGCTCCATCGCCGGATGCAGGAAGGCATTGAACAGCGCGCTCCAGACGCGGCGGCTGTCGTCCTCGTCCTGCACCACCTCATGCGAGTAGAGCAGCGGAATCGCGCCGAGCAGATGCGGCGGAAACTTCTTCAGCAGGATGCGCTTGAGGCGCTGCTCGGCGGCTTCACGGCCGGCGCCGCCCACCGCCACCACGATGCGGTTGGCGCCTTCGGAGGCGAGATTGTTGATGGCGCGGGTGAGGTTCAGCTCCAGCTCGGCTTCCGGCTGGTTCAGATCCAGGCTGGCGACGCGTGTTGCCACCAGGCTGGCGAAGACATCGCGGCTCTGCGCATCGGCCTGCAGGCGGGCGGCGTCGATATCCGACAGCAGCAGGCCCAGGCGTTGCCCCTTGCGTTCCACCAGGGCATTGGTGCCCTGCGTGGTGGAATAGCGGATGTGGTCGGTGGACAGCAGCAGGCGCAGCAGGTCTTCCTTGCCGTACACCGCGCTGCTGAGCTTGCGCAGGCCGTCGAAGAAGCACTTCGACAGATCGTAGGGGGTGGTCACCGACTTGGTGCGGTAGACCATCTCGCCATCGATCAGGCAGAAATCGGTGAGGGTGCCGCCGTTGTCGATGTTGATGAGCTTGCCGGCCTGCGACGCCATGCTCTGGGCGCTGACGCTCATGTGGAACTCCCGAAAGAATGGACAGCGACGCGCACGGCGCCGCCGTGGATGGAACTGCTCACGATGCCTCTCCTCTTTTATTGGCTTTTGCGTCGGCGCTCTCGCGCAGGGCGGGCCGACGACCGTGGGAGCAGACTAATCGCGCGGCCAGGCAAAGCCGCTACCCTGTCGGGTAGTTTTTGCCGCCTTCAGCTGGCGGCCAGACGCATCAGCGCGGCATTGGTGAGGTAGCAGTCGAAGATGCCCGGGTCGTTGACCTTGAAGTCATGCCCGCCGCTGATCCGCCGCACCTGTTCCAGGCGTGTCATGCGTCCGGTCTGGATGTCGAAGGCATGCACATGGCCCCAGGACCAGTAAGGATGCTGGCCGTCCATCACCCGCCGCGCGCCGGACTCGTAGAGCGCGTAGGCGCCGTCGAAGCTGCGGTAGGGCTCGCCGCGACGGTCGTAGCTGACCATGGCGATGGGTAGCTGGGTACGGGCATCGAACCAGACGCGTTTCCTGCTCACCGGCGCGCGGGGAAACTTCAGCGGTTCGGCTTCGACGACGATGGCTTCCGGCACGAATTCCACCTGCGTGTCCCAGAAGGTCTTGCCCTTGGGACCGCCATGGGTGTTGTGCTGCCAGTTCGGATGTCCGGCATTCCAGGCGCCGGACACCGAGGCCAGCAGTGGTCCGCGCGACACCACCCGGTAATTGCCCCAGGTGTAGAGCGGATCGCCGGCGGCCCAGGCGTCGGAGAGATACAGGGTGGAACCGGGAATCAGCGGCTCGAAGCGCTGGTTGGTGGGGAACTGGCGGATGCGCTTGAAGGCCGCGACATAGCCATAGAGTTCCGGAAACTGGTGCTGGTCATAGGGCCAGATATTGAGAAACGAGGTGCCCTTGATGCTGTCGGGCGAGACGAAGAACACCGACTGGTAGCGCAGCTTGTCTTCCCTGCCGGGCCAGTAGGGTTTGGGCGTGAGCGTGACGCGCGCCACCGGCGAGAATTCCGCCCAGCCGGATTCGTACTCGTATTCGATCTCGCCGCTGGCGGCCAGATCGTACTCGCGGATGGCATAGAAGCTGGCGTCGTGCCGGCCCCAGCTCAGGGTGAGCCCTGCGAACAGCTCCACCGGCGTTTGCGGCGCGGGAAAGGGATTGCCGCCGATCCAGGGCTTGCCGCCTTCCACCACCACATTGCCCTGCGCATCGAAGCGCGCCAGGCCGCGATTGCGCACCGTGGCTTCCAGATACTCCCAGGGACTCAGGCGCATGATGTCCTGCGTGGTAGGCACCACCTTCAGGCGCCGGCCCAGGCGCGCGATCTGCTGATACTTGATCGGTTCCAGCAAGTCCTTCACCAGTTCGACATTGCCGGCATCAATCTCATCACCGGCCTTGAGCCGGCCGCGCGTGTAGGCTTCCAGCGACTGCAGCTCTTCCGGATAGGCCTTGGCCGCCTCGCCGTTCTGGGCGATGGCGTCCCACAGCGGCATCAGCACGCCGCCGGCGACCGCGCCGCTGCGCACGGCCTGCAGGAAATGGCGGCGGCTGTACTGGCGGTCGTAGCGGAGCAGGCGCATGGGAAAGGTTCAAAAAAGAAGCCGGCAAACGAGGAGGCCATTTGCCGGCGTGGAGTCCGCAAATTGCGGCAAGGGGTGTAGGCGGCGGGCCGAAAAACGCCATCCCTGGCGTTTTTCAGGCCGCTGCTAGAACTGATATCCGACGCGTATGGTTCCCTCGTTGGCGAACTTGGCGGTGGAGAGGGCGTTGTTGTTGGGATTGCCGTAGACGGTATCGATGTAGGTGTAGAAGGCTTCGATGGTCCAGGGACCGGAGGGTTTCCACTTGATGCCGGGCTGCAGGAGCAGACCGCCCTTGGGGTCGTAGAGCGCGGCGAAGGCGGCGCGATAGATGTCCTGGGGGAAGGGCTGCTGGAAGGCGAAGACCAGATAGTTGGAACCGCCGGACAGGCCGGTGGGCACCGAGGTATCGGTACCGCCATAACCCTTGAGCGAACGGCCGAACAGATCGTCCTTGGTGCGATGCATGGCCTGGAAGACGAAGTAGGTGGCCGGGAAGGCCTGGGTGAAGCGGTAATACTTCTCCATCACCAGGGCGCTGATCGAATTGCCTTCGCGCAGGTAATTGCGGGACAGCGAGGGATTGGTGAAGACGCGGTTGGGCGTGTACGAGGTTTCCAGATTGATGATCAGCTGATCGAGAATCGAGCCGGGTTCACCCTCGGTGACATAGCTCGCGCCCAGGCCGAACACGTTCTCCTGGAAATACTCGCGGGCGATGTGACCGCGCAGACTGCCGCCGGCAGCGATGAAGAAGGTGTCGAGCTCGTTGTGCGCGGCATTGAAGGTGTCGGCATGCGAGGCCAGCAGCTGACCGGTGGCAGGCTGGAACTCGTCGATGCCGGCGTTGAGACCGGCCACGCCATCCAGGCGCACCATGGCGGCGTAGTGGAACCACTCGTCAGCCGAATACACGCCGCCCGGTGAGGCTTCAAACGCGGTCTGCGCCATGATCGGGCCGGTGGGATGCAGGGTGTTCTCGACCAGACCCAGGGGATTGCTGCTGGGCAGGGCCTTGTCCACGCCCGAAGCGGTCCAGCGGAATACGCCGTCCGGGTTGTAGCGGCGCACCGCCATGGCCTGGAAGCCCCACTGCCCGTAATTGCCCTTCAGGCGCAGACCGTAGCTGAACTTGTTGTCGTAGTTGCCATACAGATCATGCACGGTGAACTGCGCGGGAATGACGTTGTAGGCGGTGTTGGGATTGCCGAAGACCGTGGGCTGGAACTTCTGGAAGTAGGCATCGGCCAGCAGCTCGTCGGTGATCTGATAGCCGACACGCAGGGCCAGCGAGGGCACGCGTTTGTCGGAATACTCTTCCTGCGCGTAATCGAGAATGCTGTGGCGACGCAGGTCCAGGCCATTGGGCACATCGAAGACGCGGAAGAACAGGGCCTGGCCCCAGGCGATCTGCTGATTGCCCAGGCGCACGTTCAGCGGGCCGTGGTTGAAGTCGAAGAACAGGGCCGGGAAGTACACCATGTAGTTGCGGCCCGACCATTCCAGGGGATTGGGCTTGCCGCTGCCTTCGGCGTGATAGGCGAAGTAATTGGGCTTGCCCTGATACAGCGCCGGATCGCCGCCGCTGATGCCGCCGCGATCATCCGCCACCGAGCGCGCATCGAACTCATCGTAGTGGCCGGGATCGTAGATGCCGCGCACGCGCGCCACCAGGCCCAGGTCGGCATTGAAGTGCAGGCCCAGCTCCAGCTCGCCGCGCAGGATGTGGTAGCTGGTCCAGTTGTCGGAGCTGGCGATGGGGCGCGCGATGGTGTCGGCCAGCAGCGGATTGGGAATCTCGAAGCTCAGCGCGTTGACGCCCGGCACCGGCGTGCCCGGCACGCGCTGCACGCTGCGGCCGTTGTAGGGATTGCCGTCCTGGTTGTTGGGATTCTCATCCCCGGTCTTGAACACCAGCTCGGGACGGATGAAGCCGCCGAGCGTGTAATCCAGCCCGCTGAACCAGCCCTGCGATTCCTCCTGCGCGCTGGCCAGTGCCGGCCCCAGCAGCGCCGCGCCCGTGGCCATTGCCAACAGCGTCTTCTCCAGCCTTTTCATCATGCTCTCCCCATGGTCGTAAAGCCTGTACCAGCGCCGGAACGGCGCGCTCGTTTTCAATTCTTGATGCGCACGATCTGCCCGTTGTTGCCTACCGTGATCAGCGCGCCATCCCCGGCCTGCGCGATGCCGGCAAACCAGGACGCCGGCACCAGCGGATCGCGCAAGGCCTGCCAGCTGCTGCCACCGTCAGTACTGCGCAGTGCCTCGCGCATGCCGGTGATCAGTACCTCGCCCGGGCCGCCATCCTGGATGCCGAGCAGATTCGCCTGACTGCCGATGTCCACCGTCTGCCAGCTCTGGCCCTGGTCTTCGCTGCGCAGCACGCAGCCGCTCTGGCCAACTGCCCAGGTGTGGCCGTTCTTGTCGAGCCGCAGCGCGAACAGCGAGGCATCGCCCTTGTGCAGCAGCTGCCAGTCGCCGCTTTGCACGCTGCGCCGCAGGATCAGCCCGAACTCGCCGGCCACCAGCAGGTTGCCGGCTTCGTCGATGCTGCTGGCGTACAGATGCGGTTGCTGGCCATCGCTGGTGTAGGGCGTCCAGTCCGGTGCCACCGCCTGCCAGCTCTTGCCGGCATCGCTGCTGAACAGCACGGTGCCGAAAGCACCAACCGCCACCGCCTGGCCTTGTGCATTCAGACTCACCGCGAACAGGCGCTGCTTGCTGCCGCTCTCGGCCTGCTGCCAGGCGCCGCTGCCTTCACGGCGCAGCACCAGGCCGTACTGACCCACGGCCAGCGCGCGTCCCGCTGCAGCACTCACGCCCATCAGACCCAGCTCGGTGGGTGCGGGCGTCACGGCGCTCCAGGTCCTGCCGCCGTCGCGGCTGTCGAAGATCGCGCCGCCGGCGCCCACCGCCAGGCCCTGCTCGCGATCAAAGCTGACCGCGAACAAGGCATCGTGCGGCGTGCCCTTGAGCAGCACCTGCAGCGAAGGCGGGGCCAGTGCGGTGGCGGCGAGACTCGCCAGCAGCGTGCTGCCGGCCAGCAAGCGCTGGATCGAATGGCGGGATTTGCGCATGAGCTTCATCACCTTCACTTGGCCACGGCCAGTTCGGGCTGGAGGGCATCGTCGCTGGCGGTGAACTGGGAGAGATCGACGCCCTCACCGACGATGAGGTCCTTGCGGCCGACGAATCGTGGTTTTACGAGCCAGACGAGCAGGGGCAGGACCACGAGTGCGAGGACCATGTTGATGAGCATGGTGAGCACCAGCAGCAGGCCCATGTCGGCCATGAACTTCAGGCCGGAGAGGAAATACCAGGGCAGGATCGCCAGCAGCATGATGGTGGCGGTGAACATGATGGCCTTGCCGGTGGTGGTGAGCGAGGCGGTGATGGCGCGGCCCCAGTCCTGCTCCTGGGCGTGATACTCCTCGCAGATGCGCGAGAGCAGATAGATGCCGTAGTCGATGCCGACGCCGACACCGATGGCGGCGACCATCAGCGAGTTGATGTCCAGGCCGATGCCGAGCAGATGCATGCTGGCATTGAGAATGAAGTTCGACAGATTCACCGGAATCAGCAGGATCAGACCGGCGACCAGCGAGCGATAGGCCAGCGAGCAGCCGGCCAGAATCACCAGATTGAGCAGGCCGATGATCACCCAGTGATAACGCTTGACCACATTGTTCATGGCCTGCTGCAGGGCGATGGTGCCGGTGCCCAGACGCACGATGAAATCCTTGTGATCGATGCCGACCTTGGCCACCGCCGCGCGCGCCGAAGCCAGCGCGGCATCGACGGTCTCCTGCTTGTTGTCCTTGTACCAGGCCGACACCGTCGAGTTCTGCATGTTGAAATCGATGACGTTGGCAAAGGCCTTGGTGCTGGAACCGAGCGTCACGGCAATGGCGGCGGCATTGACCGCCTCGTTGTCCGGGTCCAGCACCAGCCACTTGGGATTGCCGCCGGCAAACAGACGATTGCCCTCCATCAGGTAATCGCCGAAGGACAGCGTCGCGCGCGGCGCCGCCGCGTCATGCTCCAGCTCACGCTGCAGACGGAACATGGTCATCACCGTATCGGCCTGACGCGCGACCCGGTTGGGGTTGTTGGCGATCTTCGGCTCCAGCACGATCTCCAGGGTGTTCACGCCCGGGAAATGACGGTTGATCTGGCGGATCGCCTCGTTGTATTCCGACTCCGGCCAGAGCAGATTGCTGCCCTCCACCGGATTGCCGATGCGGATCTGCAGCGCGGTGTAGACCGCAAACACGCCGATGACGGCAAAGACCACCGTGGTGATGCGCGCCGGCTTGCCGTAGGACAGATAAGACACCCGGCGCAGCAGGGCCTGGAAGGCATTCTGGAAGGCCGAGCTGCGACCCTCGCGGCCCACCAGGCGATCGACATTGTCCGGCGGCGGCAGCGACGCCAGCAGCAGCGAGATCAGCACCACGCCGGTGGGAATCAGCCAGATGCACCAGAAGCCGCAGAACAGCGCGAAGCGCTCCATGGCCGGAATCGGCGCGATGGCAATCAGGAACACACCGACGATATCGGTGAAGATGCCCAGTACCGAAGGCGCCATCATCACGCCCATGGTGATTTCCGCGGCTTTGACGCGGTCGCGCACATGCGAGTAGACCTCGTAGTAGCGCTCGGTGAACTGCACGCAGTGCGAGAAGGAACGCGCCACCAGCAGCAGCGGCACGATCATCAGCAGCGGCTCGATGGGCGACTTGAGCCAGCCGGTCAGACCAAAGCCCCAGATCGCCGCCACCGCACTGGTGACCAGGGGCGTGACCACGCCGACGATATTGCGCATGTAGAACAGCAGCGACAGCACCAGGGCGCCGAGCGTGACGGCGAAGATGCCGAACATCTGCGACTGGTACTTGTAGACCCAGCCGGTGAGCGCGGGCTGGCCGGCCAGATAGATTTCGTGGTCGGCGTCGCGGGCTTTCTCCACCAGATCGTGCACGTACTGGAAAGCCGTGCCGTAATCCAGGCGCTGCTCGATGAAGGTGGCGTTGATCAGCGTGGCGCTGGCATCGCCGGAGATCAGGAAGGTGCGCGCATTGGGCGACTTGTCCACGCGCCCGCGAAAGTCCGCCAGCTCCTCGGGCGTGGCAGGCACGCGGTCTTCCATCAGCGGACGCATGTCGATGCCAAAGGGCGTGGCCTCGGCGTAGCGCGCCTTTTCCGTGGCAATCGAGAGAATCTGGTCGTGGTCCACGCCGGGCGCGAGGTCCACATCGCGGGTCAGCTTCCAGACCTTGTTCAGCGTCTCGGCGTTATAGATATCCCCGCTCTTGCGCTTGACCATGATGGTCATGGTCAGCGGATTGCCGAAGTTGGGATGATCCTTGAACACCTGCACGAAGGGATCGTCCTTGGGCAGCAGGTCCGAGAAGATCGTCTTGAGCTGCACCTGCGGCAGGCCCGCCGCAAATCCAGCCGTGATCACCGCAAACACCAGCCACGAGGCAAGCCGGTGCGCCATCACCCAGCGGGCAATGCGAAAACGAAGCGAGTACATGCGATTAGCTCAGGCGAAAGGGAGCGGAATCGCAGCGCGCGCGGCGTCGCGACGATTGCGGAACAAAGCGCGCGCCAAGCCCAACGCTCGGCCACACGCGATCAGCGTGCCTTGGGTACAAAGCTGCCTCCTCATTTAATAATTCAAGACCGGGCGCCTGGCCATCGAGATGGCAGCGGCTGGTTCAAGTTCGTTGCGCTTCTGGGCGCAATCGCTTGAGTAGCAGTCTAGGAGGCCTATTGCGGGCAGGCACTACACTAACGGGTAGTTTGAGTGCCGCAGTGCCAGGGCGGCGAACAGGCGGGTTCAAACGGAAAATGCACGCTGGATCAGCGTTGCGCAGGCGGCATCCGCGGGTAGCGTGCCGTATTGCAGGCCATGTTCGCCGCCGAGGCGGCTGTCGCACCAGAGCGCGGCGGAAGGGCTATCGGCGCGCAGCAGTATCGCGGCCTGCAGTGCCAGCGCCATGCGTTCGACGATGCGCCGCGAGCGCAGCTCCAGCGTGGCACGATCGTCCAGCGCCGCCTGCAGCCGGAGGATTTCGCGGTCCAGTTCGCGATGCGCACCGCGCACCGACTGCAGCTCGGCAAACAGCGCCTCGCGCGTGCCTTCTTCCTTGTTCAGTGCGCGCAGCACATCCAGACACTGGATATTGCCGCTGCCTTCCCAGATCGAATTCAGCGGCGCCTGACGGTAGAGGCGCGGCAGATTGGTTTCTTCCACATAGCCGGCGCCGCCCAGACATTCCTGCGCCTCGTTGACGAAGCCCGGGCAGCGCTTGCAGATCCAGTACTTGCCGATGGCAGTGGCCAGACGCGCGAACGCGGCTTCCTGTGCATCGCGCCTGGAAGCATCCACGGCCCGCGCGATGCGAAAGGTGAGTGCGGTGGCCGCTTCGCTCTCCAGCGCCAGATCCGCGAGCACGTTCTGCATCAGCGGCTGCTCGATGAGCCGCTTGCCGAAAGCCTTGCGGTGCCGCGCATGATGCAGCGCCTGCACCAGGGCCTGACGCATCAGGCTCGCCGAGCCGATGCAGCAGTCCAGGCGCGTGAGCGCCACCATTTCCAGAATCGTCGCCACGCCGCGGCCATCACCGCCCACCGGCTGCGCCCAGGCGCCGAGGAACTCGACTTCGCTGGAGGCATTGCTCCAGTCGCCGAGCTTGTCTTTCAGGCGCTGCACGCGGATCGCATTGCGGCTGCCGTCGTCGAGAATCTTGGGTGTGAGAAAGCAGCTCAGGCCGGCATCGGTATTGGCGAGCACCAGCCAGGCGTCGCACATCGGCGCCGAGAAAAACCATTTGTGACCGACCAGCTCGTAGCTGCCGTCGCCCAGCGCATAAGCGCGCGTGCTGTTGCTGCGCACGTCCGAGCCGCCCTGCTTTTCGGTCATGCCCATGCCCATGGTGCAGCCGCGCTTCTGCGCCGCCGGCAGCACGCGCGGATCGTATTCATAGGAATGAATGCGCGGCTGCCACTGCGCGGCCAGCGCCGGTGCGTGCTGCAGCGCCGCCGCCGCCGAATGCGTCATGGTCAGCGGGCAGGCCGTGCCGGCTTCGGCCTGATTGTGCAGAAAGGCCAGGGCCGCACGGGCCACATGCGCGCCGGGCTTGCCGGCATGACGCCAGGCATAGGCGTGCACGCCGTAGGCCATGCCCAGCTGCATCACGCGGTGATAGCTGGGATGAAACTCCACTTCGTCGATGCGGTTGCCGTAGCGGTCGAAGCTTTTCAGCCTGGGCTTGTTCTCGTTGGCGGTGTAGCCCAGCGCCATCAGCTCGCCACCGGCCACCGCGCCGTATTCATGCAGATGTGACTGCGCCCAGCCGCCGCCCTCGCGGGCCACGGCCTCGCACAGCGACGCGTCGGTTTCGAAAGCGTTGTACTCGCCCAGCGGCGGCGCCTGGTTTTCGACGGCGTGGGTGCGGAATTGATCGGCGAAGCTCATGACCTTGCCTCAGCTCAATGCGTCTTCGTCGGCCACCACCGGCCGGCTGACGCGCGAGGCGCGCATCACTTTCTCCGGCTGGCTGGGATCGACGATCTCGATGTGGTCCTCGTGCACCGCCTTGATGGTGGCGGCGAAAGGCCAGTCGCCGAGCTTGGGCACGCGATAGCTGACGGTATCGCCGACCTTGAAGCTGGCGGGGTTGAAGTTGAAATCGAACGGGCATTTCTCTTCGCTCATCGGCGCTCTCCACAGACTGTTGTTGGCGAGCATAGCGCGCCCTGGCTTGCATCGCAGTCGCGCCCGACGGCAGGATGCGTTCACGGTAAAGAGGAGAAACCATGAGCGACACGCCGGACCCGGCCCAGGACGCCGATTTGCGCACGCTGCTGCGCGGCGTGCATCGCGTCGCGGTGCTGGGGATCAAGACCGAAGGCCAGGCGGCGCAGCCGGCATTTTACGTGCCCCGCTATCTGCAGCAGGCCGGACTCCAGCTGGTGCCGGTGCCGGTCTACTACCCGGAGGTCACGCGCATACTCGGCGAGCCGGTGTACCGGCGGCTGGTGGACATTCCCGGCGAGATCGATCTGCTCGACGTCTTCCGTCGCCCGCAGGATCTGGCCGGGCACCTGGACGATATTCTCGCCAAGCGGCCGCGGGCGGTGTGGCTGCAGCTGGGAATCCGCGACGATGATTTCGCGGCGCGCCTGCGCGCGGCCGGCATCGATGTGGTGCAGGACCGCTGCCTGATGGTGGAGCATCGCCGCCTGCTGGGGGCCATGACGTGAGCGCGGCGGCCGAGGCACAGGCCCTGCGCTTCGAGCATCTGGTGCAGATCAATGATCCCGCCGACGTGCGCATCGAAGCCTTGAGTCGCGAACAGCTCTGGCGCGGCCTGTGGCTGCGTGCGCAGGCGCCCAAGCTGTTCATTCCCTGGCTGGACGAAGCGCTGATCGAGAACCTGGAAAACGGCCAGCTGCGCCGCAGCCTGCGTTTCGGCAGCTATGAGGTGCGCGACATCGTGCACTTTGAAGGCGACGAGGCGGTGCGCTACGAGGTGCAGGATTCCGAATCGGGCAATCGCTTTGAACTGGTCATGCGCATCGAAGAACCCGCGCCGCAGCGTCTGTTCGTGCGCTTCAGTTACGAGGCGCAGTCGCAGGATCATCGCGCCGACAATCCGCTGGGCGATATGGTGCGCAGCGCTTACCGCCATGCCGACGAGGACACCGTGTTCCGCATCCGTCAGCTCGCCGCCAGCGGCGTGCTGGACGCGCACTGAAGAATGCAGTCGCTACACTGCGGATCAGCAGGCCACAATATTTCCGGGAGCGATGCACCATGACCGCGCTATATGACATTCCCCTGCAGACCATCGACGGTGCTGCCGCCACGCTCGCGGCGTATCGCGGCAAGGTGCTGCTGATCGTGAACGTGGCCTCGGCCTGCGGCCTCACGCCGCAGTACGCCGGCCTGGAAGCGGCCTACGAGAAATATCGCGGCCAGGGTCTGGAAGTGCTGGGCTTTCCCTGCAATGACTTCGGCGCGCAGGAGCCGGGCACGCATGAAGAGATCAAGCGCTTCTGCGATACCAGGTTCAAGGTGCAGTTCCCGCTGTTCGCCAAGCTTTCGGTGAAGACGGGCTCACGCCATCCGCTCTACCAGCAGCTGATCACGGCGCAGCCGCAGGCGCAGTACAAGCCGGGCAGCGATTTCCGTGAAAAGCTCGCCGGCTATGGCATCAAGCAGGAAAACCCCAGCGATGTGCTGTGGAATTTCGAGAAGTTCCTGATCAGCCGCAGCGGCGCGGTGGTGGGCCGCTTCGCGCCGGACACCGCGCCGGATGAGCCGCTGCTGGTGCAGGCCATCGAGGCTGAGCTGGCCAAGGGCTGAGCGGCGCCTAGCCGCGTGCTTAAAAAACGGAGTTTTCGGCATGCTGTGCTTGGCACATGGAGGTGCCAACGGTAATCAAGCGCGTAAGCGCTTGATTACCGGGAGCGCAGGAAAACCACGTTTTTCCGTAGCGACCTGAAAAACGCCAAGGATGGCGTTTTTCAGCAAGCTGTTAGGTCCGTCCGGCGAGCTTGTCCAGCGCAAAGCCCAGATTCTTCTGCACCCGCTCGCGATGGGCGGCGGGTAGCAGACCGCCGCCGAGCAGGGATTCGCAGCTCTGACGGCAGGCCTCGTAGTCGCCCATCCAGTAGCTGGCGATGGCGTATTCATCCAGCGCACGCCACTGGTACCACTCCACGCTCACGAACAGCACATCATCGGGCTGCGCGATGGCGATGGCGGCTCTGGCGTAGAGCTGCGCCAGCGGCCAGCGGGGTCCGTTCAGACGGTGGTACTCCGCCAGCTCGCCCAGGGACTCGGCGCGCGTGGGGCGGTAATCGTAAGCCTGCAGATAGGCTTCGCTGATTTCACGGCTGCTGCGGCCCAGCCGGCGGCACAGGCGCGCCGCTTCCAGCAGGGCGCAGAAGGCTTCCTCGGCAAAGCCGCCCAGCTGCGCGCGGCGCCGGTACACGCTCAGGCTCTTCTCCAGCTCGCCGCAGTCGCGATAGCTCTGCGCCAGATAGAAGGTGTAGCGCGGATGATCCGGCTCGCGCTGCAGGGCGCGCTCCAGCACCTCGGCATCGCGGCGGTATTTTTCCTCGGCGCCCTGCAGGCTGCGGCCGCCGCCGCCGACGATCTTCATGCGCACGCCCGGCAGCAGCGCACGGGTACAGGGCTGCCCGCATTCCAGGTATTCGTGAATCACGCCTTCCCAGCGCCAGGGCAGCGCGGTGCTGACCATGGCCACGCGCCGGTAACTGATGCTGGCGTAGTCGATCTGGATTTCGTAGGCCTGCGCGTCCAGCACCGGCATCCGGAAACCCGCATCCAGCTGGAAGCAGTCATCGGCATCGATGAACAGCAGATAGTCGGCGCGTGCGCGCGCCAGCTCGATGGCCTCGCTGCGGTTGTGCGCGAAGTCCACCCAGGGGCGCTCCACCAGCTCGCCCGGCAGATCCTTCAGATACTCGCGGATGAGGGCCTGCGTGCCGTCGCTGGAGCCGGTGTCGACGATCAGCCAGCTGTCGATCAGCGGCAGCACGGATTCGAGGCAGCGCCGGATCACGTGCGCCTCGTTCTTCACGATCATGTTCAGGCAAACGGTCTTGCGGCTCATCGGCGATGGCGGAATCGTCAGCGGGGTCTCGAAACAATCGTGCCGGCGCAGGCCGGCACGGTGCAAGGCAAAACCGCGTAGGGCTCAGCCGCGCCGCCAGCGGCGGCCAAAGGCCAGCGCCGCCAGGCCCAGCAGCAGACCCGGCGCCATCGGGCCGCCGCCACCGCCGCCACCCGAGGTGCCCTTGGAATCCGTGCTGCTGCCGTCGGTGGCCGAGGCGATCTTCACGGCGAAGGCTGCCTTGGCGCCGTTCAGGCTGGTCTGGTACGCACCCTCGGTGGTGGGAAAACCGCCGGTGGTGGAGCCCACCACGTACACGCCGCTGTTGGCATCCACCGCCAGCGCCTCGGCGGTGTCGTCGGCGCTGCCGCCCAGATAGCTGGAGAACAGCAGCGAGTTGCCGGCGGCAGCGAACACCGCGACGAAAGCATCATCGCTGCCGCCGCCGTAAGTGGATTGCGTGGCCACCTTGAGCGGGAAGTTGCCGGTGGTGTCGCCGGCCACATACACGCGATTGCTGCTGTCCAGCGCCAGGGCATTGATCTGATCCGAGCCCGAGCCGCCCAGATAGCTGGCGAACACCAGGCTGCCGCCGCCCAGCGCCAGCTTGGCGACGAAGCCATCGGTATCGCCACCGCCGAAGCTGCTCTGGTAGGCGTTCTTCACCGGCAGGCTGCCGGTGGTGTAACCGCCGAGCACGGCATTGCCGCCGCTGTCCACCGCCAGCGTGGTGGCGCCGTCATAACCGCTGCCGCCCATATAAGAGGCATAGACCAGATTGCCGGCGGCCGGATCGAATTCCGCGACGAAGGCGTCCTGCTCGCCGCCGCCGAACGCGGTCTGCGCCGCGCCGCTGCTGGCGGGGAAGCTGCCCGTGGTGTTGCCGGCGATATAGACATCGCCCGCGTCCAGGCCGATGCCCACCGCATAGTCCTCGCCCGCACCGCCCAGATAGCTGGCGTAGCTCAGCGCCGAACCGGCGGCATTGAGCGTGGCGACGAAGGCATCGCTGCTGCCGCCGCCGTAGGCGCTCTGCGCGGCATTCTTGCTCACCGCGAGGCTGCCGCCCTCGGCGACCGTGCCGGCCAGATACGCCGTGCCGCTGCTGTCCACGGCAATGGCGCCGATGCCGCTGCGTGTACCGCCCAGATAGGTGGAGTAAACCAGCGCGCTGCCGTCGGCACTGAGCTTGGTGACGAAGCCGTCCGAAGTGCCGCCGGCATAGCGGGTCTGCAGCGCGCCCTCGGTGGTGGGGAAGTTGCCGTTGACCAGACCGGCCAGATACGCGTTGCCGCTGCTGTCCACCGCCAGGCCCTTGGCCAGCGCGTAACCGCTGCCGCCGACATAAGTGGCGTAGAGCAGGGCGGTGCCGCTGGGATTGAGCTTGGCGATGAACGCGTTCTGCACGCCGCCGCCGCTGCTGGTCTGCGCCGCGCCGCTGCTGGTGGGGAAGTCGCTGGAAGTGGAACCGGCGATGTAGATGTTGCCGGCGGTATCCACGACCACGGCGCTGGCCCCGGCGTTATTGCCCAGATAGCTGGAATAGCTCAGCACCGGATCGATGGTCAGCGGCAGGCTGCGGTCGTAGGCGCCCAGCGCAATGCGCACGCGCTGCGGCGCCGCCTTGCTGAGCTGGTAACGGCTGGCGACGATGCGGCGCTCACCGTTGACGGTTTGATACGCCAGCGGGCGATGCTGCGTGATCGTGCCCTGCGCGGTGTGCAGCAGCAGATTGCCCTCGGCATCCAGGCTCAGGCGTTGCGTGCCGCTGTAGCCCAGCGCGATGCGGCTGGCATCGGCCTGGGGCGCCAGCACGAAGTCGTACTCCAGCTCGCGGCCATTGCCGTAGTACACCAGATCGATGCCGGGATACACGTTCTGCGCCCGCACCCGCGCGTACTGCGGCACCTCGCGGCGCCACTGCGAAGGCTGGCTGCCGGTGAAGTAATGGCTCTTGCCCGGCAGCGGCGCTTCAGGCTGCAGCCTGGCGGCGGCGGAGGCGCCCAGCAGCTGGCTGCGGACGGTCAGCGGCGCACCGTCGCGACGGAGCTTGAGCGTGGCCGTGGTGGCCTGCAGCTCCAGCGCATAAGCGGTGCCGAAGGCCGCGTAACGCGCCGCCTGCGCGTCCGCGCCCGGCTCGAAGCGCAGCGGCAGCTGGTCGATGCGCTGCAGCGCCGATGCGGCGGACGGCGGGGTCACATGGGCCAGCGCCGCCGACAGCGGCAGCAGGCTCAGGCACAGCACGGTAGAGAGTTTGATCGTGTTCATTTCGGTGGTCCTTCCGAAAGTTCTTTGATTGCAGGTGCGGCGCGGCTTCAGCGCGCGAGACGGTGTGCGGCGCTTGGCGGAGGCGGTGTCCGCCCCCGGGCTGGCGCGTCCGGTGCCGGAACGGGCAGACAGCCGCGCCCGCCGCAAGCGGCCGCGCCACGAGCCGCCGCGAAACATGTGTTGAGCTTCATGAACCCGCGATTCCCCCAAAAGTGCGGCCGGTGGTCTGCTGGCTCAGCGCAGTTGTATCCCTGATACCAGCGCCTGCCCGCCGACTCTTCCGGTCCCCCGAGCCGGACCGCCATGGCTGGCCAGCCCGGATGTCCCCCGACAATGCCGGCCATGCTGCCGGGCCGGGGGCGGGAAGTCCTGAGCAAACTCCGAGCATGGGGGCTCGCTGCCCGATGAGCGCCCCGGCCGCCGGGCACGCGCCCTGCGGCATCGGCGGATCAGATCGATTCTGTCGCCGAGCCGCTCGGCGACCGGGCCGCCTGTCTACTTGCCCCGCGGTCCGTTTCGGAACGGGCTGACCGATCTCGCGGTGTCGTTGCGCACCCAGGGGCGGCTCATGGCGTGATCGGTACCGGCCTGCTGCGGACCTCCCAGCTCGACGAATATCCTTTTCAGGTTCTCGCGCATCCGTGTCTGCGTGTTGGCGGCGGTGACGGTCGTACTTCTGGCGAAAGGCCTGACATTGCTGGCCGCCAGTGGCGCAGTGAAATTGCCCAGCGTGTAGGCAATGCCCGCCTTCAGTCCCGCTTCGATGATGGAGACGAGATCGGCGCCGTCCTCGACGGCTGCCTCCATGGCCGCCGTGACCTTCGCCCGGCGCTCCAGATCCAGTTGTGAATGCAGCTTTCCTGCGTCCCCCTTTGCGAGGGCGAAGGCGCCCGGCTGCTTGGGGCTTGTTGGATGCTGCATCGAAGCATCACGCGTCGCAAAGCCGGACATGCCGGTGGGAAAGCGAACTCTTGAAAGCTCGTTGATGGCGCGATCCAGCAGTTTCGCTGCGGGCTCGCCTGCGCCACGATCCTTCAATTTCTTGCTCATGCCCCTGGCCAACTCGCGGATGGACGAGGTGGAGACCAGTTCATCCTGTCCCGCTTGCGCCTTTCGATAGCGGCCTTCAAAGCCCTGGGCCTTGAAGGCTGACACCCATTCACCATCGGTATGGCCTTCGGGATTCGCGACCTTGCCCAGCCGCGCCGACAGGCTCCGTACGCTCTTGGCCGTCAAGCTCATTTCTTCAACCGCCATTTCGCCGACCTTGCTCAAGCGGTTCGAAAGATCACTGTGAGTGACTTTCTCACCGGGACCGCCTCCGGCGGGTGCGGGGGCCGGCGCCGTTGAGCGATTGGTGCGGGTGCCGGAGAAGGCCTGCCTGGGCGCGACGCCCTTGGCGACGGGTCTGGCAAGCCCTGCACGAGAAGCTTGCAAGGATCTCGGCGTTCGCGCAGCCTGAAAGACCCGCGCCGGCGCCGCCGTGGCGCCGGATGTAGGACGGGAGCGGTGTGTTGTGGACGCGGTCTTCGGTGAACGCTTTTTTCTTACATTGCTCATGTCGACTGGCTTGAAGGAGATCAGTCTGTGATGGAGAGGGCCCTGATTTCATAAGCCGCCGGATCAGCGGAATCGCCGATCGGGGAAATGGTCATCACGATTTCATTCATGCCAAGACGCAGGTAATCGTGATAGTCGATCGAGTCGTACTGATTGTTGCGAAGCTGAATCTGCAGGGTGTTGTCGGTGCCGCCTTCACCTTCCCTGGCATCGACGTAGACGGTCACGACGGTGTCTTCGTCGTCGTTGAACTTGAAATCCAGGCGGCAGCCAGACCCGGAATTCTTCCAGTGCTTCAGATTCAGGTTGAACGGCTGATAGGGATCGACGATCTTGAACTGTATCTTCAGGCTGGCGCGGGTCGTGCCGGAGACAGTGGCCCGCATCGGCTCGCTGAATCCTGTGGCAGTGACATAGAGATTGTTGGCGTTGGAGACAATCCGCGCCACGGCGCCCGGACTGGGGGGCACCAGAAACTGCTTGCGGAAGAAGCCGATGACCGCAGTGCCTTCCGGATCGGACAGCGTGATCGGATCAAGCCCCAGGAGAATCAGATCCAGTGACGGGGAGTCGAGCGACAGCAGGCTGGGCGTGCTGTCCATTTCAGCAACGGTGTAGATGCCGTTGGAGCGGTAGTGGCTGCCTCGGGTATATCCCAGTCCATGCTCGATGAGCAGCCCGGATGTTTCGACGCAGCTGCTCAGCGGTACCAGCCACTCCACTTTCGTGGTGAAGTCGATGCCAAATAACGAGAGCTCGGATGGTGGATAGGGAATCGGCTGCGCGGCGTTCGTGTCGGAGGTATCGAACAGGCGCTTGGCTACGAAATCAGGCAGCTCGATTCGCACCTTGTCACCCGTTGTATCGCGTGTATAGCGGTCACGAATCCCATTCCAGGGATACTCCTGACCGAATATCCAGGTCATCGCAAGGGACGCCGGATCCGACGATGCGTAGCCACCCCAGTCCTTGATGCTCATCGCGGCGCCGGAGGAGCTGGCACTGCTTTTGTTGGATTCAAATCCGCTCGCCAGACTGCTGGAGGCTTCTCTGGTGTTCGAGTGGCTGAAGTTGCCGCCCGCGGACCCCATCGGCTCGCCCATCATCACGCCTAGGGACATCTCAACACCATAGCTGTTGGTGGAGGACGTGCTGGAGCCAACCGATCGCTGCTGGGAGAAGCTGCTGGAGCTGCCCGAGTTTTCGCCGGACGAAAGTTGAATGCCGGTATTGACCGTCTTGGGCGAGTAATCGAGCAGCTTGAACTGTCCGGCGTCGAGATTCTTGATCGCCGAAGCAATGCTCAACATCAAAGGATAGTTCTTGAAGCCATCGCCGGAGTTCGGATTCAGGTGCTGCGTGCCGGAGCCCGGAACCCGGACGCGCGTCATGCAGCTGACGCGATACGACTTCTGAATGGTGAGATTGCGTGCGTCTTCCACCATTCGAACTTCATAGGTGGTTTCGCACTGCGCTGGCGATGGCGTATCGCCATCGACTCCGGAAAAGAAGACCAGTTTCTGGGATTGGCACGCGGTGTACAAATCACGGAACGAGAGCATCGAGCGTTCTCCATTTAATCAGGGTCAGCGGCGTGCCCGCCCGGACACGCCGCTGCATTTTTTTGACGGCCTTGCGCGGAGCTTGCGGATCAGTCATCGCCCCATGGGGCCGAGGGCGATAAAGGAGAAGCTGCGGTCTTCGGCGCTGCCGGAGCTGCCTCCGGTCAGGACGGTGCATGAATCCTTGTAGACGAAGGGAAAGGTGATCTGGTCCAAGGTGGACTCACCCATGCTGCCGAAATTGGTCTGGCTGCCGACGACGGCGGGAGCTTCGGAAAATGGCAATGAAAAAACGATGCGATACGTGCCGTTGCTCTCGCGGTGACAGGAGAAGTTGCTGCCGCTGGTTATCCTGCCGTTCTTGTCGATGCTGCCATACACCATCATGGGGAAATCGCTGTCGCCGATTTTCTTTTCCATTGCAAAGCTCCTTTTAAGTTGATTGGAATGAGCTGCGGGATTGATTGACGCGCCCGATTCGCGACAGTCGTCAATCCTGCGACCGACGTTTCTCTTGCTCCGATAAAGGCGCGAGCGGCATCGGTGTGGCTTTAGTGTTGCGGCCAGGCAAGGGCGAGTCCTGAGCAAACTCCGAGCAATTGCGCAAGGAGCATGGACAGTGCGGAGTGGACAGCGGCCCGGCATGCCGCACTGGCAAAGTCATGCAAAGCTCATCCAGGATCTTGTGCCTGCCGCTTCTAAAAAGGCGCGATGTTCTTGCGCGGCCGGCAACTCAAGCTCGGTAAGGCGCTTCATTGGCCTTGATACATTCAGGTGACGCGCACAGCTCGATGCAAGCGATGCTGCCCTGGGCGCGAACGACGTCTGCGCTGCGTGCCTTTGCGGCGCATTGCCGACACTCGTTTGTATATATCAAGCGCCTACGCGCGCCGCCTCGCGCTCGCGCTGTCGCACTTCGATCTGCGTGAACGCTGCCAGCAGCGCCTGGTCCTGTGCGGCCTGCGAGTAGCGTGCGGCGGTCTGGCGTCCGGCGCGGCGCATGGCGTCGTGGACGCCGGGCTGCCGGCGTTCCGCACGCAGCGCTGCGCCCAAGGCCTCCAGCAAGGCGGGCCCATCGCCTTCATCCAGCCAGATGCCGTTGTCGGCTCGCGCATATTCACGGCCGCCGATGCCGGTGAAGCCGATCACCAGGCAGTCCGCCGACATGGCCTCCAGGGCCGGCAGTCCCAGCGCCTCGCTGGCTTGCAGTGACACGAAGTAGCGCGCCTGCTGCAGCTGCGCCAGCACCTGTGCATGCGGCAGACCATCGATCTCGATCCACGCCACATCAGCCAGATCGGGAAACGCCAGCGGCCACACCGCGCGCAGCCAGCGCGCCAGTTCCGGCAGCTTGCGTGGCATGTAGGCGATGGCCGGGCGCGCCGCCGCGGCGGCTTCGGGAATCGCGGCGATGGCTGGTGGCGTGCGCAGGCAGGGCAGCTCCGGGAAACAGCGGCGGACGATGGCCTCGCTGGAGTCCGAGACCACCAGCGCCCCGTCGAACAGCGGGCCCTTGCTGAGCGGATCGCGCACGAAGCTGCTGCCCACATACGACCAGTTCTGCACCAGGAGCCAGAGCGGCACGCCCATCGCCTTGACCGCGCGCAGCCAGGTGGCGTCCATCACTTCGGGCGCGATCACGATGTCGCCCGATGCCGCTTGCCAGTGCGCCAGCTCATGCTTGCTCACCGACCAGAACTCGCCTGCCTTCGAGCCGGCCGGCGTATGCGTGAACGCGCGCCAGCCTAGGCGGTTGAGCGCCGCCACCATCTCGTAGATCACCTTCACGCCGCCGAACGGATGCTCGCAGGCAGGCACGTAGAACACGAAGCGCGGCCCGCGCTCGCGCGACGGCAGGCGCGCCTCGGCTTCGGCATCGCCATGACGCTGCTGCCAGAGCCCGCGCACGGCGGCCATCCAGTCGCGGCCGAAGCGCTCGGTATCGAACATCGGCGTGCCGCGCAGGCGTTCGCGCATCGTCCCGCGCTGCGCGGTCCAGGTGGCCTGCGCGGCGCCACGCCCGCGCGCGATGGCCTGGGCCACGTATTCGTCGATGCTGTAAGTGACCCAATCCGCGAGGCCGGCGGCCTTCAGGATCTGCTCGCCCTGCCGGCCGAGCATGCCGGGCACCGACAGCGTCAGCGTCGGCACGCCCATCCACAGCGCCGCAGCGGTCGTCGTGCCGCCCGGATACGGGAAAGTGTCGAGCAGCAGATCGACATCGGCATGGCCGGCCAGGTATTCGTCCGTGGGACGCAGTCCACGGATTTCCAGATGCGCAGGCGTGAAGCCCGCCTCGGCACAGCGGCGCCGCAGCCGCGCATGCTCCTCCGGGCCGGATTCCGGATCGCCCAGTGCCAGCACCCAGCGCGCCTCCGGCAGCGCGGCGGCGATCCGCGCCCAGGCCGCGAGCACCTGCGGCCCGAGCTTGAAGGCGCGCTGCATGCAGCCGAAAGTCACAAGGCCCGTGCGCAGCACCGGCGCTGCCGAGATCGGTGGTGCCTCCGCAGGTGCTGTGTAGCAGAGCCGCGTCTGCGGCAGGCGCAGCAGCGGCTCGGTGAAGAAATGCGACTCGCCCTCCGGCACGCACTGCGGGTCGGCGATCACGGCATCGATGAACGGCAGGCCGGTGGTGCCGTGGTAGCCCAGCCAGCTCAGCTGCAGCGGCGCCGGCCGCGCCGCGAAGGCGGCGAGGCGGTGGCCGGCCGAATAGCCGGACAGGTCCACCAGCACATCGATGCCGTCCTCGCGGATCTGCTGCGCAAGCCGCGCATCCGGCCAGCCGGCCACCTCGTGCCAGACCTGCATGTGTGTGCGCAGCCTTTCGGTCAGCGCATCGGCCGGCGCTGCACGGCTGGAATAGACGAACCAGTCGGCCGCACGCGCGGCGCTGGCACCCAGCAGCGCTTGAATGAAGTGACCCACGGGGTGCGACCACAGATCGGCCGACACCAGGCCGATGCGCAGGCGCGCATCGGCTCGGCGCGCCGGGCAGGGCGGCAGGCCGGCTGGATGGCGGGACACGTAATCCTCGCCCAGCTCGCGCGCCAGCGCGGCGATGCCGGCCGGATCGGGCGGCCAGATATGGTGCTCGTTGGCCAGCCGCAAGCCGATGGCATCCAGCGTGCCGCCGCTGGCGTGATAGAGCTGCAGGTAGCTGATGCGCGCCGCCGTGAAGTCGAGCAGCGCCTGCTGCTGGCGCGCGATTTCCACCAGTGCCAGGCGGGCGTACTCGGCGTGCAGCGGCAGCACGGCGCGGTAGGCCTCGATGGCCGCCTCGCGGCGCAGCAGCAGGCGCAGGGCGTTGCCCCGGTTGAACAGCGTCTCCGGGTTCTGCGGTTCCCGTGCCAGCGCCGCGTCGAACAAGGCCAGGGCTTGCGCCGGCTGGCCCAGCTGCGCGCGGACCCGGCCCATGGCGTTGCACAGGCTGGCCTGCCCGGGACGGGTCTCGGCCAGGCGCTCGTACAGCCGCAAGGCCTCGTCGAGGCGGTCCAGCTGCTCGCAAAGCGCCGCCGCCAGCGCCAGCGCCTCGAAGCCTGCGTCCGGCGCCTGCACGGCCGGCTGCAGCAGGGCGAGAGCGGCCGCCGACTCGCCGGCCTGGCTCAGCGCCAGTGCCCGCTGGTAAGGCGTGCCCCTGTCCTCGCCCGCGCGCATCTGGCTCAGTCCAGCTTGACCACCCGAATGAAGCAGGTGCCATCCGAGTTCAGCGTAAGGGGGAGGTTGATGCTGCTGTTCTGGGCCCGGATCAGGAACGTATCACCAGTATTCAGATACAGCGTGGTGGAAACGCTGCCGCGTGATCGGTTGACGAGCGGGAAAGCGGCGGCGCCACTGAAGCCATCGCCGAAGATATCGTCTCCGTCGTTCAGGCCGGAGCCGACCTGGACCAGCGGCATGGCAATCACGCCGCCTAAGGTATGCACAAGCTGCACGTTGATCTGGTAGAGGCCCGGCGTCACCACCGTGAAGGTGTCCGGACCGCTGGTGCCGTCGCTATCTGTCCAGGTGGCAACGCTGGCATCTGGCGTTGTGACCGTGCTGTTCCAGCTCAGCACTGGAGGAGTCGTAAGCGAGCTTCCGATCGGGATGTTCGTCGAGTTGGTCAGCTTGGCATACAACTGCAGCTTGGGCTTGCTGCCGCCGAGCGCAATGCCGGTTGTAGGCCAGGTGCCGCTGGCCTTCGGGCCGTAGAGCACCTTGTCGGTGGTATCGACGTAGAAATCCCCATCGCTGCCGAGGCTGGCCGAGGGCGCGCCGCTGCCGTTGAGCGTGGACGTGCCGCTGCCGCCGGTGGCACCTGTGGCGCCGGTTGCGCCCGTAGCACCCTGAATGCCTTGCGCTCCCGTGGCGCCGGTTGCCCCCGCGGCGCCGGTGACGCCCTGCGCTCCGGTTGCGCCGGTCGCCCCTTGGGGACCCGTGGCGCCTTGAATGCCTTGCCCGCCGGTGGCACCCGTTGCACCGGTGATGCCC
This sequence comes from Solimonas aquatica, assembly GCF_900111015.1. GTDB lineage: Bacteria > Pseudomonadota > Gammaproteobacteria > Nevskiales > Nevskiaceae > Solimonas > Solimonas aquatica. Next base: position 301,717 of record NZ_FOFS01000004.1, on the reverse strand, counting down.
TGCGGGCCCGTGGCCCCGGTCACGCCCTGAATGCCCTGAATGCCCTGTTCGCCCGTGGCGCCGGTGACGCCCTGCGGGCCGGTGGCACCCGTCGCACCCTGGATGCCCTGTTCGCCGGTTGCACCCGTGGCGCCCGTAGCGCCGGTGGCACCAACGGTGCCGGCTTCGCCCGTAGCGCCCGTCGCACCCGTGGCGCCAGCCGTGCCGGCTTCGCCCGTTGCACCCGTCGCGCCGGCTTGCGCCAGCGCTGTCCAGTTGCCATCCGTGCC
>NZ_FOFS01000004.1:0-299315 GCF_900111015.1 Solimonas aquatica | reverse complement strand
AGCCAGGTGGAACCGGCGTGAGTCACCAGCGCGCCGGTGTTGTAGTTCTTGCCGGCGACGTAAGCGCCCTGGAAGTTGCTGCTGATGCTACCGGTCGCGCCGGTCGCACCCGTGGCACCCGTTGCGCCGGTCGCACCCTGGATGCCCGTCGCACCGGTGATGCCTTGCAAGCCAGTGGCGCCTGTGGCGCCGGTGACACCCTGAATGCCTTGGGCACCGGTGGCACCGGTCGGACCCCGGGGACCGGTGGCACCCGTGGCGCCGGTCGCGCCTTGAATGCCCTGCTCGCCGGTGGCGCCGCGCGGTCCGGTGGCGCCGGTGAGGCCCTGCGCGCCCGTCGCACCTTGCGGACCTGTCGCGCCGTTCGAGCCGGCCTGACCTGCCGTGCCCGTGGCACCTGTCGCGCCCGTGGCTCCGGTTGCACCGGTGGCGCCGGCCTGCGCCAGCGCGGTCCAGCCGGCATCGACGCCGGGCAGGCCTGCGCAGCTGTTGACCACGCAGAGCCAGGTGGAGCCGCTGGCGGTGACCAGGTCTCCCTTGGCATAGCTGGCGCCGATCACGAAGGCGCCCCGGTAGCTGCTACTGAACTGTCCTGCGGCACCCGTTGCGCCGGTGGCACCCGTTGCGCCCGTCGCGCCCGTGGCGCCGGTCGCACCGGCATTGCCGGTGGCACCCGTGGCACCGGTGGCGCCGGTGTTGCCCTGCACCCCTTGCAGACCTTGCGGACCGGTCGCGCCGCGTGCGCCCGTGGCGCCGGCGGCACCGGCCGCACCTGCGGCGCCGGTTGCGCCGGTTGCACCCCTGGCGCCGGCTGCGCCCGCGGGACCTTGCGCGCCCGTGGCGCCGGTCGGGCCGGTGGGGCCGGTCGCGCCCGGAACCCCGGTGCTGGCGCCGGCCGGTCCCTGCGGACCCTGCGGGCCGGTGGCACCCGTGGCACCGGTGGCACCGCGCGGGCCGGTGGCGCCGCAGCCGCCGCTGCCCAGGCAGGAGGCGCTGAGCGAGAAGCTGGCTTGCGCCGAGAGCGGATTGTTATGCGGTGAGGTGCTGCTGCCGGGCGTGATGCCGGTGACGAACAGCTGATAGCCGACGCCGTTGACCAAGGGCAGCGTCGAGGGGATGTACGCCTCGATGTGATCGGCCGAGGAGTTGGCCGGGTTGATCTTCAGCGCCTGACCGTTGAGTTCGACGTAGGGCTTCTGGCCACCGCCCTGGATGAAGGACGCACCGTCGATGTAGAGCACGCCGTTGGCGGCATCCACATACACGCTGTTGATCTGTGTGTTGGCCAGGCCGTAAGGCGAATACCAGGCGGCAGCCAATGCCGACGCAGCGCCGGCGCGGCGCATGAAACGCTTGTTGAATTTCATGAAGCAGTGATCCCCGAAAATTGGGGCTGCCGTACAGATGCGCACCTGACTGCGCCCTCGCGACCGCGCTGGCGACAATCAGGTGCGCAGACCCGCACCGCTTCCCCCAATCACCCGCCGGGGCCTTGCATGGCCCTCGTCGCGGGTGCCCCCGACTATGCCGGCATGCTGCCGGGCTGCACGGGGGAAGTCCTGAGCAAACTCCGAGGAAGAGCGCTTGCCCTGGCGCGGCCGGGCCTGATGGATCGGATACGCCATAATGGCGGCATATCAACAGATGGCCTGGCCGCACCCTCTCCACCGATGTCTGAGATCGCCGCGCTTGAATTCGGGCCGTTCCGGCTGCTGGGGCGTCATGGGCCGCTGCTGCGCGAGGGGCAGGAGATCAAGCTGCAGCCCAAGGCTCTGGCCACCTTGTGGACGCTGGTGCGTCAGGCCGGCGAGGTGGTCACCAAGCAGGCCTTGATGGACGCGGTGTGGCCCGGCACGGTGGTGGGTGACGATGCCCTGACCTTCCAGATCCAGGCCCTGCGCCGCGCCCTGGAGGACGATCCCAAATCCCCGCGTTACCTGCTCACCGCGCATCGCGTCGGCTTTCGTTTCGTGTTGCCCGAAGCGCCCGGCGCAACGGCGGGCGAAGCGCTTGCGCCCGCCGCCAGACCCGAGGCTTTCGTCGGCCGCCAGGGCGAGCTGGACAAGCTGCTGGAGCGCTTTGCGCAGGCACAGCGCGGACAGCGTCAGCTCGTGTTCGTGGGCGGCGAGGCGGGCATCGGCAAGTCCACCCTGGTCAACGAGTTCCTGGCGCAGCTGCGCCAGCGCGATCCGGACTGCCTGATCGGCCTGGGGCAATGCACCGAGCATCAGGGTGCGGCGGAAGCCTATCTGCCGGTGCTCGATGCCCTGGGCAATCTGCTGCGCCGGGCCAGCGATGCGCGCCCGCTGGAGCTGATCCGCCGCGCCGCGCCCGGCTGGTTGCGGCAGCTGCCGGCCCTGGTGCCCAGCGACGAACTGGCCTCCTTGCGGCGCCAGACCCAGGGCGCCAGCCGCGAGCAGGTGCTGCGTGAACTGGCCGAGGCCCTGGAACAGCTCAGCGCGCTGCAGCCCCTGGTCTGGGTGCTGGAGGATCTGCACTGGAGCGATCCGTCCACGCTCGATCTGCTGGCCATGCTGGCGCAGCGCACGACGCCCGCGCGGCTGCTGATCGTGGCTACCTACCGGCCGGTGGACGCGATCATCGCCGCACATCCCATCCGCGCCTTGTTGCGCAGCCTCAAGGCCGCGCGCAAGGCCGATGAGTTGCTGCTGGGTTATCTGGATGCGGCGGCGGTGGCGCATTACCTGGCGCAGCGCAGCGGCCTTGCCGCGCCCGAGCCGGACTTGCTGCAGACCCTGCATGCGCGCAGCGGCGGCCATCCGCTGTTCATGGCGCAGCTCTACGAGTATCTCGCCGCGCCGCACCGTGACAGCGCGCGCGAGGCCGGGCGCGATGCACTGCCGCAGGCGCTGCAGGATCTGATCGCGCTGCAGTTCGCGCAGCTCAAGCCCGAGGATCAGGCGCTGCTGGAGATCGCCAGCGTCGCCGGCATGGAGTTCGCGGCCGCCAGCCTCGCCGCCTGCAGCGGCGAGGCCGCCGAAACGGTGGAGCGGCGCTGCGACCATCTGGCGCGGCAGGGGCAGTTCGTTCTCGACCATGGCCTGGCGATCTGGCCCGATGGCACCAGCAGCGGCCGTTATCGTTTCCGCCATGTGCTCTATGAGCAGGTGATCCGGCAGAGCCTGAGCTCGGCGCGGTGTGCGCGCTTGAACCGTCAGCTCGCCGAAACTCTGGAGCGCGCCTATGGCGCGCGTGGTGAGGAAGTCGCCGGCGAGCTGCTGCACTACTACGAACAGGCCGGGGCCGCCGACAAGATCGTGCGCTACAGCATCGTGCTGGCGCGCATCGCCCTGCAGCGCACCGCCAACGAGGAATTGCAGGTACAGGCCGAACGCGGCCTGCAATGGCTGGCGCAGCTGCCGGCCGGTGCATCGCGCGATGAAAGCGAGCTGGCGCTGCGCGGCTTGGCGGCGGTGGCGCTGCAGGCGCGCCATGGCAATCATGCCGATGCGGTGCAGGAGCATCGCCCGGCGCTCGAACGTCTGCTCAAGACGGTGCAAAACCCGGCGCTGGTGGAGCTGGCCTACGGCGTGCTGTGGCGGCTGCTGCACTACCGCGACGAGTTGCAGGCGGCGGCGGTTCTTGCGCAGGGCATCAGCGACTGGGGGCGGGCGCGAGAACTGCCCTTGTTCGAGGCGTATGGGCAGGGCACCGCCGCGCTGACCTTGAACATCATGGCCCGGCATCCGCAGGCCAGAGCGGCGGCCCTGCAAGGTATCGAGGCCGCCGAGCGCCTGCTGCGGGCGCAGCCGGCGCTGCTGGCAGTGGAACCGAGCTGTACCTCTTACTCGGGCTATGCCCTGGCCAGCTGGTATCTGGGCCAGCCCGAAACCGCCTGGGATGCCGCCAGCCAGTCGCGCGCCATGGGCCTTTTGATCGGCAACCCTTATGCGCTGTGCATGATCGAGGCTGGCGTCATCGGCAATCTGCTGATGCTGGGCCGCGACTGGCAGGCGCTGCGGCGCCACGCGCAGGAGGTGCTGCCGCTCTGCGAGCGGCATGGTCATGAAGACGGCTGCCAGTATGGCCGTCAGCATCTGCTGATCGCCGACTGTTTCCTGGGCGAGCCGACACGCGCCGCGCCGGCCCTGTTCGAATTCATGGAGCAGGAGCGCGCCAGCGGGCAGGTGAGTCACAACCCGATCGGCGGCTATGCCTATGTGGCCGACGCGCTGCTGGACAGCGGCTCGCTGGATCTGGCGCAGCGCGCCATCACGCTGGCGCTGCAGCTGGTGGCGCAGCGTGGCCTGCTGGCCTGGGAGCCGGAGGTGCTGCGCCTGCAGGCCGAGCTGCTGCTGCGCCAGAACCGCCGCAAGACCGGGGCAGCCGAAGAGCTGCTGCAGCGCGCCCTGGCGCTGTGCCGCGAACGTCATTCACGGATGCTGGAACTGCGTGCGGCCCGCAGCCTGGCGAAGCTCTGGGCTTCAGGCCGGCGCGGCGCCGAAGCCCGGGCCCTGTTGAACGAGGTTTACGCGGGCTTCAGCGAGGGCTTCGACACCGTGGATTTGCGCGAGGCCCGTGAGCAGCTGGCCTCGCTTCAGTCGTAGCGCCACTGCAGCTGCAGGCCGACGCTGCGCGGCTGTCCGTAGCGACCGTAGTAAGTGCCCAGGGTGCCGCGATTGAGCGTTTCGGTGTAGCGCTCGTCGAGCAGATTGTCGGCATAGGCCGTGAGCCGGAAGCGCTCGGCGGCATCGGCCACGCCCAGGCGCGCGCTGAGCAGGCTGCGCGAGTCGGCGGCAAACGGCGGCAGATTCGAAGGCTGGGTGTAGAAGCCGCTGCGCCAGGAGTAAGTCAGCGCGGCGTCCAGCCAGGCCAGCTGATGCCACTGCCAGGGGCGGCGGTATTGCAGGCTGTTGTTGAGGTTCCAGCGCGGCGCGTACTCGGCGCGGTTGCCGGAAAAGTCCACGCCCGGACCGCCGCCATCACGGAAGTCCTGATACCAGGCGTGCAGCCAGGCCGCGGAGCTTTGCAGGCTCAGGCCGGGGGCCAGCTGTGCACGCAGCTCCAGCTCGGGGCCGTAGCTGCGCAGCTTGCCGGCGTTGCTCATCACCGGCAGCACGGTGCTGCCCTGCAGCTGGAACTGCGAGACCTGGTAGTCGGAATAGTCGGCCAGGAAGAAGGCCATGTCCGCGCTCAGGCGCTGCCGCCACTGCCAGCCCTTGAGGCCCACTTCGTAGCTGCGCACGGTTTCGGTGTCGAAGGCATTGGGCGCGGTGGCCGGCGAGACCAGCGCCTCGGCGTTGTAGCCGCCGCTCTTGGAGCCTTGCGCGTAGCGCAGGTAAGCGCGCAGCTGCGGCTGCAGCTGCCAGCTCAGCGCCACGTCCGGCAGCAGGGCGTGCTCACGGTTGCGCTCATGCACATCGCTGAGATTGGCAAAGCCCAGCTGCTGAAAACCGGAGGTGGCGTTCTGGTCGAAGGCCAGGGCGCGGCGCAGCTGCAGCCAGCGCAGGCCGGCATCGAGCTGGAGCTGCGAGGTGAAGCGGTAACCGAGGCTGCCGTACAGCGCCTCGGAATGCTGGCGCAGGCGCGGCAGCACCAGCAGCCGATCACCATCCTGCAGATTGGGGTTGAGCAGGTTGGCCTGCGACTGCGCATCGGTGGCGCGGCTGGAATCAGACTGCTGCTGGTAGGTGTAGACACCGACGAGCCAGCTCAGCGCGCCGTCATCCTGTGTGCTGCGCAGGCGCAGCTCCTGGCTGTCGCGGCGGTACTGGTCGATGTAGTCCAGGGTCATGCCGTCCAGCGTCGAGTAATCCAGATCGACCTGCCAGCGCCGGCTGGACAGGCGTCGCGCGGTGATGGCTTCCAGCTGCATTTCGGAAAGCTGCCACTGCAGTCTTGCCCCCAGGCCGCGATTGCGCAGATCGTTGCGCTGCGGCGAGTTGAGCGAGACGGTGTAGGGCGAGGCGGGGTTGGCCGGGCCGCTGCCGCTGATATTGCTGCGCGCTTCGCCGGTGGGGAAATCATCGGCGTGCAGGCTGGCGTCGGCGCTGAAATCGGCGCGCAGGTCCGGTGCGATGCGCCAGAGCAGGCGCGTGCGCGCGCCGGCTTCATCGACGGCATCCGGGCGTTCGTGGTCATAGCTGTTGCGCACCACGCCGCGCGAGCGCGTCAGGTTCACGCTGCTGCGCAGCGCCAGCGTGTCCTCGCGCAGCGGCAGATCGCCGGCCGCCGCCAGATGCTGTTCACCGCGATCATCCCAGCGCAGCAGGGTTTCCAGCTGGCGCGTGGCGCCCGGTTCACGGGTGATGAGATTGAGATTGCCGGCATCGGTGTTCTGGCCATACAGGCTGCCCTGCGGACCGCGCAGCACTTCCACGCGCGCCAGATCCAGCAGCAGGCTGTCGCTCATCGGCGGCGCGTTCATGAACACGCCATCGACATAAACACCGGTGCGCGGCTCGAAGCCCACCTGCCGGCCGCCGCCACCGACGCCGCGCATGAACAGAGTGGGCGTGCCGTTGAGACTGCCCAGCTGCAGATTGGCGACGCGGCGGTCCAGGTCGCCGAGCGAGTCCAGCCGTTCTTCGGCCAGGGTCTCGCCATTGAGCACCGCCATCGAGGCCGGCACCTGCGCCAGCGGCTCCGTGCGCAGGCGCGCGGTGACCAGCACCGTGGGCAGCGCGTCTTCGCTTTGCGCCCGCGCTGCGGTGCTGTATGCGGCGGCGCCCGCCAGGGTGTACAGGGTGAGTGCGAGCAGCGGCTTGTTCGTTCCCGGTGTCGGTTTTTTCATTGTGTTTTTTCGAGGCGGTCTGATGCGGCGGGCATTTTAAGTGGGCGCCGCGCGGTGCTCGAGCGCTTCACGATAGGCCTTGCGCCCGGAGTGAAGACAGATTGCCGCGAGCAACTGCGTGCTGCCGATCACCGTGAGCAGGGCCTTGCCCAGCGCCTGCTCGTCGCCGAACAGCTGATGCGACAGCCAGGTCACGGCCAGGGGGCCCAGGCCCAGGCCCACGAGATTGGTGATCAGGGCATAGAGGGCGCTGGCCTGCGCGCGCATGGTCGCCGGCATCAGCTCCTGCAGCGAGGCCACCGCCAGCCCAAAGGGCATGGCGCTGAGAAAGGCCGAGGGCAGCATCATGAGCAGCGACAGCCGCGCATCGGGCATCAGCAGGTACAGCAGGCCCAGTGTCGCGCTGCCCAGCGCTGCATTGCCCGCCAGGCGCAGGGCCGCATCACGCTGGCCGCTGCGCCAGGCGCGATCCGCCAGCGCGCCGGCGCACAGCAGTCCGGCGCTGCCGCAGAGCGCGATGATGCCGCCATAAGCCAGACCGAAGCGCCCCGGCGGCCAGCCGAAGCTGTGGATGAAATACGCCGGTACCCAGGCCACCGCGGCGCTGCCGGCCAGTGACAGCAGGGCAAAGCCGAGATGGTGGTGCAGCAGCACGCGGCGCCGCTGCCAGAGCTGCGTGCGCAAGGCCGCCAGCGGCAGGGCCTGATGCTGCGCGGCGCGCGGCGGCTCGCGCAGGCTCAGCAGCAGCGGGCTCAGCAGCAGGCCGCAGAGTCCCAGGCTCATGAACACCAGCTGCCAGGATTGCCAGTCGGCCGTCGCCGGCGCCTTTGCGGTATAGGCGATGATCGCGCCGCCGAGCGTGAAGGCCAGGCCCGAGCCGGCGTAGGTGCCGACGCTGAACGTGCTGAGCGCGCTGGCGCGGCGCTCGGGCGCGAAGTAGTCGACGATCAGCGAGTACGCGGCCGGTGCCAGCGCCGCTTCGCCGGCGCCGACCAGCGCACGCATCAGCAGCAGCTGGGAAAAATCGCGCGCGAACGCGCAGCCCAGGGTCGCCAGGCTCCAGAACAACAAGGACAGGATGATGATCCGGCGCCGGCTGTAGCGGTCGGCCAGGCGCGCGATGGGCAGGCCGGCGAGCACGAACGGAATGACGAAGCCCGGACCGATGAGCAGGCTCAGCTGCGTTGGCGTCAGGCCCAGATCGCGCTGCAGGGCGATGGTCAGCAGGCCCAGGATGTAACGGTCGGCGAAGGACAGCACGAAGGCCAGCATCAGCACGCCCACCACGTACCAGGGATACAGCGAGCGTTGCAGGGGCATGGCGGGTCCGGTCTAGAAGCGGGGTGAAGCCTGGCAGGTGGGCACGCTCAGACCTCGTCGCCACGCGGCCTTGCGGGGGCTGCGGCGTGCCGGCCCATGAAGGCGTGCAGCTCCTGCAGGGACTGGAAGCGCAGGATCTGCCCGCTGGCGATATGTTCGATGCGGCCGGACAGCAGTTCGGGGTGCATCGGATCAACGGTCTGCAGTTGCACGACGAAGGCGAGTTCGGGTTTCAGCGGGATATCGGGCGGGATCACGGTCAGGCTCGCTCAGGCAGCATCGGCACAATGCTGCGGACTGTGCCGCAGCAGCATGGTCCGAGTCATGAGCAAATTCCGAGCATGCGCCGTGCATCCCGTCAACAAAAAAAGCCTCCGGCATCTGCGGATGCCGAAGGCTTTTTGACCAGACTTGGTGGACGGTGAGGGTTTCGAACCCCCGACCCCCGCCGTGTGAAAGCGATGCTCTACCGCTGAGCTAACCGTCCAAGGGGGCGCAATCATAGTCAGCGAACTGGAGTGCGTCAAACTCGGCGATGGCCATTGAGCCGGAGGCGCCGGCCCGCTAGTCTCTGCCGCCCGTTTTGTCTCCCGGTAACGCCCTCATGTCCGCTGTGCGCCCCCTGATGCTGGCCATCCAGAACCGCGATCTCGCCGCCGCCCAGGACGCGCTGCAGCGCGATGCCTCGCAGGCCACGGAGCCCTTGCCCGGCGGGCTGTCACCGCTGATGTTCGCGCTGTACAACGGCGCGCGCGAGATCGCCGACATGCTGCGTGGCTATCGTGAGCTGGATGTGTTCGAGGCCGCCGCCATCGATGATTCCCACAAGCTCGCGGCCCTGGTGCTGGAGCGTCCCGAGCGGCTGGGCGAGAGCAGCGTCGATGGCTGGACGCCGCTGCATCTGGCCGCCTTTCTCGGCGCCGGCCGCAGCCTGCTCACCCTGATCGGTCTGGGGGCGAGCATCGATGCGGTCTCGACCAACCCCATGGCCAACACGCCGATGCACGCGGCGGTGGCCGGCGTGGCCGGCGAGCGTCTGGCGCCGCTGCTGATTGCGCTGGGCGCGGATGTGCATCGTGTCGGCGGCAGTGGCGTGACCGCGCTGCATCTGGCGGCCTCGCGCGGCTTCGAGAGTCTGGTGAAGCTGCTGCTCAATCGCGGCGTGGATCGCGGCTTGAAAACCGAAGACGGCAAGACCGCCGCCGAAGTCGCGCGCGAGCGCGGCCATCTCGGCGTCGCCGCCTTGATCGAACTGGCCGGCGCCTGAGCCGGGCAGCTGAGCCGGACTTCCTGTCCGGCTCTCCCGAAGCGCGCGCCGTACAACTCGGCGCCAGAGACGGGGAGTCCAAAGCCGGAAGCCGCAGCAACAGCAGCTTGTGTCGCCCGGATGAAGCGCAGCGTGATCCGGGGCGGTTGATGGTGGTGGACCATGAGCCCCCGGATTCCGCTGCGCTGCATCCGGGCTGCGCCGGCTCGGGTACTCTCCTTGCGCGAGCAAAGACAGCGGCAGCGACCTGCGGGGGAGCTTCGGCCCCGGGCGCCGGAGGGCGCACGAAACCCAGGCTGGATCAGGCGATCAAGTGAATCGGTAACAGCCAGCCCGCAAGCGACGAGCGGTTTGACTGCGCGCTGTGCATTCACGCCCGCCAGGCCAGCAGCTGCGTCAGCAGCCAGCCCAGACTCAGCGTGAGTCCCATCCACATCAGCAGGGCCGGCCATTGCCCGAAGCCGCCGAGCAGCAGGCCCGGCAACAGCAGCAGCGCGACGCCGGGCGTGCGCGGCAGGCGCGGCTGGCGCTGCGGCAGGCGCAGACTGCGGCGGCGTTTGGGGTCCTGGCTGGCCAGCAGCCACAGCACGACGAGACTGGGCAGCAGGCACAGCAGCGTCAGCTGCGCGCTGCTCATGAGCGCAGCTCGCGCAGCGACGGCATGCGCAGGGTGCCCGGCGACCGGATCAGCCACAGACACCAGATGCCGGCGGCGAGCAGCAGCAGGTCCAGCGCGGGCACCCCGTAGAGCTGCGCCTGCAGCGCGCGCCACCAGCCGGGGCCGCCGCAGAGCAGACGCAGCACCGGCAATCCCAGCAGCGCCACGGCCGTGGCCAGCAACAGCAGGCGGCGCAGCTGCGCGAGTTCACGGATCAGCAGCGCCGCCAGCGCGCTGAGCGCGGCGACCAGCAGAAACATCTGCATCATGGCTTCCTGCGGCAGCACCTCGCTCTGGCGTGCCGGGAAATACGCATGGGCGGTGGCGATCAGCGCCAGCGGCAGACCGTAGCCCACCCAGTGCACCGCGCGCGCCAGGCGCCGCCAGGCGCGGCTTTCGGCGCGACGCTGCGTCCACAGTTGCAGGCCGCTCAAGGCCACGTAGGCGGCAGCGAAGCCCAGGGCAAACCACAGGGCTTTGGACAGCAGGCCCGCAAAGTTGCCGAAGTGCAGCGGCGCCATCAGATCGGCCAGGGCACCGCCCAGCGAAGGTCGCAGGCCGAGCACCGGTTTTTCCTGCACGAAGGCGCCGCTGGCGCCGTCGTAGACATAAGTGGGGCTGCTCAGCTGCGAGCCCTGTGCCGGCAGGAAGAAGGTCACGCGTGCATCGGCGCGTTGCCAGTGTTCAAGCTGCACGAAGCTCGGCGCCACGCCGCTGCGCGCGCGCGCATCAGCGAGCATCGCATCGAGATCGGCCGTGGCCTGCATGCGACGGTCCTCCTGCGCCGGATGGCCGACGATGGCGGTGATCATCGCTTCCTGATCGCCCTTGAAGGCCACCATCGCCATCGCCGGAATGCCGAAGGCCGAGGCGAAGCTGAAATAGCTGCCGGTGAAAGCCAGGATGAAGGAGAAGGGCAGGTTCCAGCTGCCGGCCAGCACATGCGCGTCGCGCGAGGCCAGCAGCGCGCCGTCCGCACCGCGCTGCGCGCGCCAGCGCCGCAGGGTGAAAATCTCGCGCAGCAGATGACGATGAATCAGAAAGCCGCTGACCGCCGCCACCAGCATCGCCAGTCCCAGCACGCCGGTGAGCAGCAGGCCGTAAGGATCGGGCACGTGCAGGCGCACATGCATCTCCACCATGAAATCGGCCAGCGCATTGCTGCGTTCGCTGCGTTGCAAGGCATCGGCGCTGCCTTCGCGGCGCGCGAGAATTTGCAGGCTGAGCGGATCGATCTCGGCGGCCACGCCGCGCTCCACCGGCTTGCCCCCGGCGTCCTGCTCATGGCGGTGGAAGAAGGCGTAGAGCCGTCCGCCCGCGCGCGGATAGAAGAACAGCTCTTCCTGATATTGCGCCGGCACCGTCGCGGCCAGGCGGCGCAGGGCCATATCCGTGCCACGCGGATAGGGATCATCCACCGCTCGTTCCAGCGGGCTCGACCAGTCGGCGATTTCCCGGGCGAACACGCAAGCCACTCCGGTGACAATCACCGCATAGAGCAGCAGGCCCAGGAGCACGGCCGACCAGCCGTGGATGGCGAGCAGGGTCTTGGTCTGGTGCTGGGGTAGTCGCAGCATGGCATCAGCTCAGCTGCAGGCCCAGCGCCAGTGCATGGGCGAGCAGCAGTGCCAGCAGCAGGGCATAGGCGCGGCGCAGGTGGCGCGTCAGACAGGCATAGAAGAACAGCACCGCCCAGATGGCGGGAAAGGCAAGGATGGGCAGCACCAGATTGTCGATTCCGGCCGCGCCACGCGGCAGCCACAGCGCGCCGCCGGCCATGATCAGGGCGGCGCACAGCGCCGCAAGGGGACCGGCCAGCAGCCATCGCGGCCACAGCGGCGCTCGGGAATTTTTCGGGGACATGCGGCTCGCACCTCGACTCAGCGTTGGATACGGCGCTGGCAGGAGCGGCTGGCGCAAAGACTTCTAATGACGACGGCAGGTGAACGCGTGGCGCTCACACTGTGTCAGTGTAGGGACAAGCCGCGAGGCTCACAAGCCGCGCGGTGGCATGGACAAACGCCGGATGTCCGGGAAAATTTCCCGGGCATCCTCGGGAGTCCGGCGCATGACAGGTCTGATCGGCACGAGGCTTAATCACTTCAGGAAGGAGAGCGGCATGAACAGCAGTGGATCGGGCATCAGCCTGGCGATGGTCCTGGCCTTGATGGCGCTGCCGGCTTTGGCGCAGCGTGCCTATGTGCCCAATGCCGGTTCCGGCAGTATCTCGGTGATCGACACCGATACGGATCAGGTGGTGGCGACGCTGCCGGCCCAAGGCGTGAGCGCGCAAAAGCCCGAGGGCATCGCCGTGGATCACAGCGGCAGCACGCTGCTGGTGGTGGATGCCGCGGCCGATGCGGTGCTGGCCATCGACACGCAAAACGGTGCGCTGCGCAAGAGCATCGCCGCCAACAAGGGGCCGGAAGGCGCGCAGCTCTCGCCTGACGGCAAGACGCTGGCGGTCTGCGCCGAGGACACCAATCAGGTGCTCCTGATCGATGTCGCCACGCTGGCGCAGACCCGCGCCATCAAGCTTACCGGCGAAAATCCCGAGCACTGCGTGTTCAGTCCCGACGGGCGCTGGCTGCTGACCAGCAACGAGAACAGCAACGATGTGGAAGTGGTCGATCTGAAAAAGCACAAATCACTGCGCCGCATCGCCAGCGCCGGCCATCCGCGTGGCATGGGCTTCACGCCGGACGGCCAGCGTGTGTACGTGGCCAACGAGTCGGCCGGCAGCGTGCAGGTGATCGAGACGCGGCACTGGAAAATCATCAAGACCATCACCACCGGCCTGCGCACCGCCGGCATCGCCGTGCATCCGGACGGCAAGCAGGTGTACGCCGCCAATGGCGGCGCCGGCACGCTGTCGGTGATCGATACCGCCAGCGACGAGGTGGTGGCGACCGTCGAAGTCGGTCAGCGGCCCTGGAACATGGACTTCACCAAAGGCGGCGCCAAGCTGTACGTGGCCAATGGCCGTTCCGGCACGGTGTCGGTGGTGGACACCGCCACCAACAAGGTTCTGAGCAGCATCGAAGTGGGCAAGCAGCCCTGGGGCGTGGCGATTCGCTAGCGTCCGGGGCATTACAAAAACAGGAGGAGCTGTGCACAGACGGCGGATCAAGCGCCCGGTGGCGGGCGTGCTGGCGGTGTTCGCAGTGCAGACGGCGCAGGCCCAGAACGAGGCGCCGGCCAATCCGGCCGCGGCGCTGGAGATTCCCACCGTCACCGTGATTGCCACCACGCCCTTGCCGGGCCTGGGCACGCCGGTGGAAGAGGTGCCGGCCAATGTGCGCGTGCTCACCGGTGCGCAGATCGAGCAGCAGAGGAGCACGGGCCTGGCCGATTACATGAACCAGAATCTCGGCGGCGTGTTCGTCAACGAGACGCAGAACAATCCGTATCAGCCCGATGTGAATTTCCGCGGCTTCACCGCCTCACCGCTGCTGGGCACGCCGCAGGGGCTGTCGGTGTACGTGGATGGCGTGCGGGTCAATGAAGCGTTTGGCGATGTGGTGAACTGGGATCTGCTGCCGCAGTCGGCGATTTCCTCGGTGAGCCTGATGCCGGGTTCCAATCCGGTGTTCGGTCTCAACACCCTGGGCGGCGCGCTGTCGGTGCAGACCAAGAGCGGCAAGCAGTATCCGGGCACGGCGCTGGAGGCCTCGGGCGGTTCCTTCGGCCGCAGCAGCGCGAGCCTGGAAACCGGCGGGGCGCAGGGAGACTTCGACTATTTCCTCACCGCCAGCCTGTTCGACGAGGACGGCTGGCGGGATTTTTCTCCCTCCAACATCAAGCAGGCCTTCGGCAAGCTCGGCTGGGAAAACGAAAGCACTGACTTCGATCTGAGCTATGCCTGGGCCGACACCGATCTCACCGGCAACGGTCTGGCGCCGGTGGCGATGCTCAAGCAGCGCTATGAAGCGGTGTTCACCGCACCGGACAACACCAGGAACCAGCTCAACATGGTCAATGCCCGCGCCAGTCATTTCCTGAGCGAGCAGTGGCTGCTGGGCGGCAATGTCTATTTCCGCGGCCTGCGTACCCACACCTTCAACGGTGACGTCAACGACGATTACGCCGACGACTACGAGAGCCTGGACTGCGAGAACGATCCGAACTCCAGCGACTGCCAGGAGCTGGCAGAGGAGAACGCCGCCAACAACCGCACACGCGTCGCGCAGCGCAGCTACGGCGCCACGCTGCAGCTGAGTGCCACCGCGCCGCTGCTGGGGCGCGACAACCAGTTCACGCTCGGCGGCAGCTATGACAACGGCCGCAGCGACTTCAAGCAGTACACGCAGGAGGCCACGCTCACCGCGCAGCGCCGTACCGAGGCGCTGGGCGATGCCGGGCTGGACGTGAGCCTGATCGGGCGCGAGCGCAATCACGGCGTCTACTTCACCGATACCTGGTCGCCGTACAAGCTGCTGCATCTCACCGCCTCGCTGCGCTACAACCAGGCCAGGGTCGAGCTTGCCGACCGCATCGGCACCGCGCTCAACGGCGAGCATGATTTTCACCGGCTCAATCCGGCGCTGGGCTTCACCTATACGCCTGACACCACGCTGACGCTGTATGTCGATTACAACGAAGGCAATCGCGTGCCCACGCCCATCGAACTGGGCTGCGCCGATCCCACCCAGCCCTGCAAGCTGCCCAATGCCTTCGCCGCCGATCCGCCGCTCAAGCAGGTGGTGGCCAAGACCTGGGAAGCGGGCGGCCGTGGCAGCCTTGCCGGCAAGCGTCTGAACTGGAGCGCGGCGCTGTTCCGCACCCTCAATCGCGACGACATCCAGTTCATCAGCTCCTCGATTTCGGGCGCCGGTTACTTCGCCAACGTCGGCCGCACCGAGCGGCGCGGCGTGGAGCTGGGCCTGTCCGGACAGTGGGCGGCGCTGCAATGGCATGCCGAGTACGTGCTGGTGGACGCACGTTACTTGAGCGACTTCAGCGTGGTGTCGGAAAACAACAGCACCGCCGATGCCGACGGCTTCATCGAAGTCGCCGACGGCAATCGCATCCCGCTGATTCCCCGGCACGGCGCCAAGCTCGGCGGTGAGTACGAGCTGCTGCGGGGGCTGTCGCTGGGCGCGAACCTGATGCTGTCTTCCGGCGTGTTCCTGCGCGGCAACGAGAACAACCGCCATCAGGCGGGTGACAACCCGCAGGGCAGCACCTTCGACGATCCCGGCCGCATCGGTGGCTATGGCCTGCTCAATCTGTATTCGAACTACCGCTTCGCCCGGCGCTGGGAAGTTTTCGCGCGGCTCAACAATGTCTTCGACCGGCGCTTCGCGACTTCCGGCCAGCTGGCGGGCAATCCCTTCGATGACAACGGCGCGTTTCAGGCCAATCCCGAGGACTGGCACCACGTCGCCGCCATCGCGCCGGCCGCGCCGCGCGCGGTGTGGGCGGGCCTGAGTCTCAAGCTCGGGGCGCTGCCGGCGCCGTGAGCCTGTCCGCCGCCGCGCTGCTGTTGCTGGCCGCCGCGACTGCGGCCCTGCTGCTGCACTGGTATCTGTCGCAGGGCCTGCGGCGCCGGCTGCGCGAGCTGCATCAGCAGCGCGAGCGGGAGCGGCGCGTGCTGGAGCAGCAGCTGCGCGAGGACATCGGCCAGCTGCTCAGCGCCCTGCATGCCGAGGCGCTGGTGGCGCAGCGCGCGCGCCGTCCCGAGAGTCTGGCGGCGGTGCTGCAGATCAGCGTCAATCTCAAGAACCAGCTGCGCCGCCTGCTGCGGCAGCTGCGTCCGGAACCTGAGCGGCCCGGGCTTACAATGCGGGCAGGCAATCAGGCCCATCTCCAGGAGCACTGAAGCGTGGCGGGATCAGGCGCGGCGACGCGGGTGCGCGTGATGCTGGTGGACGATCATTCGATCGTCCGCTCGGGTTTCCGGCGGCTGCTGGAGCAGCATGAAATCGAGGTGGTGGCCGAAGCCGGCAGCGGCGAGCAGGGCTATGCCCTGTTCCAGAGCGAGCGGCCCGACGTGGTGGTGCTGGATCTGTCCATGCCCGGCATGAGCGGTCTGGAACTGCTGCGCCGCATCCTGGCGCGCGAGGCGCTGGCGCGGGTGCTGGTGTTCAGCATGCACGAGGAGGCGGCACTGGCCGATCGCGCCATGCAGCTGGGCGCGCGCGCCTACATCAGCAAGAGCAGTGCACCGGAAGTGCTGGTGCGCGCGGTGCTGGAAGTGGCGGCGGGCCGGCAGTTCCTGAGTCCGGATGTCGCGCAGTCGGTGGCCTTGTACAAGCTCGGCGGCGAGGATCCGTTTGCGCAGCTTTCGGCGCGTGAGTTCGAAGTCTTCCGTCTGCTGGTGCAGGGCGAAAGCGCCGGTGCCATCGCCGAGATCCTCAAGCTCAGCGCCAAGACCGTGGCCAACTACCACACCCTGATCAAGCAGAAGCTGCGTGTGGACAGCGATGTCGAGCTGGTGCATCTGGCGCTGCGTCACAAGCTGGTGTGAACGCGGCGCTTCAGTTTTCCGGCAGGGCGAAGAAGACTCGCGCATTGGCGCTGGTGAAGCGCGCCACCTGCTCCTCGTCCTGTCCGCGGGCCTGCGCCACCGCGCGCAGCACATAAGGCAGCAGTGCCGGCTCGTTGCGGCGGCTGGCGCTCTTGGGCGCGGTGCGCGGCAGCAGGTAAGGCGCATCGGTTTCCAGCAGCAGGCGCGCATCGGGAATGTCACGCACGGCTTCCAGCAGATGCCGGCCGCGACGTTCATCGCAGATCCAGCCGGTGATGCCGATGTGGCAGTCCAGGGCCAGATAGTCCTGCAGCGCCTCGCGGGTGTCGGTGAAGCAGTGCACCACCACTGCGCCGAGCTGCGCGCGATGCTCGCGCAGCATGGCGTGGAAGTCCGCATGCGCATCGCGCTGATGCAGGAACAGCGGCTTGCCGCTGTCGACGGCGAGCTTGAGCTGCGCGGCGAAGGCGCGGCGCTGATCCTCGTGCGGCGAGTAATTGCGGAAGTAATCCAGGCCGCATTCGCCCAGCGCGCACACCTCGGGCGCCAGCGCGGCCTCGGCAAAGAATGCCGCCAGCTCCTCGTTCCACTCGCTGGCGTGATGTGGATGCAGGCCGGCGGTGGCGTGGAGAAAGCCGGGATGTTCGCGCGACAGCGTGATGGCGCGCTGCGTGCTGTCGCGCGAGCTGCCGGTGACGATGATCCGGCTGAGGCCGGCGGCGCGGGCACGAGCCAGCATCGCGGCGAAGTCGGCATCGAAGCTGTCGTGCGCGAGGTTGGCGCCGATATCAATCAAGCTCATGAGCGCCAACCTCCGGGGGCGGGGCCCCAGCCCCGTCCGTGATCCGGGCGTGGACTGCCACTGGCAGTCCACGAAAGCCCCGGCTCACTGGCGCCGATATCAATCAAGCTCATGAGCGCCAACCTCCGGGGGCGGGGCCCCAGCCCCGCCCGTGATCCGGGCGTGGACTGCCACTGGCAGTCCATGAAAGCCCCGGCTCACTGGCGCCGATATCAATCAAGTCCATGTGCAGCGCTGCTTCAGGGCGCCAGGGCCTTGGCTGGCTCGGGGACGCAGTCCCAGCGCAGCATCACCTGCTGTTCGAGCGTGGCCGGCCCGCCGGACTCCGGCCGGCGTTCCAGCATGTAGATGAGCTTGAGGCTCAGGATGCGCTGCGCATCGTCGGCGCCGGCCTGCCATTGCCGGCACAGCCAGGCGGCGTAACTCTGGCGCAGGGCCACGGCCTGCGGCTCGGCGAGCTGCGCATCGAGATTGCGCCAGCGGCTGTTGGCGGCCTCATCGACCACGCGCTCGGGTTTGCTGAAATCGGCGCTGCCGCGCTGCGGATGCCGCAGATCGATCTGGCTGCCATCGGCACGCTGCGCGGCGACCACCCACCAGCCGTCCTCGCGGGCGGGCGCGGGTGCGAAGAAGTCCCAGCGCTGATCCAGGTGCAGCAGCTGCAGCGGCGGCGCCAGCAGGCGCTGCACGAAGGCGGGCAGCAGCTGTGCACCCTGCAGGTTCCACAGCAGCGTCAGCAGCGCTGCCACGGCGGCGAAGCGCAGCAGGCGCGGCGGGCTCTGCCAGCACAGCTCAGGCTCCGCCAGCAGCGGCGCGCAGAGCCGGCCGATGCCGGCGCGATGCCGCGCGACGAAGTCGTACAGCGCATCGCCGGCGCGCTGCACCCGCGACAGGCGCAGCAGCGGCAGCAGTACGCGCCACAGCGGCGAATGCCGGCACAGCGTCAGCAGCACCTGCCATTTCAGATAAGCCTGCTCGTCGCTGTCGATCAGCACCCAGGAATTGTTGGCCTGCATCAGGGTGCGGGTGCGTGCGGTGTCCTGCGCGGGCGCGAGCTTGAGCTGCGGCAGCAGCAGCACGGTGCGCAGCACCTGCACGCTCTTGCGGCAGAACGCGCAGTCGCCGTCGTAGAAGAGTTGCGGCGCCGGCTCGGCCGGCCGGGCAGCGCGCGCATCCCAGAGCCAGCCGCCGACGAAGGCTGCCAGCGAGGCCAGACTCACCCAGGGCAGATTGCCCATGGCCAGACACAGCAGCGTGGCGATTTCGATGCAAGCCAGCGCCAGCAGCGCGCCCAGGCGCAGCGGCCGCAGCGCATACGGCATGAACAGCAGCAGCGGCGCCAGATACAGCGTCACATGGATCGCGGCGCTGAGCACGGCGCAGAGCTGCGGGAACTGCGCCAGCCAGCGGCCGGGTGCCAGCACCAGATGATCCAGGGCGAAGATTTCCGACAGCGCGCTGAACTCGCCGAACCAGGCCGCGCCGGTCTGCAGCAGGCCGGCGAAGAAATACGCCGAGGCCACCTGCAGCAGCAGGCCCAGCGAGGCCCAGGACACGTGCAGGTTTTCCTCGGGCGGCGCACGGCGCGACAGCGCCGCATCGAAGCTGGCGCGCGCGCCGGCCGGCAGGAAGATCAGCCAGAACAGCAGTGCTGCGACCAGCACATCGCCCTGCGCAAACAGGGCGGGATTGCGCGCCAGCAGCGAGATCCACAGCGCGAAGCTGATGAGACTGGCCAGGCGGGTGCGCAAGCCCAGGGTCAGCATCAGCGCGCCGGCCAGCTGCAACAGCAGCAGCGCCAGCACCACCAGGGTCTGGCCATTGATCAGATACAGCGACAGGCGCCAGGGTTCGCCGGTGGCGATCAGCGCCGCGCGCGGCAGCAGGCCCTGATCGGAGAAGAACAGCCCGGCCTCGGGCAGCAGCTGCAGCAGATTGCCCAGCAGCACCAGTCCCAGGAGGATGCGCAGCAGTGCAAGCGAGCGCAGGTCGATGCCGATGATCTCGGCCAGGCGAGGGTAGCGTTGCGCAAGATCGGGTGGCATGGGCTTGAGAATGGTTCGGCCGTCCGCGATGCTGCGGGTTCGCCGCGTCGCTGGCAAGGGCATTGCGAAAGATCGGGCACAATTATCGCCGCACACACCGACACGAGCCCATGTCAGACCCATTTCCAGAACCCGGCCAGACCCGCGGCGAGCTGATTGCCGGGCCCGCCGGCCAGATCGAGGCGCTGTGGTCGGCGCCGCGCGCCGAGCTGGCCACCGGTGACTACGCCCTGATCTGCCACCCGCATCCCCTGCTCGGCGGCGCGATGAGCAACAAGGTCACCTACACCCTGGCCAGCTGCGCGCAGAAGGCCGGCCTGCATGCGCTGCGTTTCAACTTCCGCGGCGTGGGCAAGAGCCAGGGCGCGCACGATCACGCGCGCGGCGAAACCGATGACGTGGTGTTTCTCGCCGGCTGGCTGCGCGAGCGTTTTCCGCAGGGGCGCCTGCTGCTGGCGGGTTTTTCCTTCGGTGCCTGGGTCAGCGTCAATGCCGCGGCGCGCTTGTCGCCCACCGCGCAGATCAGCATCGCGCCGCCATTTGCCAAGTACTTCGAGCATCTGCCGGTGCCGACGCGGCCGCGCTGTCCCTGGCTGGTGGTGCACGGCACCGATGATGAGGTGGTGAACTACGAGGACACCCGCGCCGTGCTGGAAAAATTTTCGCCGCCGCCGCAGCTGATCACCCTGCATGAGGTCGGACATTTCTTCCATGGCAAGCTCACGCAGCTGGCCGAGCAGTTGCAGCCCTTCATTGCCGAGCACTTCACAGGCCCTCAGGCTTGAAGCCGGACGGTGGCGGGGCTCTGCTATGCTCCGCGCCACCTCAAGAACCTCCCCGGAGCCGACCATGCGTAGACTTGCCGCCTCGCTGTTGCTGCTGACGCTGATGCCATCCGCGCACGCCGCCAACGCCGATTTCAGTATCAGCTGCAGCGCGGGTCTGTCGGCCTGTCAGCAGGCTTTCCATGACGTGGTCAAGGACGTCGGCGCGGTGTTCAACTACAAGAACCTCGCGCCCGCCGAAGCCACCGGCCTCACCGGCATCGGCGTCGGTGCCGTGGGTGGTTACGGCGCCACGCGCAATGACGCGGCCTGGAAGACGCTCACCGGTTCCAATGTCGATGCCGTGGGCTTTGTCGGCGGCTCGATCAGCAAGGGCCTGCCGCTGGGACTCGACGTCGCGGCCTTCTACACCGCCGTGCCCGGCAGCGGCGCCAACTTCTATGGCGGCCAGCTGCGCTACGCGATTCTCGAAGGCGGCGTGGCCTCGCCGGCGCTGGCGCTGGCGGCCAGCTACGCCAAGTCCGGCGGCATCGATGACTTCGACTACCGCGCCTGGTCGGTCGATGCCCTGGTCTCCAAGGGCTTCGCCTTCATCACGCCGTATCTGGGCGTCGGCCGGGTCAGCGCCAAGGCCGATCCCAGCGGCGCGCTGAAGACCACCCTGGGGCTGCAGAACCAGAGCCCGGACTACACGCGCGTGCTGCTGGGTCTGCGCTTCTCGCTGGCATTGCTGGAAATCACGCCGGAGTACGAACATATCGGCGACTACAATGTCTATAACCTGCGTGTCGGACTTTCGTTCTGATTTTTAGATGAGCTTTCTGCGCAGACTCACCCAGGCTTTTGCCCCGCCGCCGCGCGCGGGGCTGGACCGTCATCTGGCGATGGCGGTGCTGCTGCTGGAAATCGCCGCTGCGGATTTCTCGCGCAGCGAAGAAGAGCTGGGCCTGATCCGCAAGCAGCTGCTCACCGGACTGCAGCTCGATGCGTCCAGCGCCGAGGCCTTGCTGAGCCGCGCGCTGGATCGCAGCGACGCGGCCATCTCCATGCACGAGTTCGTGGCCCTGCTCAACGAAGAGCTGGACGCCGCCGGCAAGCGCGAGCTGCTGAGCTGGCTCTGGCAGGTGGCGCTGGCCGATGGCCGGCTTGCGCCGCATGAGGAAGGACGCATCCGTCAGCTCGCCGATTTGCTGTTCATTCCGCACGCCGACTTCGTGCAGACACGTCTGGCCGCAGGCGCGTAAAAAACTTTAAGCCGGGGTTCAGAGCCGCTATGGCGAACTCCGGCCCTTACCATGTTCAGGAGTAGCTCGATGCGAGATTCGATGAAACAGTGGACTCTGATGACGGCGCTGCTGCTGGGCGTGCTCAGCGCGCAGGCCGCCAGCGCGCAGGCGCAGCCGGGCGATATCCAGGCGCCGGTCGAGCCCTCCAGCGAAGGCAAGACCGACGAGGCGCACACCTACAGCGCCGATGAAGTCACCAAGGCGGCTTCCGAATTCTTTGGCTCCACCACGGAAGGTCTGGCCAAGGCCATCGAGCGCACCTTCTCCGACTACGGCCGTCCCAATGCCTACATCATGGGCACCGAGGGCGGCGGCGCGATGGTGGTGGGCCTGCGTTACGGCAAGGGCACCCTGCAGTTCAAGGGCGGTGAAAGCCAGGACGTGTACTGGCAGGGTCCGTCGATCGGCTGGGACTTCGGCGGCAACGCGTCCAAGGTCTTCACCCTGGTCTACAACCTGCGTTCCTCCACCGAACTGTTCCAGCGCTTCCCGGCGGTGGACGGCAGTCTCTATGTGGTGGCCGGCGTCGGCGTGAACTATCAGAAGAGCGACAAGATCGTGCTCGCGCCGATCCGCACCGGCGTGGGCCTGCGTGCCGGCGCCAGCCTCGGCTACGTGCATTACACGCGCAAGATGTCCTACCTGCCGCTGTAAATCCGGCGGCGTGGGAGATGTCAGGAGCCGGCCTCGCGCCGGCTCTCTGGTTTTTGCCGGCGGCCCCGGCGCCGGCCCGGTTTCGAAGGCCTCGCCTCCGGTTCTACACTCGCCGGATTCCTCCTCCATGCTTCGGGAACTGCCATGCCGATCAATCCCGCTGTGGTGCAGGCCGCCGCGCTGCTGTGCCTGTCCAATGTTTTCATGACCGTGGCCTGGTATGCGCATCTGAAGGATCTGCGCGACAAGCCCTGGCTGCTCGCGGTGCTGATCAGCTGGGGCATCGCCTTCTTCGAATATCTGATCCAGGTGCCGGCAAACCGCATCGGCTACACCAGCCTGTCACTGCCGCAACTGAAAATCCTGCAGGAGATCGTCACACTGGCGGTGTTCGTGCCGTTTGCGATTCTGTACATGAAGCAGCCGATCAAGCTCGACTATCTGTGGGCGGCGCTGTGCATGTGCGGCGCGGCGTATTTCATTTTCCGGTCGTGAACACCGGCTGCGCGATTCCAAGGAGAGGCTTTGCATGATCGGCCAGGACGAGTATCAGCAGTACGACGGTCTGGGGCTGGCGCAGCTGGTCGCGCGCGGCGAGGTGAGTCCGGCCGAGCTGCTGGACGCGGCGCTGGCGCGCGCCGAGGCGGTGAACCCCAAGCTCAATGCCATCGTGATCGCCATGCACGAGATCGCGCGCGAGCGCGCGCAGGAGAAACTGCAGGGTCCCTTCGCCGGACTGCCGTTCCTGCTCAAGGATATCCGCCAGGAATACGCGGGCGTGTCGGCCACGCTGGGCTGTCGCGGCCTGCGCAAGGCCAGGGCCGAGCGCCATGCCGAGATGACGCAGCGCTGGCTCAAGGCCGGCGTGGTGATCTTCGGCCGCACCAACACCCCGGAGTTCGGTTCCAAGGCCATCACCGAATCCGAACTCTGGGGACCCTGCCGCAATCCCTGGCATCTGGATCACACGCCCGGCGGCTCCAGCGGCGGTGCGGCGGCGGCGGTGGCGGCGGGCATCGTGCCCATCGCCGGCGCCAATGACGGCGGCGGCTCGATCCGCATTCCCGCCGGGCACTGCGGCCTGTTCGGTCTGAAGCCCGGCCGCGCGCGCAATCCCGGCGGGCCGCTGCAGCTGGACCGCATGCACGGCGCAGTGGTCGACCATGTGCTCACGCGCAGCGTGCGCGACAGCGCCGCGATGCTCGATGCCACGCAAGGCCCGGAGCTGGGCAGCAGCTTCTACATCGTGCCGCCCGAGCGCCCGTATCTGGAAGAAGTGCGCAGCGACCCGGGCCGGCTGCGCATCGGCTATTGCACGCGCTCGCCGCTGGAAACGCCCGTGGATCCGCAGGCCGTGCAGGCGGTGATGCACAGCGCGCGGCTGCTCGAATCGCTGGGCCATCATGTCGAGGAGGCCGAGCCGCAGCTCGACGGCCGGCAGCTGGCCCTGGATTTTCTCACCATGTGGTTTGCCACCTGCGCGGCGAGCATGGCCGAGATCCAGCGGCAGACGGGTTGTCCGGATTCCGATTTCGAACTCGACACCCGCGCCATGGCCGCCTTCGGCCGCGCGCTGTCGGCGCGCCAGTACGTGGAGGGCCAGCAGCGCTGGGCGCTGTACTCGCACCAGCTTGCCGAGTTCCACGCCCGCTACGATCTGCTGCTGACTCCGACCATGGCCGCGCCCCCGGCGCGCGTCGGCGAGATCGTCACGCCGGTCTGGCAGCAGACCGCGCTGCGCGTGGTGCTGGCGCTGGGACTGGAAAGGCTTCTGCTCAAGACCGACATGCTGGAGCAGAACGCGCGTGAGAATCTGAAGTGGGTGCCGTTCACGCAGCTGTCCAACATCACCGGCACGCCGTCGATGTCGGTGCCGCTGTATTTCGCCAGCTGCCGCAATGCCGCCGGCGAGAGCTACGAGCTGCCGCTGGGCGTGCAGTTCGTGGCGCCGCCGGGCGGCGAGGGTCTGCTGCTGCGTCTGGCCGCGCAGCTGGAACAGGCGCAGCCCTGGGCGCAGCGGCGTCCGCCGCTGTAGAGCGGCGGTCATGGACGAGCAAACACGCACGGCGCTGCATGACTGGCTGCCGGCGGCGCTGCGCGATGAACTGCCGCGTCTGCTGCAGGCCAGCGTGTTCTTGCGCGAGTCGCTGCCGCGCCTGCACGCCTGGGGCGCGGATGCCGGGGTTTTCGCGCGGCCGCTGGCCGCCGCCGAGCTGACGCAGGACTTCGCCGCGCTGCCGCAGAACGATGAAGCCGCCTACATGGATGGGCTGCGCCGCCTGCGGCGCCTGCACATGGCGCGCATCGCCTGCCGCGATCTCGCCGGTCTGGCGCTGCTGGACGAAACCCTGAACGATCTCTCCGCGCTGGCCGACGCCGCCTGCGCCAGTGCCCTGGCTTATGCGCAGGCGCAGCTGCAGGCGCGTCACGGCGTGCCGCGCGATGCGCAGGGCACCGAGATTGCGCCGGTGATCCTGGGCATGGGCAAGCTGGGCGGACGCGAGCTGAATTTTTCCTCCGACATCGATCTGATCTTCTGCCACACCGAGGCCGGCGAGAGCGATGGCGCGCGGCCGTTGTCCAGCGATGAGTACTTCGTGAAGCTCGCGCAGCTGGTGCAGCGCCTGCTCGCGCAGGTCACGCCGGAAGGCTTCGTGTTCCGCATCGATCTGATGCTGCGGCCCTTCGGCTCGGCCGGTCCGCTGTCGGCCTCGTTCGCGGCGATGGAGGAGTATTACCAGGTGCACGGCCGCGAATGGGAGCGCTATGCGCTGATCAAGGCGCGGCCGGTGGCCGGCGATCTGCTCGCCGGCACGGCGCTGCTGCAGGCGCTGCGGCCTTTCGTGTACCGCCGCTATCTGGACTACGACGCGATCGGCTCGCTGCGGCATCTCAAGCGCCTGATCGCCGAGGACGTGGCGCGCAAGGGCCAGACCGACAACGTCAAGCTCGGCCGTGGCGGCATCCGCGAGCTGGAGTTCATCGTGCAGTCCTTCCAGCTGGTGCGCGGCGGCGCCGAGCGGGCGCTGCGCGATACGCGCCTGCGCCCGGTGCTGCGTTATCTGGGCGAGAGCGGGCATCTGGAGATCGACGTGGCCGCGCAGCTCGACGAGAGCTATGTGTTCCTGCGGCGCCTGGAAAACGCGATCCAGATCCACGCCGACCAGCAGACGCATACGCTGCCGCTGAGCGAAGAGGCGCGCGCGGCCTTGTGTGCGGCGCTGCGCTGCGAGAGCTGGGCCAGCCTGCTGCGGCAGCTGGAGCGGGTGCGCGAGTTCGTGCAGCAGCAGTTCGACCGCATCTTCACCGAACCCGAGCGCGCCGCCGAGCCGGCCAGCGCCGGCCTGCTGCGCGCGCTGTGGTTCGGCATGCTGCAGGACGATGCCGCGCTGGAGGCGCTGACCCAGGCCGGATACGGACGTCTGCCCCGCGAGCTGCTGCAGGCCTTGCAGGGCCTGCACACCGCGCGGCTGGTGCGGCAGATGAACGAGGACGCGCAGCAGCGTCTGCTCGGGCTGCTGGCCAGCCTGTTCGACGAGGCGCTGACGCTGGAGTCGGCCGAGACCGCCTTGCTCCGCGTGCTGGAAGTGGTGCAGGCCATCGTCGGCCGCTCCACCTATCTGACCCTGCTCAAGGAAAACGCCGTCGCCCGGCGGCAGCTGCTGCAGCTGTGCGCGGCCAGTCCCTGGCTCAGCGAATTCATCGCGCGCGCGCCGGTGCTGCTCGACAACCTGCTGGACCCGCGCACGCTCTACGCGCCGCCGGATCGTGAGCAGATCGCCGCCGAGCTGCACCGGCGCATCGACGAGGTGCCGGTGGAGGACACCGAGCAGGGCATGAATCTGTTGCGACGTTTCCAGAAGGAGATGACGCTGCGCATCGCCGCCGCCGATCTCACCGGCGTGCTGCCGCTGGTGAAGGTCAGCGACCGTCTCACCTGGCTGGCCGAGGCGCTGGTGGATCAGGCCCTGCAGCGCGCCTGGGCGGAGATGCGCGCGCAGTACGGCACGCCACGGCGCGGCGACGGCGCCCCGGCCGGCTTCGCGGTGATCGCCTATGGCAAGTTCGGCGGCATCGAGCTGGGCTATGGCTCGGATCTGGATCTGGTGTTCCTGCACGACTGCGATCTGCTCGACGGCGACACCGGCAACGGCCCGCGCAGCATCAACAACGGCGTGTTCTATGCGCGCCTGGCGCAGCGCGTGATCAACTGGCTCGCCACGCAGACGCCGGCCGGGCGCGTCTACGAGATCGACATGGAGCTGCGCCCCAACGGCAAGTCGGGCCTGCTGGTCAGCAGCATGGCCAGCTATGCCAGCTATCAGCACAAGGAAGCCTGGACCTGGGAGCATCAGGCGCTGACGCGTGCGCGCTGCGTGGCCGGCAGCCCGGGGCTGGCGCGCGCCTTCGCGCAGCTGCGCCGCGAGGTGCTCTGCCAGGCGCGCGATGCGCAGAAGCTGCGTCAGGATATCGTCGAGATGCGGGCCAAGATGCGCGCCAATCTCGACAAGTCCAGCGAGGAATTCTGGGATGTGAAGCAGGGCGAGGGCGGGCTGATCGACATCGAGTTCATCGCCCAGTACCTGCTGCTGCGCGAGGCGCATCGGGCGCCGGCGGTGATCGAGTATTCGGACAACTGGCGGCAGCTCGACGCACTGGCCGAGGCCGGGGTGCTCGATGGGGCGGATCGCGAGGTGCTGATCGAGGCGTATCGCGCGCTGCGCGGCATCTCACACCGCCACGCCCTGCAGCGTCAGGGTCTGCTGCTGGAACGCAATGCCGAGCTGACGCGACTGGCGGCGCGGGTGATCGGCATCCGTCACCGCATCCTGGAGGCTTGAGGAAATTGCCGGCGCGGCGTGCGCCGCAGGCGGGGCTTCAGGCGCTGCCGAAGCTGCGGCCGGGCAGGCCCAGGTCGAAGCTGCCGCGGCGGCCGTAGACTTCGGCGCTGCCGGCGGGGCGCAGCACGCGCAGGGTGTTGCGCAGCTGCGCTTCGCGCGAGGCGAGCAGCTGGGCGTTGTCATCATTGGCCCGCCGGCATTGCTCGGCGAGTTCGATCAACTGCCGCCACTGCGCCAGCAGCGCCGCCCGCAGGCCGCCGAGCCAGAGGTCCAGGGCCTGGCGCGAATTGCCGCGCAGCTGCAGCAGACCGCGATGCAGGTTCTGCAGCTGGCCGGCGGCCTCGGCCTTGGCCTGCGTGAGTTGTTCCAGGCGCTCCACATCACTGCCGACCAAGGCGCCACGCTCCTGGCTCAGCAGCTCCGCCAGCTGGCGGGTGCAGTCGAGCTGGGCCTGCAGGTTCTGCTGCAGGCGGTCTTCGAGCGAGGCGTTGGCGATCGGGTTCATGTGCTGGCGAGCTCCCATTCAGTCTTGAGCATCTTGCTGGCGATCATCTGCGGGTCGGACTTGTAGGTGCCGTCCCGCAGCTGCTGCTTCACTTCCGAGACCAGGGCGCTGTTGACGCCGCTGGCACCGCTGGCGGCGGCATGCGCCTCCTGCAGCAGCGAGGCCTCGCCGGTCAGGCTGACCGAATCGCCACGCTTGCCGGCCGCGCCGCTGCTCGAGGCGCTGCCGGTCTTGTCGGCGCTGACGCTGCTGCTGCGCGAGCTGCCGGCAACGGGGCCGTAGCGATTGACGCCGCCGGGTTGAATCTTGTCGGACATGACAGGTGTTCCAAAGTAGCCGTATGCCCAGTGTAACGGCTGGCTGGAACAAAACTTGAGGGGAGGGGCGCGGCAGGCTCACAAACGGATCTCCACCACGCCCGGGGCGCTGACCACGCCCTCGACGATGCGCTTGGAGCGGCTGTTTTCGACGCCCACGCGTGCGCCAGCGACGGCATCGGCCATCGCCCGGCCCTCGGCGCGAATCTCGATGCCGCTGCCACGGGCCACGAGCTGCACGGTATCGCCGCGCTTGACCCACTTCGGCGGCGTCAGATCATCGGGGCCCGGCGCCTGACCAGCGGCGAGCGGACGGCGGAATTCATAGCCGGCATAACGCGCCGGCATCTCCAGATAGCCGAAGGGCAGCTGCGCGATGTCACGGGTCTCGGTCTGCAGCGTCGCCGGATCCAGGACTTCGCCGCGCTGTACGGCGCGGCCGAGTACCGGCACCGGTCGCGGATCGCGCACCCGCACGCCGACATAGACCTGCCAGGGCGCCGGCTGTGCGCAGCGCACCGCGACATTGACGCTGGCGCCGCGCGCCGCGCCCGGCTCGGCCTGCGGCCGCTGCGCACAGGCCGGCAGTCGCAGCCTTGCGTCGGGTGTTTCGGCGTGCACCTCGGCGCTGGGCGGAAGATTGCGGGCCACGGCCTGCTCGGCGAGTTCGGCGATGCGCGCGGTGCTTTCGAAATCCTGGGCCTGGACGCCGCCCGCCGGCGCCAGCAACAGCAGGGCCAGCAGGCAGGGATAACGGAAAAACGACGGACGGGCTTTCATGTCCGGGAGGCAGGCAAGGCCTGTGCCCGGCCGCGCCGGTCGCGCCGCAGACACCGTTCACCGCGCACGCCGCGCCGGCGTCTCAAGTTCATGGCCTGATGGCCGTTAGCGCAGCAGGACAATCGACGAACACACCATGGCTACAGGATTGCTGGAAAGCATCGACCGCAGCACACAGCTCGCCGGTCATAACCGACTCGCGTTGCTGCTGTTCCGGCTCGACGCCCGCCAGGTTTTTGGCATCAATGTGTTCAAGGTGCTGGAAGTGCTGCGCTGTCCGCCGCTGGCGCAGCTGCCCGGCGCGCATCCGCATGTGCGCGGCGTGGTCGATCTGCGCGGGCGTGTGGTGCCGGTCATCGATCTGGCGCGCGCCATCGACTGTGAGCTGGCCGATCCCAATGCTTCGCAGCATCTGATCGTCGCGGAATTCAATCGCAGCGTGCAGGCGTTTCTGGTGACGCAGGTCGAGCGCATCGTGCATCTGGACGTCAGCTCCCTGCAGCCGCCGCCGGGTTCCTCGCTCGACGGTTATCTGACGGCGGTGGCCCGCGTCGGCAGCCAGCTGGTGGAAATCATCGACGTGGAAAAGGTGCTGGCCGAAATCCTCGGCGGCTCGCCGAGCCTGTCCGACGACATGGTCGGCGAGGCGCAGCGCCTCGAAGCCGCGCAGCTCAAGGTTCTGGTGGCCGATGACTCGCGGGTGGCGCGCAACCAGATCGAGAAAGTGCTCAATCAGCTGGGCATCGAAGCGATCCTGGTCGCCGACGGCCGCGAAGCGCTGGAGCGTCTGCAGGCGATGTCGCAGGCCGCGCCGCCGTCCTCGCAGCTGTTGATGGTGATCTCCGATATCGAGATGCCGGCCATGGATGGTTATCGCCTCACGACGGAAATCCGTCGCGATCCGAAGCTGCGTGATCTCTATATCCTGCTGCACACCTCGCTGTCCGGCGGTTTCAACAACGCCATGGTGCAGCGCGTGGGTGCCGACCGCTTCATCGCCAAGTTCAATTCCAACGAACTGGCGCAGGCGGTGCTGGACCGCGTCAGGCAGTGTCAAACCGCCGTCGCCTAGGGCGAAAACGCGCAGGCACAGGACTTGCCTCGATGACAGCGGACTTCCAACGAGGCCGCTGCAATGGCCATCACAGATCCGCTGTTTGGTATACAGGAACCGGCGCTGCAGGTGCAGCGACGTCGTCTTGAACTGATCGCCGCCAATATCGCCAATGCCGATACGCCAGGCTTCGAGGCGCGCGACGTCGATTTTCGCAGCGTGCTGGCACAGGCGCAGACCCAGCTCGACAAGGCCAATGCCCACAACGGCAAGCTGATCGCGTCCACCAATTCCAATCTGGTGGCGGACACGCAGCCGATCTGGCGTCTGGCCACGCAGCCTTCGGAAGACGGCAACACCGTGGATACCCAGGTCGAGCAGGCGCAGTTCGCCGACGCGGCGCTGCGTTATCAGGCGAGCCTCAATTTCATCGATGGCCGCGTCAAGAGCCTGCTCTCCGCCATCACCGGACAATAATCATGAGCTCCTTCCGTATCTTCGATATCGCCGGCAGCGCCATGAGTGCGCAGTCCGCGCGCCTGAATACCGTCGCCAGCAATCTGGCCAATGCCGACAACGTCAGCGGCGATCCCAACACCGTCTACAAGGAACGCCTGCCGGTGTTCAAGGCGGCGGTGGAGCAGGGCTATCCCGACAGCGCCGGCGTGCAGGTGAGCGGCATCGTCGAAAGCGGCAAGCCGGCGGAGAAGCGTTACGAGCCGGGTCATCCGCTCGCCGACGCCGACGGTTATGTCTATGCACCCGGCATCAATGTCGTGGAGGAGATGGTCAACATGATCTCCGCCTCGCGTTCCTATCAATCCAGCGTCGACGTGATGAACACCGCCAAGGATCTGGCGACGCGCACGCTCACGCTCGGCCGATAAGCCGCGCCCCCATCCCAACAGGATTTACGATCATGTCCACCATCGACAATGCCACGCTGGCTTCCGTGCTCGGCAAGAGTGCCGGCACCAGCGCCAGCTCCGGTTCCAGCAGCAGCGCCAGCGGCAGCTCGGAAGTCAGTCAGCAGAATTTTCTCACCCTGCTCACCGCGCAGCTGAAGAACCAGGACCCGACCAAGCCCATGGACAACTCGCAGTTCGTCAGCCAGCTGGCGCAGATCAGCACGGTCTCGGGCATTCAGGGCCTGCAGACGTCCATCGAAGCGCTGAGCAGCTCGCTTACCTCCAACCAGACACTGCAGGCGGCCAATCTGGTCGGCCATCAGGTGCTGGTCGCCGGTGGCCAGGCTTACAAGTCCGCCGACGGGCAGATGCAGGGCGCGGTGCAGAACAGTGCCAGCGGCGCGGTCAAGGTCGGCATCTACAACGCCGGCGGCGAGCTGGTGAAGTCGCTGGATCTCGGCACGCAGGCATCCGGCCTGGTGAATTTCAGCTGGGACGGCAGCACCGACAGCGGTGATACCGCCGCCGCCGGCACCTACACGATAAAAGCCACGGTGACCGGCAGCGACGGCAAGGCCACCGCCCTCACCACTTACGGCGCCGCACCGGTGGCCGGTGTGGAAGTGGCCAACAACACCGTCACCCTCGATCTCACCGGTCTGTCCGCGGTCAGCCTCTCCGGCGTGCGCCAGATCCTGCAGTAAACCCAACATCATTTTTCGCAGAGGAACCCACCATGTCTTTCCAGATTGCCCTGTCCGGTCTCAATGCCGCGGTTTCGGATCTCAACGTCACCGCCAACAACCTCGCCAACGTCGGCACCACCGGCTTCAAGCAGTCGCGCGCCGAGTTCGCCGACATCTTCCCGATCTCCGCCTACGGCACCGCCGCGGCGGCGACCGGTGCCGGCGTCTACACCTCGCGCGTGGCGCAGCAGTTTGATCAGGGCAATGTCAGCGCCACCGGCAATTCGCTGGACATGGCGATCTCCGGCGACGGCTTCTTCACGGTTTCCGACAACGGCGCGCTGGCCTATACCCGCAACGGTTCGTTCAGCACCGACACCAGCGGCTACGTGGTGACCTCCACCGGCTCGCGCCTGCAGGTGTTCCCGGCGCTGTCCAACGGCAATTTCGACACCGCGAACCTGTCCGACCTGCAGCTGTCCACCTCGACCAATCCGCCGAAGGCCACCACCGGCATCAGCGCCGACTTCAACCTGCCGGCCAATGCCACGCAGCCTTCCAACACCACGTTCGATGCCACCGATGCCACGAGCTACAACCAGAGCACGGCGGTCACCGTCTATGACTCGCTGGGTGTGGCGCATCAGGCCAGCCTGTACTTCGTGAAGAACGCCACCGCCAACAGCTGGGACGTGCACACGCAGATCGACGGCACCGACGCCGGCACTGCCACGCTCACCTACGACAGCGCCGGCGCGCTGACCACGCCGGCCGGCGGCACCGTGGCCATGGCCTTCACCTCCAGCAACGGCTCGGCCAATCTGGCGGTCAATCTCAATGTCGCCGACTCCACGCAGTACGGCAACAGCTTCTCCAGCAGCTCCACGCAGGATGGCTATGCCACCGGCCAGCTCACCACCATCTCGATCGATTCCGAGGGCGTGGTGTCGGCGCGCTATACCAATGGCCAGGCCACGCCGCTGGGCCAGGTGGCGCTGACCCGCTTCGCCAGCAACCAGGGCCTGCAGCAGCTGGGCTCCAACACCTGGGCCGCTACCTATGCCTCCGGTTCGCCGCAGGTGGGCGCCGCCGGTTCGCCGGGTTTCGGCGCCGTGCAGTCCGGTTCGCTGGAAGACTCCAACGTGGATGTCACCGCGCAGCTGGTGCACATGATCACCGCGCAGCGCAATTACCAGGCGAACGCGAAAATGATCTCCACCTCCGACGAGATCACGCAGACCATCATCAATCTGCGCTGATCGCCCACTAGGTCTCTGACGCCATGGATCGCGCGCTCTATGTGGCCGCCAGCGGCGCAGCGGAAACGCTGCGCCAGCAGGCCGTCAACAGCAACAACATCGCCAACGCCGGCACCACCGGCTTTCGCGCGCAGCTCTTGTCGAGCCAGGCGAAAGCGATCCAGGGACCGGGCCTGCCGACGCGCGTCAACGCCATCGGTGCCGACCTGGGCTGGGACAGCAGCGGCGGCGCGATGCAGACCACCGGCCGCGATCTGGACGTGGCCTTGCGTCAGGATGCCTGGCTGGCAGTGCAGGGTGCCGACGGCAGCGAGGCCTATACCAAGGCGGGTGATCTGCAGATCGATGCCACCGGCCAGCTGCGCACCGCCGGCGGGCTCGCGGTGCTGGGCGATGGCGGACCGATCACGGTTCCGCCGGCCAGCACGCTGAAGATCGGCGGCGACGGCACCATCACCGTGCAGCCGCAAGGCCAGAGCGCGGCGACGCTGTCGGCCATCGGGCGCCTGAAAGTCGTCACCGCCAAGCCCGAGCAGCTGCAGCGTGGCACGGACGGCCTGATGCACGCCAAGAACGGCGTGACTCTGGACCCGGCCAGCGGCCAGTTCCTGGCCAGCGGCACGCTGGAATCCAGCAACGTCAATCTACCCGAGGCCATGGTGCAGATGATCAGCCTGTCGCGGCAGTTCGAAGCGCAGACCAAGCTGATGAAAGCCACCGAGGACAACGCCTCGGCGGCCTCCACCATCACGCGCCTGGGCAGCTGAAGCCTGAAGCATGAGAGGTGAGGGGTGAGGCGATGCGGCGTCGCGCTGTTGAAACCCGGTGTCATGCCCGCGCAAGCGGGCATCCCGTGGGCACTTTATTGCGCGCGCTGCACCAGGATCCCTGGATGCCCGCCTGCGCGGGAATGACAGAGCTGGATTCTTTTCCGGCTCAGGTCTCAGGCGCAGGGCCGCGCTGGATTTCCGACACCACCTGCATTCCTGCCCCTGGTCCAGAACTTGTAGGACTGCCTGCACAGACGGATTTCCGTCGGGAGGCAGGATATGGAACAGGCTCTATGGATCGCCAAGACCGGACTCGATGCGCAGCAGACGCGCATGGCCGTGGTCTCCAACAATCTGGCGAACGTCAACACCACCGGCTTCAAGCGCGGCCGCGCCGCGTTTGAGGATCTGCTCTATCAGAACGAAGGGCAGCCCGGCGCGCAGACCTCACAGCAGACACAGGCACCTTCGGGCCTGCTGCTCGGCACCGGCGTGCGCGTGGTGGCCACCGCCAAGAATTTCACGCAGGGCAACATCAACCAGACCGGCAATGCCCTGGACATGGCCATCAATGGCCGTGGCTTCTTCCAGATCCAGATGCCGGATGGCACCACCGCGTACACGCGTGACGGCAGCTTCCAGCTCAACAGCCAGGGGCAGCTGGTCACCTCCAGCGGTTACGTGGTGCAGCCGGGCGTGCAGATTCCCAGCGGCGCGCAAAGCATTTCGGTCAGCGCCGACGGCATCGTCTCGGTGACGGTGTCCGGCAGCGGCACGCCGCAGCAGGTGGGCCAGCTGCAGGTTGCCGACTTCATCAATCCCGCCGGCCTGCAGGCCAAGGGCGAGAACCTCTACACCGAAACCGCCGCCAGCGGTTCGCCGCAGACCGGTGCGCCATCCACCAATGGCCTGGGCGCGCTGCAAGCCGGCGCGCTGGAATCCTCGAACGTCAACGTCGTCGAGGAGCTGGTCAACATGATCGAGACGCAGCGCGCCTACGAGATGAACTCCAAGGCGATCTCCACCAGCGATCAGATGCTGCAGTACGCCACCCAGAACCTGTGATGCCCATGCGCAAGCTTGCCAGTCTGCTGCTGATCGTCACGCTCACGGCCTGCGCCAGCCACGCGGCGCGCGAGGACGCGAAGGCCGCCGAGACGGTCGAGGTGCCGGAGCTGAAACCCGCCAACGACGGCGGCATCTACGCCGTCAATTCCGGGCTGACCCTGTTCGAGGATCAGAAAGCGCATCGCGTCGGCGATCTGCTCACCGTGCTGCTGGTGGAGAGCACCAATGCGCAGAAGAAGGCCGACACCAGCGCCAGCAAGAAGGACGCGAACAGCATCAGCGCTCCGACCGTGTTCGGACATCTGTTCAGCTACGCCACCGAGCTGGGCGCGGATCGCGCCTTCGCCGGCAGCGGCGCGTCCTCGCAGTCCAACACCTTGTCGGGCTCGGTGACCGTGACCGTCACCCGCGTGCTCGCCAACGGCAATCTGATCGTGCGCGGCGAGAAGAATCTGAATCTGAATCAGGGCAACGAGAAGGTGGCGCTGGAAGGTGTGGTGCGCGCCATCGATGTTTCGCCCACCAATACCGTCACCTCGGATCGTGTTGCCAATGCCCGCATCAGCTACTCGGGCAGCGGCGCCGTCGCCGACGCCAACAGCCAGGGCTGGCTGTCGCGCTTCTTCAGCTCCGTGCTGTTCCCCTTCTGATGTGACCCGCCGCGAGCACGTTTTCATGATCAAAACCCTGCAAGGCAAGCGACCCCTGATACGACGTTTCCTGGTGGTCCTGCTGTCGAAGTGGCTGCTGCTGGCGCCGCAGCCGGCGCTGGCCGAGCGCATCAAGGATCTGGCCAGCGTCGCCGGCGTGCGCAGCAATCCGCTGATCGGCTACGGCCTGGTGGTGGGCCTGGATGGCACGGGCGACCAGACCACGCAGACACCGTTCACCACGCAGAGCCTGAAAGCCATGCTCGCGCAGCTGGGCGTGACCGTGCCGCCCAACGTCAATCCGCAGCTCAAGAACGTCGCCGCCGTGGCGGTGAGTGCCGAGCTGCCGTCCTTCGCCAAGCCCGGTCAGGGCATCGATGTCACGGTGTCCTCGCTGGGCAATGCCGGCTCGCTGCGCGGCGGCACGCTGCTGATGACGCCGCTCAAGGGCGCCGACGGGCAGGTCTACGCCATCGCCCAGGGCAATGTCGTGGTCGGCGGTCTGGGCGTGTCCGGCAAGGACGGCTCGCGCATCTCCATCAACGTGCCCTCCGCCGGCCGCATCCCCAATGGCGCGCAGGTGGAGCGCGTGGTGGGCAACTCCTTCGCCAGCGCCGCCGAGCTGCGTCTGGATCTGAATTCTCCCGACTTCACCACCGCCTCGCACATGGTGGAGGCGATCAATGCCACCCTCGGCAGCACCATGGCGCGCGCCGTGGATGCGGTGAGCGTGGCGGTGGCGGCGCCGGCCGATCCCGCGCAGCGCGTGGCGTTTCTGTCGGTGCTGGAAAACATCGAGGTGCAGGCCGGCGAGAGCGCGGCCCGCGTGGTGGTCAACTCGCGCACCGGCACCATCGTCATCGGCAACCGCGTGCGCGTACTGCCGGCGGCGGTGGCGCACGGCTCGCTGTCGGTGACCATCTCGGAAAAGCCGCAGGTGAGCCAGCCGCAGCCCTTCTCGCAGGGCGAGACCACGGTGACGCCGCGTTCGCAGCTGGAAGTGACGCAGAACGGCGATGGCCGCATGTTCGTGTTCGACTCGGGCGTGAACCTCGACGATCTGGTGCGCGCGGTGAATCAGGTGGGTGCGGCGCCGGGCGATCTGGTTGCCATCCTCGAAGCCTTGCGTGAAGCCGGCGCGCTGCGCGCCGAGCTGGTGGTCATCTAGAACGGTTTCGCATGAGCCGCACCGACGCCATCACCGATTTCCAGCAGTTTGCCGGCCTGCGCGCGCAAGCCAAGCAGGGCGACGACGCGGCGCTGCGCAAGGTTGCGCAGCAGTTCGAGGCGCTGTTCACGCAGCAGCTGCTGAAGAACATGCGCAGCGGCGAGCTGGCTTCGGATGTGATGGGCGGCGGCCAGAGCGATTTCTATCGCGACATCTTCGATCAGCAGATGGCCGTGCATCTGTCCTCGGGCAAGGGCCTGGGACTGGCCGACATGCTGGTGCAGCAGCTGCGCGGCAAGCACGGCACTGCCGACGCGGCGACACAAGATGGCAGCGACGGCAGCCTGGGCGGCGCGCGGCAGCTGTCCTTGCCTTCGGCGCGTCTGGCGGCGGATCGCGCCGCCCTGAACATCGGCGCGTCCGCGCCGGAGACCGACAGTGCCGGCGAGGGACTCACGGCGCTGCCCGGTGCCGCGACGCTGCGTCGCGACACCCAGGCCTGGCTGCGGGCGTATCAGCCGGCGGCTGCCAGCCTGACGCAGACGCAGAGCCCGTCCGCCGCCGCCAGTGGCGCGGTCGATGGCGAGGAGCAGAGCGATGCCAAGGCGCAGCGTTTCATCGCCGCCATCCAGCCGCATGCCGAGCGCGCGGCGCGCGAACTGGGCGTGCCGGCGCAGGTGCTGATGGCGCAGGCGGCGCTGGAAACCGGCTGGGGCCAGCACGGCATTGCCGACGCCTCCGGCAAACCCGCATTCAACTTTTTCGGTATCAAGGCCGATAAGAGCTGGCAGGGCTCGCGGGTTCAGGCCACCACCGGCGAATACCGCAATGGGGGCCTGCAGAGCGAGAACGCGCAGTTTCGTGCGTACGAGTCGCCGGCGCATGCCTTCGACGACTACGTGGACTTTCTCAAGTCCAATCCGCGCTACGCGCAGGCGCTGCGCAGCGGCGGCGATGCGGCGGCTTTCGCCTACGGCCTGCAGAACGCGGGCTACGCCACCGATCCGGCTTATGCGCAGAAGCTGCTGAAGGTTGCCAACAGCGGCACCATGCGCTCGGCCGTGGCGCAGCTGCCGCGGCGTTACGCGCTGTGATGAGGAATATGCAATGAGCGACATGCTTGGCACCGGCTTGTCGGCGCTGCTGGCCTACCAGACCGCGCTGAACACCACCAGCCACAATATTTCCAATGCCAACACCGAGGGCTATTCGCGCCAGCGCGTCAGCCTGAGTTCGGTGCAGGGCACCGGCACCGGCGCCGGCTACGTGGGCGCCGGCGTGCAGATCGCGCAGATCGCGCGCATCAGCGATGCCAGCACCGTGAATCTGCTGCAGGGCTATACCAGCTCGCAGTCGCGTGCCGACACCTATGCCAGCTACGCCTCGCGTCTGGACAGCCTGATGTCGGACAGCTCGCTGAACCTGGCCACGCCGCTGTCGGGCTTCTTCAGCGCCGCCAATGCCCTGGCCAACAATCCGACTTCCAGTTCCGTGCGGCAGGCCTTTCTCGCCGCCGGCGACACCCTGGCCTCGCGCTTCAACGAGATCCAGGGTCAGCTCGATTCGCTCAACGATGAGGTCAACAACGGCCTGAGCACCACGGTCGGCGAGCTCAATCAGTACACCGATCAGCTGGCCAAGCTCAACAACCAGATCACGGTGGCGCAGGCGCAGTTCGGCGGCCAGGCGCCCAACGATCTGCTCGATCAGCGTGATCAGCTGGTCAAGGAAATCTCCAGCCGCATCGGCGTGCGCACCGAAGCGCAGGCCGATGGCAGCGTCAATGTCTTCACCACCACCGGCCAGGCCCTGGTGCTGGCCGGCGACGCCACGGCGCTGGGCCTTGCCGACGACGCCTATCACAGCGGCAATCTCGACATCACCTACGGCGGGCAGAGCATCACCTCGCAGATCAGCGGCGGCGCCATCGGCGGCCTGCTCGACACGCGACGCGAGCTGATCCAGCCCGCACAGAACGAAATCGGGCGCCTGGCCACCGCGCTGGCGGTCAGCGTCAACCAGCAGAACGCCGCGGGCGTGGATCTGGATGGCAATGCCGGCGGCAATCTGTTCACGGTGCCGGCGGTCGGCGTGCTGACCAACACCAACAACACGGGCAGCGCCACGCTCAGCGCCTCGGTCAGCAGCGTCTCGGCGCTGGGCACCAGCAACTATGTGCTCAGCTATGACGGCAGCGCCTGGAGCGCCAGCGACGCGCGCAGCGGCGCCAGCGTCAGCCTCAGTGGCAGCGGCACGCTGGCCGATCCGCTGGTGCTGGGCGGTGTCTCGATCACCGTCGGCGGCAGCGCGCAGGCCGGCGATCGCTTTCTGGTCCAGCCCACCACCCATGCGGCGGGCGAGATCGGCATGGCCACCAGCAATGCGCGCAGCATCGCTGCCGCCGCTGCCGGTTCGGCCGCCAACAGCAGCAGCAACAGCAATGCGCAGGCGCTGGCCGCACTCGGTGCGCAGACCCTGCTCAATGGCGGCAAGGATTCGCTGAGCGCGGCGCAGAGCGCCATGGTCGCGCGCATCGGTTCGCAGTCGCAGCAGGCCGGCATCCAGCTCGATGCACAGACCGCGCTGCAATCGCAGGCGCAGTCGGCCTGGGAATCGAAGTCCGGCGTCAATCTCGACGAGGAAGCCGCCGATCTGATCCGTTACCAGCAGGCTTATCAGGCGGCTGCACGCGTGGTGCAGATCGCCAGCGATGTTTTTCAAACCCTGCTGTCGGCGACCAAGGGGTAAGTCATCATGATGCGTATCTCCACCGCAGCGCTGTATCAGCAGAGCCTGAGCAGCATGCAGATGCAAACCGCCAAGCTCGCCAAGACCCAGAACCAGCTGGCCACCGAGAAGAAGTGGACCAGCGCCGGCGACGATCCGGCGGGCTTTGCCAACGCCCAGAATCTCGATCAGCTGGTGGCGCTCAACGCGCAGTACACCGACAGCGCCAATGGTGCGCAGACCCGCCTGCAGATGAGCGAGGACACCGTGGCCAGCGCCGTCGATCTGGTGCAGCACGCGCGCGAACTGGTGATTCAGGCCAACAGTGCTTCGCAGTCCAACAGCTCGCGCGCCACCATCGCGCAGCAGCTGAGCAGCGTGCGTGATCAGCTGCTGGCGCTGGCCAACACCGGCGACGGTCAGGGACGTTATCTGTTCGGCGGCGCCGCCGACGGCAGCCAGCCCTTCAGCTGGAACGGCAGCAGCGCCGATTATCACGGCGACAGCACGGTGGTGACCGCACAGGTCGGCACGGCGCGCTTCGTGGCGCAGAACGATCCCGGCAGCAGCGTGTTCCAGGGCATCGCGGTCGGCAACGGCACCTATGCGGTCAGCGCCAACAGCGCCAACACCGGCACGCTCGCCATCAGCTCGGCGACGGTCAGCGATGCCAGCGCCTGGGACGGCGGCACGTATACCCTGCAGTTCACCGCGCCCGATCAGTATCAGGTGCTCGACGCCAGCAATGCCGTGGTGAGCAGCGGCAGCTACAGCGCCGGCAGCAGCATCAGTTTCAAGGGCACCACGCTGAATCTGAGCGGCACGCCCGCCGCAGGTGATGAGTTCAGCGTCGCGCCTGCCGGCACGCAGGATGTCTTCAGCATCGTCGATCAACTGGCCACGCTGCTGTCGCAGCCCCAGGACACCGGCGCGCAGCGTGCGCAGGTGCAGACCGCCTTGCAGCAGGGCTTGAACAGTCTGCAGACGGCGGAGACGCATCTGACCGATGTGCGCGGCAGCATCGGCACGCGCATGAACAGCGTCACCGACGCACTGAGCATGGCGTCCTCGGTGACGCTGAGCGCGCAGACCGCGGTTTCGGATCTGCGCGATCTGGACTACGCCGAAGCCGTGACCCGTCTGCAGCAGCAGATGACGGCACTGCAGGCCGCGCAGCAGACCTATACGCAGGTGCGCAACATGTCGCTGTTCCAGTACCTGCGCTGATCGCCGGATAGCCCCAGGCCTTCTCTTTCGCGCCGCCGCCGCTCCGCCACGCCGGTGGCTGGTGCGGCGGCGCCGTGTCCGTAGCCATGGCAAGAGCCAAAAACACCGTTCATCGTCATTGCCAAACCGCTCATCGACAGTCTGCAAATCGCCTCAAGTTTGCGCCCGGACTTTCCGATAAACAGCACAGCAACGGCGATCCGGATGCGGAGCGCTGAGGCAGGAGAGAAAACTGGCAAGACCGGAATTCGCTCCAGGTTCCCAGTCCCTATCAGCCAAGTCTTTATTTAGCAGGAGCAAACCATGACTCTCGGTATCAACACCAACGTAATGTCTCTGAACGCGCAGAAGAACCTGCAGTCGTCTCAGTCCTCGCTGTCCAAGTCCATCGCCCGCCTGTCTTCCGGCATGCGCATCAACAGCGCCGCCGACGACGCTGCCGGCCTTGCGATCAGCAGCCGTATGACCAGCCAGATCAACGGCCTCAACCAGGCGCAGCGCAATGCCAACGACGGCATCTCGCTGGCGCAGACCGCCGATGGCGCGCTGAGCTCGATCTCCGACTCGCTGCAGCGCGTGCGTGAGCTGGCCGTGCAGGCCGCCAACGGTTCGAACTCTTCCACCGACCGCAGCGCGCTCAATACCGAAGCGCAGTCGCTGCTCTCGGAAATCGACCGCGTCGCCAACCAGACCTCGTTCAACGGCGTGAAGCTGATTGACGGCAGCTTTTCCTCTGCGGTGTTCCAGGTTGGCGCCGACTCCGGCCAGACCATCACCGTCGGCTCGATCACCGACGCCAACGTTGCCGCTCTGGGTTCGGCCAGCTCGGCCTCCACGCAGTCGGGCACGGTGAGCACCACCATCACCGACCTGACCGCTGCGGCGGCGGGTTCGCTGACCATCAACGGCACCGGCATCGCCGCCCTGGCCGCCGCGGGTTCCACCCTGCAGCGCGTGGGCGATGTGGTCGACGCGATCAACAACATCGCCAGCACCACCGGCGTGAACGCGGCCTACGACACCTCGACGGCCAAGATCGTGCTGACCTCGGATGCCAACATCACCGTGGGCGGTACCGATGACGGCACGCAGACCGGCTTCGATGGCGCCACCGGCGTCAGCGCCACGGCCTCCACCACCACCGGTCTGACCACGCTGAGCCTGGCTTCCTACGCCGGCGCTTCGCAGGCCATCGACCGCATCGACAGCGCGCTGAGCCAGGTGAACACCGCGCGCGCTACGCTGGGTGCGGTGCAGAACCGCTTCCAGTCGGTGGTTTCGAACCTGGGCACCACGTCGACCAACCTGTCGGCTGCCCGCTCGCAGATTCAGGATGCGGACTTCGCGCAGGAAACGGCGAACATGACCCGCACGCAGATTCTGCAGCAGGCCGGTACGGCGATGCTGGCCCAGGCCAACAGCTCGCCCAACTTCGTGCTCAGCCTGCTCAAGGGCTAAGCGAAGGACGCGACTCCGGCGGTGGCAGGGATGCCGCCGCCGGATGTTCGCTTTAGAGGAATTTCCAGCGGAGGCGGTCATGACCGACCCTATCGCAATTTTGCAGTCCGTAACTGCGCCGAGAGGCAGCGGTTATTTTGGCGTTTCCGGTGGTACGCAAAGCACCGCCGCCGTCACGCCCACGGCCGCTGTGGCGGCCAGCGACACCGCCAGCGCGTCGAAGCAGCCGGCCATGAGTCTGGATCAGGCGATCCAGCAGGTGGGCAAGAAGCTCAAGGAGGCTGGCGTGGATGTCACCTTCAGCATCGATCAGCAGCTGCAGCGCGTGATCGTGAAAGTCGTGGATCAGAAGGACGGCACCGTGCTGCGGCAGATTCCCTCCGAGGAAATGCTGCATCTGGCGCGGGTGCTGGATGAGCAGCAGGGCGGCCTGCTGCAGGAAACCGTCTGAGATAAATCATGGCCATCACTTCCGCAGGCGTGGGCTCGGGCCTGGACATCGAGTCGCTGATCACCAAGCTGGTCACCGCTGATCGCACGGCGCCGCAGACCCGCATCACCACCCGCAAGTCCGAGCTGAGCTCCGAGCTGTCGGCGGTGGGCACGGTGAAGTCCCTGCTGTCCAGCGTGCAGAGCAAGCTCAGCGCGCTGGTGGACGATGGCGCGCTGTCCTCGGTGAAGGCCAGCTCCTCGGACGAGACGCTGTTCACCGCCAGTGCCGCCAGCGGCACGGCCTCGGGCAGCTACGATGTGGAAGTGGTGGCGCTGGCCAAGGCCAGCAAGAAGATTTCCTCGGCCATCAGCGGCGGCGCCGATGCCGTGCTCGGCGCGGGTGATGTGAATATTTCGGTGGGCAGCAAGTCGTTCAAGGTCACGCTGGGCAGCACCGACAACACCCTGGCCAATCTGCGCGATGCGATCAATGCCGCGACCGACAATACCGGCGTGACCGCGTCGCTGATCACCGAGAGCGGCGGCACGCATCTGCTGCTCACCGCCAATGAAACCGGCGCGGCCAGCGAGATCACGGTCAGCTCCTCGCTGATGAGCTTCACCTCCAAGCAGCCCGGCAGCGACGCGCATCTGAAGGTGGAGGGTTACGACGTCTACTCGGCGTCCAACACCGTCACCGATGCCGTGGAAGGCGTGACGCTGAATCTGCTGGCGGCCAAGGAGGGCACCACCAACAGCCTGTCGGTGGCCACCGACAGCAGCAGCATCCAGACCGCGCTCAACAGTTTCATCGGCGTCTACAACACCACGATGTCGACGCTGCGTTCGATGGTGTCCTACGACGCCACCACCAAGACCGCCGGTGCGCTCAACGGCGACTCCCTGGTGCGCGGCGCCATCCAGCAGCTGCGCAGCATCATCGGCGGCACGGTGTCCGGTGCCGGCAGTTTCAGCAATCTTGCCGACATCGGCATCACGGCCGACGCCAGCGGCAAGCTGAGCCTGAGCAGCAGCGACTTCACCAGCGCGCTGACCAAGGACGCGGCTTCGGTGCAGAAGCTGTTCAATGTCAGCGGCGGCTACGGCAAGCAGCTCGACAGCATGCTGGACACC
The DNA here is from genome assembly GCF_900111015.1 of Solimonas aquatica. Lineage (GTDB taxonomy): Bacteria > Pseudomonadota > Gammaproteobacteria > Nevskiales > Nevskiaceae > Solimonas > Solimonas aquatica. The sequence goes on along the minus strand of NZ_FOFS01000004.1, from coordinate 256,291 downwards.
CTGGTCGGCACCGACGGCTCGATGGTCTCGCGCGTGGACTCGCTCAACTCGCAGCTCAAGACCCTGGCCAATGAGCAGGACAGCCTCGATGCGCGCATGACCGCGGCCGAAGCCCGTTATCGCAAGCAGTACACCGCGCTGGACACCATGCTGGCGAAGATGAACACCACCAGCAGCTTCCTCACCCAGCAGCTGACGGCGATTGCCAATCTCAACAACTCGTCGGGCAGCTCAAGCAGCGGCTGAGTCGTCGTCCTGGATTTCGCGGCTCTCGTCGTCGAGCACGCCGCGCAGCAGCTGATACAGCTCGCGATAACGCGGGCCCTTGCGCTGCAGCGCGCCGGGCGCGGGTTCGGCGGACTGCGCCTGTTCCAGCTCCCGCCGCGCCTCGCGGATCAGCGCGCGCAGCGCGCGCGTATCGCCGCCGGGATGCGCCGACAGCCACTCGGTCAGCGCGCCATCCTCGGCCAGCAGACGATCACGCCAGCGTTCGGCATCTTTGAGCGATTGCGCGGCGCGCTGACGGCTCTGCTGCTGCGCATCCACGGCGCGCTGCAGCGGCTCGGGGTCGGCATTGCGCAGCAGCTTGCCGATGTACTGCAGCTGCCGGCGGCGCGCCTCGAAGCTCTTGATGCGGTGGTACTCCTGCAGGGCCTCGCGCAGGTTCTCGGCCATCTCGATGGCGGCGAGGCTGTGCTCGGGCAGCTCCAGAACCAAAGCGCCCAGGTCCTGCAGGGCATGCATGGCCTGCTTGCGCTGGGTCTTGCTGGGGCGCAGCGGGAGTTCGTCCTCGGGCGCGGAATCGTGGGGCTTGCGGCGGGACATGCGCGTGGGCGTCAGCGGTAAATGGGGCCTGCATCATACGCAAGCCCGGCCTTCGCAGCCTGCGTGGTGAAAAAAAGCCCCGCATGCATGAGCGGGGCCAATCGGGCCACGGGCAAATGACGGACCCAAAAAGGTAAAGGTCCGTCCACCGCTGATACGGCGCGCCCGAAGATCTGGATGCAGCGGTTTTTCAGCGAGCGGTTTCGCGCAGCTCGGCGGCCTGCAGGGTGTTGTGCATGAGCATGGCCACGGTCATCGGGCCCACGCCGCCCGGCACCGGGGTGATGAAGGCGGCGCGCTGGCGGGCGGCGGCAAAGTCCACGTCGCCGCAGAGCTTGCCGTCGGGCAGGCGGTTGATGCCGATGTCGATGACGGTGGCGCCGGGCCTGATCCAGTCGCCCTGGACCATGGCCGGCTTGCCCACCGCCGCGATCACGATATCGGCACGCGCCACCTCGCCCGGCACATCGGCGGTGAAGCGGTGGCAGCAGGTGGCGGTGGCGCCGGCCAGCATCAGCTCCAGCATCATCGGCCGGCCGACGTGGTTGCTGGCACCGACCACCACCGCGCGCTTGCCCTTGAAGGTTTCGCCCGCGCTCTTGAGCAGCTCGATCACGCCGAAAGGCGTGCAGGGCCGCAGCACCGGCAGGCGTTGCGCGAGGCGGCCGATGTTGTAGGGATGAAAGCCGTCCACGTCCTTGTCGGCGCGGATGCGTTCGGTGACCAGGATCGGGTCGATGTGCGCCGGCAGCGGCATCTGCACCAGGATGCCGTCGATGTGTTCGTCGGCATTGAGGGCGTCGATGGCGGCCAGCAGCTGGTCCTGGGAAACCCCGGTGTCGAAGTGCAGGGGCACCGAGCGCACGCCGACCTTCTCGCAGGTCAGGCGCTTGTTGCGCACATAGATTTCCGAGGCGGGATCGGCGCCGACCAGCACCGTGGCCAGGGCCGGGGCGCGCTTGCCGCCGGCCACGCGCGTGGCGATGGCGGCGCGTACGCGCTCGTGGACACTGGCGGCGACGGCTTTGCCGTCAATCAATTGGGCGCTCAAGGCTGGTCTCGCTGGGCTGATGAGGGGAGCTGGACGCGCATTGTAAAAAACTGCCGGCCTCGCCACACGTTATCGAAGACTCAGCGGCATGCGTACCGCGCCGCTGTCGCTGGCGCCGGCCGGGCCGGCACCGACGATGAACAGACGCTCCGGAGCGATTTCGCTCGCCGAGAGCAGGGCGTCCTGCACCGCCAGGGCGCGCTGCCGGCCCAGTTCTTCCAGGGCCTGCGCGCCGGGCTGCAGCGCGGTCAGCAGCGCGCCGCGCAGCGCGGCCTCGCTGGCGCCGGCCTCGGGCCTGGGCAGCTGCAGCTGCTGCATCAGCGCCTCCAGCGCGCGGCGCTGGCCGGCGGTGTCACTGGCGGCGGGCAGCTGCGCCGCCAGCGCCTGCTGTGCCAGGGCCTCGCGGTCGGTCTCGCTCACGGTCTGCGGCACTTCGAGCTTCAGGGCCGGACGTTCGAGCAGCGCCTTGCGCAGGGCGGCGAGCTTGTCGCGCGTGGCCTCGCCCAGCGCCGCCGAGCCGGGCGCGAAGTCCAGGTACTGCAATTCCTCGCCACCGCCGAACAGTGCGCCCAGCGCTGCAAACGGCGCGCTGGCGATGCGCGTGAGCAGATTGAAGAAGGTCTGGCGCAGCAGGGCGCCGTAGCGGAACTGCGGATCATCGAGACTGCCGTTCACCGGCAGCTGCAGATCGATCACGCCGTGGCGGTCCTTGAGCAGGGCCACGGCGAGCTTCACCGGCAGCGGTGCGGCGTCCTTGGAGCCGGTGGCCTCGCCGAATTCCAGCTGATCCAGACGCACATGATGCTCGGCGCGCAGCACGCGGTCCTCGATGTGGTAGTGCAGCTCGGTGGACAGCTTGCCCTTGGCGATGTTGTAGCCGGCGAACTTGCCCGAGTAAGGATTGAAAGTGCTCAGTTCCATGTTGCGGAAGGCCAGGCTGAGATCGCTGTAGCGGGTCGGTGCCAGCGGCATCAGGCTGCCGTCGATGCTCACCGGCGCGTAGGCCGCGACCTGCCCGCGCAGTTGCAGATGCGTGCGCGCGTCGGCGGCGGAGGAGAGCCGGTCCAGACCGCCCTGCAGCTGTTCGATGCCGGCGGCGAAGCGCGGCGTGATCGATTCATCGGCAAAATACGCCGAGCCGTTCTCGATGCGCAGCGCGCCGATTTCCAGCTGCAGCGGCTTCGCGTCTGCAGGCGCGACGGCGGCGGCCGCTGCCGGCGGTTGCGGCGCGGCGCTTGGCGCGCTGCCCAGCTGCGCGAGATTGAGGCTCTGGTCGGCCTGCACGATGACGCGCGCATAGGGCTCGCGCAGCCGCACGCGCGCGATGCGCAGGCGCGGCGCCTCCTGCGCCGGCAGCTGCAGATCGAAGCCTTCCAGCTGCAGCTGCCGCCAGCGCGCGAAGTCCTGATCCTGTGCGCGGTCGGCGGCGCGCAGCTGCGCGATGTCCAGCGCGCCGGCCAGATGCAGGTTCGCGCCGCGGGACTGCGTGGCGTAATCCAGCTGCGCCTGCAGGCCCAGCACGCCGCTGTGCAGCAGCACGCCGCTGTATTGCTGCAGATAAGGCTGCAGGGCGGACAGCTGCAGACCCTGCAGCTGCAGCTGCAGGCTGGCGGCGGGCGCGGCCGGGCGCAGGCTGCCGCTGAGATGCAGCTGACCGATGTCGCGCCCGTTCTGCCGTAGCCGCGTGTCGAGCCTCAGCCGTGGCTGGCTGTCGGCGCTGTTGCGGTACTGCGCAAGCTGCAGGCTCAGTGCCGGCAGCTGCATCGCAAACGGTGTCCGCAGGCTGAGATCCTGGACATCGATCAGGCCCTCGCGCAGCTGCAGCTCGTCCAGCGCCAGCTGCCAGGCGACGGCCTTGCTGTCGGCTGCGGGAGATGCTGCGGCAGATTTGGCGCTGTCGGCGGCGACCGGTGCGGCCGGTGCCAGCAGGCGGCTGAGGTTCAGGCGGCCATCGGCCTCGCGGCGCAGCTGCAGCTGCGGGGCTTCCAGCGTGAGGGTGCGCAGCTGAAGGCGGCGCTGCGCCAGCGAGAAGTCCAGATCGCGCAGGCTGATCTTGCGCACCCGCAGCGGTGTCTGCGTGCCGCCGTATTCGCCCAGCGCCAGCTGGCGCAGCTCGATCTGCGGCAGCTGCAGGGCCAGTTCCAGTTGCGGCGAGAGCTGCAGCTGGTAATGACCTTGCACATCCACTTCGCCATCGAGCAGGCGCAGCGGCAGCTGATTCTGCAGATACGCCGCCACGGTGCGCGCCTGGAGTGCGCCGATGCGCAGCGCGCCGGACAGCGCCAGGGGCTGCAGGCTCAGCTCGCCGCGCCAGTCGAGCCGCTCGCCGGCGCGGCTCAGGGCGCTGAGCTGGTAGGCGCTGGCATGGCCCAGCTGGGTACGCAGGTCCTGCAGGGTGAAATCCACCGGCTGCAGCTCCAGCGTAAACGGCGCGGGCTTGCTGTGATCGGTGAAGCGCAGATGTCCGGCGCTGATCGCCAGCGTGGCGATGCGCAGATCGGGCAGCGCGCTGGGGGAGGTTTCCGGCTGCGGCGGCGAGGGCGGCAGCAGCCTGAGCAGATTGAGGCTGCCGTCGGCGTACAGCACCAGATCCAGATCCGGCTGCTCCAGGCGCAGCTCCGCGAGCCGGAGGCTGGCGGTGAACAGCGAGAGCAGGGGATCGGCATTCACACGCAGCCGCTTGAAGCCCAGCAGCGGCTGCTGCCGCGCATCGCGCAGCCGCAGATCATCGACCTGCAGCAGGCAGCGGAAGGGATCGAAGCGCAGGGCGCCGATGCTCAGCTGCGCGTGCAGCTCGCCGGCGGCATAGCGCGTCGCCGCCGAGCGCAGCAGGGCGGGCAGCAGGACATAGCCCGCGAGCGCATAGAGCAGCAGCGCCAGCCCCAGCAGGGCGAAGGTCCGGCGCCGGCGGCGCAGGCGCGCCGCCATTGCGGCAACAGCGTCTTGCAGCATGTGTTTCAGGAGGAGGCCGGGGAACCGGCGCACGATACCATCGTCACCGCGTCCGGCGCAGCGGACGCGCCGGCGCGCTCAGCGACGCCAGTCGACGGGGCGCTCGCCGGCAGCGCTGCCGGGTGCGCAGCCGCCGCAGTTGTCGCAGCCGCTGCAGGCCGCCTTGCGCTTGAGGGCCGGCTTGCGGCCCAGCAGCTGCGGCGCCAGGCGCAGCAGCGCCGCGTACAGGCTGCCCGCCACCGCAGCGGCGACGATCAGCATTTCAAGGAAGTGATAAGCGCTCATGAGCCCAGCCACAGCGCGGTGTGATAGGTGATGAAGGAGGCGCCGTAGGCCAGGGCGAACAGATAGCCTGCGGCGATCAGCACCACTTTCATGGAATTGGTTTCGCGGCGGATCACCGCCAGCGTCGACAGGCATTGCGGCGCGAACACATACCAGGCCAGCAGCGACAGCGCGGTGGCCAGCGACCAGTGCTGCGCGATGGTGCTGCCCAGCTGCGCGGCCAGCGCATCGCCGTCGCCGGACATGGCGTAGACGGTGCCCAGCGCCGAGACCGCCACCTCGCGCGCCGCGAGGCCCGGAATCAGCGCGATGCAGATTTCCCAGCCGAAGCCGATGGGCGCGAACAGCGGCTGCAGCAGATGGCCGATGCGGCCGGCGAAGCTGTAGTCGATGGCGGCGCCGCTGAAGCCTGCCGGCGGCGCCGGGAAGCTGGACAGGAACCACAGCAGCACGGTCAGCGCCAGGATGATGCCGCCGACGCGCTTCAAAAAGATCATCGCGCGCTCCTTGAGGCTGATCGCCAGATCGCGCAGATGCGGCACGCGGTAGGACGGCAGCTCCATGAGCAGCGCATGCTCGCTGCGATCGCTGCGCAGGCGCTTGATCACCGTAGCCACCGCCAGCGCGCTGGCGATGCCGGTGAAGTACAGCGCAAACAGCACCACGCCCTGCAGATTGAAGATGCCCAGCACGCTGCGCTGCGGGATGAAGGCGGCGATCAGCAGGGTATACACCGGCAGGCGCGCCGAGCAGGTCATCAGCGGCGCCACCAGAATCGTGGTGAGGCGATCACGCGCATCCTGGATGCTGCGCGTGGCCATGATCCCGGGAATGGCGCAGGCAAAGCTGGACAGCAGCGGGATGAAGGCGCGGCCGGTGAGGCCGGCCTTGAACATCAGGCGGTCGAGCAGGAAGGCGGCGCGCGGCAGATAGCCGGATTCCTCCAGCACCAGGATGAAGAAGAACAGGATCAGGATCTGCGGCAGGAACACCAGCACCCCGCCCAGGCCGGCGAACAGGCCATCGCGCAGCAGGCTGCGCAGCACGCCCTCGGGCAGCGCGTTGGTGAGGACATCGCCCAGCCACTTCACGCCGACGTCGATGCCGTCCATCAAGGGCTGTGCCCAGGAGAACACCGCCTGGAACATCAGGAACATCGCCACCGCCAGAATCGCCAGACCCGCGACCGGGTGCAGCACCACGCGGTCGATGGCGTCGTCGATGCGCGCGGTGCGCGTGGGCATCTGCACGGTGGCGGCGAGCAGCGCGCGCACCTCGGCGTGCAGGTCTTCGCCGAAGGCGTGCGTGTCCGGCAGCGGCGGCAGATGCTGGGCATCGATCTGGCGCAGCAGCTCGGTCGCGCCGTTGTGATGCACGGCCACGGTCTCCACCACCGGAATGCCCAGGCGGCGCTGCAGCCCGGGCAGGTCGATGTGGATGCCGCGCTTCTTGGCGGCGTCGCTCATGTTCAGCGCCAGCAGCATCGGCCGCTGCAGGCGCATCACTTCCAGCACGAAGCGCAGGTGCAGGCGCAGATTGGTGGCGTCGGCGACGCAGACGATCAGGTCCGGCGCCGGTTCCTCGGGATGCTCGCCGTAGCAGATGTCGCGGGTGATCACTTCATCCGGGCTGGCGGCGTCGAAGCTGTAGGCGCCGGGCAGATCGAGAATCTGCAGGCTGCGCCCGGCCGGGGTCAGCAGCCGGCCTTCCTTGCGCTCGACGGTGGCGCCGGCGTAATTGGCCACCTTCTGGCGGCTGCCGGTGAGCAGATTGAACAGCGCGGTCTTGCCGCAATTGGGATTGCCGACCAGGGCGACGCGTAGCGCGGCGGCGCTCATGACGGCAGCCTGCCGGCCTGCGCGCGCCGTGAATGCGGGAGCATCTTGCGCAGCCATATCGGGCAGTGCCGCAGCAGATTCATGCGCTGCCCGGGCCGGGATTGACCTGCACCCGAGCCGCCTCGGTCTTGCGCAGGGCAAAGCGCGTGTAGCCGATCTGCACCAGCAGCGGGTCGCGCCGTACCGGGCCTTGTGCCACCACCCGGATCGGCTCGCCCTGCACAAAGCCCAGATCCCGCAGGCGCCGCGCGATGGGGTCGGCGGGACCCAGCGCTTCCACGGCGGTGACCGTCGCGGCGAGGTTTTGCGGCAGATCCGAGAGGCGCATGAAAGGGCTCAATCAGGCTGAAGATAAGAATCGTTATCATATCACCTGCGCTTTCAACTTGCGCCTTGACCCAGATCAAAGCGCGAAGGCCCGCAGCCGTGATTACGAGCGCCGGTACTGGCCGCTGCTCCGGGCCCGGCCCGGGCGTGGTCCGGGCGTCCGGCTACAGCTTCAGCTGCAGATTGGCGGACAGCACGCGGCCGCGGTCGGCGCGGGCGCCGCCGTAGCCGCCGGGCGCCAGGGGCTGGTCGAGCACCTGATCGAGAATCACCTCGCGGCCCAGATTGCGCGCCGCCAGACTCAGCAGCCAGCGCTCGTTGTCGGCGCCCAGCAGCAGACGCGCATTGAGTTCGGTGGTGGCGCTCTGCAGCTTGGCCGGGGCCAGGTCCACATCGACATAGCGCTGGCTGCGATAGAGCAGGTCCACCGCCACGGTCAGCACCGTGGCGCCCGGCAGCGGCATGGAATACGAGGGGATGGCGGCCGCCGTCCAGTGCGGGGCATTGCTCAGGGTCTTGCCGCTCAGGTCCTGGGTGCCGGACGCGGGCTTGGGCGTATGGCATTGCGAGGACACCGCGCAGTCCGGCGCATTCGGATAGCTGGTGTAGAAGGCATTGGTGTAGCCCAGCGAGCTGTAGAAGGCCAGGCCGTGCAGCGGCGTCAGCCAGTGCAGCTCCAGCTCGCCGCCACGGGAACGCGCGCTGGCGGCGTTGAGAAAGATCGGCGCGGTGCCGGCGTAGGTGGAGACCTGCAGATCGTCGAAGCGGGTGTCGAACAGCGCCGCCGACACGCGCAGGGTGTCGGCCCACAAGCGCGACTTGGCGCCCAGCTCCAGGCTGGTGGCGCGCTCGGGTTCGAACTCCAGATGCTCGTCATTGAGCGGCAGGGCATTGAAGCCGCCGCTCTTGTAGCCGCGCGTCCAGGTGGCATAGAGATTCGAGGCCTCGCTCAGGTGCCACTTCAGGCCGGCCTTGGGCGAGAACTCGATTTCTGAGCGCTGGCGGTGGGTGTCGAAGTCCTTCTGGTTGGCGATCGCCGGGATGAACACGCCTTCGGCCTTGCTGCTGAACTGGCCCTGCTTGGTTTCACGGCCGACCCGCGCGCCGAGAATCAGGCCCCAGTCTTCCAGCACGAAGTACTCCATCTGCCCGAACAGCGCGGCGGTGCTGGTGCGCTGGCTCAAGGTCACGGCGGCCGATTGCTGCTGGCCGATTGCCGGCCCCAGCAGCGGCGTCAGCACATCGATCACGCCGGCCAGCGGCAGGCCCAGGCGCGCCAGCGGCACGCCGGCGAGATTGAGCAGCGCGCCGTTGTCGGGATTGCCGCTCTGCGCGGCGCTGACGTAGGCCAGCGTGGCGCCAAGGTCTTCCAGCTGGATGAGGTCGCTGGAGTTCAGATGCGCGTCGTAGTAGTAGGCGCCGATCACGAAGTCCAGGGCATGGCCGAAGCCGAGGATGCTGTCGTCGTGTCCGGCCAGGCGCAGCTCCTCGCTGCGCTGGCTGAACGGTGCCGGCTTGACCAGGGTGTCGCGCAGCACCGGCACCGGGCTGAAGTCGGCGTCGATGTCGCGGGAGAGCAGGGTCTGCCGCGCCCAGGCGCTGATCGAGCTCAGCTGCAGCTGGTCAATGTCCGCCAGGCCATCGAGCCTGTAGTCCAGACTCAGGCTGGCGCCCGCGAAGCGGGTATCGCCCCGCGAGGGCACGTTGGCGGAGTTGTGGAAGTCGGTGCGATCCTCGGCCTGCGGATCGTACTGACGCATCAGCGTCAGCATCGGCGCGGTGACGTGCACCAGCTGGAAGTTGTTGGCGTTGAAATGCTGCTGCGAATAGAAGCCGGCGAGGTCCAGGTGCAGGTCTTCGCCGTGATAGCCCAGGCGCAGACGCGAGCTGTTCTGCTGGAAGTTCAGCTCATGACGCGACAGGGCGCTGTTGTAGAGCAGGCCTTCGTCGCTGGAGAGACTGCCGGCGTAGCGCAGCGCCCAGCCTTCGGCCAGCGGCAGGTTCAGCACCGGACGCAGCGCGCGTTGGCCATCGTCGGTGACGAACAGTTCGCCGCCGGCGTTGAAGTCCTGCTGCGGCGCCTGGGTGATCAGGCTGAACACGCCGGCCGTGCTGTTCTTGCCGAACAGCGTGCCCTGCGGTCCGCGCAGCACTTCCATGCGTTCGATGTCGCTGTAGAACACCGAGAGAAAATTCGAGCGGCCGTAGAACACGCCGTCCACCACCGTGCCCACCGAAGGCTCGAAGCCGGCGTTGGTGGACAGCGTGCCGAAGCCGCGGATGAAGAAATCACCGCCGGTGGGCGACAGCGAGAGCGTGACATTGCCGACGTAGGACTGGATGTCCTCGAAGCTGCTGGCGCCGGTCTGCCGGGTCAGCGTGCCGTCGATGGTGCCCACCGACACCGGCACGTCCTCCACCGCCTGCGCGAACTTCTGCGAGGTGACGATCACCTCCGGCAACACATCCGGAATGTCGGTGCTGTCCAGGGCCAGCGCGGTGCCGGGCAGCGCGCAGGCTGCCAGCATCAGAGTCTTGCGCATGCCTAGGGGTTTCCGAAGCCGCTCAGGACCAGCTTGCCGAGGGTGCTGCCGCTTTCGATCTGCGCATGCGCGCGGCGCAGCGTGGCGGCGTCGATGGGGCCGAGCACCTGTTGCAGGGTGCTGCGCAGAATGCCGGCCTCGCTCAGGCGCGAGACCTCTTCGAGTATGTGGTGTTGTTCGATCATGTCGGCGGTGGCGTAGACGCTGCGCGTGCACATCCACTCCCAGTGCACGGACACGCTCTTGGTTTTCAGCGGGCGGATGTCGATGGGGTCCGGATCGTCGATCAGCGCGATGCGGCCCTGCGGCGCAATGGCTTCGACCATCGCCGGCCAATGCTGGCTGGTCTGGGTGAGGCTGGCGATGTAGGCCACGCTCGCGATGCCGATGTCGCGCAGCGCCTCCTGCAGCGGCCGGCGATGGTCGATGACCTCGTGCGCGCCCAGGTCCAGACACCACTGCCGCGTTTCATCGCGCGAGGCGGTGGCGATCACCTTCAGGCTGGTGAGCTGGCGCGCGAGCTGGATCAGCATCGAGCCCACGCCGCCGGCGCCGCCGATCACCAGCAGGCTGGCGCCGTCACCGCCCAGGCGCGGCACGCCCAGACGCGTGAACAGGATTTCCCAGGCGGTGAGCGCGGTCAGCGGCATCGCCGCCGCCTGCTCGAAACTCAGCGAGGCGGGCATGTGGCCCACCAGGCGCTCGTCCGCCAGCTGGTATTGCGCATTGGAACCCTGGCGCAGCGGCGTGCCGGCGTAGAACACCGGATCGCCCGGCGTGAACAGACTCACTTCGGAACCCACTGCGCAGACCACACCGGCGGCATCGAAGCCCAGCACCTGCGCCTGTCCGGGCGGCGGCGCGGCATTGCGACGGCGCTTGGTGTCGATGGGATTCACGGACACCGCGCGCACCGCGATCAGCAGATCGCGGGGTCCGGGCTTGGGCACGGCCAGCTCGATGTCGAGCAGGGCGTCAGGGGCATCGATCGGGCCGGTCTGGCGGTAGCCGACGGCCCGCATGTGCGCTGGGGGAGGCGGGGCGTGTGACATGCCATGTATCTTCGGCAACTCAGTCGCGCAGAACAAGCCCGCGGCCTGAAGGCCGCGGGCTGCCGATCACATCCGCATCAGACCTTGTCGAAGACGATCTCGCCGCCGCGCAGTCCCACCTGCACCTTGTCACCGGCGCCGAAGTGGCCGTCGAGAATCAGCCGCGCCAGGGGATTTTCGATGTGCGCCTGGATGGCACGCTTGAGCGGACGCGCGCCGTAGATCGGATCGAAGCCGGCCTCGGCGAGCCGGTCCAGCGCCTCGTCGGCGAAGGCCAGCTCGATGCTGCGCTCCTTGAGACGCTTGACCACGTTCTGCGTCTGGATGCGCGCGATCGAGCGGATCTGCGCGCTGCCCAAGGGATGAAACACCACGGCCTCGTCGATGCGGTTGATGAACTCCGGCCGGAAGTGCTGACCGACCACACCCATCACCGCTTCCTTGATCGCGTTGTAGTCCTCGCCGCTGCTGCGGCTCATCATCTCCTGGATCAGCTGCGAGCCGAGATTGGAGGTCATCACCACCACGGTGTTGCGGAAGTCCACGGTGCGGCCCTGGCCGTCGGTGAGGCGGCCATCGTCCAGCACCTGCAGCAGCACGTTGAACACTTCCGGATGCGCCTTCTCCACCTCGTCGAGCAGAATCACCGAGTAGGGCCGGCGCCGCACCGCTTCGGTGAGATAACCGCCCTGGTCATAGCCGACATAGCCGGGCGGTGCGCCGATCAGGCGGCTCACCGCATGGCGCTCCATGAACTCGCTCATGTCGATGCGCACCATCGCTTCTTCGGTGTCGAACATGAACGCGGCCAGGGCCTTGCACAGCTCGGTCTTGCCCACGCCGGTGGGGCCCAGGAACAGGAAGGAGCCGATCGGGCGGTTGGGATCGGACAGGCCCGCGCGCGAACGGCGGATGGCATTGGCCACGGCGGTGATCGCCTCGTCCTGCGAGACCACGCGCGTGTGCAGCGCCTCTTCCATGCGCAGCAGCTTTTCGCGCTCGCCTTCCATGAGCTTGGTGACCGGCACGCCGGTCCAGCGCGACACCACCTCGGCGATCTCGTCCTCGGTGACGCTGTTGCGCAGCAGCTCGAACTTCTGCGGCGTGGCGGCGCTGCTGGCGCTTTGCGCCAGACGCTTTTCCAGTTCCGGAATCCTGCCGTACTGCAGCTCGGCCATGCGCGAGAGATCACCGGCGCGGCGCGCGGCTTCCAGCTCGGTGCGCACGCGATCCAGCTCTTCCTTCACGCCGGCACTGCCGGTGACCTGGGCCTTTTCGGCCTTCCACTTCTCTTCGAGATCGGCGTATTCCTTTTCCAGCCTGGCGATCTCGGCTTCCAGCGCGGCCAGCGATTTCTTCGCGCCCTCGTCCTCTTCCTTCTTCAGCGCCTCGCGCTCGATCTTGAGCTGGATGAGGCGGCGATGCAGGCGATCCAGGGATTCGGGCTTGGAGTCGATTTCGATGCGGATGCGCGAAGCGGCCTCGTCGACCAGGTCGATGGCCTTGTCCGGCAGATTGCGGTCGGTGATGTAGCGATGGCTGAGCTTGGCGGCGGCGATGATCGCGCCGTCGGTGATGTCCACGCCGTGATGCACCTCGTAGCGTTCCTTGAGGCCACGCAGGATGGCGATGGTGTCTTCCACGCTGGGCTCGCCCACCAGCACCTTCTGGAAGCGGCGTTCCAGGGCCGCGTCCTTCTCGATGTACTTGCGGTATTCATCCAGCGTCGTGGCGCCCACGCAGTGCAGCTCGCCGCGCGCCAGTGCCGGCTTGAGCATGTTGCCGGCGTCCATCGCGCCTTCGGCCTTGCCGGCGCCGACCAGGGTGTGGATCTCGTCGATGAACAGGATGATGTTGCCTTCCTGCTTGGCCAGGTCGGTGAGCACGGCTTTCAGGCGCTCCTCGAACTCGCCCCGGAACTTGGCGCCGGCGATCAGCGCGCCCAGGTCCAGGGACAGCAGGCGCTTGTCCTTGAGCGATTCGGGCACCTCGCCGTTGACGATGCGCTGCGCCAGGCCTTCGACGATGGCGGTCTTGCCCACGCCGGGTTCGCCGATCAGGGCCGGGTTGTTCTTGGTGCGGCGCGAGAGCACCTGGATCACGCGGCGGATTTCCTCGTCGCGGCCGATCACCGGATCGAGCTTGCCGCTGCTGGCGCGGGCGGTGAGGTCGATGGTGTACTTGTCCAGCGCGCCGCGCTGTTCCTCGGCATTGGCCGAGTCCACCTTGGCGCCGCCGCGCACGGCGGTGATGGCCTTCTCCAGCAGTTCCTTGCGGCCGCCGGCGGCGCGCAGCGCCTCGCCCGCCGCGCCCTTGTCGTCCAGGGCTGCGAGCACGAACAGCTCGGTGGAGATGAACTGGTCCTTGCGCTGCTGTGCGAGCTTGTCGGTGAGGTTGAGCAGCTTGGCCAGATCCGGCGAGACATTCACCTCGCCGGTGGCTTCCTTGAGCTTGGGCAGGCGCTCGATGCCCTGCGCCAGCTTGCTGCGCAGCAGATCGATGTTGACCGAGGCATTTTGCAGGAGCGGCAGGGTGGAGCCGCCCTCCTGATCGAGCAGGGCCTGCAGCAGATGCAGGGGCTCGATGGCCGGATGGTCGCGGCCCACGGCCAGCGACTGGGCGTCGGCCAGGGCCTGCTGGAAGCGGCTCGTCAGTTTGTCCATGCGCATGTGGCGGTTTTCCTCTCGGGCCTTGCGGGGGCGGCCCGGCAATCAAAGTGATGCCGTAGTAGTGCGGTCGCACGGCCGTGATTCAAGCCACGTTCCTGGCCGCCGGGACTGACGGCGGTCAATTCCAGCATCACAGCGGGTTTTCACTCTAAGTCGCTGTCTTGCGAAAGCTTGCGCCGGAGCGCATGGACCGGCTATCGTCCAGAGGATGTCATCTTGTTCGTGTGCAATCGCGGTCAAGGACAAAGGTAGCGGCACTGAAGCGATGGACAATATTCCGGCGATACTGAAGGTCGATGCCGGCGGAATACCGGTATCGTGGATTCACTGGCATGTGGCGGTGACGCTATATGCCCGCGAGCGCGTGCGCTGGGAAGCCGGCGCCGAACGCTTCCTCATCCGTGGCGGCACCAATGCCCGTACCGGCAGCGTGTCGCAGATCGAGATCGGCTCCATCATCGCGGTGGCCGACCGTTCCTGCCGCCACAGCCGCGGTGTGCCGCTGCTGACCAACCGCACCCTGTTCCAGCGCGACCGCAATCTCTGCCTGTATTGCGGCAAGCAGTTCCCGCAGCATCTGCTCACCCGCGACCACATCATGCCGGTGTCGCGCGGCGGCATCTCGGTGTGGGAGAACTGCGTGACCGCCTGCCGGCACTGCAACCAGCGCAAGGACGACCGCACGCCCGAGGAAGCCGGGATGCGTCTGCTGGCGGTGCCGTACACGCCGAACCTGGCGGAATATCTGATTCTGTCCAACCGCCGCATCCTGGCCGACCAGATGGAATTCCTGATGGCCCACGCCGGTCGTCAGCGCCGGCCACGGCATTAGTCGGCATCGCGGCACTTCCTGTTTCCCGCCCCAACATCATGGTGCCGCGCCGCCTCGGCGTGGCGCGTTTTGCCGCCCCCTGGCGGCGTTTCGGAGAGACCTCGTGCGAGCTGTGAAGGCTTACAAGAACAACGAATTCCTGATGAGCGAGGAGGCGCGCAGCGTGCGCATCCTCTGTGAATACCTGGAGCCGGAGCGGCGCTTCAGGCTCAACGGCGTGCGCAACACGCTGCCGTTCTTCGGCTCGGCGCGGCTCAAGCCCGGCGTCGGCGCCGATGGCCGCGACTGGTACATGGAAGCCGCGCGGCTGGCCGAGCGCGTGGCGCAGTGGACGCTGGACACGCACAGCGCCGAGGATCGCTTCTACATCTGCACCGGCGGCGGGCCCGGCGTCATGGAAGCCGCGCACACCGGCGGCGCGCGCGTGGACGCCAAGCTCAATATCGGCCTGAACATCTCGCTGCCCTTCGAACAGCACCTGAACCCTTACGTGGAAACGCGGCAGGCCTACCAGTTCCACTACTTCTTCATGCGCAAGTTCTGGCTGGTGCGCCTGGCGCGCGGCGCGGTGTTCTTCCCCGGCGGCTTCGGCACCCTGGATGAGCTGTTTGAGCTGCTGACCCTGACCCAGACCGGCAAGGTGGAGCGCATTCCCATCGTGCTCTACGGGCGCGCGTTCTGGGAGGGACTGGTGAACTTCGCGCTGCTCAAGGAGCGCGGTCTGATTTCACCGGAGGATGTGGAGCTGTTCCACCTCTGCGATTCGGTGGACGAGGCCTTCGCCCTGCTGCAGGCCGGCCTGCAGCCGCTGCCGCCGGGCGCGGTGTGAACGGCTGATCAGCCGATATCGAAATCCAGATCGTCGGCGATCAGGCGGCGCAGGCGCCGCTCTTCCTGCAGCTTCTCGACGTCGCGCCAATCGCGGTTCTTGCCGGGCGGAGCGGCGGCGGGGGAGTCGGCTGCCAGCGCCTCCTCGTCCAGCGCCTCGCCCTCATCGACGAACTCGTCAAAGCTCTTGGGGGCTTCGTTCTGCGGGACCTGCTTTTTCGGCTTGCGTGGCATGCCCAATCTCGGAAATTCGCGTCTTCCAAAAAGCCGTGAACGCGATCGCGTCCACTTGGCGCGCGTTTTTAGCAGGCTTTCCGGGCGCCGAAAAGAGTCTTGAATAGCGCTTTTAGAATCAGTTGTTTAAGGGCATGATTCCGGATGGGCGCGCGGTCTTCGCGCAAGTATGGCGAGGTTGGGAGCCGGGATGTTCCGCCAGGAATTGCTGGAAGTGAAAACCCGGGGACGGGGCTTTGTCGAGATCAGCGAAGCGGTGCGCCGCTTCGTGGCCGCCAGCGGCTGCCGGGCAGGGCTCTGCCACCTCTTTCTGCGCCACACCTCGGCCTCGCTGTGCCTGTGCGAGAACGCCGCGCCGGCGGTGCGCGAGGACCTGGAGCACTGGGCGCAGGCCCTGGCCCCGGACGGCAGCCGGCACTATCGCCACGACGAGGAAGGGCCGGACGACATGCCCGCGCACATCCGCAGCATCGCTGTCGGCGTGGAGCTGAGCGTGCCGGTGCGCGACCGCGAGCTGCTGCTGGGCACCTGGCAGGGCATTTACGTCTGGGAGCACCGCCTGATGCCGCACAGCCGCCAAGTGGTGCTGAGCCTGAGCGGCGAGTTTGACCCCTGATACGGAAGATCGCGCTGGCATTTGCGCCCGCGATGGGTAGAATACGCGTCCTCGTATGGGGCGGTAGCTCAGCTGGGAGAGCGTCGCGTTCGCAACGAAAAGTGCGAACTTTTCACCCCCCGAATCAGACTGATTGTTCGGTCTCGCGAGTCCAGCAAGATAGACGTAAGATGTAGTGGCACCTTCTGACGGCAGCAGTACACCATCAGAAGTGATGTAAGTTGTTGTTTGTGGGGACGTAGCTCAGCTGGGAGAGCGCCGCGTTCGCAATGCGGAGGTCGAGGGTTCGAACCCCTTCGTCTCCACCACTTCAAGCTCATATAACCTCAGCAGAGGGGCGGCTTGAAGGGGTTCCCACAAAGGAAAAAACAACGATTTAGGACAGTGGTTGCAATTTTGGTTGCAAGGACACTGTCCGGCATGGCCGGACGTTGGAGGCCATGTGGCGATTCACAAGCGAAAGCGCAAAAGCGGCGCGCGTTACACCGCCGTTATCCGAGTTGTAGGCCAGCCCACCGAGTCCCAAACCTTCGACAGCCTCAAGCAGGCTGAGCGATGGCATAACTCGCGCCTGGAGCAGATCGCGAACGGCAGCAAGGTGCTGGAAAGCCGTGCCCGCACTGCGACGTTGAACGACATCCTGCCGCGATATGCGGAGCAGGTTGCCGCGCATCGCGGCAAGACGGTTGCCTGCGGTGTTTCCGAATTGGCAGCGCTCGGACGCCTTTCTGAATCATTCCTGGGCGAAATGCGTGTCGTGGCGATTGATGCCAGCCATGTCGAAACCTGGCTGGACCAATTCCGAAAGATGGAGAAGCCGGGCGGTGGGCGCTACAAGGAATCCTCGATCAGGCGGAGTCTGGATACGTTCGCCGCCGTCCTGAACTTCGCCGCCACTGACTTGGGCCTTCACAGGTTCCAGAATCCGTGCCGGTTCATCTCCCCCTCTAAGCGTCCCAAGGGCGCGGACCCACGCGAGCGCAACCTACGTGAGGGCGAGTTCGAGGAGTTCGAGCGACAGCTGGCGCTCTTTCAGGGCGGATGCTTCGCGGACACCTATCGCTTTCTACTGTTCTCTGGGATGCGCCGTACCGAAGCCTTCTTACTTCAAGAGTCATGGGTCAATTGGGAAGACTGCACGATCGCTTTTCCTATCACCAAGACCGGGGCTGAGACGCGAGCCCTCGCACCTCCGGCGATGGCGTTGCTTCGCCGACTGAAAGTGGGCGAAGACGGGAGGTACTTCAAGTTTCTTCCCGATCGGGTGACCAAGGTCAACGCCATTTTGTCGCGACGCACTTCCATCATGATCGCGGCGCGCAGGCTCGACGGCGGGCGATTCGCTGGGGCGATCCAGCTGTTCCTGCTTCTGCCCCGGCTGAAGAACATCGAGGAACTCCTGACGCTGCGTGCCGACGCGACGGATTGGGGTGCCTGCGTCATCAAGTTCGACAATCCGAGGGGCACCACGCTTCGTAGAAGGCGAGTTTCGTACGAGGCACTTGAACTGGTGCGGATACTGACGCGGCCTGATCAGAAATCCCTTTTCGACTTCACTGCTGATGAACTGAAGGCCGCGATGGAGAAATGCCAATGGCATGCCCGCTCAATCGGCACCTTCTCACCTCATATCCTCCGTGCTGCCTTCACGACAGCACTACTTGAAGGCGGTGTGCCGCAGGCGGTGGTGGGGAAGTTCACCGGCCACCGCGACGCTCGGTCGATTCAGAGATATACCCGGGTCACCTCTCCCAAAGCGGCAAAGATGTTTGGCGCAATGGCGAAGAAAGGTCTGGACGCGCTGCTGGGCAAAGAAATGCAGACGGTCGTCAGCTAATGAGCTATCTGGCTGGCGGTGTATGACGCTGCCAGCGATTGCATTGATCACGATTGATTGCACTAACGTTGAAAAGCGATACAGCCGATCTTGAGGTGGGCTGTATCGCTTTCAGTTTTTCTTTGCCATCAAGGAGGCGCCGCTAAGGGGCGCCGGCGGCGATCAATCAGTTCTCGTCGATCCCAATAGCCGTTTCGTTTTCAGCAGTCTCGGCTGCATTGTCCCTGGCCCAGACGATCTGCTCGCGAAGAAGTGAGTACAACTCGCGCTCGGCAGCTGGCTCCTGATCAATGAGCGCCTCAAAGAGGATGCCACCGATATCGGCGAGTTCCTCACGAGTGGCCTCCATTTTTCGAGCAGACCAGTCGGCATCCACAAAAAACTGCTTGACCTGATCATAGACACGATCTTGAAGCATCGACGTTGCGACATCGACCTGTTCTTCACTGAGGTTGAGCCAGCCATCTTCAGCATCAAAGAACGCACCCACCGGGTAGTCGAGTGGAAAACTGAGTGCGAGTGAGCAGCGCTGCGATCGCGAGCCAAGCAATTGCACCACGATTCGCGGAATTTCGTGCGCCAGCCCAATAGGCATCGCATCGTCGTAGCAAGAAAAGCTCTTCACAGGAATCAGTGCGAGTGCTCCGTCACGCATCATCATCGGCGCCATTAGTGGTGGAGCGTAAGGAAAGCTGTCTTGCGCCATGCGCAAAGCCAGAGTGGAGCGAATACTTGATGCGAGTGTTGCGATTTCCATGGACATCATCCTTGAGAAATAGATCGGTAAGGGATTCGATTTTTCACTCAAGAGTGGCGATGAAAAGTCGAGGTCCATGGGTATCAATATCCATCTAACCATCGCGGTCAAGCTTGTTTTTGGTTAAAAGAGTCGAAAGGGAGGGGGTCAGGAAGTTGATTAAAAACCCCGTAAATTCCGACAAAATCCTCGGACTTTTCTAATTCGGGGCGCGTCAAACGAGGGGTGAGTCTGTAGCGACTCGTTGACAGGCGTGCGCGCTGGTTTTTCTAAGAAACGCGCTAGGCAGACAATGGTCTGGTTCCTAAATGTCGAATTTCGATGAACCGTGCTCTGTGCGTGACTGTGCCGTCGTACTTTGTGGATCGCGAGCCTTGATCAAGTTCGTGCCCGCGAGCAGTCCAAAATCCTTCGGCGTGTCCGAAGCGATGGATGCAGAAAACCCCCTCCCGCCCATGCCGAAGCACGAGCGGGAGGGGTTTTCGAGAACAACAACAGCTCCTTCACTGTCCTGATAATTGCATTCACTGACCTTCGATCATTCGGCCGTCAAGCCGAACAATCGTTGCAGCACCTTTCCAATGTCGCTCGTCCGCCCGTCAAGGCATGGAGCTAGCGACAGCCCGCCAAGGCCGTCGCCTGTACCGCTGACCCGTTTACACGGGGTACACGTCGTCGGAGGCGTCAGCCTCCCTGCGCTTGCGCGCAGTGGGGTCACTTCCCCGAGCGTTTCGTCGCCTGTGCCACCTGCGTTGCCCTTTCGGGGGCTGTCGTCCTTTCGGGACAACAGCTCGGCCATTCGGCCGCGCTTCGGCACCCATCTCCCCACCCGGTACAACGCGCTGGTGCCTTCCAGCGCATCGGGGTCGGGGTTTCGGTAGTTAGACGTGGGCTCTGTTCTCTCTGATCAGTACGCTGTCTGCTCGGTCGTGGTTTGCGCCATCGCGCTCAGCCCTTGCGGGCCTTTCGTCGGTACGAAGCTCCGAAGCTGACTCGACTACTTCCATCACCACAATTCCTTCACTGCAGATTCGCATCCCCCTGCGGGGACTAGCAGCACTTGATCTACCCGGAAGACGTTGAGGATCAATACCTCTTCGCCCTATCACCATCCGCTCCACCCGTTACGGCTCGCAGACCTCAACATCGAGGTCCACGTCCGAGTCCGCGTCGTCTCTGCCTTACGGCATGGCCACGCTGCATCGTTTCCGATGCAAAGGCTTCTGGAACCGGGCACCGACCGCGCATCCCTTTCGGGGTAGCGCAACCGGGGCGGGAGTTACACCCGCTTTGCCTACGCCCGCCACACTCGCCATTTCCTACGAGGGGCAGTGTCCTACCCGCACAACTTCGTTCTTCTCAGAACGTTGAGATAGATGAGCGGGACTACTCCGACGAACCGTCGGGATTACTCCGCCACACCCCCTCAATGCACGCAGCAAGCGAGTTTCCCGGCACTGCGCGCTAACGACTTCCCCATTGGCGTGGGGTCCTGCTCGACGACGTGGTGTTGGCGCACCCCGATGCCTCCATGCCGGATGGGCTGGAAATCAGCGTCTGTACAGTGTGTGGACGTCGATTTCCCTTGAAGTTCGGGCTGCGTCGGCGTTGTCACCCTGTGATACCTCCGGATTCCGGAAGCATCGGGGTGCGCCAACACCTCGGCGCTAACCAGACAGTGTTCGGCGCCGGTACATCGCCTCTCCGGCGAGGCCTGCCGAATCGGCAATCGCGAACCACACACTGTACGGGCCGCTATTTCTCGCCCTCCTTGGATGCCATCCGCAGTCGCAAGGCGGTACGCCGACCCAGCATCGGCTGGGTCGGCGTACCGCCTCCGAACACTGTGGTGAATAGGAGCTTCTATTAGTTCGTCGCTGGAACAGAGAAGCGAATTCACGCAATCAAGGAGTTAGACCGCGATGAAAGCGATCGCCACCGATGCCGATTTTCTGATCCCGCAGCACCGCGCTGCCGCCATGTCGTATCTGCAGACCCTGGCTGCCACCGGCTATCACTATTGGAATACCGGCTCCGTTCACTATGAGAAGGCCGCCGGGTTTCTGGCCAAGATGAGGGCGTTGTATCCGATCGACCTGAGCCCCGGCCAGCGGGCCGTCGCTCAGGCCAAGGGTCGCGCCAATGCCTATCTCGTGATGTTTCCGGATGGATCAAAAACCGGCTACATCCAGTGGTTTCTCGTGGCCACGCGCGGGCGGCATGCCGTCGATCCACTGACCGGCGAACTGCTCACCGATCAGCCGTTCGCTGACCTGATCCACCAGCGAGAGAAGATGAAGGATGGCCATCGCATCCCGCTGACCTGGCTGGGCCATTACCGCCTCGTGCAACACCAGCCGGTCCGCGATCCGCGCAAGAAGAAGAGCCAGAAGCGTGTCTGGACTTGGCGCCTGACCGTCGAAACCTATCGCCAATGGCAGCTTCGACTGGAGCAGGCCGCGAGAATCGGCAACACCGCGCTACGCAAGGAGATCGAGCCGCTGTTGCGCAGCCCGATGTTCTCCGGCGTCCGCGACGACATCGCCCAACTCGCCGCGCTGGCCGAGGCCGCATTCCGCAAGCAGCACAAGTCCGCGGCGTATGTCTCGCCGCTGCCAGCCATGCTGCCGTACATGCCCCGGGTCACCGTGTACCGCGACGGAACACTGTTCTCGCTGGTGGAACAACTCCGGCAGCAAGACGCCGACGACAAGGCCCGAGCGATGGCAGCGTCGAGGGCACTTCTGGCCGGAGCTGAACCCCGAATGCAATTCACTCAATCGATGTTTATGGAGATATCCAATGGCTCTTCTGAAGAAGAAGGTGGTTCTGGTGCCGTACAAGGTCACGCTGCAGGTCGATCAGGCTCTGCATGACCGCATGCTCAAGCTCGAAAAGCTCGCGGCCCAGTACGGTTACGAATTTGATGTGAGCGCTGGACTCGTCGATTCGTTGGTTATGCAGGTGGCCCGTGCCGAGAACCTGTTGCGCGACAACGGAGCGTCGGCTTAGCCGACGCTCCATCCTATTCACGCGAAATCTGGAGACACCCAATGAACCAGTTCAACGCCGATTTCCCCAATCCGTATGCCTTCGATCCGGGCGAAGAGAAGCCTGTCGGCGGCTTCCGCGAAGTGAAGCGCCGCAACGGCGCCGTGTCATATCGCGCGCACTTCACGTACAAGAAGACGCGCTATTCAGTGACCTTCCGCACGGACCGCGAAGCCAAGAATTTTCTGGAGTGGGCCGCGCATTTCACCCACTGGGAGGTCCCGTACAAGAAGCGCCTGAAGCAGTGGGTGGATGACTTTCGCGACGAGTCGGGTTGCCCCGATCTTGAAGGCTGGTATTTCGGTACACAGCCTGCTTGATGGCGACGAGCAGCCCCTGCCTGGGCTTCCGGGCAGGGGCTTGCGCTCGCTTCAATGGCAACTATTCCCACGGCTGCGAATCTGAGCATGACGCAATCACGCTTGGTCTTCGGAGCAAAGGGGGATGCCATGAACGACAGTCAGCACACGCCATCGGCACAGGAGGTCGAGCGTGCCATCAAGTGTCTTGAGAAATACGAGAAGGCCGCGAACCCGCTGGCACTGGCGAGCATCGTGACCTGTCTTGCAGGGCCGGTGCTGCTGTCAGGCTCCGAGTTTCTGGCTGCGTTTCCAGATCTAGTTCCGGTTCTGTACATCGTGATGCTGGTGGCCTGGCTCAACGGATACACGATCCTGATCGCTCGCCATCATGCGCTGCACGCACGCCGCTTACTGTCAAAGGCGCAAGCCACATCAAACCCGCTTCTATAGTCGCGCTGCCGCTGGCACAGCTCTCGTGTCATACGGCAAAGTGTAGGGAGCGCGGGCACGCTCATTCGCGCGTTCCACACGAACGCTGGCTGGCATCAAGTGCCGTCCGACGCCTCGCGGCTACGCCACGAGCCGACGGCGCCGCCAATAGCGGCGCGCTCCGCGTCGATACTTGACCCCAGCCTCCCACGGGCCTCCCGGCCGCCGTTGACATCTCGCGCCACCTTCCGCGCGAGAGCCATCCGGAGGCCTCATGAAGCTATTTCAGATTCTTGTATCCGCACTGCGATTGGCTGTTCGCCTGTTTCGGCGCCCGATCGTGATCGTCGTTTACCGCCCAGCCATCGTACAGCGGTTTCGGAGCTTTTCACCTGTCCGGCTGACGGCGGCGGAGGCGGCTCGCTATGGCCAACTCTCTCTTCTTTAGTTTGTGCCGATGCCGCGTTCTCGCCACATCGGTCACGTCGCCGGAGACATTGCAGTGAGCCGGCGCTGGATCGCGATGGGCTTGGCTCTGTTCTTTGGCGTGCTTGGCCTTCAGTGGTTTTACCTGGGACGATTCCGCCGCGGATTTCTTTATGTCGGCCTCGGGCTCTTCGGCATCTCGCTCTATGTCGGCGTGATCGATGCGATCCGATGGATTCGGCTGTCCGACATCGAATTCGAGCGCCGATATGGCCGCGGTCGGTACACCGAGCGCCGGCGACATCAACGTCTCTACACTGTACAGAAGGATCATTTCCTCAGACTGGACTATCGCGATGTCGATCGACTGCGCAGGGAGTGGAAGGTTGACGTATACGACCCCGCATACGGAACACCCCGCGCCGAGTCCGAACGGTGGTCAGACGAAGCACCGGTGATCAATCCTGCCACCGGCCTGCTGATGCTCGGCGGTATCGGGGGCATCGATGCCGGCGGACACTTCTACGGAACCGGATTCGAGCAGGACGATCTGAGTCACTGGCATCGTGACGATGACGCATTCGGCCGGAACGCGGACGATACGCATCGCGGCATAGACGACAGTCCGTTCAAGCCCTGGGAACCCTGATCAGGAGGCATGGTATGACCCTGCTGAGTACGCGCCTTACCACGCTAGACGGCCTGGGCGATCAGATTCTGGACTTCCGCGAGCTGCCGCGCCCTCATGTCGCGCTGCAGATTGGACTACATCCTGTAGCGCCGATCATTGATCGCATCCGGACCACAGCCGAGCCCGCGGGCATGACAGTGGTAGCCGCCGATCTCAGTGGCGTGGATGCTGAAGATGTACTGTGGAAAATCGGAACTGCATTGTTCGCGGTGGTCGATGGTGAGCCACCTGTCCGGCCAACGACCGATCATCCGGCACTTGCCTTCAAGCGCCTATTCAATGCCGTCGTCGGGTACTCGGACGACGACTTCGTCCTGATCGTCGGCCCGATCGACCACCTCGAAGCGGTGCCCGACAAGGCCGACAACATCTACGGCGCGCTGCGCGCCGCCGTTGTCGAATTCGAACGCCGCGTTCAGCTCATTGTTCTGGTCCGCGCCGACATCATCCGCAAGCAGGTTTTCTGGCTGGATCGCCCAATGATGGAGTTCGCGAGCTTCCTCGATCTTCGTGTGACCGGTTGATTTAACGCTCAGCCGCCGCACATCGGACGGGCCATCGATTTGAACGTTCTTGGCGTCAGGATGGGCGTGATCATGCTGCCGGTCCAGAGCTTCTGAAGCTCTGCGCTTCTGGATAGGTTATCTGCCACATCTTCTGAAAATTGGATTGGATTCGTTCTGAGCAGATTACGATCCGGCAACTGATCGGCCGTGAGTGCGCGCTCCTGAGAGCGCCCGCGATCGATATTGTTGAATGAAGTGACGGGAACGCCGACAGACGCGCAGTACTGCGCCAGCTTGAGTGCATCGGCCCGTTCCGCCTGATCGATCTGGGCCGTCCTTTGCCGCGCTTGAGCCCATGCTTGGGCTTCGACGCGATATATCGGCGGAGCGCCGGGCACACCAGCGCATGTCTCACGCTTGAACGCTTGGTCTGAAAGTGTTTTGTAATCGAGATTGGCCAAAGCCGAGCAGGCTTGGGCATTGCCATGCGTGGCATCGAAGATCAGAGATTGCTTCAGGCTGTCCTGGAATGAATTGATGCTGTCGGTGTTCCACTGGAACAAGGGGAACGGCACGAAGTTCCGCCGCGCGATGGCACCTGTCAGCACCGGGTCATTCTGTGCCACTGCCAGCAGGTCCTTTTCCCACGGCGTGCGCTCGACGTTCGACGGCGGCCGTCCCGGACCGCGTAGCAACAGCAAGTAGACGCCCGCGGCCGTGTACCCCCGCTCATCGAGGGACATCGCGCTCAATACGCGTCTCATCTCCTGATCCGCCGATGCCTGATCCGCGCGCAAGCTCGCGCCCGCGCGAAACTGCAGCAGCGCCGCGAGGTAGTCGAGTTTCTGGTCAAAGTTCAGATGGTGATAGTTCTCGTCTGGTGGCGTCGGCAGCGCAGCCTGAACCGGGACCGGCGCTTTGACCGGGGCACCTGCACCGCATGCAGCAAGCAAGATCGAGAGAAGAAGAGAAGCGGCGCAGTACAGACGCAATGGGCACCCCCAATCGAGACGAGACAAAGCCGGTTCACACGAGTGCGAAAGAGGGGTCGGAAATGACGCCAATCCGCATAATGAATAGTAAACTATTCTAAATGAACTGTTATATATGTGGATAGGATGGTTTTGCATGCGGGACGCTTCCCGCATGCCAAAAAAGAGCAGCGACTCCAAAATTCGTGAGGTTGTGGCTGAGAACGTCCGCTATGCCCGGGCTATGCGCCGCTGGAGCCAAGAACAGTTGGCGGAGCTGGCTGGGCTGCATCGGACCGGGATTGGCGCACTCGAACGAGCGGAGGCCGCCGCGACTGTCGATTCGGTGGCAGCGCTCGCAAAAGCCATAGGGGTACCCGCCCACGTATTGCTGATGCCGCTGCGCGACGCTCAGCCTCTCATCCTGCAGACACTGGAAAGTGGGCCGAAGCGGTCGCGTTAGGTGCGGCTGTCGGCGGTAAGCGGCGCCTCGACAAATATTTGACGAAGTACGACCTGACCGATGCAGAGATTTGGCTCTTCCATTACACCGGCAATTGCGCAAAACAATTTTCGGGGTACTGCTGACCGCAAACCGTTGGGTCGCATTGTGGGCGGCGTGCAGCTCGCCTTTTTCGGTCTTCTGTTCGTCACGCTGTTGCTCTCGCTGTGGCCGAGCTTCTGGACCGAACCCTTACAGACGGTCAAGCCGTTCATAGCGTTGATCGTGCTGCTCTTATCATGCGTTGTAATTTACTGGCTCTATGTCAAGCCATGGCTTGTGCAGCGGTAGTTGTTCAAGAAAACGAAGTTTGGTCCTGCCTGATAAGCCTGTTGCTATCCGTTCCGCTCAATTAATGCGGAACAGTCTATTACGCTCGACGAGCAGCAGACCGTGCTTGTCGGAATGAACGAGGCAGGAAAGACGGTCTTCTTAAAGGCTTTGGAAAAGTCTGCGGATGCGCCGGGGCAACAAAGTTTGATCCCGTTGAGGATTACCCGCGCAAAGAATTGCCCGCATACGCTCGCTCCAATGGCGCTTTGCCGTCATGAGCGCGACGTTCGCGAAGGACCCTCTGCAGCGCTTGGATGAAGCGCTGCCGGCGCAAATCGCGATTCCCTATGGGGAAGTTCACTGAACCTTTTTCGTGGCCCAGTTCACGTTGCGGGATAGTCAGCGTCCGCCAGCGCCCGTCTGATCGCAGTTTCGTCAGCCTGCGATTCAACTTTGACCCGCTTGGTCGCCAAATCGATCGACACCTTTGCGCCCGGGTCCTGACTTTGGATGGCGCGCGTGACGGACTGCACGCAATGATTGCAGTTCATGTCCTTCACTTCGAACTCATACATCGTGATGCTCCTGTGGTCAGCTGGATCGTGAAATAAGCTTGGGCCCTACCATCGTGGAAAGGTCAAGCTGCCAAGGCAATGAGCGTCGATTCTTGACCTTCCCATGGGGGGAACCATCAGGCTGCAACCTCTGCAACACCGAGAGCCGTCATGGACAGCCCTTCGCCGCTAACGACCACTGATCTTCTGATCGAAGGCATGACCTGCGCATCCTGCGTCCGTCGGGTCGAAAAGGCGTTGAATGCCGTGCCCGGCGTCATCGAAGCGCAGGTCAATTTGGCGACCGAGCGTGCCACGATCCTGCACCAAGAGGGCGTCAGCGACGCACCGCTGGCCGCCGCCATCGAAAAGGCCGGCTACAAGCGTGGTGCCCCGATGCCTGCAACAACGGCATCAAGAAGCCTGCCCGAGTGGTGGCCGGTCGCGCTGGCTGCGCTGCTGTCGGCACCGCTGGCGCTGCCGATGCTCGGCAGTCTGATCAACGAACACCTCATGCTGCCCGGATGGCCGCAATGGGTTCTGGCCACGCCGGTTCAGTTCTGGCTCGGCGCGCGATTCTATCGCGCCGGCTGGAAGTCCCTGCTCGCCAAGACGGGCAGCATGGATCTGCTAGTGGCCATCGGTACTTCGGCCGCATACGGCTTGTCTGTCGTCACGCTTCTGCGCGATAGCAGTGGCATGCCGCATCTGTACTTTGAGGCCTCGGCCGTCGTCATCACGCTGGTGCTCCTCGGTAAATGGCTAGAGAACCGCGCCAAACGCCAAACCACGGCTGCGATTCGCGCGCTTCAGTCCTTACGCCCCGAAGTCGCGCGTGTCCGTCGTGATGGCATCGAATGCGATGTGCCGGCAGCAATGGTCCGGGTTGGTGACTTTGTGGTCGTACGCCCCGGCGAGCGGATTGCGGTCGATGGTGAGGTCGTCGAAGGAGTCAGCCATGTCGACGAATCGCTGATTACTGGCGAGAGCCTTCCCGTCACCAAGGAAGTCGGCGCACAGGTCACCGGCGGCGCGGTCAACGGCGAAGGGGTGCTGCTACTGCGTACGCTTGCCGTTGGCGCCGAAAGCACGCTGGCCCGGATCATCCGCCTGGTCGAAACCGCGCAGGGAAAGAAGGCGCCGATCCAGCGCCTTGTCGACCGCGTCACTGCGGTGTTCATTCCGGTCGTCTTGGGCATTGCAGTGCTGACGCTGCTCGGCTGGGGATTCTTCACTGGTGACTGGAGCACCGCGGTGCTCAATGCCGTCGCCGTACTCGTGATTGCTTGCCCATGTGCCTTGGGCTTGGCCACACCAGCAGCGATCATGGCGGGTACCGGTATCGCCGCCAAGCACGGCATCCTGATCAAAGATGCCGAAGCGCTGGAAATCGCACACCGCGTCGATACGGTTGCGTTCGACAAGACGGGCACGCTGACTGCGGGACATCCGCAACTGGTGTCGATCCACCCGCTGGCGGGTGCGGAGTCGGATGTCCTGAAACTGGTCGCAGCGATTCAGTCGAACAGCGAGCATCCACTTGCGCGTGCGGCGCTGTCTTCCGCGCAGCAAGCCTCGATCACCTCCGTGGTGGCGACTGATGTTCGGGTACTGCCGGGACGCGGTATTGCGGCAGCCGTCGATGGTCGGTTGTACGAACTCGGCAGCACGCGCCTCATGCAGGAGCATGGTGTGGATATGCAGAGGCTCGACGGTCCACGCGCTGAGCTTGA
This sequence comes from Solimonas aquatica, assembly GCF_900111015.1. Taxonomy (GTDB): domain Bacteria; phylum Pseudomonadota; class Gammaproteobacteria; order Nevskiales; family Nevskiaceae; genus Solimonas; species Solimonas aquatica. The sequence goes on along the minus strand of NZ_FOFS01000004.1, from coordinate 228,207 downwards.
GAGAGAAGGACGCACGCTATCGTGGTTGGCGGAAGCAGGATCATCGCCTCACCTGATCGGCCTGCTCGCGTTCAGTGATGCACCGAAACCCAGTGCAAGTACCGCAATCGCGCGACTTCGTGATCAGCACATCACGACGGTGATGATCACCGGCGACCTCGAAGCCGCGGCCCGTACCGTGGCGCAGGAACTCGGCATCGAGCAGGTTCGCGCCGAAGTGTTGCCTGCCGACAAGGTGGACGTCGTATCGACTCTGCGCAGCGAAGGCAGAGTCGTGGCAATGGTTGGCGATGGCATCAACGATGCACCGGCACTGGCCGCGGCCGACGTGGGCATTGCGATGTCGACCGGCACCGATGTTGCGATGCAGGCTGCTGGCATCACCCTGATGCGGGGTGATCCGGCACTGGTTGCCGACGCCCTCGACATCTCTCGGAGGACGTATCACAAAATTCGCCAGAATCTGTTCTGGGCTTTCGTATACAACGCGGCAGGCATTCCACTCGCCGCCTTCGGGCTGCTGTCGCCGGTTGTTGCCGGCGCGGCTATGGCACTGAGTAGCGTCAGCGTGCTTGCCAATGCCTTGTTGCTGATGCGCTGGACGCCGCGCCGCGTCAGCAATTCTTGATCAAACGGAGTTCACAATGGCATCGACAACGAAGCGACGCTCGCGCCCGACGCTGGAACTGGCTGATGCGCGCCATGCGGGTTACTTCAACATCGGGCAGGCCGCCGAAGCGACCGGTGTATCCGCAAAGATGATCCGACACTATGAGTCGATCGGACTGATGCCGGTGGCAGACCGCACGTTCTCGAACTATCGCATCTATAGCGACAACGACATCCACACGCTGCGCTTCATCAAGCGGGCACGGACGCTCGGGTTCTCGATGAAGCAGATCGAGGCCCTGCTTGGGCTATGGCAGGAGCGTCGTCGCAGCAGCGCACAGGTCAAGAAGCTTGCACTGCAGCATGTCGCCGAACTGGAACAGCGGATTGCCGAAATGCAGGCCATGCGCGACACATTGCAGGGACTGGCGACACGTTGCCACGGCGATGATCGACCGGACTGCCCGATTCTCGAAGACCTTTCAGGCGCTGGCGGTAGCTGCTGCGCGAAAGGTCATTGAACTTCCGCCATCTCCAGAGTCTAATGCTCGTCATGCGTCGTTTTTCCGCCCATATCGCGTTGCTGCTGATCTGGTGCATCGGGTTCCAGCCCGTTGCGCAGGCTATGGGCATGCACGGTGTGCTCTCTGGCAAGGCGAAGACGGCAGCGCAGGTGATGGCACTCAGTGACGTAGGCCCGCATGAGATGCACGCGATGCACGGCATGCACGGGCAGAAATGCCATATGGAGAAGTCGGCCGCCACGAAGGCTCAGGCGCCAACCGCGTCGAGCTGTCAGTGCGGCGGCCACTGCGTGATGCCGGGCTGTGTGGGTACGGTTGCCGCTATCGCACCGATGACGTTCACCCGTGCCTTCGATCGCTTCACCGATTCTTATGCTGTTGCCGAGGTTCCAGTGCGCCCGCTCGCGGCGCATGGCCTCGATCTGATTCGTCCCCCCAGTAAGTCCTGAAATAAAGCCGCGGTCGCGGCGCAGGTTCTGCCTGCGCGCGACTGTCCGCTGTCGCCGGCGCGATCTGCGTTGCGCGGCATTTTTCAGGGCTTTCTGGGAGATTCCTCGTGGTTCCCCGACATTTTCTGTTTCCTGTATCCCTGATTTTTCTGGGGATAGCAGGCTGTGCGAGCGTACCTGCTGATGGTGGACGTGGCGATGTTCTTCGCCTCACCGCGGAGCACGGCCGTGCCCCCCCTCACATCGCCGACGCCAACAGCTTCACTTCACAGGCACTGAGCGCTCCGCTGACGGCGGACACAGCAGTGCAATTGGCACTGATCAACAACCCTAACCTGCGCAAACAGACCGCGGCTCTCGGATTCGCAGCCGCTGATCTGTATGACGCCGGGCGGTTGGCCAATCCGACGTTCTCGCTGACGCGACTGGCCGGCGATTCGAGCGCGGGCGCGAACGTGCCGCAGCTGACGCTCGGTATCGCCTTCAACTTCGTCAATCTGCTGTTCCTTCCTGCGAACAGCCGCTTCGCCCGCGACCAGTTCGAGGCGACGAAGCTCGATGTTAGCGCCGCTACGCTCGATCTCGCGGCCGAGGTCGAGACGGCGTGGTACGAAGCAGTGGGCGCCGAACAGCTCGCGCAAATGCGCGAGGCCGCGGCCAAAGCCCAGCGGGCCTCGGCCGATCTCGCAAAACGTTACTTCGACGCCGGCAACATCAACGCGCGCGAACTGGCGATGGAGCGCGCATCGGCCAGCCAAGCGGTATTGGCTTCACTATCTGCGCGGGCCGCCGCTGTCGAGGCGCACAGCACGCTGAATCGCCTGATGGGTCTGCCGGCAGCGCAATCGAGCTGGACGCTCGATGCCCGTCTCGCCGAGCCATTGCCCCAAGAGGACGACGTGCAAGCCCTGCAGCGTCTGGCGCTCGACAGCCGCCTCGATGTCGCGGCGCTACGGCGTCGGTCGCAGGCGATTGCGTCGCGCTTCGGACTGACGCGCCACACGCGCTTCATCAACAGCGTCGAAATCGGTGTCGAACGCGAGCGTGACTTCGACGGCGCCCTCGATGTCGGTCCGACCCTCTCGCTGGAACTGCCGCTGTTCAACTGGGGCGGCGGCCGCGTGGCCGCTGCGCAGGCCGCACTCGACCAAGCCGAGGCGGAACTTGACGGTCGCGTGCTCGACGTGTCGAACGACGTGGCACGCGAGGCAGCCAAGGTGCAGGCGCTGCGGCAGCTCGCGCAGGAGTATCGCGATGTGCTGGTTCCGCAGCGTGAAGCTGTCGCCGCCCGCATGCAGGAAGAGCAGAACTACATGCTGATCGGCGTCTTCGAAGTGCTCGCGGCCAAGCAGCAGGAGTATGAGGCTTACGCCGGCTACATCGATGCGGTCCGCAGCTACTGGGCCAGCCGCAGCGCACTGGCGCGCGCGGTCGGTCGACGCCTGCCGAGCAGCGAGCAGGCGGCGGAAGCGACGATCGATGCGAGCCAGATTGTGGCGCCGAAGCGCAGTGGCATGGATCACAGCATGCACTCAATGAGCGGCATGGATCACGCGCAACACGGAGGCAGTCCGAAGCCATCCAGCGATCCGCATGCAGGACATGCGATGCCAAACATGACGCCACCCTCGTCCGGCATGGAAGGCATGGAAGGCATGGAAGGCATGGAAGGCATGGAAGGCATGGAAGGCATGGAAGGCATGGAAGGCATGGATCACGGTGCGATGCCGATGGAGGGCATGGATCACTCGCAGCACAAGATGCCTTCATCAGCGCCCGCGGCCGATCCACACGCAGGGCATTCGATGCCCGGCATGCACCACGCGATGCCCGATGTCGCCCCGGGCGGTGAGCCACCCGAAGCTTGCAAGCAAGCCACCGTACACCCGGACGACACTGTTAATCGGGCCTTGACGCAGAAGTGTGGTGAAACGCCCTCTGCCGATCCGCATGCGGGTCACGCAGCGATGCCCCTGGCCCCTGACACATCGCCCCCTGCAAAGGAGCCCTCCCATGAGCACTGAATTTCACAACCGCGGCGACCGTTGCCGCATCAACCGGAGTACCCCGATGAACAAGACCCTTCGCCTCGTTTCGATCGTTGCCCTCGGCGCGTTTGCGCAACTCGCCAGCGCACACGATCCGGCCGAACACGCCAAGGAAGCTGCCGCCAAGAACGCTGCGCCGGACTGCGCCGCTATGAACAATATGGATAGCTCGAAGATGGACATGAACGATCCGGTCATGAAGGCGATGATGGCGAAGTGCGGCGGTATGAACCATGACGACATGCAGGGCATGGACCATTCGAAGATGGACATGAAGTCCATGAAGATGCCGGCCAAGCCGGATGCACACGGGGACCACTGATGACCTCAAGACGCGATCTGCTGCAAGCGCTCGCGATGGGCGGCGCCGGCCTTCTGGCCGGCGTCTCCTCCGGCGCGCGTGCCCAGCATGAAGGCCACGACATGTCTGGCATGGACATGGGCGACATGAAAAAACCGATGCCGCCCGCAGCGGGATTGGTGCCCCCCAAGGCGTTGCAGCGACACCCGCAGGGCTATCTGCCAGTGCGTACGCTCAACGGATGGACGCTGCCGTACAAGCTCAACGGCGGCGTCAAGGAATTTCATCTGGTTGCCGAGGAGATCGAGCACGAGTTCGCGCCGGGCTGTCGCGCGAAGTGCTGGGGTTACAACGGCACGACGCCGGGACCGACGATCGAGGCTGTCGACGGCGATCGCGTCCGCATCTTCGTCACCAATCGCCTCGGCGAATACACGACAGTCCATTGGCACGGCATCGATCTGCCCAACGGCTATGACGGCGTCGGCGGACTCAACCAGCCGCACATCAAACCCGGCGAAACCTACGTCTACGAGTTCACGCTCAAGCAGCACGGCACGCACATGTATCACCCGCATGCCGACGAGATGACGCAGATGGCGTTTGGGATGATGGGCTTGTTCATCATCCATCCGCGTGAAGTCGAGGATGTGCCGATCGATCGCGACTATGCCTTCCTGCTGCATAACTGGGCGTTGCATCCGGGCACGTATCGGCCGGACCCCAGTGTTATGCAGGACTTCGATCTGTGGACGTTCAACAGCAAGGTGTTTCCGGCGATCGATCACCTCGTCGCGCGCACCGGTGAACGCATCCGCATCCGCATCGGTAATCTGTCGATGTGGAATCACCCGATCCACCTGCACAGCAATCCATTCTGGGTGACCGGATCGGATGGCGGCCGCTGGCCACGCGCGCAGTGGCGACGCGAGGTCACCGAAATCGTCGGCGTCGGCCAGATGCGTGACTTCGAGTTCGAGGCCACCGAACCCGGCGACTGGGCTCTGCACTGTCACATGGCCCATCACACGATGAACGCGATGGGTCACGGCATCCCCAATCCGGCCGGCGTCGATCAGAGCGGCGTTCAGGACGATATCCGCAAGCATCTGCCCGGTTACATGGCGATGGGGCGCTACGGCATGTCCGAACACGGTGAGCATCTGAAGATGGGCGTGCCGGGTCCGGTCAATACGCTGCCGATGATGGCCGGTGATGGACAGTTCGGACCGATCGAGATGGGCGGCATGTTCACCGTCGTGAAGGTTCGCAACGATCTCGCCGCCGGGGATTACCGCGACCCGGGCTGGTATCAGTTTCCGAAGGGAACCGTGGCACGTCGCGTCAGTGCCGATCCGGACTTCGGCAGTCCGCCACGCCGTCATCCCTATGGGAGCACTTCGCCGGCACCGGTGATGCAGCCGGAGATGCCGGCGATGGATCATTCCAAGCACGGTGGATAAGGGAGCCGTTTCATGAAGACACTGAAAGCGATCGTCGTCCTTGGGGTGCTCGGAGGCCTGAGTGCGCTCGGCGTTCTCTACTCGGGCTGGTATCCGATGGGCGCCGACGTACCGCACAACCGTTTGACGTACTGGGCATTGGAGACCTTACGGGAGCGCTCAATCGCGCGCGCGATACGCGACATCAAGGTGCCGCCACTTGATGAGCCGCAGATGCTGCTCGCGGGCGGTGCTGACTACAACGACATGTGCACGGGTTGTCACCTGAGGCCGGGCCAGACCGAGTCAGAGTTCACGCTCGGCCTGTACCCGCAGCCGCCGAATCTGGCACTCAACGCTGAAGGTCACGGCCATGCGCACGGCGACGCCGACGATACGGCGGCCGGTGCGGCACGCCAGTTCTGGATCATCAAGCACGGCATCAAAGCTAGCGGCATGGCAGCGTTCGGCAAGACTCATGACGACGCCCGCATCTGGGCGATGGTTGCGTTCCTCCAAAAGCTGCCGACGCTCAACGAGGTGCAGTACCAGATTCTGACGGCGCGCTCACCGTCCGATCCCGGACATGACGATCACGAAGCGGCCGAAACGACCCCGCAAGCGGAGAACACCCATGCGCACTGAATGGCGATTCAATCTGGTTCTCGCACTCGCGGTGCTGCTTGCCGCCTGCGGGCGACAGACGCCGGCAGGGCCTCAATACAGCATCGAAGTCTGGAAAAGCCCGACCTGCAGCTGCTGCAAGAAGTGGGTTGAGTATCTGCAGCGCGAAGGCTTCAAGGTGACGGTTCACGAAGAGCCGGCGATGAATCCGCTCAAGGCCAAGCTCGGAGTGCCCGAGGCCGTCGCCTCCTGCCACACCGGTTTGGTCAACGGCTATGTCATCGAAGGTCATGTGCCGGCAGAAGACATCCGCAAGCTGCTCGTCGAGAAACCCAAAACGCAAGGGCTCTCGGCGCCGGGCATGCCGATCGGTTCGCCGGGCATGGAGGTCGATGGCCAGCAAGAGCCGTACGAAACCGTTCTCTTCAATGCCGATGGAACGACCAAGACGTTTGCCGAGCATGGCGGTCGACCGGCGGTACCAACGAAGCCGTGAACGCACTTCGTCACGCATCCTGGATGCAGCCGCTCCTTGAACAGTGGCGCCGCGATCCTGGTGGCACCTACTTGGGCTGGTTCCTGTGGGAAGAACGGCTCAAGAATTTTCGCTCGATCCGTCGTGGCGTCGAAACCGTCGTCGAAGAGATCGAAGCCGATCGCTTCGGCAATGTCTACAAGGGCTCAACGCTCGAAACAGTCGTCGGATCGATTGCGGAGCAGCGGCAGATTTTCAAAGGCGCGGACCATGCATTTCTGTGGAAGCCGAAACTGCGCATCCCCGACATCTATGAGGATCGCGCCAACCAGCAGATATTCGGTCGCTTTCTCGACGCCTGTGCGTGTTGCCATCACGAAGCCGCGGTGCTCAGCGCGATTCGCCAGCTCGATGAGGCCAAGATCAAAGGGCTTGGGCCGGCAGCGGCAAACCTGCTCTATTTCCTGCATCCGACGCTGGTGCCGCCATTCAATACGGCGATCGTGCGCGGCTACAACCGTGTTACCGGCGCGAAAGTGAAGCTGGGTCGTTGGGACGAATACCTTGCGATGAGGCAGGGCATGCTCGAACTCAACGCCGCCTATCGAACGCAGCTGTCGAACGATCTCGGAGCGATCGCAGGCTTCCTGTTCGACGTTGGCTCCGATCGCTATCCGCTGCCGGTGGACTCAGCGGATGATGATGCGCTGCTGCATTGGCAGGCCGATCTCGCACGCGTTCGCGAAGAAGGGGCGCGCGAACTGAAGGCGCTGAATCAGGCACGCGAAGCCGATTTGACGCATACGCAGATTCAGGGCTGGCTGCGCGACCTTGGACGTGCGCTCGGTTTTCGCGTCTGGATCGCCAGCAATGATCGCGGTCGCGGCTACGAAGGCGGCCGGCTTGGTGATGGTTGTCTCGACAGCCTGCCGATGCCGATCGTCAATTGCGGCGCCGAGGACACCATCCGACTGATCGATGTGCTGTGGCTGGTGCCAGATCAGGATGTCGTCGCGGCTGCCTTTGAAGTCGAGCATAGCACCAGCATTTACTCGGGCATCGTGCGCATGCTCGATCTTGCGCTGGGCTTGCCCGATCACCTCGCCGGTGCGTACTTCCTCGTGGCGCCGGACAACCGTGAGGACGCCGTGCGCATGCAGTTTGCGCGGCCGGCGTTCAGCCGAGTCTCCGAACTCGACCTGCGTTTCTTGCCATACGACGCTTTGCGCGAGAATCGCCTTGCGATGGCGCGCTTCGGCAGCGGCTTGAAGGCGGTTCAGGCGATCGCCAAACCGCTCCGGGGATTGTCGTGAATGCCCCGTATCGACAACGGCCGAGCGTGCCGCATATCGGGGATGGCTTGACTTTCCCCCCATGGGAAGGCGCAGCCTACTTGGTACGGAATTCATCGAACGTTCTGACATTAACGATGGCCTTCTAAACCGATCGTCGCGCTTATCCCTACCTGTCCTCTCAATGCTTCGTCACTTGCTCGTGCTGCTGTTCATCGTCGCGAACCTGAGCGGTCAGGTCAGCGTGGCGTATGCCTGCGCGATGGGGGGCGGCGCACCGAAAGTGATGCGACATTGCTGCTGCAAGAAACCCGAAGTTCGGGCGGACTGTGATAAGGGCGCAATGGGCAAAGGTTGTTGCCAGACCGTCATTGATGTCTCGCCGGGTCCCGGCAATCAGGTCGGGCATGTGCAGGCCGAGTCCAAGCTGCCGGACCTGACGCCACAACTTCTGTCACCAGCGTTACTGCCGGCGTTGCTGTCGCTGGTACTCGAACCGGCTATTCCCGCTGAATTCCGGGAGGCGCAGCGAGGCTCTGCGCGCTATGGAACCGATCTCTATCTGCGTACGCAGAGACTGAGACTTTAAAACCCGCGTTTCGATCGGGGCGCCATGCCCCGCCTGTGGTTCGTCTGGCACTTCGCCAGCGCATCTACTCCCGTCGAAATACGAGGTGTCCCATGTCCAGCTTCCGTCTGTCGCGTGCCTTTGCCGGCACGCTCTTGCTTGTCTCCAGTGCACTGTCCTTTCAAGCCCAGGCACGCCCCAGCGATCCACTGTGGCATCCGCTCGCCAGCGTTCCGGCGAGTTCTGAAAAAACCTGTGGGCCCATCGTGAAACCGGCTTGGTTCGGTCCACGTGGTGGCGGTGTCGTCGTCGGCAATGAGGGGGCTTGCCCGAAGCCGAGCCATGTCATCGACCATTGGGTCGGACCGCGTGGCAACGTACCGGTCTACCGCTAACGCAAGGCTTGCGCGGCGCGGCATTTGCCGCGCCGCGCACCGCAGGGAGAGACACATGTTGGACTCACATCCGAGGCGATTCTGGTTCGCTTCCCTACTGACCATCGTGAGCACCGCGTATGCGGACGATTCCGCCCTCGTGCTGGATTTGCCTGCGGCGCAGATGCTGGCCATCACTCAACAACCGATGCTCGAAGCGCAGGTTGCAGCGATAAAAGCCGCGCGCGACGCAGCCGTCGCCGCTGCACAGCTTCCCGATCCGAAGCTAACCGGCGGAGTGTCGTCCTGGCCGATCGACGGACCTGATCGCTACTCGCTGCGGCGCGACGACTTCACAATGATCAACGTCGGCATCGAACAAGAGTTTCCGCTGGCCAGCAAGCGGCGCTTGCAGGGTGAGCGCGGCGAGCATGAAGCCGAGCTGGCTGAGCAAATGCTGTATGGAAGCCGCCTTGCTGTCGAACGCGATGCGGCGCTGGCGTGGATTGACGTGTGGCGGCAGGAACGCGCACTGGAACTGACCCGCGCTTCGTTGCGTGAAGCCGAGTTGCAGGCCAAAGCCACCGAGATCGCCTACACCACGTCGCGCGCTACACAAACCGACGTGTTGTCGGCTCGGATAACAGCCGGTCTGTTGCACGACGAGCTTGCCGCGCTGGAAGACGAGAGTCAGCTTGCGCGCAGCAAACTGTCGCGGTGGATCGGTGCCGCCGCTGCGCAGCGGCCATTATCTGATGATCTTCCGGCATGGGCGCCGCCACCGGCATTGCCGGATGCCGTGGCGCGGCTGCGCACGCATCCGCACCTCAACACAGAAGCGAAGCGTCTGGCGATCGCCGAGGATGAGGTGGCACTGGCCCGGCAGGCTTATAAGCCGGACTGGCGTGCGGGCCTTGCCTACGGCTACCGGCCGGACTTCTCCGATTACGTCAGCGTCAATGTTGCGATCGATCTGCCGGTGTTCACGAGCAATCGGCAGGACCGAAATCTCGGAGCCAAGCTTGCGGAACAAACCCAAGCCGAGCAGTCGCGTGAGGACATGTTCCGACAGGAGGAGGCTGACTTGCGGCTCAACTGGCTTGGCTGGCAGCGCCTGCAGACACGTATCGAGCAGTTCGATCGTGAAATTCTGCCGCAGAGCCAGCAGCGCATCAATGCGGCTTTGGCCTCCTGGCAGGTTGGTCAAGGCACGCTCGCTGCGGTCATCGATGCGCGACGCATGGCCTTGGACAACGGGATGAAACGCCTCGAACTCATGACCGCGGCCGCTCGCTATCGGGTGGCCTTGCAGTATTTCGCCGGAGACTCACCGTGAAGAACATTCTCGTGATCACAGCCGTCGCGCTGTTCAGCGCCGGAGCCGGCGCCTGGATGACCCAGCATCGCATGACCGGCTCTGCACCGGATACCTCGATGAAGCCGTCGAGCGATGGTCATGCCCAGCCGCATGCGCTTGTCCGGATGACCGATGCGCAGGGCAAGCCATATTACACCTGCCCGATGCATCCGCAGGTCCGTCAGGACAAGCCCGGCAATTGTCCTATCTGCGGCATGAAGCTGGTCGAGCGCGTGGATGCGCCGGCAGCGCCCGCTTCACAGGAGCGTCGCATCCTGTACTGGTACGACCCGATGATGCCGGATCAGCACTTCAAGGGTCCGGGCAAATCACCGATGAACATGGACTTGATCCCGAAGTACGCAGACGCTTCACCAGAGCGCAGTACCGGCGTCGTGGTTTCGATCGACCCGCGCATGGCGCAGAACCTCGGCATGCGCACCGCCACCGTGACGCGCAACGCAACCGGACAAGGCTTTAGCGCAGTAGGCAGTGTCGAGATCGACGAGACGCGGATCGTTGCCGTCGAAGCACGCGCGGCCGGCTGGGTCGAGGCGCTCGATGTGCGTGCTGTCGGGGAAACGGTGCATCGCGGTCAGCGACTTGCAGCACTCTATGCGCCGGAGATTCTGACTGCGCAGAAGGAGCTGCAGCTGGCGCGTCAAAGCGGAGACACCGCGCTAATTGATGGTGCGATGACCCGTCTTAAGCTACTAGGCGTTCCGGGCTCGGGAAGCGGCAACACGTCGCAGCGCGTTGCCATCATCGCCCCGAGCGCCGGCGTCGTCACTGAACTGATGGTGCGTGAAGGCGCGCAACTCGCGCCCGGTACACCGCTGATGAAACTCGCTGATCTGTCGCGCGTCTGGATCGTTGTACAGATTCCCGAGACGCAAGCTGCAGCGATCAAGCTTGGCAGCCGTGTCGAAGCCCGTCTGCGCGGCCTTCCGGATCGCCACTTCTCGGGAACGGTCGACTACATCTATCCAACACTCGATGTCTCGACACGCACGCTGCGTGCGCGACTGGGCTTCGACAACGCTGATGGTGCGCTCAAACCCGGCATGTATGCCGATGTGAGTGTCGCGGGTTCAGGTCGGAGCGATGTGTTGCTTGTCCCCAGCGAAGCAGTCATTCGCACCGGCACTCGCAATGTAGTCCTCCTTGCCGAGGATGCTGGGCGTTATCGGCCCGTCGCAGTGCAGTTGGGCGCCGAGCGCGGCAACCAGATCGAAGTGCTCGCGGGACTCGCTGATGGTGATCATGTCGTGGTTTCCGGCCAGTTCCTGATTGACTCGGAAGCCAGCTTGCTCGGTGCCTACAACCGCATGGGTGCCAGTTCGACAGCGAATGTGGAGCCTGCACCGTGATCGCACGACTCATTCACTGGTCCGTCCATAACCGCTTTCTCGTGCTGCTCGGTGCTGTCCTGCTGACGGCGGCTGGTCTGTATTCACTCAGTCGCACGCCGCTCGATGCATTGCCGGACCTTTCGGATACGCAGGTCATCGTGCGCACTGTCTATCCGGGGCAGGCGCCGCAAGTCGTCGAGGATCAAGTGACGTATCCGCTCACCACGACGCTGCTGTCCGTGCCCCACGCGAAGACGGTGCGCGGCTACTCGCTGTTCGGTGAATCGTTCGTCTATGTGCTCTTCGACGACAACGTCGATCTGTACTGGGCTCGCTCGCGCGTTCTGGAATACCTGTCTCAGGTGCAGGGCCGACTGCCGGCGCCGGCGCGATCGGCGCTGGGACCAGACGCGACCGGGGTCGGCTGGATTTATGAATACGCGCTTGTCGATCGAACAGGGAAGACGGATATCGCGCAGCTGCGTGCGCTACAAGACTGGTTTCTCAAGTACGAGTTGAAGACCGTCGAGAACGTCGCCGAGGTGGCGACGGTCGGCGGCTTCAATCGACAGTACCAGATCGTGCTCGACCCAGATCGGCTGCGCGCCTATCGCCTGAGTCTCGATACAGTCATGGCTGCCGTACAGGCAGCGAATGGTGAAGCGGGCGGCTCCGTGCTGGAACTCGCAGAAGCGGAGTACATGGTGCGCGCCCGCGGCTACCTGAAATCGCTCGACGATTTTCGCGTGACTCCGGTTGGTCTCGGCGACAACGGCACACCGATCCTGCTGCGCGATGTCGCCACGGTGCAGATCGGTCCGGAGACCCGACGAGGGATTGCCGAACTGGATGGTGAAGGCGAAGTGGTCGGCGGGGTCATCGTGCTGCGCTCGGGCGCCAACGCGCGTTCGACCATCGATGCGGTGAAAACGAAGCTCGCCATTCTCAAGGCCAGCCTGCCGGAAGGTGTCGAGATCGTCGAGACCTATGACCGTTCGGCGCTGATCGATCGAGCCGTCGACAACCTCTCGCATAAGTTGCTCGAAGAGTTTTTGGTCGTCGCAGTCGTCTGCGCACTGTTCCTCTGGCATCTGCGTTCGGCGCTGGTGGCGATCATCACGCTGCCGATCGGCATCCTGTCAGCCTTCATCGTCATGCACACGCAGGGCATCAACGCCAACATCATGTCGCTCGGCGGCATCGCGATCGCGATCGGCGCGATGGTCGATGCCGCTGTCGTGATGATCGAGAATGCGCACAAGAAGCTCGAAGCGTACCGACATACGAATGCTGGTTCTGATCCGAAAGGCACTACGCGACTACGGCTGATGGCCGAGGCTGCAGCGGAGGTCGGGCCGGCGCTTTTCTTCTCGTTACTGATCATCACGCTGAGCTTCGTGCCGGTGTTCACGCTGGAGGCACAGGAAGGGCGATTGTTCGCGCCGCTGGCCTATACCAAGACCTACGCCATGGCCGCGGCGGCGGGTCTGTCTGTGACTCTGATTCCGGTGCTGATGGTGGCGTTCATTCGCGGGCGGATCGTCGATGAGACGGTAAATCCGCTGAACCGCATGCTGATCGCGCTCTATCGTCCGCTGATCGACAAGGTTCTGACCTTTCCTAAGGCGACCTTGGCGCTGGCCGTTGCTATGGCACTGGCGACCGCGTGGCCGGCGATGCGCCTCGGCAGCGAATTCATGCCGCCGCTCGACGAGGGCGATCTGCTGTACATGCCGACCGCCCTGCCGGGCCTCGCGGTCGGAAAAGCGGCGGAAGTGCTGCAGCAGACCGATCGTATCCTCAAGACATTTCCTGAAGTCGAGCGTGTGTTCGGCAAGATCGGTCGCGCCGAGTCTGCGACCGATCCGGCTCCGCTGGAGATGGTCGAAACCACCGTGCGCCTGAAGCCGAAGTCGCAGTGGCGCGATGGCATGACCACCGAGCGGCTGATCGCCGACATGGATGCCGCACTGAAGATTCCGGGCATGGGCAACGTTTGGGTACAGCCAATCCGCAATCGCATCGACATGCTCGCAACCGGCATCAAGTCTCCGGTCGGCATCAAGATCGCGGGGCCGGACCTGAATGTGATCCAGCGCATCGGCAACGAGATCGAAGCGGTCGTCAAACGGGTTCCAGGCACAGTGTCGGCCTTCTCAGAGCGCGTTTCGGGCGGGCGCTACATTGAAGTCGTACCCGATCGCATCGCTGCCGCACGTCACGGCCTGAGCATTGCCGAGGTCCAGCGCGTCGTCAGTCTTGCGATCGGCGGTGAGAACATCGGTGAGACTGTCGAGGGCCTGCAGCGTTTTCCGATCAATCTGCGCTATCCCCGCGAACTGCGTGATTCGCTGCAGAAGCTGCGTGATCTACCGATCGTGACGGCACGTGGCGAAACCCTGACGCTCGGCAGCATTGCCAGCATTGCGATCACCGACGGGCCGCCAATGATCAAATCGGAGAACGCGCGCCCCAACGGCTGGATTTACGTCGATATCCGCGGTCGCGACCTGGGTGGCTACGTGGCTGATGCCAAGCAGGCGGTCGCTGCGCAAGTGAAGCTGCCGCCGGGCTATTCGGTCTCGTGGTCGGGACAGTTCGAATATCTGGAGCGTGCGACCCAGCGATTGAAGATCGTCGTGCCGTTCACGCTCGCCATCATTTTCCTGCTGCTGTATCTCACGTTCCGCAGCATCCTTTCCGCAGCGCTGATTATGACGACCCTGCCGTTCGCACTGATCGGCGGATTTTGGCTGATCTATGTGCTGGGCCATCACTTGTCGGTGGCCTCTGGCGTCGGCTTCATTGCCTTGTCTGGCGTGGCGGCGGAGTTCGGCGTGGTGATGCTGATCTATCTCGATAACGCCATCCGCGAGCGTCGTGAAAAAGGGCATATGCAGTCAGAGGCCGATCTTCGCGAAGCGCTGGTCGAAGGTGCCGTGTTGCGCGTACGTCCGAAGGCGATGACGGTTGCCGTCATCATCGCTGGCCTCGTGCCCTTGTTCATCGGCGCCGGCACTGGCAGCGAGGTCATGCAGCGGATCGCTGCGCCCATGGTTGGCGGCATGATTACGGCGCCGCTACTGTCGATGTTCGTGATTCCGGCGGCTTACCTATTGATTCACCGCCGCATGTTTCGAGCTGCACCATGACCGCCCTACCGCGTGCTTCGAACATGCCGGTCATCGCGCAGCGGGAGCATAGCCGTCGACCGGAAGCACTTGACCTTGAAGTCGCTATAGGGTGTTCAATCAGATCAAGCCCGGCATGTCACCGCGTTTACTTGTTGCTCCGATGCAGTCTGGAGCCTCACGGATCGCATTACCGCGTGACGGCAATGAATTACTTGAAGAAGCGCGTGCAGCCAACGACGTCAGCCGTTCCCCGTAAGGACTCTCCGTGACCTTGATGCTTCGCTATGTAGTGCTCGCGCTGCTGTGGCCACTGGCCGCAGCAGCGGCTGATGATGTCGATGTGAAGACGACCTGGCGCTTGCTTGATTACGTGTCCGTGGACTACCGCGGCGCTGTCGCTGCTGGTGTTGTGACGCGTGCCGAGGAGTACGCCGAGATGACGGACTTCGCGGCGACGATTCAACGCAACATTGAAGCCCTGCCGGCCGGCGCTGGTCGCAATGCGCTGCTGTCAGGCGCCACGCAGCTCCGGAACGCTATCGCTAAGCGTGACGATGCCGACCGGGTTGCCACGCTGGCACGCGATCTGGCCGGGCAGCTGTTGGCGGCATATCCGATCTCGTTGTCACCGAAACAGCCGCCAGATCTGGCTCTCGGGCGGCAGCTGTATGCCGAGCACTGCGCCGGCTGCCATGGTGCCAGCGGCCACGGCGATGGTCCTCTGGCCACGCAGCTCGAACCCAGACCGGTGGCTTTCAGCGACGCCACCCGCGCTCGCGAGCGCAGCCTTTTTGCCCTCTATCAGGTCGTCACGCAGGGGCTGGACGGAACGGCCATGCCCAGCTTCGCGCAGCTCACAGATGCCGATCGCTGGGCGCTGGTGTTCACCGCTGGTCAGTTCGCCTATCCGGCGACAGACGCAGGCAAGGCGCTCTGGAACGGCGATGCCGCACTACGGAGACTGCTCCCTGACATGGACGCCCTGACGACGCTGACGCCAGCTGCGCTGGCCAGCACGATTGGGGCCGAGCGCGCTGGTGCGTTGACAGCCTATCTGCGTCGGCATCCGGAAGCAGTCGTGCTCTCCGATAGTGGGGTGCTGCGGCTGGCACACGAGCGCTTGGCTGCATCTTTGCTTGCCTACCGCGAGGGTGACACTGCGGAGGCCTCGCGCTTGGCCGTGTCGGCCTATCTCGATGGTTTCGAGCCGGTCGAGCCGCAGCTCTCCGCGCGTGACGCTGGCTTGCTACGGAAGATCGAAGGTGAAATGACAGCCTTGCGATCAAAAATTGGCGCGGGTGTCAGCGCCGATGACATGGCGATCCAGATCGAGACGCTGCAGCGGTCTCTGGACGCAGCTGAAACTGCCTTGGGGACGCAATCGGGTGCTGCCTCGTCGTTCGCCGGTGCGTTCACCATCCTCCTGCGTGAGGGGCTGGAGGCCCTGCTGATCGTTGTAGCTATGATCGCGTTCCTGCGCAAAGCCCAGCGCACGGAAGCGCTGCCGTATGTCCACGCCGGCACGCTGGTCGCACTGGCTGGCGGCGTGGCCACTTGGGCAGTTGCGACTTATCTTGTTGCCATCAGTGGTGCCAGTCGAGAACTGACCGAGGGCACGGCCGCATTATTCGCCGCTACGGTGCTGCTGTTTGTCGGTATCTGGATGCATGGCAAGAGCCAAGCCGGCGCTTGGCAGCAGTACATCAAGGAAAAGGTCAGTGCGGCGCTATCTCGTCGCTCCGGCTGGGTTTTGTTCACACTGGCTTTCGTGGTGGTTTACCGGGAGGTCTTCGAGACCATTCTGTTCTATGTCGCACTTTGGACGCAGGGCAATCATCAAGCGGTGCTGTCTGGCGCCGGTGCCGCAGTTCTGGCGCTTGCCGCGTTTACTTGGTTGCTACTGCGCGCCTCCAAGCGCTTGCCGATCGGTCTGTTCTTCTCCATCAGCGCTGTTCTGATGGCAGTCCTGGCCGTCGTGTTGACCGGTAAGGGCATCGCGGCGCTGCAGGAAGCCAATATATTGTCATCGCGGTTACTGAACCTGCCGCGGCTGGAGCTTCTGGGCGTGTATCCGACGCTGCAAGGCGTATTGGCGCAGGCTGCCTGCCTTGCCATCCTTGGCGCTGGCTTTCTATACAACCGTAACGCAGGCCGCAAAAAACTCGCATGACGGCCGATCGAGCAATGTCAGCGCGGACACATCGGTGAGCGTGTGTGCAGTCTTTGAGTGGACAAAAGACCGCGCATCTTCAGCGCTCACCAACGTCTTGAATCTCCGCTGTCCCGGAGCAGCAGCACTGCGGAGTTTTCCTCGTCCTGAGAACCGGAGGCATGGCGGGTGACGTCGGCTTCGAGGGCGACACCTACCGCTGCCGGCCTTTGAGAGGCTAGACGCTGCAACATGCTTGCGGAAACATGGCCCTCTATGAAATAGGCCAAATACTTTCCGACATGGCATCCAGTGAACTGCTCCGGGGTATGCAGGGACCGGCGTATCGGATGCAGCGTCTCCGGTTCGAATTGCTCGACGACAAAGCCGGCTTCCTCTAATTGCCGAATCCACCGGCCAACGCAGGCACAGTCGTGGGTCCGGTAGACGGCGATCTGGCGTTCTGCCGGCACTGGGAAAATTCGATCCCATTGCAATGCAACACCGGCGATCATGGCGGTCATCAATGCGAATGCACAGATCAGCTTCAGCCGGAGGACCAATTGCCGTTGAGTACGATTGTGCTCGGCCTGCTGATCCCGGCGAGGCTTTGACGCACGTCGATCGGAACGTCGGCTCACGATTGCTTCGGCTTGAACGCAATGTTGCCCATCAGGAACGCTCTTGGCGAAGCAGGCGCAGCCCATTGGCGACTACCAGCAGGCTCGCACCCATGTCGGCAAACACCGCCATCCACATCGTCGCGCTGCCGAAAATCGCCATCAGCAGAAATACCGTCTTGATGCCCAGTGCGAGGCTGATGTTCTGCCAGAGCACGGAATGGGTTTTGCGCGAAAGACGAACCGCCTCCGGGATGCGCCGCAGATCGTCGTTCATGATGACGACGTCGGCAGCTTCCATCGCCGTATCGGTGCCGGCGGCGCCCATCGCGATGCCGATATCGGCCTTGGCCAAGGCTGGAGCGTCGTTGATCCCGTCGCCGGTCATGGCCGTTGCGCCGTAGCGTTGTTGGAGCGCTTCGATAGCGCTGAGCTTATCTTCGGGGAGCAGATTCCCACGCGCATCGGCGATGCCGGCGGCTTCTGCAATCGTGCGCGCCGTTGCCGGATTGTCACCGGTCAGCATCACCGGCGTGATGCCCAGCTCTTTTAGCTCAGAGATGGCCGCGCGTGAACTTTCCTTGATCGTATCGGCAACGGCGAAAAGCGCGAGCACTTGAGACTCCGATGCCAGCAACGTAACCGTGCGTCCTTGGTTCTCGTGTGCTTCAAGCTGCGCTTCGAGTTCCGGACTGCAGAGTCCGCGTTCTTCGATCAAGCGATGATTGCCGAGAACGTAGCTTGCCCCGTCTATGTTGCCCTGTACGCCACGTCCGGCAAGCGCGGTGAAATCACGTACGGAACCCGGCTTCATCTGGAGCCCTTCGGCGATTGCCTTCGATACCGGATGATCGGAACGTGCGGCCAAGCTCGCCGCCAGCATCAGGCGTGATGCCTCATCCGCCTTGCTGAAGCCTGCAAACTCCACCAGCTTCGGCTTGCCCTCGGTAATGGTGCCGGTTTTATCGAGTGCAATCGCCTTGAGCTTGCGTGCTTCCTCCAGATAGGTGCCGCCCTTGATCAGAATGCCGCTGCGTGCCGCGCGCGCCAGTGCGCTGACGACCGTGACCGGCGTGGAAATCACTAACGCGCAGGGACACGCAATGACCAGCAGCACCAGCGCCTTGTAGAGCGCCTGCATCCAGCTCCAGCCCATCAGGAAGGGCATGGCCAGTGCAACGGCGAGCGCCAAGACGAATACGGCTGGGGTGTAGATCGCGGCGAAGCGATCGACGAAGCGTTGCGTTGGCGCACGTGAGCCTTGCGCCTGCTCGACAGCGTGGATGATGCGTGCCAGCGTCGTGTTGCTGGCTGCGGCCGTCACGCGGAATTCGAGTTCGGCGGTCTGGTTAATCGTGCCAGCGAAGACGGCATCACCGATGGTCTTGTCGACGGGAATGCTTTCGCCGGTCACTGGTGCCTGATCGATCGCGCTCATGCCGGCGGTGACCACGCCATCAAGCGCAACGCGCTCACCGGGTCGGATGCGGACGATGGCATCAAGAGGGACTTCGGCCGCCGGTACGGCTTTCCAGCTACCGTCCGGCTGGCGTATCTCGGCCTGCTCGGGCGCCAGCGCCATCAGGCTTTGGATAGCGTTGCGAGCGCGATCGAGCGAGCGAGCCTCGATTAACTCAGCGATGGCGTAGAGCGCCATCACCATTGCCGCCTCCGGCCACTGACCAATCGCGAAGGCGCCGGTCACGGCGACGCTCATCAATGCGTTGATGTTCAGGCGCCCTCGAAGCAGCGAGCTGAATCCTTTCTTGTAGGTGTCCAGACCGGCGAGCCAGATCGCTGCGGCAGCCAATGCCATCTCGACCCCTTTTCCCACCACGCTGTCGCCACCCAGGAAGAAGGCAAGGCCCTCTGCCACGGTGGCGAGCAGCAAGGCGACGACGAGGCGTGGGAGCCCGCCAGGCGCCGCTTCTGCATCGCGAGAATCGCGACCGGAATCAGTGCTGCTTCCCGGCGGCGCGACAGGCTGCGGTTCAAAACCTGCGCGCCGGATCGCCGCCAGCGCTTCGGCGATAACCGATTCAGGCGCCGTCATGGCCAGCGTGCGGGTGCCAAGTTGAAACCGCAGCGCTTGAATGCCCGAAATCGACTCAAGTGCGCGCCGTATCTCAGCCTCCTCCGAGGCGCAGTCCATGGTCGGGATGCGAAACACCGTTGCGTTGCCCGGCACAACTTCTTGCGAAGATTCGGTCGTGCAGTTCTTGCACGTATCAGTTGAATGGTCCATTGAATATTCCGACCAGAAACCGTGAATAACGAGAAGACGCTCGTAGCAAGCAACGCGCGAAGGAAGACGGCAGCAGCTAAGGCGCGAGGTCTGACGGCCCGCCGATCGGCAATGCCTGCTCGACCGGGCTGACGTAGATGTATCCACAGACGTGCGCATGATGGCCAACGCGACCGACCGTCCGGATGATCGACGTCACCGCGTCTACTTCCTCATCCTCGACGACCAACGAGAGCCGCACCTCGGAAATCACCAAGCCTCCGGCGTCTGCGGTGTAGTCCCGTTCGTTTTCGGTGATGGGTTTGAGCATGCCCCTGACATCCTGCAGCGTCAGGTTGCGGTAGCCGGCATCCGCCAGCGCTTGAACCACGTCTGCAGCGCGGACGTGGTGGATAAATGCCTTGACCAGTTTCATGGTGAAACCTCCTTGAAAGAAGGCGGCGGCGCCAAGCGCCGCCGTAATTTGAGAGGGCCTATGCGGGCAGTTCTTCGGCAGTCACCGCAGCGCGCTTCGGCCGGTACGCCATGCGATAGAGCCCCGGCAGGATCAGCAGCGTTAGCAACGTCGACGAAAGAATGCCGCCAATGACGACTGTCGCCAGCGGGCGCTGCACTTCGGCACCGGTGCCGGTGTTGAGCGCCATCGGCAGGAACCCGAGCGCCGCTACGAGCGCGACCATCAAGATCGGCCGCAGACGCAGCATCGCGCCTTCGCGAATCGCCTCATCCACGGTATCGCCCTTGGCAAGCCGGTCGCGGAAGGCCGAGACCATGACGACACCGGTCAGGACTGCGACGCCAGACAACGTGATGAATCCGACGCCCGCGGTGATCGACAGCGGAATGCCGCGCAACCACAAGGCAATCACGCCACCGGTCAGGGCCAAGGGCACGCCACTGAAGACGAGGGTGGCGTCCTTGGCGGAGCCGAAGGTCATCATCAGCAAGGCGAAGATCATCACTAACGTCAACGGCACCAGTAGCGACAGACGCTGCGTAGCGGACTGCAACTGTTCGAATGTGCCGCCGTAGTCGAGCCAGTAGCCGGAGGGCAGCTTGACCTGCTGCGCAACCTTCTCACGCACCTCGGTGACGAAACCGCCGAGATCGCGGCCACGTACGTTTGCGGACACGACCAACCGGCGCTTGCCGTTCTCGCGACTGATCTGGTTCGGTCCCGGTGCGAGGTTCAGCGTGGCGACTTCACCGAGCGGCACGTAACCGCCCTCCGGCAGCCGTACCGGCAACCGCTCCAGCGCGCGCAGATCGCTGCGAAGATGCTCGGGCAGGCGCACGACCAGTGAGAAGCGCTGATCGCCTTCGAAGAGCTGTCCCGCTTCCTCGCCCCCCGTCGCGGCGGCGAGCGTGTCCTGCACGTCGGCGACGTTGAGTCCGTAGCGGTACAGCGCGGCGCGATTGGCGTCCACCGAGAGCACCGGCAGACCGGCGACCTGTTCGACCTTGACGCCTTCCGCGCCGGGCACGGTGTTGAGCACCTTGGCAATCGCATTGCCGGCTTTCAGTAGCTGGTCGAGGTCGTCGCCGTACACCTTGATGCCAAGGTCCGAACGCACGCCGGAAATCAGCTCATTGAAGCGCAGCTGGATGGGCTGACTGATTTCGTAGGCATTGCCGGGAATGCTCTCCAGGCGCTCCTCGATTTCCTTGGCCAACTGGGCCTTGGTCTTCTTCGGGTCTGGCCAGTCCTTACGCTCCTTGAGCATCACGTAGCCGTCGGAGATATTCGGCGGCATCGGGTCTGTGGCTACCTCTGCGGTGCCGACGCGTGCGAAGTACGTCTTCACCTCCGGCATGGCCTTGATCGCGTGCTCGATCTGGAACTGCATTTCCAGCGACTGCGATAGGCTTGTGCCGGGAATACGCAGGGCCTGTACCGCGATGTCGCCCTCGTCGAGGCTCGGAATGAACTCAGAGCCCATGCGCGACGCCAGTACGCCGCAGAGCAGCACCAGCATGACGGCACCAGCGAGGAAGGCCACGCGCAGCCGCAGCGCCGTTTCCAGCACCGGCGCATAGACGCGTTTTGCGGTGCGGACGATGAGGTTTTCCTTCTCTTCGATGTGCCCGCGCAACAACAGCGCGACGGCGGCCGGAACAAAGGTCAGCGACAGCGCGAGCGCCGCGAGCAGCGCCATGATCACGGCGAGCGCCATCGGGCGGAACATCTTGCCCTCGACGCCCGTCAGCGCGAGCAGCGGCAGATTGACGAGGATGACCACGAGCACGCTGACCAGACTTGGCGTGAACACTTCGCGTGTCGCGGTGAAGACGGCATGCAGGCGCTCGTCCAGCGTCAACAGACGCTTCTCGCGATGCTGGCGTTCGGCAAGGCGCAGGATGCAGTTCTCAACGATGATGACTGCGCCATCGACGATCAGGCCGAAGTCGAGCGCACCTAAACTCATGAGGTTGGCACTGACCTTCGTCTCCACCATGCTGGTCATCAGCATCAACATGGACAACGGAATGACCATCGCGGTCAGCAGTGCGGCGCGGACGTTTCCGAGCATCAGCAGCAACACGACAACGACCAGAACCGCACCTTCGAGCAGGTTCTTCTGTACGGTGGCGATGGTCTTGTCGACCAGCACGGTGCGGTCGTAGACCGGCTCGGCGGTCACACCTTCCGGTAAGGTCTTGTCGATCTCTGCGAGCTTGGCCGATACCGCGCTCGATACCGTGCGGCTGTTCTCGCCGATCAGCATGACAGCCGTACCGAGCACGGCCTCCTCGCCGTCGCGCGTGGCGGCGCCGGTGCGCAACTGTTTGCCGAAGCCGACCTCTGCGACGTCGCGTACGGTAATCGGGACGCCACTGCGGTGCGCGACGATGATGCGCTCAATCGCTGGAATGTCGGCGACCTGCCCCGGAGCACGGATCAGATACTGCTCGCCGTTCTTCTCGATGTAGCCGGCGCCAATATTGGCGTTGTTCTTTTCAAGCGCCTGCACCACATCGTCGAATGACAAGCCGTAAGCCAGCAAGCGCGCCGGATCGGGCGTCACATGGAACTGCTTCTCGAAGCCGCCGATGGTGTTGACCTCGGTCACGCCCGGCACTTGTCGAAGCTGTGGCCGGATCACCCAGTCCTGCAACGTACGCAGGGCGGTGGCATCCCAAGGCTGTCCGTTTGCCTGTCGCGCCTTTTCATCGGCGTGGACCGTGTAGAGGAAGATCTCGCCCAGACCCGTAGCAATCGGCCCCATCTGCGGCTCGATTCCCGAAGGCATCTGGCTCTTGGCCTGCTGCAGTCGCTCGTTGACGAGATTGCGAGCGAAGTAGATGTCGGTGTCATCGTCAAAGACGACCGTCACCTGAGACAGGCCGTACCGGGACATCGAGCGCGTGTATTCGAGATGCGGTAGACCCGCGATAGCTGTCTCGACGAGATAGGTAATGCGTTGCTCGACTTCGAGCGGTGAATAGCCCTCGGCTTGAGTATTGATTTGCACCTGAACATTGGTGATGTCCGGTACGGCGTCGATGGGTAGCCGCTGGTAGCTCCAGATGCCGGCCGCGACGATGCCGACAACAAGAAACATCACGACCCAGCGGCGCGCGATAGAAAAACGCAGGAGTGCGTCAATCATGGGAGTGCTCCGGATGTGAGGGCGCTTTAGTCTTCATGTGCGGCCTCGCCCTTACCGAGTTCGGCCTTGAGAATGAAGCTGTTGCGTGCCGCATAGCGTTCGCCGGCACGAAGACCACCGACGAGTTCGGTGTACTCGCTATCGTTACGGCCGAGCTGTACTGGGCGCGCCTCAAAACCCTCGCCCTCGCTGACAAAGACGACGCTGCGGTCTTCGAGGGTTTGCAACGCTGTGTTGCGTACGGCCAGCGGCACCTGCGTTTCGGCCAAGGTGACCTCGGCCGTTACATACAGGCCCGGGGCCCAGCGACGATCCGCATTGTCGAGCAGCACGCGTGCGGTCAGCGTCTGATTGCTGCTGCTGCCGAACGGTGCGACATAGACGACTTTGCCGTCGGTGGACATGCCCGTATCGTTGCTATGGACCTTCACTTGTTGGCCAACGTGCACCTTGGCCACGTCGCGCGGGAACAGCGACAGCTCGATCCAGACGGTCGACAGATCGGCCACGGTAAACAGCAGCTTGTCGCCGGTCTGCTCGCCGGGATTGGCATTCCGCGTGGTGACGACGCCTGCGAGCGGCGCAACAACCGCGTACGTCTGCAGGCTCTCATTGCTTTCTACCGTGGCGAGGGCTTCGCCCTGTCGCACGGTGTCGCCGACCTTCTTGTCGACGCTGCGGATCACACCGGGATAACGCGCGGCGACCTCGCGGACGCGCTCGGCGTTCGGTGCGATCACGCCGTACAGCGGCAGCGTCTCGCGAATGGACGCAGGCTGGGCTTCGGCCAATTCGATGCCGGCGGTCGCGATTTGCTCCGCCGTCAGTTTCAGTCCGCCGTGTTCATCCCCGTGGCCTTCTTCACCGTGACCGGCGGCCTCTTGGCTCTCGACTTGACCGGCTTCTGGAGACTTAGCGGGCGCATCGGCGGCCTGCGGCTCGGATCGGCCACAGGCGGTGAGCGTCAACAACAACATCGTTGCAGCAAACAGGTGGGTGTTCATGGTTCGGAATCTCGATTAGGGGTTCGTGCCAATAAGTGGAGCGTTCGTCAGCCTCTCGATTTCGGCACGCAGCACGTGGGCATCAGCCGCGGTTTCGATGAGGGTGCCCTGCAGGGCAAGGAACTCACGTTGCGCATCGACCAGTTCGAGGTAGCTGTAGCGCCCACGCTGGTAGGCATATTCGGTTTCCTTCAGCGCTTCCTCGGTTCGCGGCACGATGTCGCGAGACAGCGTCTCGGCCTCGGCGACGGTGCGGACGAGTTGGCGATGCAGCTCATAGAGCGTCGCTTCCGCCTTTACCTGCGCAACGCGGCGTTCGGCATCGACCAGCTCGCGATTGGCTTTGGCCTCGGCCACGAAGCTTTCTGCGCGACGGCCGCTGAACAGTGGAACCGACAGCGAGGCGACGAAGGCCTCATCCTTCGTGGCTTCCAGACGCCGGATGCCGGCGCCAAACGTGACATCGGGCCGGCGCTGGCTCACGGCAAGCCGAAGCTCGGCGTCACGTAAGCGGGCCTCGGAGGCAAACCGCAGCAGATCGGGATTCGACGACAGGCGCGCGACGAGCGTGGGGAACTCGCCGGGGTCTGGCAGCGTAAATAGGTTCGCCTGGACGTCGCCGATGACGCGACCGGCGATCATCGGCTGTGAGTCACCCCATGTCGCGGAGAGCTGCTTGCGTGCGCTGTCGAGTTCGGCGACGGCACGTCGTTCGTCGAGACGCGTTCGATCAAGCGCAATGCGCGCGCGGTCGAATTCGGCATGCGGCGACTTGGCCGCCTTGACGCGCATTTCCGATCCCTCGACCGTTTTCTGCGCCAGTTCGACGGCGCTACGGGCAAGCCGCAGCTGTTCCTGCCCGGCCGCCACAGCGATGAACCGGCGCGTGACCTCGGCCAGAACGTCGAGCTGGCGCGCTTGGCGCTCGATATCCAGCGAACCGCGCCCGGCCTGCGCCGCGCCCAAGCGCGCATCGCGCTTACCGCCTAGCTCAATGACCTGAGACAGCGCGAAAGTGTATTCGGCAGCATCGGTGCCTTTCGTCTCTCCCGAACCGAAGATGTTTTCGGCACCAAGAGAAACTTCCGGCGCGGGACGCAGCCCAGCCTGTTGGCTGCGTGCATCCTGCGCCTTGAACGCAAACGAAAAGGTCTGCAACTCGGGATTGCCGGCCAGCGCGGCATCGATCGCCTGACGCAAGGTGAGCGCCTGCGTAGGCTCTGCCGCCTGAGCGGAGAACATCGTGAACAGCAAAAGCATCGAACACGCGCGCAATGCGCGTGCGGGGTAAAGCCTCATGGAAACCTCCCGTCGGCACCGCGCTTGGAATGGCGGCGCCTGAATGGAGCCGCGCACCAGCAGCAGTGCGACGGCGAACGCTTAGGGAATCAGCGGGAGGTAAGAGGCGGCGGGCCGCGCAGCGGCGGCAGCAGAACGCGCGACGCGGACGGAGCAACCGGCGTCGAGGAGGGCGGAGTGAGGCGAATTGGCGTCCGCAGCAATGCCCAGAGCAGGAGTGCGGCGAGCAGTACAGGCGGAAAATCGAAGCCGGGCTGACTCGCCTTGAATAGCGCTTCATCCGACAGGGAAACGTCCTGATCCTGATGCGGGGCTGACACACCCGGTTCACTGCCGTGATGGATGCCGATGTCCAGCAGATGGATGCTGGCGGGCGGCTCATTGCCGTCAAAGCACAGGTGCAGATGAGCCCCTTCCACACGCAGCAGCAGCAGGACGCAGAGAAGCGTCAGCAGCCACGATTGGAGGCGGGGATCACGGATCATGTCGGCAAGGCTATCAGATCAGTATGAACTCGTACCCATAAGGGCTGGGCGTGCGCGGATTAAACACCCTGTAGTAACTTCAGGGTCAAGCGCTACTGGGAACCCCTCATGACCACTCTGAAAATCGGCGAACTGGCTCAGGCACTGGAAGTCCCCGTGGAGACCGTCCGGTATTACGAGCGTGAGCAACTGCTGCAAAAGCCAGCCCGCACTGGCGGCAACTATCGACTCTACACGCCGCAGGATCGGGAGCGGCTTGAATTCATCCTGCATTGCCGAGCGCTGGACATGACGCTTCAGGAAATCCGCCACCTGCTGAAGTTGCGGGACGATCCCGAACACGGTTGCGAAGAGGTCAATGCCCTTCTGGATGCGCACATCGAACATGTCGCAGACCGCATGCGAGTGTTGCGCCGACTGCAATCGGAGCTAAAGGCAATTCGAGCCCGCTGCGATACGCCGACTACAACCAAAGACTGTGGCGTACTCCGAGAGCTGTCAGCCGCGTCACCTACGCGGTCCACCTCGAAAAGTCACGTTGGGCGAACGCGCTGTGCGAACTGAAAAGAGCGCTTGAGTGCGTTGTGGGTTCAACCGCGCAAGCAGCTGC
Organism: Solimonas aquatica; assembly: GCF_900111015.1. Classification (GTDB taxonomy): domain Bacteria; phylum Pseudomonadota; class Gammaproteobacteria; order Nevskiales; family Nevskiaceae; genus Solimonas; species Solimonas aquatica. Next base: position 201,635 of record NZ_FOFS01000004.1, on the reverse strand, counting down.
TAGAAGCTGCGCAGCTTCTATGGCAATGGGGTGCAGTTAGCTTGGCATTGGCTGCGCAACCCGCTGGCAATACGCACCACCCTGGGGCGGCAGGGTCAGCGAGCCCGCCGATTCACGGCCGAAGTGGGCGAGCAAGCCAAATGCATCGGCCTCTGGAACACCTGCGTCATTCGACAGCAGCGTGCGCAGCCCTTCTTCCGGAAGCAGGTTGTCGAAATACCACTGCACCGGCCGCTGGCTGGACCCGTCGCGATGAAGCAAGCTTCGCCGCGAAAGCGCGGGCGATAGATCGAACGCCTCGCCGCTGGCTTGCCATTCCGGGGCGTACTCAAACTCCCAGATGTCATCCTGTTCGCGTAGCTGGCCGACCCTATGGCCGCCCGCGAAAACTTCGAGGGCGCGCGCCATCAGCGCTTGTTCTCGCGCACGGAAGCTGTACCCGACTTGGCATCTTCCTGCCGCAGGCGGTTCAATACGGCTTCTACGTTATCGGGTACGTCTGCAGCCAGCCGAATCCCTAGTTCATCGAGCAGGCGAAGGACGTGGCCGATCTGTGCTGTTTCCTTGCCGCGTTCGACATGGCGCACGAACACGGGACCCGCCGTCGGCAAGTCGTCCATGCGGATTTTTCCCGCTTTCCGCGCGGCGCGGATCAGCAGACCCAGATCTTGTGTATTGGTAATGGGAACGCGCATAAAATCGATCACCTCTGATCGATTTTTGGCGCGCACGACACGCCTGTCAATAAAATCGATTCGCTCGAATCGATTGGCCTTCGTGCTCATGAGTATCGGCCGGAACGGAGGTCAATGATCGATCCGTCGGTTCGCCGTTTTTTGGCGAGCCGTCGGGCGGTCGTTGATCTCCGAGACGGTCAAAATAGCCTCGCCTCGGGAGCTGGGCAAATGGCCCAGCTCCCGAGCCTCACGGCGGCGAGTGTGGGGTGTGGGGCAAAGCCCCACGGTTTTGTTGGACTGGCAGGGGCATCCGCGATGCGGTAGCCCCTGCTGCTAGAGCAGTCTGTAGGACTGCTCTAGATGTTCTGAAGCGCCGGGCGGCTGCGGCACGCATCCGGGCGGGTACAGAACAGTCCGGGCGGATATGGAATGAGGTCGGGCGTCAACGGAACGCCGTGCCGTGAATCATATGGCCCTTAGTCTCCGGGACTGAAATCCACTAAGTTGATTCGATCCGAGAGGAGCGAGATGCCAAGTCGCGCGAGACCATCGGCGTCCCGGCGCAATTCATAGCGACGTTTTCTCAACGTTGCATCAGCCTGGGCGCCGCAGACAGCTTCAATCACAGTATCGATGTACCAACCTCCGGTTGGTTGCCGTTGCCGATGATGGGTGAGCAGCCATCGTGCAACCGCTTGTCCAATCCCTGTTGAGAGCCGCGCCACAAGGCCGGGGTCGTAGTACCGCCGGATGTCCTTGTCGAGGAATTCTTGAACGACTCGCCCCAGCTGAATCGTCCACCGAACTCGGCATTCACCGGCGAGAGCGCCGGTCAGGATTTCCCCATCAACGCGGTACCTTGCGATATCGTTGATGATGCCTCCAAGCGCTTGAACTCTTGGAGTGTAAATCTCCACGACAGCTTCTCGTAATTCTGTTGCCAATTGCCACATCTGCTGATGGCTGTAGCGATCCGAAAGTACCCGCCGCAGCTGCGACGCATCGACATCAATGACGTGAGCTTCGATCTCCTTCGTTTGGGGATTCCTATGCGGCTTTGCATGCCGCAAGATGCCTTCATAGAGGTCGGCATGTCGTTGTCCCAATCGGCCGGAAACGATCAGGCGGCCATGCTCAGTTTCGATGGTGGCTTTGTTGAGACGCTGAGGCCGGATGGTGGCTTGGAACATCCGCACTCTGGCCGGCACTGCCGTGGTCGTCGGATTCCGTTCGCGCAGCGCTGCCATCAAGTGCCTCGTGATGCGGTGCGATACTTTTCCGATCGCATGGCAATGTCGAGGGCGGACGGCTCTCTGCCGCTGTGATGCTTAACCCGTCGTTTTCCTGAGCTTGCTTTCAGCTGCAGGTTTGGATCAGGTAGTAAGACCCCGCCCGGATGCCGGCGCAGCCATTTTTCAGCGGTTGGCGCGCCATAGTTCACTTTCGAAAGCCCGAACTTTACGAAGTGCCCGCGTTGCTCAGGATCAACGTCGAGTTCCTTTGCAGTCTCTGCGGTCATTCCGATCAGATAGGCCTGCCATCGGATGTTATCGGTCAAAACTGACGCACCGCGGCTGGCCTGCTGCTGATCGCCATGTCCGTTCAGGGCTGCGGCCTTGGCAGCGTGATGCAGAAAGATGATCGTGCAGCCGGACTCGGCTGCGATGGCTTCAAGTCTGGCAACAACTTCCGCCATCTCCCCTGAGTGATTTTCATCGGCACGGTGGAATCGCCGCAGCGTGTCGATCACCAACAGGCGACGGCCATCAGCAACCTTGCGAATCTCGCTGCGCCAGTGGTCATCATTCAGGTCGGGCATCGTCCCAACAAGCGGATGAATCGAAATCCGTTCGCGGGCCATTTCGTACTGCTCCGCAGTCAGATGCGACTTGAGTGCGTGCAGTCGATGTTGAATCGCGATGTCCGGGTCTTCCGCCGGCATATATGTGACCGGTCCCGTACCCCATTCGCCGCCGAGCCCAATCAAATCGTTCGCGCTGGCGACCAACAGCAACAGCTGCAGGATCAGCATCGACTTGCCCATGCCACCCGGAGAAACAAGAGCCCCGACTGTTCCAGCCAGCAGGCCTGGCAGCACGTAGTCGAGGGGTGGCGGTGATTCATCCCAATCTGGCCACTGCAGTGAGCGAAGCGTCATGGCGTGCCCAATCTGCTTACTTGGCCACAGCTTTTCGCCCTTTGGCGAAAGCATGTGCTATCCGTTCTTTTGACCGGCCTGCGTGCGGTTTCTCTTCGGCGCGCGGCTGGTTTCCCGGTTCGACCGGATCGGCTGGCTGCTGATTGAGAGAAAGTTGAACGCGTTCTTCGATCTCGACCAGATAGCGGCGCAGGCTATCGACATGAACCTGGAGCCGTCCGCGGTTGCCGCCCATCTTCACTACTGCGAACGCAAGCGGTGCGGGGGAGCGCGGATGCGCGCGATTTCTAATCGTCTGTGGTGCGAGTCCCACGAGATGGGCGACTGCCCCGACGGGGACGAACGCTCGCCCCGCCGCGATTTCGGCAAGAAGAGCAAGAGATGTGGGAGTTGGCGGCGACTGCATATAGGCACCTGACAGTGATCCCCGACGTGCGGGAAGAGGCGTTGTCTTTCACTGTCCTGTGCCGCTGCTCACTGAGCCGCGACGCCCTCAATCTGCCATAGCTCCCGTTGCTATACAACTCGATTGTTCCGGGACTTGCGGCTCACTGTGAGATAACGACTTTCTCTTCCTGGCCGCCCTGAAATTACCGGCGCTCCCGGTTGTCCTGCGCATCCCGAATGGTTGCAATTTTGGTTGCAGGATCGTTGCTCAAACACGGGATGGGCGGTACCATAGGGACGTAGCAATCACTCCTAAGTCTTTGTTTTATTGTCGGAGTGAGGCTGAACGATTATGTTCTGGTAAGACGTGGAAAGCGTTCGCAATGCGAAGGTCGGGAGTTCGATCCTCCTCCGCTCCACCATTCGACAAGCTGTTCAAAGGACCGCGCTTCTTGCGCGGTTTTTTGTTGGGCGGCTTTCTGGCGGCGGCAGCAGGCAGCTTTCCGGAAAATCAGTAAAAATACCGGCCTCATGTCCCGACGCTTTCACCGTCTGCAGCTGCTGCTTGCCGTGCTGGCCTGGCTGGCGCAGCTGTGGCTGCCGGTGGCGCATGCCACCATGGCGCGTGGCGCCGATGGGACCGGCAGCTGGTGCGGAAGCTCGCCGGCGTATGCCGCGCAGCTGGCGCAGCTCCCTGCCGAGATTCGCCTGCTGCTGGATCAGCAGGCCCCGCACAACCCGTCGGCGCAGGACTGCACACATTGCGGGGTGCCCTCGACGGCTGCGGCGCTGCCGCCGGTAGCCTTCACCCTGATTCTGCGCGCGGCCGGGCTCGAAACGCTTCCGGCCGCCGTCATTCCCGCCCAGCGCGCCTCGCTGGGCGCGCCTCCACCCGCACGCGGGCCACCGCAGTCCTCCTGAAGCCTCGTCCGCATTGAGCGGCGGTGTCCTTCGACGCCGCCATCTTGAAGGCTTGCGGCCGCGTCGTGACGCGGCCAGGAGACTCAAACCATGATCCCGTTTGTCATGCCGGCGGCCCGGTGCCGCTGCACTTCGTTTGCTTTTGCCTGGGGCCGGCCTGCTGCCGGCGTTCTGACACTCATCGACGGAGCCTCGCGCCATGAGTGTCGCTGAGAAGACTGATGCCGGGCTCGCGCGCCGTGGCACCGCCAGCGACTGGACGCGCGGTCTGAAGACGCGCACCGCCAATGCCCTGCGCGCGCATGGCTTCACCTCGCGCGAGCAGGTGGAGGCCACGCCGCTGCGGCGCCTGCGGCGCATCAACAATCTCGGCGAGCATTCGCTGGATGATCTGTTGCGCTGGCTGTCCGCCAAGCCGCGCCGCACAGCCGCAGCCAGCCTGCAGCTGCAGGTGCTTTTCTAGCGCCTCTGAGGTGCAAGACATGGGCTGGCGGGCGGATGCCAGCCCTGTCTTCACGCGGCCTCCGGGAAGCGTGGCAAAGCCGCGCTGCTTTGAAGCGGGATGCAAAAAGGTCATGGATGAGCTTTTGCATCCTCGCTGTGTAAATCTCCGCAGACTGCAGCTGTTCGCTGCGCAAATCTCGACAGAACTTTCTCCGTCGCTGCGGCGCGGCGTCATGACCCGCAAAAAACGCGCATGACATCAGGCGTTTGAAGCGATCGCGCAGCTGGCACGCTTGCTGCTCTGAACCTTGCTCCCAAGCATCTTTCGAGCATTGGTTCGCACCGTGAGCAGTTTCGCCGATCATGATTCCGAGGATTACGGCTGGCGTCGCCGCCGTCATCTGCCCTCGCCACCGCTGACGCCGCCGCTGGTGGCGATCCCCCTGTCGCAAGTGCGCAGCGCGCAGGATGAACTCGCGCCGCCGCGCAAGCGCAAGGCCTTGCCGCTGATCGCCGCCGTGGCGGTGTTCGCGCATGTGCTGCTCGGCATTTATCTGAGCCAGGCGCAGGACGCGCGCGCGAAGATCAAGAAGCACCTGGTGCAACTGGAATTCACGCAGCCCAAGCCGCCGGAGCCCAAGCTGCAGGAGCCACCCAAGCCGCCGCCCAAGCCCAGGAGCGAAACGCCGCCACCGCCACTGCCCGTAGCCACGCCGACGGTGTCCAGCGAACCGGTAGCCGCCGGCGAGCCGGTGGCCGCCGTGGAGCCACCGCCGCCGCCACCGGCGCCAGAGCCGCTCACCGCGCCCGTCGGTCGCGCCGGCTATCTCAACAATCCCGCGCCTGCATATCCGGCGATGGCCGCGCGCATGGGCTGGGAAGGCAGCGTGCTGCTCAAGGTGCATGTGCTCGCCGACGGTCATCCCGACCTCGTCGAGATCAAGCAGTCCAGCGGGCACAAGGTGCTGGACGACTCGGCGCTGAACGCGGTGAAGCAGTGGTCGTTCACGCCGGCCAAGCGCGGCAGCACGCCGGTCGATGGCTGGGTGACCGTGCCCATCGACTTCGCAGTCTCGGGTTGAAGGCTTGCGCCGTTTGCCGCATTCCGATTCACAGACGATTCTTTATTTGAAGGAAGCAAGATGATCGACACCTCCTCCATTCCGGCCGTACCGGCCACGCTCTGGGCGCTGGGCGCATTCTCCGCCGCGACCTGGACGCTGATTGCCGCCAAGGGTGTGCAGTACTGGCGACTGCGGCGCGGCAACCGCCGTTACCAGCAAGCCTTCTGGGCGGCGAGCGATCTCAATCAGGCCGCCGCCGAACTCGATCACAGCATCGGTGCGGTGGCGCGTCTGGCCGGAGCCGGCTTCAAGGCGCTGGGCGAAAGCAGCGAGCAGCATGCCGATCTGGAACACGCCTGGGACCGCCGCGATCTGCTCGAACGTCAGCTGCGCCGGCAGATTCACGGCGAGCGCCGCACGCTGGAGAGCGGCTTGTCGGTGCTGGCCAGCATCGGCAGCACCTCGCCCTTCGTCGGTCTGTTCGGCACCGTGTGGGGCATCATGAATGCGCTGACCCACATCGGCAGCTCCGGGCAGGTTTCGCTGGAAGCCGTCGCCGGGCCTATCGGTGAAGCGCTGATCGCCACGGGCTTCGGCATCGCCACGGCGGTGCCGGCGGTGCTCGGCTACAACTACTTCCTGCGCAAGCTCAAGCTGATCGTGGCCGACCTCGACGATTTTGCGCACGACTTTCTCAATCTCTCGCAGCGTGCGGGCTTTCGCGTGCAGCTGCCGCCGAAGTCCAACAACAGCCGTGGTGCGCAGAGCGCCGCAGCGGCCCCTGAGACGCGCGGCGCCGCTGCGGTCAACGCGCAGGGGGCGTACGCCTGATGGCCTTCTCGACGCAGGACAGCGAGGAAGCGCTGAGCGAGATCAACATCACACCGCTGGTGGACGTGATGCTGGTCTTGCTGGTGGCCTTCATCGTCACCATCCCGGTGATCAACAACGCCGTGCACATCAGCCTGCCCAAGACCGTGCAGACCACGCCGCCGGATCTGGACAAGCCGGTGACCGTGAGCGTGGACAAGGACAGTCGCGTCTGGCTGGACCGCCGGCAGGTGCCGGTCGAGTCACTGGAGCGCGAACTCCTCGCACTCAAGGCCGCGCGCCCCGATGTCGCGCTGCAGCTGCAGGGCGATGAGACCGCACCCTATGGACCCGTGGCCAAGACCATGGCGGCCATCGAGCACGCCGGCATCACGCATCTGTCGGTGCTCACCGCGCAGCAGTGACTGTGACCGGAGGCGCGGCGATGTCGGAAGTCAGTCACGATCAGCGGATCGCGATGGGGCAGGCCACTGCTGCACGCACAATAAGGTTAGTCATTCAAAGTATTGGGCGGCATCGACGATTCTTCATAGAGTCTTTCTGACAGCGTGGCCTCAATCCGCGTCTGCTTCAGGGAGAACAAGATGCGTGAAGGACAACATCGCGAAGGCAGTGTGCTGCAGCTGCATGGCGTGAACGCGGAACAGATCACCATCCGGGCCAAGGCCCTGGTGTTCGCCGATCCGGTATCGGTGCAGATTCACGAGTATCTGGAGCGCGTGGCGCCCAGCGAAGCGCCGGTGCTGGTGATCGGCGAGACCGGTACCGGCAAGGAGTTGCTGGCACGTCATATCCACGAGCTGAGCGGACGCAAGGGTCCGTTCGTGGCGGTGAACTGCGGCGCGATCAGCGAGCAGCTGGCGGAGAGCGAGCTGTTCGGACACGAGCAGGGCGCGTTCACCGGCGCCACCTCGCGTCGCGAAGGCTGGTTCGAATCCGCCAACGGCGGCACGCTGTTTCTCGACGAGATCGGCGATCTGCCGCTGGCCTTGCAGGTGAAGCTGCTGCGGGTGCTGCAGGAACGCGAGGTGGTGCGCGTGGGTTCACGCAGGACCATTCCCGTCGACATCCGCCTGGTGGCCGCCACCAATGTCGATTTGCGCGACGCGGTGGCGGCGGGCCTGTTCCGCGCCGATCTGTTCTACCGTCTCAACGTCGCGCAGCTGCGTCTGCCGCCGCTGCGGGAGCGGCCCAAGGACATCCTGCCGCTGGCGCAGCACTTCGTGGCGCACTACAGCCAGCGCCTCAAGCGGCCGCGTCCGGTGATCTCCGATGCCGCCTGCCGCGCGCTTCAGGAATATGCCTGGCCCGGCAATATCCGCGAAGTGGAAAACGTCATGCACTTCGCGATGCTGGTGGCGGGCGCCAGCGAGCTGCGGCCGGAGCATCTCAAGCTCAATGGCGTGGTGGTCCTGGCGGGTCGCCAGGGCGCGGACAGCGATCCCTGCGTGGCGCCGCGCGAACAGATCGGCAAGGCGGTGCGCTGCCTGCTCGATGCGCCCAGCGACAATCTGTTCAACGAACTGGAGCGCCTGATCGTCGATGAAGCCTATCGGCACAGCCGCTACAACCAGGTGCGGGCCGCCGCCGTGCTCGGCCTGTCGCGCAGCGTGCTGCGCACCCTGCTCAAGAAGCATGGCTATCTCGGTGACAAGCCCGGCGAGGGCGGTGATGCCGAGGACGACGATTCTCCCTCCTGGCGCGCACTCAGCGCAGGCTGATCGCGCCGCTTTTTTTTAGAACCGGACACCATGACTTCGAACCGACTCGTATCCCCCGCGCTGCTGCTGTCTGTGACGCTGATCGGCGCCTGCGCGCAGCAGCCTGCGCAGAGCGTCGCGGTGGCGCCGCCACCTGCAGCACCCGTCGCCGCGCCGGTGCAGGCCGCACCGGTGGCGCCGCCGCCGGCAGCCAGCGTCGCCGTGCAGACGCCGCCCAAGGCCGCGCCGGTCTACAAGTTCAAGACGCCGCGCCTGAGCCGCAAGCAGTTCGATGCGCTGCTGGCCAAGCCGCAGAACCTCTTGCTGATCGATGTGCGACGCCCCGACGAGCTGAGCAAGATCGGCGGTCTGCCGGTGTATCTGAGCCTGCAGTCGGAAGACATCCAGCGCGATCCGGCGCGCTACCTGGCGTTCATTCCCAAGGGGCGCGTCATCGTCACCCTGTCCAATCACGCCTTCCGCGCCGGTGCGGTGGGCGATCTGCTCGCCAGGCACGGCTTCAAGGTGGTGGGCGCCGTGGGCGTGCAGACCTATGAGGAAGAAGGCGGCAAGCTGGCCAAGATCGCGCCGCCGGCGCCCAGTCCGGCCAGCGCCAGGACCTGAAGCCGCAGCCCGGCTCGCGGCTCACGAAGCGCCGCGTGCAGGCTTGGGCGTTGTGGCCGGCGTTTCGCGGCGAATCTGCACCGCCTCGCCGGCCTGCAGCAGATCGGAAGGATTGGCGACGATGCGATCCTCCGCACGCAGGCCGGCGATGATTTCAATCTCCTTGCCCAGATCGCGGCCCAGTTTCACGGCGCGAAACTCGATGCGCGCCTCGTCATTGACCAGCGCCAGCTGCGGGCCATCGACAGCGAAGAGCAGCGCGCTGGACGGCACGCGCAGCGCCTGCTGCCCGTCGCGCAGCTCGATCTGCACCTGCGCATAACTGCCCGGCAACAGTCGAGCGTCCTCGTTGGCGAGCAGGATGTCCACCTGACGGCTGCGGGTGTTGGCGTCGATGGCGCCGGAGGCGTGTTCGATGTGTGCGCTGAAAAGCTGTTCGGGAAATTCGCGCAGCTGCAGCTGTACGGCCTGACCGGCGCGGATGTTCTGCGCATAAGCCTGCGGCACCCAGACCGTGGCGCGCAGCGGCCGGGTCTGGGCGATGGCGAACAGCTCGCCGCTGCCGGGCGTGACCAGCGCGCCGACTTCGATGCTGCGCCGGGTGATCACGCCATCGTAGGGCGCAACGATGCGCAGCTGCGCCAGCAAGGCCTGCAGACGCGCGATATTGGCATCGGCGGCGGCAAGATCGGCGTGGGCCTGCTCCAGCTCGCTGCGCTTCTCGTCCGCCAGCTGTGCGGCCACCGCGCCGATGGCCAGCTGTGCCTCTAGGCGCGCCAGCGAGCTTTGCAGCAGGTTCACACGCGCCCGCACCTGCTCGCGTGCCGCGCGTGCCTGCGCCAGCTCCTGTTCCTGCTCGGGCGCGCTGAGCGTGGCCAGCAGCTCGCCGCGCCGCACCGCTTCACCGATGTTCTTGTGCCAGGCGCTGACATAGGCGCTGCTGCGCGCGTAGATCGCCGACTCCTGATAGCCGCGCAGCGTCGCCGGCAGCTGCACGCTGCGCACGGCGGGGGCGGGCGTGGCCCGCACCAGATTCACGCTGCGCAGCAGCGAAGCCTGCGTGCTGTCCGCCAGCTCGCGCTGCTCGCGATGATCCAGCCACAGGCGCAGGCCGCTGCTGGCCGCCAGGCTCAGGCCCAGCAGCAGCGCGCCGCGTGTCGCCCAGACGTTGACGCCAGGACTGCGCGCTGTGTCGAGCAGGGCTTGGAAATCGGCAGGGGTATCGGCATCGCTCATGGCGTGGCGGACTCGGGGCGCGGAACAAGAGAGACTGCGGACCAGCGCCGGGCGCGGGCCTCGTGCAGGGCGGTGAACAGGGCCGGCACCAACAGCAGCGTGGAGCAGGTGGCCAGCAGCAGGCCGCCGATCACGGCGCGGCCCAGCGGCGCGTTCTGTTCGCCGCCTTCGCCCAGGCCGAGGGCCATGGGCAGCATGCCGACGATCATCGCCAGCGCGGTCATCAGCACCGGCCGCAGGCGCGTGACGCCCGCCGCGAGCGCGGCGGCGGCCGGTGCGGCGCCGGCGGCCAGGCGCTCGCGGGCAAAGGACACCAGCAGGATGGCATTGGCGGTGGCCACGCCGATGGTCATGATCGCGCCGGTCAGCGCCGGCACGCTCAGCGCGGTGCCGCTCAAGAACAGCAGCCAGATGATGCCGGCCAGCGCCGCCGGCAGGGTCGCCATCACGATCAGGGGATCCAGCCAGGACTGGAAGTTGATGACGATCAGCAGGTACACCAGCAGCACCGCCAGCGCCAGGCCGGCGTACAGGCCCTGATAGGAACTGCGCAGCATCGGATACTGCCCGCGCAGGCTGATGCTGGACGTGGCCGGCAGCTGCGGACGATAACGCGCGAGGAGTGCTTCGATGTCGGCGCCGACGCGGCCCAGATCGCGGCCGTCGATGTTGGCGTGGATGTCGATCACGGTCTTGCTGTCGTAACGGGAAACCACCGCGCTTTGCGCTTCGCGGCGCACCTGGACCAGATTGCCCAGCAGCTGCGGTGCGCCGCCGGCCTGCGCACCGACCGGCGTGCGCAGCAGGGCATCGAGACTGTCGAGATCCAGCTCGCGGCTCTGCACGCCGACGTTGTAGGTATTGCCGTTGGCGGGATTGAGCCAGTACGAAGGCGTGGTCTGCATGCTGCCGCTGAGCGAGACGAGCAGGTTCTGCGCCAGATCGCGCGCGTTCAGGCCCAGGGCCTGCAACTGGTCGCGATCCATGTCCAGGCGCAGCACCGGCTTGGCCGCGCGCTGATAGACGCGCGAATCCACCACGCCCGGAATCGCGCGCAGTTCGCGATGCAGGGCATAGGCGAGCTTCAGGTTCTCGGCGCTGCGATTGCCGGCGATCTGGATATCCACCGGCGCCGGCGTGCCGAAGTTGAGCGACTGGCTGACCTGATCGGCGCTCTGGAAGAAGAACTCGGTCTGCGCAAAGCGCTGCGGCAGTTCGCGGCGCAGCAGGCGCATGTAGTGCTGGCTGGAGCGGCGGTGTTCCGGGGCAAGCGAGAGCATGATCTCGCTGTCGGAAGCCTCGGCGGTGCCGGAGTTGCCGTACAAGGTGTTGCGCGGCGAGTAGGGGCCGCCGACGATGTCCAGCACATTGCCGAGTTCATCAGCGGGAATCAGCTCGCGGATGCTGGCTTCGATGCGGTCGATCAAGGCCGGCATCGCCTCGATGCGGGTGCCCGAGGGCGCGCGCACATGCAGGCGCAGCTGGCCGGCATCGACCTCGGGAAACAGTTCCTGCCCCAGCAGTGGAAACAGACCGGTGGTGGCCAGGCAGATCAGCAGGAACGCGGGGGCGAAGCGCGCGCGACGCAGCAACAGCGCGGCCAGCAAGACGCGGTAGCCGCGCTGCAGGCAGGCAAAGCCGCGTTCGAAACGCTGTTGCAGCGGCCAGTGCATGCGCCCGCTGTGCGCATCGCGCAGCAGATACAGCACCAGGGTCGGAATCAGGGTGCGCGAGATCAGATAGGAGGCGAGCATGGCGAACATCACCGCCTCGGCCAGCGGCACGAACAGATGCCGCGTCACGCCGGTGAGAAAGAACAGCGGCAGGAATACCACGCAGATCGACAGCGTGGAGACCAGCGCCGGCTGCGCGATCTCGGCGGCACCGTCGAGAATCGCCTGGCGCGGCGGCTTGCCCAGCGCCATCTGCCGCTCGATGTTCTCGATCTCCACCGTGGCATCGTCCACCAGCACGCCCACCGCCAGCGCCAGTCCGCCCAGGGTCATCAGGTTCAGGGTCTGGCCGATCAGATGCAGACCCAGCAGCGAGCAGAGGATGGCCAGCGGAATCGTCAAGGCGATGATGAAGGTGCTGCGCCAGTTGCCGAGAAACAGCAGAATCATCGCCGCGGTCAGCGCCGCCGCAATCAGGCCTTCGCGCAGCACATTGCCGACCGCCGCGCGCACGAACAGCGACTGGTCGAACATCGGCTGGATCGCCAGCTCCGGCTGTTCCCGGCGAATCTCGGGCAGCTTGCGCTGGATGGCGTCGATCACGCTCAGGGTGGAGACGCTGGATTTCTTGAACACCGACATCAGTACGCCGCGCTCGCCGTTCTGGCGTACCAGCGTGGTCTGCGGCGCATAGCCGTCGCGCACCTGCGCCACATCGCGCACGTAGACCGTGCCCTGGGCGTTACTGCGCAGCGGCACATCGCCGATCTGCGCGATGCTGCCCAGTGCGCCGTTGAGACTGACATCGTATTCACTGGCGCCGAGCTTGAGCGTGCCGGTGGGCAGAATCAGGTTCTGCGCGCCGATCGCCGTCACCACCTCGTTGGGCGTGAGGCCGCGCGCCAGCAGCGCGGCGCCGTCCAGGTCCACCGAAACCTGACGGCTCTTGATGCCATAGGGATTGGTCACCGAGGCGCCGGGGATGGTGACCAGTGCCTGGCGCACGGCATTGCCGGCCAGATCGCCCACTTCCGACTCGGACAGCGTCTGGCTGGAGATGCCCAGTTGCAGCACCGGCAGTTCGGTGGCGGAGAGCTGATCGACCTGTGCCGGCATGATGCCGGCCGGCAGCGAGCGCTGCGCGGTGGTGGTGGCAGACAGCACCTGCGCCAGCGAGGTGCGGATGTCGGTGCCGGGCTGGAAGAACACCTTGATCACCGACAGGCCGTTCAGCGACTGGGATTCGGTGTGCTCCATGTCGGTGACCGTCAGCGCCAGACCGCGTTCGCTGGGCGTGGTGATGCGATCCGCCATCTCCTTGGCGGAAAGCCCGTTGTACTGCCAGAGCACCGCCACCACCGGGATATCGATCCTGGGAAAGATATCGGTGGGCATCTTGCGCAGCAGCAGCGGCGCGGCCAGCAGCAACAGCAGCGTGATCACCACGAAGGTGTAGGGGCGGCGCAGCGCGAGCTGGACGATCCACATGGCCAAGGGGACTCGCGCGCCCCGGGGCCTAAGGCTTTGCCACGCTGGCCAGCGTCTGCACCACGTCCAAGGCCTGCGCGACGTTCTCGGCCGGCGCCACGCCGCTGATGGTGGCGGCGATGCGGCCATCCGGCGTGACGATGAAGGTGCTGCGCTCGGCAAAGCCATGCGTGATCTCGGCGCCGCGCGTGTCCTTCTTGCCCGCCTGCGCCTCGCGGATGTTCAGCTCGAAGGCGCGCGCGATGCTGCCGTCGGCATCCGAGGCCACGGCCAGCTTGCCGGCGCAGTAGTCGGGATCGGCGGAGAAATCCTTCAGGCGCTCGATGCTGTCCAGCGACACCCCGATCACCGAGGCACCGGCCGCCGCGAACTTGTCGGCGTTCACCGAGAAACTGTGCGCCTGGATATTGCAGCCGCCGGTGTAGGCGGAAGGATAGAAGTACACCACCACCGGCCCGCGCTTGAGCGCGTCCTTGAGGGTGAACTGGAAGGTCTTGCCGGCCAGCGCCGCCGGTGCGCTGAAGCCCGGTGCTGCACTGCCTTCCGGCAGCGCGGCCCGCGCCGGCAGCGTCAGAATCGTGCCCAGTGCAGCGGCCAGCAGCAGCGCCCTGGGGCTGAATCGTTTCTGCATGATGGGTATCTCCCGCTTATTTGGTCAGTGGTTTGTAGGCGTCGTGACAGGTCTTGCAGCCCTTCGAAATCCGCCGCGCCGTGGCGGCGGCAGCGTCGAAGTCCTTGGCGCCGAGCTGCTGGCCCAGCGCCAGCGCCTGCGCCTGCTGGTCGCGGGCATAGCCCACGGCATCGTCCACGCCCTTCTTCGCGAAATAGGCCTCGGTCTGTGTGAAGCCGTCCTGCAGGATCGCCAAATCCTCCAGCGCCGCCTTGCCATTCTTCGCGGCGATGGCGGGTTCCAGGTCCTTGGTCGCATCGTCCATATTGCGCATCAGATCATCATCGAAATCGCTGAGATCGAGTTGCGCGAAGGCGACGCTGGCGCAGCACAAGGCTGCCGCCAGCGCCGCGTACCGCCATGGTTTGCGCATGCGTCAATCAGAAGCTCAGGCGGAACGACACGCCGTAGGTGCGCGGATCGCCCAGGCCCACGGTGGCCGGCGCATTGGTGGTGCCGGCGGACTTGGACACGAAGAATTCCTGGTCGAAGACGTTCTTGCCATACAGGGTGATGGCCAGGGTGTCGTCGCTGCGGCGCAGGCCGATGCCGGCATTGGTCACGTAGTAGGTCTGCTGTCCGAGCCAGGTCTGCTCGTAAGGGTTGGAGTAGCGCGTGCGGCCGCGACCGGACTCGTTGACATAGCCGAACCATTCGATGGGCTTGTTCTGGAAGCTGCCGGCGGCATGCGAGTAGTCGGCGCCGAGGTTCACGTTCCAGGGCGAGATGCCGGTGTTGTTGACCGCGATCTGCTTGCCGGACAGGCTCAGGGTCTTCGGGCCGCCGCTATAGCCGTAATCCGCCGGCGCCGCCGCATTGTCGAACTTCTGGTACTGCGCCTCGGTGATCGCGCCGTTGAAGAACAGGTTCAGCCTGGGCAGCGGCGCCCAGACGGTCTCCAGCTCGATGCCGCGCAGGCGCACCTGCGGCACATTGCCCAGATAGCTCACGAACAGCTGCGTGCCATCAGGATTCTTGTAAGTGGTGTTGTCGGTGATGGTGCCCTGGTAGTCGTGGATATTCTCCCAGTACAGGCCGAGGTTGATGCTCAGGCGGCGGTCGAACAGGGTGTTCTTGATGCCGACTTCGTAATCCTGCGCCACTTCCGGCTTGGTGATCACCGGATAGCTGCCCTGCACCACGCCGGCGACATACACCGGACGCGTGTCGGTGTTGACCGCGCCGGACTTCGCGCCGCGCGCCACCGAGCCGTAGACCAGCACCTGCTCATTGAGCTTGTACGAGGGATTGATCAGCCAGGACCAGGTGCCGTTGCGTTCCTGTCCGGAGATATCGAAAGTGCCGCCGGTGCTGAGCAGCGTCTTGTCACGCAGCGCCTGATCGCTGGTGGACAGGTTCTGGGCGCCGCCGAAGCTGTAGCCGCGGTCGCCGCCCTTGCGCTTCTCGTGCGTGTAGCGCAGGCCCGCGGTCAGATCCAGGGCCGATGTCACATGCCAGGTGGCCTGACCGAAGGGCGCCAGGCTGTTGTTGCGCGCGGTGCCGAAGTGATCGTATTCGACGCCGTCGAGGATGTCCGGATTGACGCTGGCGTTGTTGTTCTGGAACGCCGCGGCGTCGCGGCCATAGATGTAGCGGAAGTTGGAATCACGGTTGTCGATCAGGCCGTAGACGCCGACCTGATAGTCGAGCACGCCGTTGAGCGAGGACGCCAGACGGAATTCCTGCGAGAGCAGGCGCGCATAGACGTCATAGCCGGTGCTCACCACGTACAGGCCGTAATAGCCCTGCGTGTTGCGCGGCCAGAGCTGGAAGCGGCGCCAGGCGGTGACCGAGGTCAGGGTGTAGTCACCCACGGCCCAGTTCAACTCGTTGGACAGGCCGTTGACGGTGGCGGTCAGTGTCGAGGGATTGGTGTAGCTGCCGACGTAGGGATTGTGGTTGGGATCGCTGATGCCGAACAGCGAATTGATCTTCTGATCGTAGGTCGTGTACGCGCTGCCGTCGGCGTAGTGCGTCAGGACCGGCGCCACCGTGCCGCCGTAGTTGTTGTACTCATTGGACTCGGTGTGCTCGACGATCAGCCGCGATTTGAGATTGTCGCTGAGCTTGAACAGCAGCTGCCCGCGTGCACCCCAGCGGTCGGTGTTGAGCAGGCCCAGGTCGCCGCGACGATCGTCGGGGATGCGCGGGTAGGCGGGATTGTGCACGCGGCCGTCATCCTTGGCGCTGAAATAGCTGACGCGATAGGCGACGCTGTCGCCGATCAGCGCGCCGGTGCTGTGCGCCTTCACCTCCAGGGAGTTGAAATTGCCCGGCGCGATCTCCACCGAATTCTCCGGCTTGAAGCTGGGCTGATTGGTGGTGATCTGCACCGCGCCGATGGTGGTGTTCTTGCCCAGCAGCGTGCCCTGCGGGCCGCGCGCCACTTCCACGGCCTGCACGTCGAACAGGCCGCCCCAGGCAAAGCCCACATGCGTGAAGAACACATTGTCGATGATCAGGCCGACGCCGGACTCCGAGCCATCCGAGCCGCCGAGCACGCCGCCGGCGCCACGGATCGACAGCGAGGAGGTGCGCGGATTGCTGGTGTTGGGCTGGAAGTTGGGAATCTTCAGCGAGAATTCCTGCAGCTTGTCGAGATGCTGCAGTTCCTGCGTGTCGCCGTCGATGGCGGAGACCGACAAGGGCACGTCCTGCAGAAGTTCTTCACGCTTGCGCGTGCGCACCACCACGCGGCCGAGCTGCGCGGCGTTATCGCTGCTGCTTTCCGGCGCGAGGCCGGCGGCCTCGCTGGCGGCCTTGTCGGCAGACGGATCGGCCGCCTGTACCGGCAGTGCCGCGCCCAGCAGGCCGCTGCCGAGCAGCAGCAGCGGAACGGCGCGACGCGAGACGCTGGGATTGCTGGCGGGCGCGCTCTGCGCGTCCCGGAATACGGAAGTGGATGTCACGATGCTGATCCTTGAAAAGATAAACACAGCCCGCCGCGAGCGGAGGCCGCGGACAATGGCAGGAGTGGGAAAGAAGTCGGTGTCGCGATCAGCGCGCGCCGCGGCGAAGCCAGGCGGCGCGCGAGATCAGCGGATGCGCAACGTCGATGGTCAACAGAATAGACACGCCATGCCTGGTCCCTGAGTGGATTCGTGCATCGTCATCTGCCCGAAGTGTTGATGAAGTTATGGCGCGTCGCCTGCTCCCTGTGCTGCACGCATGCGGCGACGCGAGAACCTGAAAACGCAAGGTCCGTACCAGCGGTTTTGCTGGGTAAAACCAGCGGATCAGGCGTCCGTCTGTGGGCATTTGAACAGTGCGCCGCGCAACGCTGCGCGAATCGCGACAGCACGCGTGAAGCGCGAGCGGCCTGCAGCCGGCGCTTCATGCGCGGCGGTGGTCCCCGAGGTATCGGGCGCTGGCTGTCGATCACGCGACAGCGGCAGCGACAGGCTGACGACATTTCAACAGCGCCCTTCTCGATGAGGCTTGCCCGGATGTCGGGAAAGATCGGCTGGTCTGCGCTTAAGACAGCGCAAATATGCACATTCCATCAGGGGTTTGGCGTTGATGCTAAGCGCAAGAGCGGCGTGAGCCAGAGCCTTGCGGCGATGCTGGCACGCTAGCTGCAATCAAGCCGCTCACGGCCGGCGGCAGGCAGATGCGTGCGGCCGACTTTCAACATAAGCCAAACGCCCAGGGAAAATGACTGACACGACTGTTGTGATTCGCCGCATTCGCCATGCCGCCGTATTCCTCGCGCTGAGTGCGGGCCTGAGCGCCGCTGCACTCGCGCAATCCGCCGGCGGTCCGCCGACGCCGGCCAAGCAGGCCATCGATGCGCGCAAGGCCATCTTCACGCTCACCGGCGCCAACTTCAAACCGCTGGGCGATGTGCTCGGCGGTCGCGCCGGCTATGACGCTGCCGAAGCCAAGAAGCGGGCGACGCGCGTGGCCTTTCTCACCACCCTGCTGCCGGAAGCCTTTCCGGATATCTCGGCCACCGGTGAAACCCGCGCCAAGCCTGAGATCTGGAGCGAGCGCGCGGATTTCGACCAGCGCCTGAAGGATTATCTCGATCACACCGAGGCGCTGGCGGCTGCCGCCGACAAGGGCGAGGCGGCGTTCAAGACCGCGGCTGCGGCCGTGGCGCAGGACTGCAAGGGCTGCCACGACAAGTACCGAAGCAAGTAAACCCCGTCGCGCCGCCGGAGTCGCAAGCGATGTCCTCCAGTCTGGAAGTGGAATTCGATGCCGTCGAGGTTTCGGCGCCGCCGCGTGCGGCGCCGGCTGCACAGCATCTGGTCTGGGATCTGCCGGTGCGGCTGATGCACTGGTCGCTGGTGCTGGCGTTTGCCGGCGCCTATCTCACGCATCGTCTCGGCGTGAATTATTTCAAGTATCACGTCTGGAGCGGCTACGCGGTCTTGCTGCTGGTGACGCTGCGCATCCTCTGGGGGCTGGTTGGCACGTATCACGCGCGCTTTGCCAGCTTCGTGCGCGGCCCGCGCACGGTGCTGCGCTACACCAGGGCGCTGTTGCGTGGCGGCAGCGGCGCCTACGCCGGCCACAACCCGCTGGGCGCCTGGATGGTGCTGCTGCTGCTCGCCGGTCTCTTGCTGCAGGCGGCCATGGGCCTGTTCGGCAATGACGAGATCATGAACGTCGGGCCGCTGGCCGGCTGGGTGAGCAATGCGCTGAGCGTCAAGCTGACCTCCTGGCATCGTCAGCTGTTCTATGGACTCGCCGTGGCGGTGCTGCTGCATGTGCTGGCGGTGCTGGCGCATCTGCTGCTCAAGCGCGAGCCGCTGCTGCGCGCGATGCTCACCGGCCGCAAGCCCGCCGCGCAGGTGCCGGCGACACAGGCAATCGCGTCCTCGCGCCTGTGGCTGGCGCTGTCCTTGTTCGTGCTGCTTGCCGGCACGCTCGCCTTGATCGTGGCGCAGGCGCCCGGCGCCGAGTCGTCTCTCTATTGATTGCTGTTTCTTCGGAGGCATCCATGTCCCGCAAACCCTTTTATCTGCTGCCCTTGCTGGCCCTGCCCCTGCAGGCCGGCGCCGCGACGCCGGCGCAGACGCTGAGCGAAGTCGCCAGCGCGCTGGGCGCCGAGTCGCTGCAGTCCATCCAGTTCTCCGGTGCGGGCAGCGACTACGCACTGGGCCAGTTTGGCCATGCCGGCGAAGCCTGGCCGAAGTTCATCGACAAGTCCTATCAGCGCGTGGTCAGCTTCGCGCCCTGGGCCACCGAGCTGCAGCGCACGCGTCTGCAGGGCGAGAACCCGCCGCGCGGCGGCGGCGGGCAGCCGATCTTCGGCGAGCAGCAGCAGACCCAGAGCGTGACGGCGGAAAGTCCGAGCGCGATTTCGCTGCAGAGCGAGCTGGCGGTGACGCTGCCGCAGGCCTTCATCAAGGCCGCGCAACAGGCCAGCGACCTCAAGGCCGAGGAACAGCACGCCGGCGGCAAGCACTACACGGTGCTGAGCTTCACCGCGCCCAACAAGGCGCGCACACGCGGCTGGGTCAATGCCCAGCACCAGATCGAGCGCGTGGAAACGCAGATCGACAATCCGGTGTATGGCGATGTGAACTATGAGGCGCAGTTCTCCGGCTATCGCGACTTCGGCGGTGTGCAGTTCCCCGGGCACATCGTGCAGAAGGCCGGCGGCTATCCGGTGCTGGAGCTGAACGTCAGCGAGGTGAAGCTCAATGTACCGGCGCAGATCAAGGCCAGCGTGCCGCCGACGCCGGTGCTGGCTTCGGAGCCGCTGGGCAAGGACGTGTGGCTGATCAGCGGCGGCTATGCCGCCGTGGCGGTGGGCTTCAAGGATCATGTGCTGATCATCGAGGGCGGTCAGAACGATCAGCGCTCCGAGGCGGTGATCGCCGAGGCCAAGCGCCTGTTCCCGGGCAAGAAGATCGGCGCCCTGGTCAACACGCACGCGCATTTCGATCACGCCGGCGGTCTGCGCAATTACGTGGCCGAAGGCGCGACCATCATCACCCACGAAAGCAATGTGCCGTACTTCCAGAAGGTCTGGGCCAATCCGCATCGTCTGGCGCCGGACCGTCTCGCGCTGCACCCCAGGCCGGCCAAGTTCCGCGCGGTGAAGGATGAGCTGCTGCTCAGCGATGGCGAGCACAGCGTGCAGCTGTTCCGGCTGCAGGACTTCGGTCACAACGACGGCACGCTGGTGGCCTATCTGCCCAATGAGAAGGTGCTGGTGGAGGCCGATGCCTTCAATCCGCCGGCCTCGCCGCTGACGCAGACGCCGGCCAGCATCAGTCCCTTCCAGCAGAGCCTGGTGGCCAATATCGAAGCCCGCAAGCTGGTGGTGGAGCGCATCGTGCCGATCCATCTGCCGGCCGACAACCGCAAGATCGCCTACACCGAGCTGCTCACCGCCGTGGGCCGCATCGACAGCAAGGCGCAGCTTTCCCTGACGGAAACCAAGTGATGAAGAAAGTACACGGCATTCTGTTGTTCTCGCTGGGGCTCGCGGCCAGCACCGCGGCGGCGCTGGCTGCGGATGAGGCGCCGGCGGCCAAGGCCGCGACCGCCAGTGCCGCCAAGACCTGGTGGTCTTACGAGCCGGTGCAGGCGCCGGCCGCGCCGGCCGTGAAGAACAGGCAGTGGCTGCGCACGCCCATCGACGCCTTCGTGCTGGCGCGTCTGGAAGAGCAGAAGCTCAAGCCTTCGCGCGATGCCGATCGCGCCACCTATATCCGCCGCGCCACGCTGGACACCCTGGGTTACATCCCGCGTCCGGAGGAAGTGCAGGACTTCGTCAACGACCGTTCGCCCGACGCTTATGAAAAGCTGGTGGACCGTCTGCTGTCCTCGCCGCATTACGGCGAGCGGCAGGCGCGGCGCTGGCTGGACTACGCGCGTTATGCCGACAGCACGGGTTTTCAGAACGACCAGACCCGGCCCAACATCTGGCGTTATCGCGATTACGTGATCAATGCCTTCAACAGCGACAAGCCCTACGATCAGTTCGTCAGGGAGCAGATCGCCGGCGACGAGCTGTACAACGGCAGCAACAAGGATGCGCTGGCGGCCACCGGCTTTCTGGCCAATTATCCGGACAACTACAACTCCCGTGATCTGATTCAGCGCAAGTACCAGATCACCACCGACATGGTGGACACGGTGGGCGAGGTGATGCTGGGCCAGACCATCGGCTGCGCGCGTTGCCACAATCACAAGTTCGACAAGATCTCGCAGCAGGAGTACTTCCAGCTGCAGGCCTTCTTCGCCAACACCAGCGAGCTCAACGACATCCCGGCCGGCCTGGGTCCGCAGGAACTCGTCTATCAGGCGCAGCAGGCCAAGTACCAGGAAGCCACCAAGGAGATCCGCGCCCAGCAGAAGGAGATTCTCGACTCGGTGCGCGACAAGGGTCTGCAGTATCACAAGGAGCGCTATCTCACCGACAGCCGCGAGGCCATCTTCAAGCCCAAGGAGCAGTGGACGGCGCTGGACCGCTGGGTCAATCACCGGCTCGACAACGTCACCACCGATGCCGACATCGCCGCCTATCTGAAGCTCTCGGCCGAAGAGAAGGACAGCCCCGAGCTGTACGTGGCCGAGAACGTCGAGAAGTGGGCGAAGTTCAAGAAGCTCAGCGAGGATCTCAAGCAGTACGAGGACCTCAAGCCCGAGGGCGGCTCGGACAAGATCACCGCCGTGGGCGAGCTGGGTCATGCCGATGCGCCGCCGACCTTCGTGCTGTTCGGCGGCAGCCATGAGCGTCCGCTGGATCAGGTGCAGCCGGGCTTCCCGGCGGCGATTGCGCGCGGCGAGCAGCCGGTGATCGCGCCGCCGCTGACCGCGCTGGGCAATGCCTATTCCTCGGGCCGCCGCATCGCGCTGGCCAACTGGATCGCCAGCGCCAGCAACCCGCTGACCGCGCGCGTCTACGTCAATCGCGTCTGGAACGATTACTTCGGCCGCGGCATCGTGCGCACGGTGAGCGACTTCGGTCGCGCCGGTGAAAAGCCCAGCAATCCGGAACTGCTCGATTATCTGGCCAGTGACTTCGTCAGCCACGGCTGGAGCGTCAAGCATCTGCATCGGCAGATCCTGCTGTCCAGCGTCTATCGCCAGGCTTCGGACTACCGGCCGGAGCTGCAGAAGGCCGATCCGGAGAACAAGCTGCTGGCGGTGTTTCCGCGCAAGCGTCTGGACGCCGAGCAGATCCGCGATTCGCTGCTGGTCGCGGCAGGCCAGCTCAACGAGACCATCGGCGGCCCCAGCGTGTTCGCGCCGCTGCCGGATGCGATCAAGGCCGGCAATCTGTGGAAGGTGTCCAAGGATCAGAGCCAGTGGAACCGGCGCAGCCTGTACATCTTCACGCGCCGCAGCGTGGCCTATCCGATGCTGCAGACCTTCGACATGGCCTCGCCGCAGCAGGCGCATCTGAAGCGTGACGTGACCACCACGCCGCTGCAGGCCCTGACCCTGTACAACAACGAGCTGGTGTTCCAGTGGTCGCAGCAGCTGGCCGGCCGCATCATCCGCGAAGCCGGGCGCGACGAATCCAGGCAGCTGGATCGCCTCTACGAGGTGTTGTTCGCGCGCAAGCCCGATGCGCAGGAGAAGGCCACGCTGCTGTCCTTCCTCGGCGAGCACGAGAGCTTCATCAAGAACAAGGTCGTGGACGGCAAGCTGGCGCTGGCCGAGCCCATCGGCGTGAAGGATGCCAAGGGCCTGGACCCGATCCGCGCCTCGGCCTTCGTCGATCTGGTGCACACCGTCGCCAATTCCAACGACTTCAGCTACCGCTTCTGAACGACAAGCATTCAAGGACTATTTCATGAGCAAGCACACCACGCGACGCGAACTGCTGATCAAGGGCGGCCTGGGCCTTGGCGGTCTGGCGCTGAACGGCCTGATCCCGGGCGGCCTGAACGCCGCTTATGCCTCGGAGCTGGCCAATGGCAGCGCCGATCCGCTGGCGCCCAAGCCGCCGCATTTCGCGGCCAAGGCCAAGTCGGTGATCTGGCTGCATCAGGACGGCGCGCCCAGCACCCTGGATCTGTACGACTACAAACCGCAGCTGGAAAAGCTTGCGGGACAGGAAGTGCCGGCCTCGTTTCTCAAGGGTATCAAGACCAGCACGCAGGGCGGCGTCGGCAAGCTTTACGCTTCCAAGCGCAGCTGGAAGCAGTACGGTGAAAGCGGCGCCTGGTTCTCGGACCTGCTGCCGAATCTCGCGCAGCACGCCGACAAGCTGACCTTCATCAAGTCCAGCGTCACGGTCGGTGCCACGCACGACATCTCCATCCTCAAGCTCAACACCGGCGATCTCAATCCGGGCCGGCCGACGCTGGGCGCCTGGACCGCCTATGCCCTGGGCTCGGGCAATCGTGATCTGCCGCCTTATGTGGTGCTGTACTCGGGCAAGAAGGAGCCTTCGGGTGGTTCGGTGAACTGGAGCTCGGGCTTTCTGCCGGCCGTGTATCAGGGTGTGGCCTTCCGCTCGGGTCCTTCGCCGATTCTCTACCTGCAGCCGCCGGAACTGGTGGCGCTGGCCCAGCAGCGCGACAACCTGGATCTGCTCAAGCGTCTGAACCAGCATCGCGCCGCGCGCTATCCGCAGGACACCGAGTTGCAGGCGCGCCTGAATTCCTACGAGCTGGCCTATCGCATGCAGGCGGCGGCGCCGGAGTCGGTGGACCTGAGCAAGGAAAGCGATGCGACCAAGGCACTGTACGGCCTGGACGAGGAGGCCACGCGCGATTACGGCACCAATCTGCTGCGCGCGCGGCGTCTGGTGGAACGCGGTGTGCGCTTCGTGCAGGTGGTGACGGGGGCCGTCGACATCGACGGTGAGGATCAGAACTGGGACGCGCACAAGAACCTGGAGCGCAACCACGCCGTGCATGCGCGCGCGGTGGACAAGCCCATCGCCGGACTGCTGGCGGATCTGAAGTCGCGCGGCCTGCTCGACTCCACGCTGGTGGTCTGGACCTCGGAGTTCTCGCGCACGCCTTATGGCCAGAGCGGCAATGGCCGTGATCACAACCCCTGGGGTTATACGCAGTGGATCGCGGGTGGCGGCGCCAAGGCCGGCTTCACCTTCGGCGAGACCGACGAGATCGGCCTGAAGTCGCAGGGCGTGACCGTGGACACCTACGATCTGCACGCCACGGTGCTGGCGCTGCTGGGTCTGGATCATCTCAAGGTGACCTTCCTCAACAACGGCCGTTCCGAGCGTCCGACCGTGGTGTACGGTGAGGTGATCAAAGACCTCATCGCCTGAGCCGGGTGGTCTGTGCGGGGCGCCGGTTCGCGAGGCAGCGCGAATCCGGCGCCCCGTTTTTTTGTGCGCGCGGCGCCGTGAACGACATCACAGCGTCGCGGCCGTACTTGCCGCGAGATGGCTGCACACCTGCGCGTGCTTGAAACCGCCACAGATGCAGTAAATGAGCCTGGAGTGGCGCATCATCATGCCGGCGGATGCAGCCACTGCCAGGCCCGCTCCACACAGCGAGCAGCGCGTGTGCCGCCGGCCGTGGCTTGAATGAAGGAGTCGATCTCATGGCACAGAAACGCAGCAGGGCGAAGGCCAAGGGCTATTCGCTGCACATCGGTCTGAACCGCGTCGATCCCGCGCAGTACGAAGGCTGGGATGGCCAGCTGACGGCCTGCGAGGCGGATGCCCGCGACATGGCCAAGCTGGCCACGGCACGCGGTTTCAAGGTGACGGCGCGGCTGCTCACCAAGGCGGCGACCGCACAGGCGGTGATCCAGCATCTTGGCGAGCTGGCCACGCAGCTGAAGAAGGGCGACATCCTGTTTCTCACTTACTCCGGTCACGGCGGTCAGGTGAAAGACCTGAACGGTGACGAGGAAAAGGACCGCATGGACGAGACCTGGGTGCTCTACGACCGCCAGCTGGTCGACGACGAGCTCTACCAGCTCTACACCCGATTCAAGGCGGGCGTGCGCATCGTGGTGCTCTCCGACAGCTGTCACAGCGGCACGGTGCTGCGCGACGTTCCGCCGTTTCTGCGTGGCGGCGCGCGCATCCGCGCGATGCCCACGGTGGTGGGACAGCGCGTGGAGAAGGCACATCGCGCGCTGTACGCCGGCATACAGAAGAAGCTCAAGGGCGCGGAACGCAACAAGCCTGCCGCCAGTGTGTTGCTGGTGTCCGGCTGCATGGACAATCAGTATTCGCAGGACGGCGACAAGAACGGTCTGTTCACCGGCACGCTCAAGCAGGTGCTGCGCGGCAAGCCGGCGAACTATCGGCAGCTGCGCGATCAGGTCGTGGCGCGGATGCCGAGCACGCAGACGCCGAACTATTACTTCGTGGGTGCCGCCAACCCTGCTTTCGAAGCGCAGGCGCCGTTCACGATCTGAATCCGCAGCGGGAGACTGGCCATGAGCATCCGCCTTGCCGACCGGCAGTCCTGGCAGTTACGCAGCTATCGGCTGCCGGTGTTGCGCGGTGCGCGACGCGGCGCCGTGCAGGACACGGTGCTGCCCGCCCTCATCGCCGCGCAGCTGCCGGCCGGTGCAAGCCTGGAGGATTACGCGCAGATCACGCCGGGGCCGGCCCTGCGTGGCGCCGCGCCGCCGGAGTTGCTGGAACTGGAGGCCGATGTCGAGGCCACGCAGGGCGCGGTGCTGATCGTGCGCCACGCTTCCGGCGCGGTGAGCTTTCACGCGCCGGTGCTGCGGGAAGCGCGGCGCGGTGCGCGCAGCGCCGCCACGGTCGCGCATTTTCGCGTGCCGCTGGCGCCGCTGCAGCCGCAGCTGCAGCAGCGCGGCCTGCTCAGCCGTGTGCTCAAGGTGGCGGTGCTCAAGCTGCGGCAGGCGCTGATCGACAAGGTGGTGGCGATCGGCATTCGTCAGGCCGGACGTCTGGCGGAGAAGGCTTGGTGGCACGGCGGCGCCCTGGGCTGGAACGAAATACGCACGGCCGCCGGCGCGCTGGAACTCAAGCCGCTCCAGCAGCTGCCGCGTGCGCAGGGACGTTCGCTGCTGTTCCTGCACGGCACCTTCTCCAACACGCAGGGTTCCTTCGGCAAGCTGCTCGGCGAGGGCTATCTGGCGCAGCTGCGCAAGCGCTATGACAACCGCGTCTACGCCTTCGAGCATTACACGGTGAGCCGCTCGCTGGAGGAAAACGCGCAGGCGCTGCTGGCGGCGCTGCCGGAAGGCCAGCATGAGTTCGATGTGGTGTCCTACTCGCGCGGCGGGCTTTTGCTGCGCACGCTCGCCGAACAGCCCGAGCGTTTTGGCGCGCAGGGCGCGCGCTTCGTTCTGCACCATGGCGTGCTGCTGGCCACGCCCAATGCCGGCACGCCGCTGGCCACGCCCGAGCGTTGGGAAGACACCTTCGGCATGGTCGCCAATCTGCTGGAGCTGTTCCCCGGCGACAATCCCTGGGTGATGGGTGCGTCCTTCGTCGCTGACGGTCTGGTCTGGCTGGCCAGCAAGCTCAGCGGCAGTCTCGACGGGCTGTCCGACATGGACGGCGCCGGCAGCACCATCAGCGCGCTGCAAGCCGGCAGCGGACCGCGCAGTGGCGCGTATTCGGCCGTCGGCGCCAATTACAACCCCAATGCCGCGCTGTGGCAGAAGCTGCTCGATATCGGCGTCGATTCCTTCTTCGGCGGCGCCAATGATCTGGTGGTGCCGACCGATGGCGCCTGGCGCGTGGACCCCACGGTATCGCCCGCGCCGGTGGTGCCGGCGCCGCGCGTGGCCTGTTTTGGTTTCGACGGCAATCTGCGCCCGCAGAACACCGATGTGCATCACTTGAGCGTCTGCGCGCAGCCCGAGGTGCGCGGCTTCATCGACCGCGCCTTTGCCGGCGAGAACCAGGGCCTGCCGCTGCTGGATCTCACGCAGCCGCGTCGCAGCCGCAAGTTGTTTCGCGGTGCGCCGCTGGCAGAGCCACTGCCGGCGCCCGTGGCGGCGGCGCCTGCCGCTGCACCGGCCCGGGCGCTGGTGGCGGCAGCGGCGCCGCTGCCGGCGCCGGCCGGCTTGCTGGTGCCGGCGGCGCATGATGATCACAGCCTGCATCTGGTGATCTCGCAATCCGTCGGCGATCGCGACAATGCGCAGCTGCTGGCGATGTATCGCGGCGCGGTGATCATCGAGCCCTTTCCGCTGCGCAATCCCGGTCGTGGCCGCACCTCGCGCGCCGAGCGCGCAGTGCGCAAGACCGTGGCCAGCCTGCTGCCCGGCGAGCGCTTCAGCGAAATCATCCGCCGCCACGAAGCGATCCGGAAGCATCTGGATACCGGCGCCGGCGAACTGCCGGGCGATGAGGAGCTGCGCATCTTCGGCGCCCTGCTGTTTGAAGCCCTGTTCGTGGGGCGCGTGCGTCGTCTCTACGATGTGGCGCGCAGCGAGCAGCTCAATGCCACGCTCAATGTCATCTTCACCTGCACCATCCCCTGGGTGGCGAGCAAGCCCTGGGAATTCGTCTACGACCCGGTGCGTGAAAAATTTCTCGCCACCGAAGACGTGCACTTCATCCGCAATGTCCCCACCTCGGTGCCGGCGCAGCTGATGCCGGGCCACGCGGCGCCCTTGCGGATGCTGGTGGTGGCGGCGCAGCCGGTGGGTACGGCGCTGCTGTCACTGGACGACGAGGAAGCGCGCATCCGACTGCGTTTCGCGCCGCTGCTGGCGGCGGGGCTGGTGCAGCTGGAGGTGCTGGCGGCGGCCACTGTGGACCTGCTGCAGGATCGCATCGTCGATGCGCAGCGCCAGAACCAGAGCTTCGACATCGTGCACTTCATGGGCCACGGCGAGTTCGACAGCCAGGCCGATCAGGGCCGGCTGATCTTCAGCGGTCTGGATGGCGAGCCCGAATTCGTCGACACGCAGACCCTGCGCGAGATCTTCTGCGGGCGCGGCATCAAGCTGGTGTTTCTCAATGCCTGTGAAAGCGGGCAGGACTCGCGCAGCCGCAGCAATCGCGGCATCGCGCAGTCCCTGGTCAAGGGTGGTCTGCCCGCAGTGGTGGCCAACCAGTACAAGGTGCTCGATCCCTCGGCGGTGAGCTTCGCGCAGCGTTTTTACGCGGAGCTGGCCCACGGCGGCACGCTGGGCGAAGCGGCGCGCGAGGCGCGTATCGCGGTGAACTATGCCAGCGACAGCGAGACCATCGACTGGGCGGTGCCGATGCTCTACGCGCGCGATCCCAATCTGCGGCTCTGCGCCCTGAGTCCGCAGCAGCGTGCGCCGCGTGCGCGGCCGCTGCTGGAGACCGGGCCGGAAGCCGGCGTGGCCTTGCGCGGCGCTGCGGACGCGCGGCAGGAAGTGGGCGTGGCGGATCTGGCGGGCTACTTCCCGGAACTTTCCGCCACGCTGACCGCGCTCAATGAATGCCAGTCGGTGTTTCTGTTCCGGCCGGTGAAAATCGCCGTGCCCCTGGGCGTGTGGAAATGGGAGGCGCAGCGCAAGCGCAGCTCTCTGCGCGCGCGGGACTTCGCCGAGGCGATGCGCGAGCGCGTGCAGCGCCTGCACCTGGACTTCCTGTCCTGCATCACGCCGCGCTGGATCTGGGACGAGCATGCCGAAGATCTCTACGCCTGGTGGAGCGGGGACCCGGCACTGCCGGTGACGGTTTTCTCCATCGCCGGACTGGCGCTGCCGCCGCGCGGTCAGAGCGCTGCGCGGGTGATCGCCAATGCCCTGGTGCAGACCCTGGCGGCGCAGATGCTGCGTGCCGAACGGCCCAGGCTGAACGCCGCGTCGCCGTATCCGGTGCACACCGCCACGCGCGGCAGCTGCCCCTTCAATCGCGATGCGCAGCACAAGCTGGAGCATCTGCTTTCGCCGCAGCGCTTCGACGCGCAGTGTGAAAAAGAGCTGCGCCGCAAGCTGACGCACGGCGAGGTGATCTTCGCCGCCTTCACGCAGATGCTGGAGGCCTTCGATGGCGCCTCGCCGGACGCGGCAGCGCCGGCGCGCAAGGCCCGCGTCAGGAAGCGCGCGCGCCGGCGCTAGCCGGCATCACCCTGCCAAGGCCGCGCCGCTGCGATCAGCGCCGCGGCCTTCTCGGCAATCATCATGGTCGGCGCATTGGTGTTGCCCGAGGGGATGGTGGGCATGATCGAGGCGTCGGCGATGCGCAGCCCGGCCAGGCCACGCAGGCGCAGCTGCGCATCCACCACGGCCTGTTCGTCGTCGGCGCGGCCCATGCGGCAGGTGCCGACCGGATGGAAGATGGTGGTGCCGATATCGCCGGCGGCGCGCGCGAGTTCCGCATCGCTTTGCAGCTGCGCGCCGGGCAGGAACTCCTCGGGTTGATACGGTGCCAGCGCCGGCATGCCGACGATGCGCCGGGTCAGGCGCAGCGCGGCGGCGGCGATGCGACGATCCTGCTCGCTGCTCAGGTAGTTCGGCGCAATCAGCGGTGCCTGCGCCGGATCGGCGCTGGCGATACGCACCTGGCCGCGTGAGCTGGGGCGCAGATTGCAGACGCTGGCGGTGAAGGCCGGGAAGCGGTGCAGGGGCTCGCCGAACTTGTCCAGCGACAGCGGCTGCACGTGGTATTCCAGATCGGCGCGTTCGATCGCGGGATCGGATTTGGTGAACACACCGAGCTGGCTGGGCGCCATGGTCAGCGGTCCACGCCGGCGCAGCGCGAAGTCCAGACCCATGCCCAGCTTGCCCCAGAGGCTGTTGGCCACCTGATTGAGCGTGCGGATGTTGCGCACGCGATAGATCGCGCGCAGCTGCAGATGATCCTGCAGGTTCTCGCCGACGCCCGGCAGCGCGTGCTGCAGGGCAATGCCCAGGCGCTGCAGCAGTTCCGGTGCACCGATGCCGGAGCGCTGCAGAATCGCCGGCGAGCCGATGGCGCCGGCGCTGAGCACGGTTTCGGCGCGCGCCTGCACGTGGTAGCGGGCCTCACCGACGGCGAACTCCAGGCCGCTGATGCGCCGGTTCTCGATGCGCAGGCGATGCACCAGCGCGCCGGTGAGCACCGTCAGATTGCGCCGCTGCCGCACCGGCTTCAGAAACGCCGTGGACGCGCTCCAGCGCAGGCCGCGCCGCTGCGTGACCTCGAACTTGCCGGAGCCTTCGTTGTCGCCGCCGTTGAAGTCGGCGCTGGGCGCGATGCCGGCCTGCGCGGCGGCTTCGGCGAAGCGGTCGAGAATGTCCCAGCGCAGACGCTGCTGTGCCACGCGCAGTTCGCCGCCGGCGCCGTGCAGGGCGTCGCCGCCGCGCCAGTGGTCCTCGTGACGCTTGAACAGCGGCAGCACGGCGTCCCAGTTCCAGCTGGCATCGCCGCTCAGCGCCGCCCATTGCGCATAGTCCTGCGCCTGGCCGCGCATGTAGATCATGGCGTTGATCGAGGAGCAGCCGCCCAGCACGCGGCCGCGCGCGTAGAGAATGCTGCGGCCGTTGAGGCCGGATTCCGCCTGCGTGCGGTAACACCAGTCCGTGCGCGGATTGCCGATGCAGTAGAGATAACCGACCGGGATGTGAATCCAGTGCCAGTTGTCGGGGCCGCCGGCCTCCAGCAAGAGCACCGAGACCTTCGGGTCCTGTGAGAGGCGATTGGCCAGCAGGCAGCCCGCGCTGCCGCCGCCGACAATCACGTAATCAAAGCTGCCGTAAGGCTGTGCGCCGCTGTCGGGCTGGCTCATGTTCTGATGTCGCTCCCCCACATCCGTTTTTCATTCTAGCGCCGGCGCAGAACGACGAAACCCGGTCCGCAGGCGGCTGCGGACCGGGTTTGCGTGCGAGGGTCTTTTAACCCTGCGAGGTGGCGTCGGCGTTCTTGATCTCGCCGCGCTTGGGGCGCTGCCAGCCCTGGCCGGTGTCGTAGGTGCCGAACAGCCAGTCGTAGAACAAGGAGATGGTGGCGAAGTTGCCGGCGGTGAAGCGCGCGTGATGCACGTGATGCATGAAGGACATGTAGCGCAGATAGCGGTACGGGAAGCGATCCTCGATGTCCATCAGATCATGGTTGTGCAGATTGATCTCGGAGAAGGCGATGGCGGTGATGATGATGGTGACGATGTGGAAGTCGCCCATCAGCAGGCCCAGCACGCCGATGGTGCTGCCATAAAGGCCCACGCCCAGCGAGGTTTCGATCGGGTGCAGATAGTTGGAATCCATGCGGCAGGGATTGCGCTGCTGATGATGCACGGCGTGCACCCACATCAGCGGGCCGGGGCCGAAGCCGCCGTCATGAAACAGGAAGCGGTGCGTGAGGTAGTAGAAGAAGTCATAGACCATCAGGATCGCGAACACCTCCAGCGGAATCTTCCACCAGGGCTGCGGCTGGCTGCTGACCACGAAGGGAATGACGAAGATGAAGATCGCCAGATAGGTGCTCAGGCCCCAGAGCTTGCTGCGGTTCTGGATCGGCATGTAGAAGCTGCGCTTGAGACGGTCCGTCGCGGCGCTTTTGTTCAGCTCGCGTGATTTGCGAAAAGCCGGAATCAGACGGATCAGCGGCGCGACGGCCGCCGGAATGCCGAGCACGGCCAGCAGCGCGATCAGCGCCGGCTGCCAGTGATAGGTTTCAGAGAAGAAGTGGGAGAAGTCCATTACCGCTTTCCTCGGGTGGCGTTCATCAGGTCCAGGGCCAGTGCGCGGGCGCCGGTGACGCCCAGCTCCGCGACCAGTTGTTGTGAAAGCTGTTCGATGCGCGTGCGCAAGGCGCGGTTGCTGTCGTAACGCTGGGTGATGGCGAGATAGAAGCTGTGCATGCTCTCGTCGAGCAGCCGAAAATCCGCCTCGCCGAGCGTGGCGCGCATGTCGGCTTCGATCTGTGCGACCTTGCCGGCGACTTCACGCAGCAGCTTCTGGCCTTGCGGCGAGAGGTGCACCACGATCTGCCGGCGGTCCTGCGGATCTTCCTCGCGCCGCACATAGCCTTGTGCTTCGAGTTCGGCGGCACTGGCGGCCACCGCCTGCTTGCTGACGCCGAGAATGGCCGCCATCTGCTGCAGGCGCCGACCCTCGGGTCCGAGCATGCCCAGCAGCTGGCCGATGCCCGGGCGCAGTTCGGGACGGGTTTTCTGGCCCATGGCGACGGCGAGTTCCTGGCGCAGCAGCTTGCTGAGCTTGGGCAGCACCACGGCCAGGCGCGCGGGCCGGCGGCCGGCCTTGGCCGCGACGGCATTCTCCAGGCCGGTTTGCAGGGCCTGCTCGCCGCTCATCGCTGCCAGCAGCCGGTCGAGTATGTCGAGCAGGCGATGCAGGCGGGTGGCGCCGATGGTCTCGGCCAGCTGCGCCTGGATGTCGTTGGCGGCCTCGACTCCTTCGCGCAGCAGTTCCAGGCCTTTGGCCGACAGCGAGAGCATGCTGGAACGGCTGTCCTGCGGATGGCTGCGCCGCCGGGTCAGGCCGCGTTGTTCCAGCTCGCGCAGGGTCTTGCTGCAGGCCTGCTTGCTGATGCGCAGACGTTCGGCCAGTTCGCCCGGTGAATGATCGCGTTCCACCAGCAGCGACACGTAGTCGGCATAGCTCAGGCTCAGCTTGCCGTAGCGGCGCTTCTGCGCCAGCCGCTCCATGGACTGCTTCTGCACGAAGTGCGTGACCACCATCAGCCGCGCCAGCAGGCTGTGATTGGCCGCCTGCGGCTGCTCCTGCTGGCGGGACTGGACAGTACTGTTCATCAGCCAATAGTAAACAGAGATTGTCGAAATATACAAATATTGGAAACTATTTGCGCAGGCCGGCACGCGGCGCCACTGGCGTGGCACCCTGCGCGGCGGGTGGACGGGACGGGGAGCGGCCCGGGCCGGCCGGCCCGGGCCCAAAGTCGCTAAAACGGGCCGCCGGTTGCGGCCCCTGTGTCTGCGCGCGGCTTGCGCTCAGGCCGGGGCGGCTTACTGCCTGGCCGCATCCGCGGCGACGGTGACCCGCACTTCATTGACGCTGCTGGCGATGGTGCGGTGCATGGCGTCCGACCAGTAGACGCGGATGGTCTGCGCGCCGGGCTTGGCTTCGAGATCGAACAGGAACAGATAGGTGTCGGGCCCCAGGCGGATCAGCTGGTTGACCATCGGCATCAGCGAGACACCGGCGCTTTCGATGTGCAGATGCGTCCCCATCTGCGCGGCGCCCATGGTCAGATCCGCCATCCTGCCCGGCGTCTTGAAGATCACCGCCAGCTGCGGGCTCACCACCGCGCCATTCTGCGGCAGCAGGATCGACAGCGGCGGTGCGGAGGCCGTGCTCTCGGCGGGCGCCATCGTCGCCATGTCGTGATGGTGGCTGTGATCGTCGTGTGCGCGCGCCAGCGGGGCGCAGAGGCTCAGGGCGGTGCTCAGCAACAGGGTCAGAGAACGTTTCACGTAAGACTCCAGGTTTCAGTGGACGTGGTCGTCCGGTGGCGGACGCAGGCGCGGCTCGCTTGCCAGCGCCTGCACTTGTTCGATCAACTTGCCGCAGGCGCTCCAGCCCTGCGGGTCCTCGTCCGGCAGCCAGCGTGCGCGCACGTAGCCGTAGCGGTCGATGAGGAATTCGGCATGCGAGCGGTTCATGCCGAGCTGCTGTCCGTCGCCGCGATTGCCCAGGCTGCGGCTCAGCAGCTGATAGGCGGACCAGATTTCCGCAGCCCCGTCCGTCACCACCGTGAACGGCAGGGCTCGTGGCGGTGCGCGTCCATCGATGGCAATCGCCAGCACCTGCAGGCCTTGCTGCAGGTGCAGGGCGTGACTGGCGGCCAGATGGTCGAGGCGGGCGCGGCTTTGCGCCTGACGCGGATCGAAGAACACCAGCAGTACCGGCTGACGCTCGCGCCAGTCCTTCAGCTCGGCCTCGCCTTGCGCGGTTTCATAATAGAAATTCGGCGCGCCGAGCCAGGGGCTGTTGCGCACGATCTGGGGACTCAGGATGCGTGCTTCGAAGCCTTGCGAAAAAGCGCGCAGAAAATTGGCCAGGTCCCAGCGGTCCTGCTCGCTGGTGACCGCCGCGAATCCCGGCATGCCGCCTTGCGGGATGCCGTGACTGAACCACCAGTACATATCGCCCACGGTGTGCAGCGCCGTATGCGGCTCGCTGAGATTGACCGGTGGCTTCGGCAGGGACTTGGCCAGCACGCCATCGCCCAGCGCGCCGCGTCCATGGCAGGCCACGCAATGCATCTCGAACAAGGCCTGGCCGTGGGCGATGGAAACCGTGAGATAGGGCGCCGTGGAGCGGCGGAAGGTGTCCGGATAAGCCGGCACCGCCAGCGCCCACATCGTCGCCGCCAGGCCGCCGGCACACAGCAGCAAGGCGACGGCGCGCAGCCCTGCCTGCGGCGCGCTGCGGCTGCGCAAGCCCAGGATCAGGCCCAGGGCGATCGCCAGTGCGCCCAGGCCGGTGACCAGCGGCGTGGGCCAGACTTTCCAGGTCGCGGACAGCGACAGCCGGAACGGCAGGTACCAGAGCGGCTGTTCGTGCGTGGCCGGCGTGGTCTGCGCCAGCGCGGCAGCGGCCAGCAGAATCGCCAGCGCCAGCGCCCATTCGCGGCTGACGCAGCGCGCGGCCTGCGCAAAGGCCTGCGACGAGTGCTGCTGCATCTGCGGCAGCCACCCTTGCCGGAGACGCCAGGCCTGATGCAGGGCCAGCAGCAGCAGGACGATCTTGGTGAGCATCAGCAGTCCGAAGCGGGTGCCGAGCCAGTCGCCCTCGTTGCGCGTGTATTGCAGGCTCAGCACGATGCCGGCCGCCACGATCAGCCCCATTGCCGGCAGGGCTGCGGTCGAGAAGCGCGCGAATGCCCGGATGGCATAGGGTCGCAGCGCGTCGTGCGCAGGCGCGCTGGCCAGTCGCGCCAGCGCGAGCCAGGACGGCAGGGCCCCCAGCCAGGCACTGGCGATGACGATGTGCAGGGCGTTGAGCGGCATCAGCCACCAGGCATCGTCGCCGCCGGCGGCATGACCTGCGAGGCTGGCGCCACCGGCGGTGAGCGCCGCGAGCAGCAGCAATATCAGCAGCGTTGGCCGGCGATCCAGTCTGTCGCCACGCCAGCTGAGTGCCAGCAGCATCAGCATCAGCGCGCTCAGCGTCAGACGCCAGGCCCAGATGTGACCGACCAGGGTCTTGCCGATCAGCGCGGACAGCAGCGCGACATCAAGCGTCGGTTCGCGTCCCGGCTGATCCGCCAGCAGCTGTGCCTGCGTGGCGATCCACAGCAGCAGGGACAAGGGCAGGGCCAGCGCGGCCCACAGCAGCCAGCGGCGCTGCCGGGCTCGCCAGAGCCTGGCCTGCGCCTGCTGCTGCGGCCCTGCCAGCAGCAGGAAGGCGCTCACGCCCAGCAACTGCGCCTGCGCCCACAGCGCGATGAAGCGCGCGGCGATGCCGAGGCCTACGCTCACTGCGAAGCGGCCGCGGCCTCGATGCGGAAGCGATAGCCGTATTCAACCAGATGTCCGTCCTGGGACAGCACGCGGTAATGGACGGTGTAGGTTCCCGGCGCGAGTGCCGGCAGGCTGACGCTGAGTTTGTTGGGCTCGGTCGGACTGCTTTCCGGCGTGCCGGTGCGCACCGCCTGGCCGCTCGGGTCTTCGACACGGATGGTGGAGAACGAGGTCTCCACGTTTTCGTTGAACCACAACTCGATGGCACGCGGCGGCTGACGCAGCGTGGCGCGCGAGCCCGGCGTGGACTTGAGCAGCGCCGCGTGCGCCCAGGCGCCGCCCACCGGGGCCAGCGCCAGCAACAGCGCCAGCGGGCGGAGCTTGCGGGACAGGGAAGGGATCACGGCGGCGTCCGGTTCGCGCTACGCGGCTGGCGCGGCTTTGAGCTTGCGCCCGGTGAGGCGGTACAGCAGCAGCGAGAGCGTCATGATCACCGCAAAGGCGAGCAGATACGGCCAGCGCTTGCTGACACCAACCTTGAACGGGAACACCGAGTGGATCACCGCGCCGCTCTGCGGATCGGTGGCGGTGAGCACGCCGATGTACCAGCCGGCTTTCGTGAAGCTGGGCTTGAAGGTGATGGTGCCGTGCGGATACTGCGCCGGCGGCACGTTCATCAGCGCCGAGCGACGGATCGTATCGAGCCCGCCCAGATCCTCGAAACGCGCGCGCGAGCCCAGATCGGCGTTATCGGCGACGACGCTGAACTCGACGTTCATGCCGCGCAGCGCGTTGTCGATGAAGTCCAGCACGATGATGGCGTCGGCCACCTCCGGAATGTCCTCGCAGAATTCCTGCGTGGCGCGGAACTCCGGCTGATAGCCGCTGAAGTGCGCACGGTACTGACCGATGCGCATGATGCAGACATCGTTCTCGACGGAGACGCCGCCGTGGGCGCTCGCGGCTGTCGCCGCGAGCGCCGTCAGCGCGCCCAGAATACCCAGGAGCCATCCGCGCATTAGCCGAACACCGGAATCATCGGGCCGCCAATTTCCGCGTAATAGCGTTTGCCCTGGTCGTCATAGAAGAACAGCATGCCGGCGATGACGGCATCCGGGGAGGCAATCATGGTGGTCATGCGCTGCGTCTCCCACATGGCATCGTCGGCGTAGATCACCAGCTTGCGGGTTTCGCCAGCCGGGATCGGGCTGCCTTCCACGCGCAGGGCATCCGGCGCCACCAGATCGTCCTCATCGGTCGGCTTGATGTCGAGCACCTTGCTGTTGATGAAGCGCAGATTGCCGGCGGAAAACTCGCCGATGCTCAGCGGCCGGTCGCTCTTGTTGCTCACCGTCAGTTCGATGCGGAAGCTGCGGCCGGGAATCCGGTAGCGTGCCTCGCCCATGGTCACTTCCAGCGGCATCGGTGCCTGCACCGCCGGCGGGGTGTGCACCTTGCCGGTCTGCAGCGGCGTGGTGATGGGCCAGCGATCATTGGCGTAGAGGTAGCCGCCCATCGTGACCGACAGGGTGATGATCAGGAACAGCAGGCCCAGGCGCCGGTCGGTGGGCGTCAGGATGGCGTCGGCGTCCTGGCCCAGTTCGCTGACACGCTTGAAGCGCGGCACGATCAGCGGACGGCGCGAGAACAGCCAGTAGACGATCCAGGCTGCGGCAATCAGCATCCACAGCGCCGACCAGGCCACGGTGTGGCCGAAGTTGTAATGCTCCATATCCACCGTCTGGCCCAGCAGGGTCTTGGCGGTGTTGGTGAACTGCGCTTCGCTGCCGGTGACTTCCACCCAGATGCCGGGGCCGATCACCGGACCGGCCGACTCGACGTTGATCAGCGGATGGATGTGGTACTTGCCGGGCTTGCGCGCCTTGAGCGTGATCTCGAAGTTGTACAGCTCGCCCTTGTGGAAGGCGGTCGAGCGGATGCCGGGCGTGCCGTTGATCCGGCTGTCGAGGCGCACGAAGGTGGGCCCCGGCACGCCGATGTTCAGATAGGAAGCGCCTTCGATGGAATGCACGTGCTCCGGCCAGTAGTTGGAAGGCACGAACGAGCCTTTCACCACCAGGATGTCATTGACCTGCAGCTGCTTGGTCGACACCGAGACATCGAACCATTCCACGGTGCGCATGCGCAGTGCCGGCTGCTGGGCGCGTTCGCCGTGCGCTTCGGCCAGCGAAGGGATCAGGACGCTGAGGACCAGGAAGATCAGCGCGAGAACAGCGGAAAATCTCATGGCGATCTCCTTAGACGATCTTGCGAATCCAGATCGCCTTGACACCGAGCGAGCCGATCCAGATCCAGAACCAGTAGTTGATGATGTTGATGAAGCCGGCGAACACCGCGGTCAGCGGCGTGACCGCTTCGCCAAAGGTGCGCAGCGTGGACTGCTCGATGATGCGCAGATATTCCGGAATCGAGGTTCTGACGTACTCGAAGCCGAACACGTCGGCGACGGTCATCAGGATGCCGTCCATCTCCACGGGCACGTGGTACTGCGCCAGGATCGGCCAGTTCATCGGGTAGATGAGCAGTCCCACCAGGAACGCGCCGATCAGGCCGGTGAAGAACCAGCTGCGGGTCAGCAGCAGCATGCAGTCCAGCAGCAGACCGAGGCCCACGTACGAGGACGGGAACACCATGTCCATCGGGAAGTTGGCCAGCAGATGGAAATTCAGATAGCGGCTGATCCAGGCGGCCAGGGACAGGCAGAAGATGGTGAGCGTGCCGCCCAGCGGCAGGCGCAGCTTGTCCCAGAGCAGATAGCCGAACACGGCCGGCAGAACGGTGATGGCCAGCGGTGTGACCAGCGGCCACCAGCGGCGGTCACGCCAGTCGATCCAGTAGTCCCAATCGCCGACCAGCAGCGCGAAGTGGAAACTGAAAATGCCCATGAACAGCAGCACGACAAGCGGAATGATCAGCATGTCGAACTGCAGATATGAGCGCCGTTGTTCGGCCGTCGTGGTGACGGCCGTGTCGTTGGGTACGGCAGCGGTCATGGTGGCTCCCTCTTGAGAGGCGCGTTACAGGAAATCGAGCGCGCGCCTTGTGCCGATCCGTCTTTTGGCGGGGGAAGCGTTCACAAGCGCGGGCAAAAAACCCCTGACGGCGAACCCGCGAGGGTTCGCCGTTCAAGGCATGGCTAGGGTCTGGCCGGTGATGGCGTCGCGGCGCGACGCCCGGCGATCAGGCGGCGGACGCTGCCTTGTCCACGGACATGAGGCGGGTGAGCTGCACCACTCGCGTCAGCACCTGGACGATGAGGCCGCCGGCGGCAAAGGCCGACCAGCCCAGGGCGACGAAGCCCCAGTGGATCGGCGCCGCGAACAGTTCCTCGGCGTAGAAGAAGGTGTGGCCCCACTCGTTCAGGCCGAGGTTGGGCATGATCATGAACGGGCCGGCCACCAGCAGCGCGAACGGCAGCGAGAGCTTGTTGGCGAACTGCGGAATCCGGGTGCGCGCGTACATGAAGGCCACGAACGAAGCCAGGATGAAGCAAGGCACGCCGAAGTAGAACAGACCGATGTGCGTGGGGGTGAAGTCGGTGTCGCGGATCGTGATCTGGTGCCAGGCGGCGTCGGATTCGGTGTAGATCGAAGCGACGATGTAGAAGATCACGCCGAAGGCGAGCAGCAGGGACATCATCACCATGTAGCGACGCAGTTCCTCGCCGGGCTTGATCTTGTCGAGGTTGCGGTCACGGGTCGCCCACAGATACAGGCCCGCGCCGACGCCGAACAGCACCTCGATCGAGAGTTCCGAGTACAGCAGGCTCATCCAGTACTTCTGGAATTCGGGGCTGAAGAAGTCCAGGCCATAGGTGAAGGCGGTGGCGTGCTGATAAAAGCGGTAGCAGGTGAACAGCGTCAGCAGCGCGGCGGTTGCCAGAAAGAACTTGGCCCAGGGCGCGGTCGGGCTGCGCTCGGACAAGGCCTTGTCGACGTCTGCTTTGACGCTGGAGGCTAGGGTGGCCATGAAAAAAATCTCCTCGAATCGAATGAACGCGATATCGCCAAA
Source organism: Solimonas aquatica (assembly GCF_900111015.1). GTDB lineage: Bacteria > Pseudomonadota > Gammaproteobacteria > Nevskiales > Nevskiaceae > Solimonas > Solimonas aquatica. Next base: position 162,497 of record NZ_FOFS01000004.1, on the reverse strand, counting down.
GACCCCTCGGAGTACATCGGACTGGTACTCGGAGGGTTCCAACTTTCTGGTTATATCTTCTGGCGGACACTAGAAGAGTGTCAAGTGTGCGTAGACGTACTACGTACAATTTACTGGCGGATCCATTGTCCGCGCGCATTGCGAAATTTCGCGTTTTGCTGTATCCGCGCACGCGTTTATTGGGGGGGCGGCTTCACGGCGCAGGGACCGGCGATGGTGCCGCGCAGGGCCGCGGGTGCCCTGGCTGTCTGCAGGCGGCGAGGCGCCACCGCCGGCGCCACGCGCCTGGGTGGCCGCCGGCTTCCCGCCAGAAGGCTTAGTTGCTGCCGGCCTTGCTGCGCCGCGGGGATTTACGGGGGGCGGCGCTCTTGGCGTCCGCGTCGGCCTGGCGGCTGACGAAGCGCTGGATGAAATGCGCCAGCCGCCGCTCGTGCAGAATCACGAAGATGCGGCTCAGGGACGGGATGATGACGCCCTGCAGCCTCGCGGCTTCGTCGGAAGACATCGTGCGGATGCGCTTTTCGAACAGGTGCAGCTCCTGGGCGATGCCGGCGTCGACCAGATCGCGCAGATAGACCAGATCCCGCGGGCTGAACTGACGTTCCGCGTTGAGGCCGTTGTCGCGCATGCGCACCCACAGCTGCGCCAGCTCGATATCGCTGACGGTCACCACGCCTTGCTCCGCGAAGCCGATTTCCTGCAGCTCCTGCAGTTCCTTCGGGCTCAGGCCGAGATTCTGGCCAACCTGGGCCACCGAGCTGGAGACCGTGAGCTTTCTGCTGTCGAGTTCCAGCTTTTCACGGATCTGCGACAGCACCTTGGTCTGCGCCTTGGTGAACTCGTATTCGTCGGAGGAGCCGGCGACCAGGGTCTTGATCGCCTTGAGCGGCAGGAAGTGATCCTGGCGCAGGCGCTGAATCAGGCGCAGCAGTTCGACATGGCGGTCGGAATACCAGCCCATGTTGCGCGCGGTCTTGGCCGGATGCGGCAGCAGGCCTTCGTTGATGTAGAAGCGGATCGTCTCCCTTGAGACGCCTGTCATCGCCGAGACTTGCTTGATCCGGTACTGCGAGCTGGCATCAGCGGACTTTTTCGGCGCGCGGGGCATGGGAGTTCGGAAAGTGAGCGGGCGGCGATGGCGCGGACAGGCCAAGGCAGGCGGTTTTTTTCGATTGTAACCGGCTTTCGTCGCGGCACCCGCCGCTGCCGCGGCCATGCGCAAGGCCGGGCGGGCGGTGCTGGGCAAGGCCTGGGGCTGCTGCTGCGCAGCGAGAGATGGGACCGGCCTCAGCCGCAAGTCTGGTGGGCTGCACTGAAGCGGCTGTGCGTGCCCGGCCCGGCCTCCCTGAAACCTGCCACACCATCAAGAGAGGCTTGAAGAATTGGTGGTGATGAGTGGAATCGAACCACCGACCTCAGCATTATGAGTGCCGCGCTCTAACCGTCTGAGCTACATCACCACGGGGGCGCGCATTGTAGGGAATTCATCCGGCAACGTCGAGACGTTGGCCGGCTCCGTTTGGCGACCGGGGTAGAGGTAGTCGCGGGTGGTGGGCAGGCGCTGCAGGTTCTTGCTCAGCTGCAACTGGAAGACGCAGAGATTGCCCCAGCGAAACGCGGCTTCGCTGCTCTGCAGATAGAACTCCCACATGCGGCAGAAGCGCTCACCCAGGCGCTGGGCGAATTCGGCGCGCGCCTGCTGGAAGCGCTGCTGCCAGTGCTGCAGGGTCAGGGCGTAGTGCAGGCGCCAGATCTCCAGATCGTTGAGCAGCAGGGGCTGCGGCTGCATGGCCTGCAGCACTTCGGAGGCCGCCGGAATGTAGCCGCCGGGGAAGATGTATTTGCGGATCCAGGGATTGGTCACGCCCGGCGGGCCCAGGCGGCCGATGGTGTGCAGCAGCGCGCTGCCTTGCTCGTCCAGCAGCTCGGCAATGCGGCGGAAGAACACCGGATACTGCGGCCGGCCCACATGCTCGAACATGCCGACGCTGACGATGGCATCGAAGCGCCCCTGCATGTCGCGATAGTCCTGCAGCTGCAGCTGTACCTGCTTCTGCAGGCCGCGGTCGGCGACGCGCTGCAGGGCCACGGCCAGTTGCTCGCTGGACAGGGTGATTCCGGTGACCTGGACGCCATGGTGCTGCGCCAGATACATGGCCAGGCCACCCCAGCCGCAGCCGATGTCCAGCACGCGCGCGCCGGGTTTCAGATCCAGCTTGCGGGCAATCAGCGCGCACTTGGCCTGCTGCGCCTGTTCCAGCGTCATCTGCGGATTTTCGAAGTAGGCGCAGGAATAGAACATCTCGGCATCGAGAAAGCGCCGGTAGAGCGTGGCATCGAGGTTGTAGTGATGCTCCACATGGCGCCGGCTGATGCGGGGTACGTTGAGCTCCATCAGCTTGCCCAGGCCACGCTTCAGCCACGGCCAGCTCTGACGGCGGTCCAGCGCTTCTTCGATCTTGATCGCCACTTCCAGCACGCGTTTCAGCCCGCCTTGCACCGGCTGCCAGCGGCCGTCCATATAGGCTTCGCCGAACTTCAGTCCCGGGCGGCTCAGGATGCTGCGCAGCACCTGCGGACTGTGCAGCTGCAGGACCGCGCGCGGCTCACCATGTCCGAGCGTCCAGCGTCGTCCCTGGGGCGCGCTGAATTCCAGGGTGCCGCCCTCGAAGCCATGGCTCATGCGGTCGAGCAGAGACTGGGTGGTAAGCATACGAACCTCCTCGCGCAAGCTTGCTTGCGCTGACGTTCCAGCTCCCTGTCGAGGTCGATCTAATGATGGTGAAGCGCTTGCCGCACCGCGCCGTGTTTCAGCGCGTCCACTCCAAGCCTACATAGTAGGAAACCAGGTTGGTATCGCCTGCATTTCGCAGGCCACGGCCCAGCGATGCTACCAGATGCCAGCGCTCGCTGAAGTCCTGATGCAGAGCAAGGCTCATGCCCGTGCCGGTCTTGCCTTCGTGACTGTCGGGCGTCTCCGTGTACAGCTCGGTGCCCAGGCCCAGCGTGGGCGTCACCGCGCACAGGGTGCCGATGCCGAAGAACTGGTTGTTGCGCCGGTCGCGACCCGGATTGATGCGATAGCCGCCGCCACCGAACACATCGCAGCGGCCGATGCTCTTCTGCGCCCATAGCGGCAGGAACGTGGAGGCCGGACCCTGATCGTTCTGCGGAATCTCCACCGCCGGATAAAAGCTGATCTGCGGCAACCAGCCGTCTTCCTGCTCGTGCACGAAGCGATACTTCGCGCCCAGTTCGGTGGCGCCGTAGCGCGTGTGCCACTGCGGGTCGTCGCTGAGATCGAAGGCCAGGGGCAGGGTGATGCTCAGCTGCAGATCGGGCGCGGCGCCGTAGTTCAGCTCCGCACCCAGCAAAGTGCCGTCGGTGTTGTCGCGCACATGCGTGGCTTCCGTGAACAGATAGGCCTCGATATGACCATCGTCCACCGGCTCCGGATCATCGGTGCGAAACGGCGGGCCGGCCTGCGCCAGCGGGCAGAGCGCGAGCAGCAAAACGCCGCCCGGAAGGCGGCGCGAAGTCGGGTGCGAGGCGGCTTTTTTTTCGGTCATCCGCCAAGCCTAGCCGAGCTGGCTTGCGTCGGCATTAAGTGCGAGGCCTCAGACGTTGAAGCGGAAGTGCATCACATCGCCTTCCTGCACGATGTACTCCTTGCCTTCCAGGCGCCACTTGCCGGCCTCCTTGGCGCCGGCCTCGCCCTTGCAGCGGATGAAGTCGTCATAGGCGATGACTTCGGCGCGGATGAAGCCTTTCTCGAAGTCGGTGTGAATCACGCCGGCGGCCTGCGGCGCAGTGGCCCCCACCTTCACGGTCCAGGCGCGCACTTCCTGCACGCCGGCGGTGAAATAGGTCTGCAGGCCCAGCAGCGCGTAGGCGGCGCGGATCACGCGGTTCAGGCCCGGCTCTTCCAGGCCCAGGTCCTTGAGGAAGTCGGCCTTGTCGGCATCGTCCAGCAGCGCGATCTCGGCTTCGATGGCCGCGCACACCGCCACCAGCTGCGCGCCTTCCTTGTCGGCATGCGCCTGCAGGCGCTTCAGGTATTCGTTGCCGTTCTTCAGGCCCGCCTCGTCGACGTTGGCGACGTAGAGCATGGGCTTGGCGGTGATCAGATGCAGATCGCGCAGCTGCGCCTTTTCCTCGACATCCAGCGTCAGGGTGCGCGCCGGCTGGCCGCCGTCCAGATGGGCCTGCACGCGCTTGAGCAGCTCATGCTTGGCAATTGCATCCTTGGCGCCGGTCTTGGCGGCGCGTGCGGCGCGCTCGCAGGCCTTGGCCACGCTGTCCAGATCGGCCAGCGCCAGCTCGGTGTTGATCACCTCGGCGTCGCGGATCGGATCGGGGCTGCCGGAGACGTGAATCACGTCCGGGTTGTCGAAGCAGCGCGTGACATGGGCGATGGCATCGGTCTCGCGGATGTGGCCCAGGAACTGGTTGCCCAGACCTTCACCCTGCGAGGCGCCGGCGACCAGGCCGGCGATGTCCACGAACTCCACCGTGGTCGGCACCAGGCGCTGCGGTTTGACGAACACCGCCAGTGCATCCATGCGCGGGTCCGGCACCGGCACGATGCCGACATTGGGATCGATGGTGCAGAAGGGGTAGTTTTCCGCCGCGATCTGCGCCTTGGTCAGCGCGTTGAAGAGCGTCGATTTGCCCACGTTGGGCAGGCCGACGATGCCGCATTTGATACCCATATCGAAAAATCCTTGAAGTGAGGCGAGGGCTCAGGGCTTGGCGGCCTTGGTCTCGCTGTGCAGCTGATGCATGGCGCGCTCCCAGCCTTGCCGCAGCCAGGTTTCCACCGCCGATTGTGCCTGCGTCAGGCCTTGCGCAATCGCGCTTTCGTCCTCGCGGCTGGGCCGGCCCAGCACATAGCCCAGCACCAGATTCTTGTCGCCGGGATGGCCGATACCGATACGCAGCCGGCGGTACTGATCGCCCAGCACCTTGTGCACATCGCGCAGGCCGTTGTGCCCGCCGTGACCGCCGCCCAGCTTCAGGCGCATCGCCCCGGCCGGCAGATCCAGCTCATCGTGCGCCACCAGAATCGCCTCGGGCGGCAGCTTGTAGAACTGCGCCAGGGCCTGCACCGCCTGACCGCTGCGGTTCATGAAGGTGCCCGGCTTGAGCAGCAGCACTTCGTGGCCGCCCAGCTTGATGCGCGCGGTCTGGCCATGAAACTTGGCTTCCGTGCGCAGGCTGCTGCCCGCCGCTTCGGCCAGGCGATCCACAAACCAGAAGCCCGCGTTGTGGCGGGTTTTCTCGTATTCGCCGCCGGGATTGCCCAGGCCGACGATAGCGTGAAGAGTCGATGCGCTCATGGTGCCGGTTCAAAGAAAAAGACCGCTCGACCTGGACAGGGCGAGCGGTCTGGCGTGTCGCGAGTCCGCGCAGTGCTGGCGGACAGCGGCGGACGCTTACTTCTTCTTCTCGTCCTTCTTGGCAGCGGCGGCCGGAGCCGCTGCCGCAGCTGCGGGCGCCGCGCCTTCCGCAGGCGCCGGCGTTTCTTCTTCAACGGCAGCGCGCGGCAGATGCACGGAGGCCACGGACTGGTCGTTGCCGTGCTTGAGCTGCACCAGGCTCACGCCTTCGCCAAGCGGCAGCTGCGACAGATGCACCGACTCGTTGACGTTCAGGCCGGACAGATCCACCTCGATGAACTCGGGCAGGTCCTTGGGCAGGCACTCGACTTCCACCTGGTTGAGCTGATGCTCGACGATGCCGCCGCCGGTTTTCACGCCCGGGGCGATTTCCGCGCCCTTGAAGTGCAGGGGCACGTGCATGCGCAGCAGCTGGTCGGCCAGCACGCGCTGGAAGTCGGCGTGGATGGCGTAGCCGCTCACCGGATGACGCTGCAGATCCTTGAGCACCACCTGCTGCGAGGCGCCGTCCAGGGTCAGGGTCAGAAGATGCGAGTAGAAGGCTTCGATCTTCAGATGCTTGTGGAACTCGTTGCTGGACAGTGAAACCGACACCGGCGCATCGCGGCCACCGTAGATGACCGCCGGCAGCTTGCCCTCGCGACGCAGGCGGCGGCTCGCACCCTTGCCCTGGTCAGCGCGCGCTTCGGCGTTGACGACAAAATTCTCTTTCATGAAAGACTCCAGAACCGGATAAAAAAACGAAAACCCCTGCCCGCGACCAGGCAATGGGGGCGCGGATTGTACAGAAGTTCCACGAAAATGCCGAGTTACGAGCGCTGCTGCGTCCGGGTCCCGGCTGCGGGAAGATGTGCACCCATCAGACCAGGAAAAGGAGGAATGCCATGCTCGCCGCCGATTTGGCGCTGTTGTCCTCGGGCGCCCTGCTGTTGGTGGGCATGCTCACCGGCCGCTGGAAATACCGCCGGATGATGGCCAGTCCCACGGTGCAGGCGCCGGTGTACGTGGACATCGCGCACCGCGCTTCGCTGATGTACAGCTTCGCGGCCCTGGTGCTCTGGGCGCTGGCGCAGCGCAGCGTGTTCAGCAATGCCGTGAATCTGGCGGCGGTGGCGGCGAACCTGATCTTCTACGTGGCGGCGATTGCCGCCTATGTGCTGCATGGCCTGCTGCAGGACACCGACAATCAGCTGCGCCGGCCGCATCGCCTGGGCAGCGGCGAATTGTCGCCGGGCCTGATGCGGGCCTTCATGGCGGCGCTGACGGCCGCCGAGATCGGTGGCGCCGGCGTGCTGCTGCTCGGCGCCGCGCGGGGGCTCGCTTAATCCAGATACAGCGAGCTGACCGATTCCTCCGCCGAGATGCGGCGGATGGTTTCGGCCAGCAGGCTGCCGATCGAGAGCTGCCGGATTTTCGGGCAGGCGCGGGCGGCAGCGGTCAGCGGGATGCTGTCGGTGACCACGAGTTCGTCCAGCACCGAGTTGCTGATGTTCGTGATCGCCGGGCCCGAGAGCACGGCGTGGGTGACGTAGGCCACCACCTTGATCGCGCCTTCTTCCTTGAGCGCGGCCGCAGCCTTGCACAGGGTGCCGGCGGTGTCCACGAGGTCATCGACCAGCACGCAGGTGCGGCCTTCGACATCGCCGATGATGTTCATCACCCGCGATTCATTGGGCTTGGGACGGCGCTTGTCGATGATCGCCAGTTCCGCATCGTCCAGGCGCTTGGCCACCGCGCGGGCGCGCACCACACCGCCCACGTCCGGTGCCACCACGATCAGGTTCTCGTACTTCTGGCGCCAGATCTCGCCCAGCAGCACCGGGCTGGCGTAGACATTGTCCACCGGGATGTCGAAGAAGCCCTGGATCTGGTCGGCGTGCAGATCGACGGTGAGCACGCGGTCGGCGCCGCATTCGCCGATCATGTCGGCGACCACCTTGGCCGAGATCGGCACGCGCGCGCTGCGCGGGCGGCGGTCCTGGCGGGCGTAGCCGAAGTAGGGGATCACCGCGGTGACGCGACCGGCCGAGGAGCGCTTGAGCGCGTCCAGCAGCATCAGCAGTTCCATGATGCTGTCATTGGTCGGCGTGCAGGTGGGCTGCACCACGAACACGTCCTTGCCGCGCACGTTTTCCAGGATCTCGATCTGGATTTCACCATCGGAGAACTTGGCGACCATCGCCTGGCCCAGCGAGGTCTTGAGATAGCCGGCGATGTCCTGGGACAGCTTCGGGTTGGCATTGCCCGAGAACAGCATCAGCTTGGAATCAACCATGCGTTGGCCTGCGATGATGAATGCGACGTGTGTCAATCAGCGGCAGCGATGCGCGGCTGCCGCAGGGATATGGCTGGGGCGGATGGACTCGAACCACCGAATGGCGGGATCAAAACCCGCTGCCTTACCACTTGGCGACGCCCCAGTAGCGCCCTGACGAATCAGGGGGCGCGCATTATATCGGAAGCTTTTTCGCCGCCGCGACGCCCGCCGGACCTTTTGCGCTGTCAGGAACGGTCAATGACTTCCAGCAGCGGCGAGCGATTGCAGCCGCGCGCCACGATGCTGTGCCAGCTGCGCGGCACCTGGCGCGCGATGCGATGCGCCGCCGCCTCGTTGGCAAAGGCTGCGAACACCGAGGCGCCGGTGCCGGACATGCGCGCGGGGGCATGCTGGTTCAGCCAGCTCAGCGCTTCGCCCACCAGGGGATAGCGCGCCAGCGTCACCGGCGTGCAGTCGTTGTCGCAGCGCCCCGCCAGGTAATCGGCCAGCTGCACGCGCGGATGATCGCGGCGCAGCTCGGGCGCGCCGAAGATTTCCGCGGTGGATACCTGCACCGGCGGGGTGAGGATCAGATACCAGGGCTGCTCGATGTCCACCGGCGTCAGCCGCTCGCCCAGGCTTTCCGCCCAGGCCGCCTGACCGCGCACGAACACCGGCACATCGGCGCCCAGCTGCAGGCCCAGTTCCGCCAGCTCGTGCAGCGGGAAGCCCAGGTTCCACAGGCGATTGAGCGCCACCAGCGTGGTGGCCGCGTCGCTGGAGCCGCCGCCCAGGCCGCCGCCCACCGGAATCTGCTTGCGCAGATGAATCTCCGCGCCCAGGGGCACGCCGGAAGCCTGCCGCAGCAGCCGCGCCGCGCGCAGAATCAGATTGTCTTCGCCGGCGAGATCGGCCGGCGCGCCGCTGAGCTTGAGCTCCTGATCACCGCGCGGCGTGATGTGCAGGCTGTCGCCCACATCGACGAACTGGAACAGGGTCTGCAGCTCGTGGTAGCCGTTGGCACGGCGTCCGGTGACATGCAAAAACAGATTGAGTTTGGCCGGCGCGGGCCAGGGGAATCCCCTGGACAGCGGGCTCGACAGCACAACGGGTCGGGCTTCTAGCATCGCGTTTGGCTTGATCAGGGACGAGGGCCCATCAATGGCCGTCGGCGGGCGCGGATTTTAGAACGTCCTGCCAGCGGTCGATCAACAATTTGACGCGCAGCTGGGTGTTACTGGCTTCCAGCCGCCGCGGCAAGGCCAGGCCATCGACCTCAGTGTACTCGTTATAGGAGAGGGTCCAGCCCTGCTGCTGCAGTATCGCCAGGCGTCCCTGCGCATCGAGCTGGGTCTGTGCCGGCGCATCCGGTGCCGGCAGGCCCAGCGCCCACCAGCGCAGACCGCGCAGCGGCAGACTCCAGCCGGCGTGCGCCTGCAGCCAGGCTTCCGGATCGTCGCTGAGTTCCTCGCCCTGCGCGCTGCGGATCAGCACGCGCTGCGCGGTGCCGGACAGTGCGGTGGCGCCGCTGCCCAGAGGACCGGCGATGCGCACCTCGAAGTGGCCATCGGCGTATTGCTGCCAGTGCAGATCGGCTTTCACGCCCAGGCTGTTGGCGGCGCGACCGTCGAGCGTGAAGGCGCTGATGCCCGACAGCGCATCGCGATGCGCCAGCCAGGCGGCGCGCGCGCCGGCGTCTTCACCGGGCGCCGAGGGCTGCGGCGCAAGACTGGCGCAGCCGCCCAGGCCCAGGCCGAGGGCCAGCGCCGCCGCGCGCAGCAGTGGCTTCATCGCTGCAGGCGCTGCATGGTTTCCTTGAGCACGGGGTGATCCGGGCTGCCGCGCAGCGCCTGATTCCAGATTTCGCGTGCCTGATCCTTGCTGCCCAGGCTCCACAAGACCTCACCCAGATGTGCGGCAACTTCCGGGTCGGGGAAGCTGGCAAACGCGCGCTGCAGAAAATCGCGGGCCTGCCTGGCGTTGCCGCGCTTGTATTCCACCCAGCCCATGCTGTCCATGATCGCAGCATCGTCCGGATCGAGCTTGAGCGCCTGCGCGATCAGCTTCTGTGCCTCGTCGTAGCGCTTGGTGTGCACGGCGAGCATGTAGCCCAGGGCGTTGAGCGAGCGCACGTTGTCGGGATCGGCGGCGATCACCGCGCGCAAATCCTTTTCCGCCTCGGTGATCTTGTCCAGGCGTTCGTAGACCAGCGAGCGGCCGTAGAGCAGGTCCAGATTCTCGGGATTGTCATCGATGCCCTCGTTGAACACCTGCAGGGCTTCGTCGCTGCGGTTGCTGTTCACCAGCAGCTCGCCCTCGGCGATGGTGAAGCGGGCCGAGAGCTGCGGATAGCGCGCGCGCAGATCGCGCAGCAGCGCGCGTGCCTCATCGATGCGGCCCAGCTGTGCCAGCAGCGAAGCCTTGCGCACCGCCGCCTCGAAGCCCTGCGTGCCGCTGGTGGCGCGGTCGTAATAATCCAGGGCCGCCTGCGGCTGATTCTGCAGCTCCGCCGCGCGGCCCAGCTGCAGCGCCGCGTCCTGGCCGCGCTCGCCGTCGAGCATCGGCTTCAGGGTCTTCTCGGCATAGGCGTAGTCGTGATCGCTGATGGCCATCACCGCCAGGGCAAACTGTGCGTCCTGGTTCTTGGGCGAGTGTTCGAGAATCTTCTTGAGCTGCGCGCGCGCGGGTTCGCGCTGCGTCGATTCGAGCAGCAGCTTGGCGTAGGCCAGACGCAGATCATCGCTCTGCGCATCCTGGCGGCTCATCTCTTCGACCAGGGCATCGGCCTGCGTGATCTGCTGCTGCTTCACCAGCACGCCGACACGCAGCAGCTTCTCGTCCTTGGACTTGGGCGCCAGCAGCAGCGCCTGTTTCGAAGCCTGATCGGCGAGGTCCAGCTGGCCGAAGCGCAGGGCCAGCAGCGCCATGGCGTGTGCGGCGCTCACCGACTTGGGATATTGCGCGACCAGGTTCTGCATCACCTGCAGCGCGGTGCTCGCATTGCTGGCGCCGCCGCGGCCGAGAATGCTGGCCACCAGCTTGAAGGCATCGTCCACGCCGCCGGCATGGCCTTCGATGATGGCCTTGGCCTGCGCCTGGGTTTCCTCGCTGTCATTGTTCAGCAGCGAGACCTGCGCAATCACCTCGCGCGGGTCCATGGCCGTGGGCTCGATGGCCAGCCAGCGGCGCGCCGCCTGCAGGGCCAGATCCTGGTCGCCGCCCTGAATCGCCAGGGCTGTGGCGCGGCGCGCCAGATCGGCGCTGTCGACGATCTCCAGCGCCTGCAGGAATTCCTGGGCCGCCAGCGCCGGCTGCTTGCGCCCGGCCGCCATCTCGCCGGCCACCACATGAAACTGCGCCTCGGCCTCGCGCTCCAGCTGCTCCGGGCTGCGCTGCGTTGCCGCGGCCAGCGCGCCGCCACCCGGCAGCAGCAGACAGGAGCCGAGAACGAGGGCAAGGACAGGCAGGCGCATTGGCGAATCCGAAAAGAGACTTGGCTTTGAGACCGTATGGTACTCGCACAGTTCAGCCGCCGGGCGCCGCGCCGCCGCCGTCCGGAGTGCCAAAAGTGCCCCACGGCAATCCCTTAGCTGCGGTTCGCTGCGCCGACACGTAAAATGCCGGCATCGATCCGCCCGGACAGCCATGGCCTTATTCACCTTGGGTCTCAGCCATCACCGTGCGCCTGTGGAGGCGCGCGAGCGGCTGGCTTTTGCCGAGATCGAGCTGCCCGAAGCCTTGCACCGCCTGCGCGCGCTGCCCGGTATCGACGAAGCCGCCATCATTTCCACCTGCAACCGCACCGAGATCATGGCGGTGACGGCGCTGGAGGAGGAGGCGCGGCTGCTGGAATGGTGGCGGCGCGAACGGCAGGCGCCGGACGGCTACCTGGAGAAATTCCTCTACACGCACCGCGATCTGGGCAGCGTGACGCACAGCCTGCGCGTGGCCTGCGGTCTGGACTCCATGGTGCTGGGCGAGCCGCAGATTCTCGGTCAGATGAAGCAGTCCTTCGCGGTGGCCAGCGAGCAGCACACCTTGGGGCCGGTGCTCTCGCGCCTGTTCCAGCATGCGTTCTCGGTGGCCAAGCTGGTGCGCTCGCAGACCGAGGTCGGCGCGCATCCGGTGAGCGTGGCTTATGCCGCGCTGCAGATGGCGCGGCGCATCTTCGCCAGCCTGGAAGGGCAGACCGCGCTGCTGATCGGCGCCGGCGAGATGGTGCAGCTGGTGGCGCGGCATCTGCAGCAGCATGGCGTGGGGCGCATCATCATCGCCAACCGCAGCCTGGAGCGCGGCGAGCGCCTGGCGCGCGAGGTGCACGGTTATGCGATCAGCCTCGATGACATTCCCGGCTATCTGGGCGATGCCGATCTGGTGATCTCCTGCACCGCCGCCCAGCATCTGGTGCTTAAGCGCGAGGCCATGGCTGCCGCCATCGGCACGCGCCGGCGCAAGCCGGTGTTTCTGATCGACCTCGCGGTGCCGCGCGACATCGACCCGAAGATCGCCGAGCTCAAGGATATCTACCTCTACACCATCGACGATCTGCGCGCGGTGATCGCCGAGAATCTGAAGCTGCGTGAAGAGGCCGCGCGCCAGGCCGAGGTGCTGATCAGCGACCAGGCGCTGGCATTCGCGCGCTGGCTGGAAAGCCGCGATGCCGGCGGCACCATCCAGGAGATCCGCGCCCGTGCCCGCGCCAGCCGCGACGAGGTGCTGGACAAGGCGCGGCGCAAGCTCGCCGCCGGCGACTCGGTCGATGAGGTGATGAGTTTCATCGCCGACACGCTCAGCAACAAGATTCTGCACGGCCCTTCGCGCGTGCTGCGCCGCGCCGATGCGGTGGAGCAGTCGCTGCTGCTCAACGCCGCGCGTAAGCTTTTCGAACTGCCCGACGACCAGGCTTAGCGGCGCTCAAGCGCGCCGGATCGCAGCGCCTGCGATCCACTCCGTGGTCCGTCCTTCGTCATTGCCTTTGGTTCCTCATGAAAGCCAGCCTGCTCGCCAAACTCGATCAGATGTACGAACGCCGCGAGGAACTCGCGCGCGAACTGGGCGATGCGCAGGTGATCGCCGATGCCGACAAGTTCCGCCGCTACTCGCAGGAATACGCGCAGCTGGGGCCACTGGCCGACACCTATGGCGCGTACCAGCAGGCGCAGCGCAATCTTGCCGATCTGGGCCTGATGCGCGAGGACAGCGATGCCGAGCTGCGCGCCATGGCGCAGGCCGAGTATCCGCAGGCGCAGGCCGAAATCGAGCGCCTGGAGAGCGCGCTGCAGGCCTATCTGGTGCCGCGTGATCCGCTCGACAACAACAATGTCTTCCTGGAAATCCGCGCCGGCACCGGCGGCGACGAGGCCGCGATCTTCGCCGGCGATCTGTTCCGCATGTATTCCAAGTACGCCGAAAGTCGCGGCTGGCAGGTGGAGTTGCTCTCCGCCAATCCCGGCGAGCACGGCGGCTTCAAGGAAGTGATCTCGCGCCTGATCGGCTTTGGCGCCTACTCGCAGCTCAAGTACGAGTCCGGCGCGCACCGCGTGCAGCGCGTGCCGGAGACCGAGGCGCAGGGCCGCATCCACACTTCGGCGGCGACGGTGGCGGTGCTGCCGGAAGTGGAGGAGACGCAGATGCAGATCAATCCGGCCGATCTGAAGTTCGACACCTTCCGCTCCAGCGGCGCCGGCGGCCAGCACGTCAACAAGACCGAATCGGCGATCCGTGTCACGCACATTCCCACCGGCGTGGTGGTGGAGTGCCAGGAAGAGCGCTCGCAGCACAAGAACCGCGCCAAGGCCATGGCCCTGCTCTCGGCGCGTCTGCTCGATGCCGAGCGCGAGAAGAACGCCAGCGCCCGCGCCGCGCAGCGCAAGAAGCTGGTCGGTTCGGGTGATCGGTCCGAGCGCATCCGCACCTACAACTTCCCGCAGGGCCGCGTCACCGACCATCGCATCAATCTCACGCTCTATCAGCTGGAGCGCGTGATGCAGGGCGATCTGGATCCGGTGATCCAGCCGCTGCTGGCCGAAGCACAGGCCGAGGCCCTGGCCGAACTGGGCGAGGCGTGAAGCGCCAGGACCTGTTGAATGAGGCCGGTGCGCGGCTCGCCGCGCACAGCGACAGCGCGCGCCTGGATGCGGAGCTGCTGCTGGCGCATGCCCTGCAATGTTCGCGCACGCAGCTCTGGCTGCGTGCCGAGGATGTGGTCGACGCGGGCACGCAGCAGCGTTTTGCGGCGCTGCTGGCACGCCGGCTCGCCGGCGAGCCGGTGGCCTACCTGCTCGGCACGCAGGGCTTCTGGAGCCTGGAACTGCAGGTCACGCCGGCGGTGCTGGTGCCGCGTCCGGAAACCGAGCTGCTGGTGGAATGGGCCTTGAGCGTTGGTCCCGCGCAGGAGGCGCAGGTCGTTGATCTGGGCACCGGCAGCGGCGCCCTGGCGCTGGCCCTGGCGCGTGAACGGCCGCGCTGGCGCGTACACGCCAGCGATGTTTCACCGGCAGCGCTGGCGGTGGCGCAGGCCAATGCCCAGCACCTGGGCCTGGCGGTGGCGTTTCGCGAAGGCAGCTGGTGGCAGGCGCATGGCGCGCAGCGCTTCGATCTGGCGGTCTGCAATCCGCCCTACATCGCGCGCGAGGATGCGCATCTGCAGGCGCTGCAGCACGAGCCGCTGCTGGCCTTGAGCGATGGCGGCGATGGCCTGGGCGCGCTGCGCGAGGTGATTGCCGGCGCGCATGCGCATCTGCACGCGGGCGCCTGGCTGTTGCTGGAGCACGGTTATGATCAGGGCGCAGCGGTGCGCGGGCTGCTCGCCGCCGCGGGCTTCACCGACATTCACACGCGCCGCGATCTGGAACAGCGCGAGCGCGCCACCGGAGGCAGGGCATGAGCGAGCTGGCGCGCTACAGCCGGCAGATCGTGTTGCGCGAGCTGGGCGTCAACGGCCAGCAGCTCTTGCGTGACTCCACGGTGCTGTTGATCGGCCTCGGCGGCCTGGGCAGCATCGCCGCAGCGTATCTGGCCGGCGCCGGCATCGGCCGTCTGCTGCTGTCGGACCGCGACCGTGTCGACACCAGCAATCTGCAGCGTCAGGTGCTGTACCGGCAGAGCGATGTCGGCCGGCTCAAGAGCGAGGCGGCGGCGGCGCAGCTGCGCGCGCTCAATGCCGGCATCGAGATCGAGGCCCTGGATGCGCAAGCCGGCCTGGCTGCCGTGGCGCAGGCCGATGTGGTGCTGGACTGCACCGATAATTTTCCGGCGCGACGCGCCATCAACGCCGCCTGTGTGCGCGCGCGCAAGCCGCTGGTGTCGGGCGCGGCGATCCGCTTCGAGGGCCAGCTGGCGCTGTTCGATGTCGCCGCCGGCAGCGCCTGTTATGACTGCCTGTATCCGGATACCGGCGAGCAGGCCGAAACCTGCGAGGAGGCCGGCATCCTCGGACCCGTGGTGGGCACGGTGGGCGCGCTGCAGGCGCTGCTGGCGCTCAAGTATCTGCTGGGGCTGCGCGAGGATCTGAACGCGCTGCAGGTCTGGGATGCGCGGCAGATGCAGTGGCGGCGCTTTACCATGAGCATCGATCCGGCCTGCGCGGTCTGCGGGCAAACGAGACTGACATGAAACAAGACGTACTGGTGATGCCGCGCAATCTCGCGATCCGCCTGCTGCACGAGGCGCAGATCGCGCAGCCCGAAGCGATCCGGGGGCTGGTGACTGCCCGCGGTGAGGAGCCTTGCGCCTACGTGCCCGGCGCGCAGCTGCCGGCACAGGCAGAGCTGTGGGCGGTGCTGTGGTCGCAGCCGCTGGCGCCGGCGGTGCCCGAGGCCGCGCAGCTGCGCGAGGGCGAGCTGAGTCTGGTGATCTCGCTCAACACCAAGGGCGTGCTGGAAATGCGTGCCTGGCGTCTGCGCGACGGGCAGGTGCAGGAACAGGTGCTGAAGATTCGCGACTGAGCGTCTGCGCTCAGCGCGCGCGCAGCGCGAACAGGCGATAAGCACCGTAGTGCTTGGCCAGCTCCACCTCGCCGGCGTATTCCAGGATGTAGCGCTGCGGTGATTCGAAGCTCAGCCGCGCCGCAAAGTTTTCCGTGACGTAAATGCTGCCGGGCGGTGCCACCGGTTCGATGCGCGCGGCAAACGCCAGCTGCGTGCCGAAGTGCGCGGGCAGGTGCTCCACCTCGTCATAGCCGGAGAACACGGGGGCGTAATGC
Organism: Solimonas aquatica; assembly: GCF_900111015.1. Classification (GTDB taxonomy): domain Bacteria; phylum Pseudomonadota; class Gammaproteobacteria; order Nevskiales; family Nevskiaceae; genus Solimonas; species Solimonas aquatica. The sequence continues at coordinate 146,638 of NZ_FOFS01000004.1, read as the reverse complement.
GCGGCCACGCGCAGCTCCAGATCGCCGAGCATGCCGTCATGGCGCAGGCGGTGTTTCTCCATGAACGCCTGCACCTCGACGGCGATCAGCGCCGCGCTGCTGGCATCGTCGGTGACCACGTGCAGGGCATCGCCCCAGGTCTTGCGCACGCGCACGGTCTGGCCGTGGCGGTCGAGCAGCCGCGCCAGGCCGCCGATCACCTCGCGGTAATAACGCGGATACAGGCTGTCCTGCAGGCGTGCGAAGCCGGAGAAGTCGGCGAAGATCAGGCCGGCCATGCGCCGCTGGCTGGAGCTGGGTTTGACCGTGGGCAGACCGGCCAGCGCGTAGGCGCGCGCCGCTTCACGCGCGGGCTCGGCCACCAGTTCGCTGCGCAGGCAGCGCGGACCGTCTTCATTCCAGCTCAGCTCCAGCAGCCGCCACTGCATCGCGGTGCGCGCCGCCGTGAGCACCGACAGCCCCAGGGTCAGCGCCTGCGCCTCGGCGTTCTGCCAGCTCTGTTCGCGCGGCAGAAAGCCGCGTTGCACGATCACGGTCTGTGCCTTGTCCAGCAGGGCCGTCAGGCGTTCCTCGCATTTGTGTGGCGAAGGCTGACGCCAGCGCCGCACCAGTTCCGGCGCCGGCACCGGCAGGGTCAGATACAGGCGCGCCCCCTGTTCGTGCAGGCGCTCGCAGAGCAGCAGATCGCCCGGGGTCTGCAGGCAGAGATTGATGAAGCTGCGCTGCGCGATCAGCTCGCGCAGCGGGGCCGGCCATTGCGTACGCTGCAGGCGGCGCGGCGGACGGCCGTGCTGGCGCAGCAGCACCACCGGCGGCAGCTGCAGCTCGCGCAGCGGCGCGGTGCTCAGTCCCAGCTCCTGACACAGCAGATGCAGCTGCTGCTGGGTGCGGCTGCGGCGCAGGGTGTCCTGTGGCAGCAGGGGATTGGCCTGGCGCAGCGCCAGCGCGCAGGCCTGGGCGTCGCCCAGCAGCAAGAGCGCCTCGGCGCGGGTGGCGTGCTGGTAATAGCGTTCGATCTCATCCGGTGCGCTGCGCACGGCCAGCAGCTCCAGGGTCTGCTCGGCCAGCTTGTGGGCCTGTCGCGCCTGTCCGGCGAGCAGGCGCATGCTGGCGGCATTGATCGCGCTGTAGTAGCCGCCATGGCGCTTGAACGCGGCTTCGTAGGCTTCGGCGGCGCGGGCGAACTGCCGCCAGGAGCGCGGCTGCGCGCGCAGCGCCAGGTCCTTCTCCAGGCGACCGCGCAGCGCCAGCCAGTCCTCGCTGTGCGCTTCCGGCCCCAGGTCCAGCTCGCGGTAATGATTCAGCGCCTGCTGGGTGTTGCCGGTGTTGGCCAGCGCCTGGATCAGCTGATAGTCCAGGCGCACATCCTGCAGACCCTGACGCTGCGCAGCGCGCACGATGTCCAGGCAGGCCAGGGCGTTGCCGCTCTGACTCGCTTCCTGCGTGCGCTGCAGCACGCGCTGCACGGGATCGTCCGGTCCGGCGCGCAGCGCGCCCGCGCTCTCGCTGAGATTCACCACCAGGGTGCGCGGCTGGGCAGCGCAGTGATTGCGATGCAGACGCAGATCGCTGGGGATGCGGCGCCGGTCCTCGCGCCAGCCCAGCACCTCCAGCGAACCGCCGGGCGCGCCGCCACGCTGCGGGCGCACGATGCCGAACAGGAGCTCCGGATGCTGCGCCAGAATCGCCGCCAGGCGCTGGTATTGATGCTGGCGATAGCGGCGTGAACGAAACTGCGCCGGACCGTCGTCCTCGCCGAACAGCGGAATCACCTCGCGTGCCTGGGCCAGCTGCGCCTCCAGCTGGGCCTGCACGCGGCGCCGCGTGATGGCGCTCACATGCAGCTGCTCCTGTTCGCAGCGCAGCTGCCAGTCACTGATCAGATATTCCGCCGGCACCGGCAGGATGGCGATCAGATCGAACTCGATTCCCCGGGCCTGCAGCCAGCGGCTGAGCGTCTCGACGAACAGCAGATCGGCGCCGGGCGCCATGCCGGACAACAGTTGCCAGCGTTGCTTCGTGTCCGCCAGCGGTGGCAGCAGCTGCTCCTCCAGCAGGCGCCGCGCATGCGCCTGTTCGGCATCGCTGATCAGCAGATGGCCGCAGCCGCCCACGCTCAGCCAGTGCCGCGCCTGTTCCTCGGCGCGGCGCAGATAGCGCTGCAGCGCCTGCTGTTCCTGGTTGTCGCCGGCCCTGCTGCCTCGGCTGTTCGGCACCGCATTCCCCCTGCTGCCTGCGTCGAACCATTATGATGGCTTGGCGCGCATCGGGAGACGGGGGGAACGTTGCCGCAGGGTTTCCGCTATTGGGCTTTCATCAGCTATCACCACCGCGACCGTCGCGAGGCGCAGTGGCTGCATCGCTATCTCGAACGTTACCGCGTACCCCGCCATCTGCTGGGCAGGCCGCTGCACGACATCCAGGTGCCGGCGCGCCTGGCGCCGGTATTCCGTGACCGCGACGAGTTGCCCAGCTCCGTGGATCTGGGTGGGGTGGTGCAGCAGGCCCTGCACCAGTCGCGCTATCTGATCGTGCTGTGCTCGCCGGGTGCGGCGCAATCGCGCTGGGTCAATGAGGAAGTGCGCAGCTTCAAGCGCCTGGGCCGCGAGCGCAACATTCTCTGTCTGCGCCTGGATAGCGCCGGCGGGCAGCAAGTGTTTCCCCCGGCGCTGCTGGAGCGTTACGACGAGCAGGGCGAGGTCTGCGGCCGCGCGCCCGAACCCCTGGCGGCAGACCTGAAGGCCGATACCCGGGACGGCGCGGCGCTGAAGCTGATCGCGGGCATGCTCGACATCGGCTACGACGAGCTGCGCCGTCGCGAACGCCGTCGCCGCATCCGCAACCATCTGCTGGCCGGCGCGCTGGGATTGTGTGCGGCCGCGTCCCTGTTCAGCGCCTGGCACTGGCAGCAGGCCGAGAAACAGGAAGCCTTGCGCACGCAGGCCTTGCAAGCGCGCATCGAGATGCTCTACCGCAATGGCCGCGAGGAACTGCTGGCGCACAACGAGGCGCGCGCGGCGGCCTATCTCGGCGAGGCCTATCGCCTGGGTCTGGATACGCCGGCCCTGCGCTTCATGCTGGCGCGCGCCATGGCCGCGGTCGATCCGCAGCAACTGCGCATCCGCACCGGCGTGCCGGTGTGGCTGGCGGACGTGAATGCGGATCTCACGCGCGCCATCGCCATTGGCATCGATGTGCACCTGCGCGGCTATCTGCTGGCCCAGCCCCAGCAGCCGATCTTCGATCTGCCCCTGGGGGATGTGGACAGGTTTTTCGGCGCGTTTGGTTTGGGCGGGCGCGTGTTCTGGCTGGAAAGCCTGGGACGGCAGGGGCACGAAATGCGCCTGTTCGATGCCCGCGACGGCCGGCTGCTGCTGCGCGAGAAGATGAACGATGAGTCGCTGGACGACAGCGACTATGGCGTGTCGCCCAACCCCTTGTCGGACGACGAGCGCGAGGTGGTGCTGCTCGGACCCGATCGCGCGCTGCACTACGGCGCCATTGGCGCCAGCCTGCAGCGACTGGCCGGCGATTACAGCACCGCGCGCTATTGCGGCGGACGCGGCCTGGTCACCGCCGCGCAGGATGGCCGCATCGAGCTGCGTGATCCGCGCCGCGCCGGAGTGCCGGTGCTGCGCCGCTTTCAGGGGCTGCCGGGGCGGGCGGTAGTGCTGGACTGCAGTCGCGACGGCCGGCTGCTGGCCGCAGCGACGCACGACGGTGCGGTGCGGATCTGGGATGTCGACGCGGCCACGCTGCTGATGAGCAGCGGACACAATGCCATCATCAGCGATCTGCACTTCAGTGCGGACGGGCAGCGGCTGATGACCGCGACCCGTGCGCAGGTCAGCATCTGGCAGAGCCGTGGCGGCGCCTTGCTGTATGCCGAGCGCTTCCTGGACCCGGCCGGCAATCCCGCGGTGATGAATCCCGAGGGATCGATGCTGGCGCGGATCGGCGAAGGTCGCTTGTCGGTGGTCGATACCGACAGCGGCGCGTCCTTGTACTCGCTCGATGCGCATCTCGGAGGCGTCAACGCCTTCAACTTTGCGCCCGATGGCCAGCATGCGGTGAGCGGTGGCAATGACGGCACCCTGGTGATCTGGCGTCTGCCGCAAGCCGCGCAGCAGCAGTATCGCGACGGCACGCATCAGGCACCGCCGCTGGCCTTTGCCAGCGACGGCCGATATTTCGTGGGCGGTTCGCAAGGCGGCCTCTACGACGCCCAGGGACGGCGCCAGCCCGGCTTCGGTGCCGGCGCCACACCTGCGCTGCGCGCGGCGCTCTCCAAAGACGGCCGGCAGCTGGCGCTGGCCGACGAGAGCGGCGCCCTGCAGCTGCATTCGCTGCCGGACGACCGCTTGCTGGATCGCTATGCCGGCGTGGCGGCCAAGGTGGTGAATCTGGGCTTCGATCACAGCGGCGCTTATCTGGCGCAAGCGATCAAGGAGGGCGGTATCCGGGTGCTGGAACTGGGCACGCATCGCCAGCGCCATCAGCTGGCAACGGACTTCAGCCGCGCCTTTGCCTTTTCCCCGCGGCAGGCAGAGTTCGCATACGGCAGTGGTGACACCCTCTACCTGCAGCCGACCGCAGCCGATGCCCCGCGCTGGCGGCGCCAGCTGGCGATCGCGCCGGCCACCACCATCAGCGCGGTGGTGTTCAGTGACGACGGCAGCCGGCTGCTGGTGCTCGCCGAGCGGCGCTGGGCGTTCGTGATCGATGTCGCCAGCGGGCGCCTGCTGCAGAGGCTGGATCATCCCGCCGCCGTGCACTTCTCCATGGGAGCGTTCAGTCGCGACGGCGACAAGATCGCCATCGCCGATGCCGGCAAGACGATGCTGCTCTGGCATCTGCCAAGCCGCCGCTATCTCACGCTCAGCGGCCACAATGCCGCCGTGCATACCGTGGCCTTCTCGCCGGACGGCAGTCTGCTGCTGTCGGCGGCGGATGATGGCCGGCTCAGGATCTGGGACAGTCAGGATGGCGAACTGCTGTATTCCTTCAATGCGCATGCCGGCTCCATCCTGCCGTTTGCGGCCGGCTTTGCTCCGGATGGACGGCTGGCCTACACCACCGGCAGCGACGGCGCCACCCGACTCTGGCCGATGAGCGGCGAGACGCGCACGCCGGCGCAGCTGCAACAGCTGCTGCGCTGCAAGATTGCCTGGGTGACGGCGGGACGGGGTTTGCGCGCCCTCGAGCCGGATCCACGCCGCTGCGCGCCTTGAGGTTTTCCGGGGCGTGATGTCCGCGCGGACCCAAATAAAAAAAGGCCGGCACTGCCGGCCTTCGAAGGACGCCTGCGAGGCAGGGACCGCAGCCGCGGCTCAGTTCGGCCTGGGAACGCCGATCCTGCCTCCCTTGCGCACGTTTTTTTTCGTGGTGGCTTTCTTTGCCGGTTTCTTCACCGCTTTCTTCGCCGCTTTGCCGGCTGCCTTTTTCGTCGCCGTCTTGGTGGCTTTCTTGCCGGCCGCCTTGGTCTGGCTCTTTGCGATTTTGCCCATGGTGTCGGGATGACCCTTCTTCAACCCTCGAATCGAGGTGGAATCCACAGCGCTGCGCTGGGCTTCCGTGCCGATGGCATCGCTATGGCGCTGCGGCGGCGAGGCCGTCGCTCGCGGAATTTTCCGGCCGCATGCCTCGCGCTCGCTGTGCACCGGTGCACGTCAGTGCACGCGGTAGTTGCTTCGTCACCGGCTAATTCCTTAGAATCGCGCCCTCGCTGCGGTGGCCCGGTCCGGATCACCAGCAGCGGCAGCGCTGCCGCGACCTGTTCCCGACTGGTCGATCACCGGCAACGACTGACGAGCGTCACTGCTGACGGTGACGCTTCGGGGTGTAGCTCAGCTTGGTAGAGCGCTTGGTTCGGGACCAAGAGGTCGTAGGTTCGAATCCTGTCACCCCGACCAATGCAAAAGGCCGCTCATCGAGCGGCCTTTTTTTGTCTGCGGGTTTTTGCCTTTACGCGGCGCGGTGGGTGTTGAAGTGCGCCAGCGCAATCATCGAGCGGCGATGCGGCGTGTCCGGCAGGCCGTCGAGCGCAGCGATGGCGCGCTCGCTCTGCTGCTGGGCCATGGCCTGCGTATAGGGAATGGCGCCGGTGGCCTTGACGATGGCGACGATTTCATGGAGCTGGCGGGCATCGCCTTCGCGGATCGCCTTGCGGATCAGCTCGCGCTGCGCGGTGCTGCCCTCGCGCATGGCGTGAATCAGCGGCAGGGTCGGCTTGCCCTCGGCCAGATCATTGCCCACCGCCTTGCCGGATTCGGCGCTGTCGGCGGTGTAATCGAGCACATCGTCAATCAGCTGGAAGGCCAGGCCCAGATGGTGGCCATAGGCATGCAGCCTGGCTTGCACGGTCTCGTCCTGTTCGGCGGCGATCGCGCCAAGGCGGCAGCCGGCTTCGAACAGGCGCGCGGTCTTGAGTTCGATGACGCGCAGGTAACGTGCTTCGTCGGTGTCCGGATCGCCGCAGTTGAGCAGCTGCAGCACCTCGCCCTCGGCGATGGCATTGGTGGCATCCGCCATCACCTGCAGCACGCGCATGCGCCCGGACTCGACCATCATCTGGAAGGCGCGCGAGTAGAGGAAGTCGCCGGAGAGCACCGCGCCGGCATTGCCCCAGATCGCATTGGCGGTCTTCAGGCCGCGGCGCAGGCCGGACTCGTCCACCACATCGTCGTGCAGCAGGGTGGAGCTATGGATGAACTCGATCATTGCCGCGTGCAGCACCGGTTCGCTGCTGCTGCAGCCCAGGGCGCGCGCCGCCATCAGCACCAGGGCCGGGCGCAGACGCTTGCCGCCGGCCGATACAATATGAGCGCCGATCTCGTTGATCAGCACGACTTCAGAAGACAGGCGGGCGCGGATGGTGGCGTCCACCTGCTGCATGTCATCGGTGATGACGGAGAGAATGGTTTTGAGGTCCATGAGGGCGGGCGATGCTAGGCGGGAGCGGGGTTGCCCGTCAAACGGCGTGCCAGAGCCGCCGCAGTGTCTCGCGCGATTGTGAAAAATGATTGACCTTTCCGGGGGCTATCCCTAAAATCCGCGCCTCTTTGCCGGTACCTTTCTCAGGTGCCGGGTGTCGGAACCGCCAGGTTCCTGCGCTAAACGATTGAAGCATTGGAGTTACCCGCGATGTACGCCGTTATCAAGACCGGTGGTAAGCAGTACAAGGTCGCCCAGGGCGACACCCTCAAGATCGAGACCCTCGTGGCCGAAGTCGGCAGCACGGTTTCCTTCGACGAAGTGCTGCTGGTCGCCAATGGCGAGCAGGTCACCGTCGGCGCGCCGCTGGTGTCCGGCGGCAGCGTGAAGGCCGAGGTGCTCAGCCACGGTCGCGGCGAGAAGATCCGCATCGTCAAGCACCGCCGCCGCAAGCACTATCACAAGGAACAGGGCCATCGGCAGAACTTCACGGAAGTGAAGGTCACCGAGATCAAGGCTTAAAGCAGCTGGAGTAGACGAAATGGCACATAAAAAGGCAGGCGGCAGTACCCGTAACGGCCGCGACTCGGAATCCAAGCGACTGGGCGTGAAGAAGTTCGGCGGCGAAGAAGTGATCGCCGGCAACATCATCATCCGCCAGCGCGGCACCCAGTATCACGCCGGCGTCGGCGCGGGCCTGGGTCGTGACCACACCATCTTTGCGCTGGTTGACGGCAAGGTGCAGTTCCGCACCCGCGGTCCTGGCAACAAGATGCACGTGGACATTGTCGCGGCCTGAAGCCTCACGGCCTTACGCGATGACAAAAGCCCCGGAAACGGGGCTTTTTTGTGGATTCTGTACATCCTGTACCAGACGGCGCCATCCTTGGCGCCGACTCTCAAAGTAAACGCGACGCGGACCCAGCCATGAAGTTTGTAGACGAAGCGACCATCCGCGTCGAAGGCGGCAAGGGCGGCAACGGCTGCATCAGCTTCCTGCGGCTCAAGTACATGCCCTTCGGCGGCCCTGACGGCGGTGACGGCGGCGAGGGTGGCAGCGTTTATGCCGTGGCGGAGCCCAATCTCAACACGCTCGCCGACTTTCGCTATACGCGCCTGTTCAAGGCGCCGTCCGGCATCAATGGCCAGGGCTCCAACTGCACCGGCGCGGCCGGCGCCGATTTCGATATCCGCGTGCCGCTGGGCACCCGCATCTTCGATGTCGGGACCGAAGAGCTGATCGGTGAGCTGACCCGGCCGGGCCAGCGCGTGAAGGTGGCGCAGGGCGGGCATCGCGGCCTGGGCAATCCGCATTTCAAATCCTCGGTCAACCGCACGCCGTACAAGGCGACCAAGGGCGGCGAGGGCGAGGTGCGCGAGTTACGCCTGGAACTCTCGCTGATGGCCGATGTGGGTTTGCTGGGCATGCCCAATGCCGGCAAGTCCACGCTGCTGGCTTCGCTGTCGGCCGCGCGGCCGAAGATCGCCGACTATCCCTTCACCACGCTCTATCCGCAGCCCGGCGTGGTTTCGCGCGGCGCGGCGCGCTCCTTCGTGATGGTCGATATTCCCGGCCTGATCGAAGGCGCGGCACAGGGCGCGGGCCTGGGCATCCGCTTCCTGAAACATCTGCAGCGCACGCGCCTGATGCTGCATCTGGTCGATGTGCTGCCGCCGGACGGCAGCGACATCGCCGCCAACGTGAAGACCATCAATGCCGAGCTCAAGGCCTTCGGCGCCGAACTCGGCGACAAGGAACAGTGGCTGGTCTTCAACAAGATCGATGTGATGCCCGAGGCCGACTGGCAGAAGTTGGTCAAGGCCGCGCTCAAGAAGCTGCGCTGGAAAGGCCGCTGGTTTGCCATCTCCGCTGCCACGCAGGCCGGCTGCGATGAACTCGCCGAAGCCGCCATGCAGTGGGTGGAGACCCACGCCGCGCCGGTGGTGAGCGAAGCAGTCGAGGACGAACCCGTCGCGGCGCCCAAGCCGGCGCCGCGCAAGCGCGCGCGGCGCAAGGCCGAGGAGCCGGTGCCCAACAAGGATCTGGGCCGCACGGTGACCCGCAGTACCAGCAAGCGTCAGGGCAGCCGCACCAAGCGTCCGCACGATTGAGTCGAGTCATGAGTCAAGCACGCCAGAAACTGAGCGAGACCCGTCGCTGGGTGATCAAGGTCGGCAGCTCCCTGGTTACCGCCAAGGGGCAGGGCCTGGATCACGCCGCCATCGCCGACTGGTGCGCGCAGATCGCGCAGCTGCGCGCGCTGGGCAAGCAGGTGGTGCTGGTGTCCTCCGGTGCGGTCGCCGAGGGCATGGCGCGCCTGGGCATGAAGCAGCGCCCGGCCACCCTGCACGAGCTGCAGGCCACCGCCGCCGTGGGCCAGATGGGTCTGGTGCGCGCTTACGAGGCGGAGTTCAACACCCACGGCATCAAGGCCGCGCAGATTCTGCTCACGCATGAGGATGTGGCTGATCGCGGCCGTTACCTCAATGCGCGCAACACCTTCAACACCCTGCTGGAGCTGGGCGTGGTGCCGGTGGTGAATGAAAACGACACCGTGGCCACCGACGAAATCCGCTTCGGCGACAACGACAATCTCGGCGGGCTCACGGTCAATCTGATCGAGGGCGATGTGCTGGTGCTGCTCACCGATCAGGAAGGGCTGTTCGATGCCGATCCGCGCATCGAGCCGAATGCCAGGCTGGTCAGCGAAGCCGAGCTGTCCGACGCCAAGCTGCAGGGCATGGCCGGCGACAGCAAGGGCGCGCTGGGGCGTGGCGGCATGCGCACCAAGCTCAACGCCGCTTACACTGCGGCGCGTTCCGGCGCGGCCACGGTGATTGCGCACGGCCGCAAGCCCGAGGTGCTGCTGTCGATTGCGCGTGGCGAGGCTGTCGGCAGTCTGCTCAAGCCGGCGCAGGGCGTGATGGCGGCGCGCAAGCGCTGGATCGCGGGACAGATGCAGCTGCGCGGCAGGCTGCATCTCGACGAAGGCGCGGTGCGCGTGCTGCGCGAGCAGGGCCGCAGTCTGCTGCCGGTGGGCGTGAAGCGCCTGGAAGGCGAGTTCCTGCGCGGCGATCTGCTGGCGCTGCTGGCGCCGGACGGCAGCGAGGTGGCGCGCGGCCTGTCCAATTACGATGCCGACGACGCCACCCGCATTCTCGGCGCGCGCGGCGATGAGCTAGCGCAGCGTCTGGGCTATGTCGGCGAGCCCGAGCTGGTGCATCGCGACAACCTGGTACTGAGCCGCGCCTGATTTTTCAGATTGGCGGCATCAGCACGAAAGCCGCATCAGATCAGGCTTTTGGCGTGGTTTTCTGGTAGCGAGTCCGCCGCCAGTCGCAGCCAACACGCCCCACGGGTGGCATTGCCATTGATCGAACTGGCATCGGATTTGCGCCTGGTTCTCTCCAGAACAAGACTTTCGGGAGAGCGGCCATGCCCTCGCAGAATTCCTCAGCCAACGACGCATCTCCTTCAGCGCAAGCCGGACCTGCGCGCGGCGTCGTGCCGGCGGGCATGACCGGCCTGGTGCTCACCGCCGGGGGTGCGCGTGGCGCGTATCAGGCCGGGGTGATGCGGCGCATCAGCGAGATTCCCGCCCTGCGCAAGGGACCATCGCCGTTTCGCATCATCGCCGGTGCTTCGGCCGGCGCCATCAATGGCGCGGCCCTGGCTTGCTACAACGCCTCGTTTCACGAAGGCGCCGAGCGTCTGGCACAGCTCTGGTCACAGCTCACCGTGCGCGATGTGTTCCGCATCGACAGCCTGGCGCTGGCACGCACCGCCACCAAGGCCACGCTCGACATGGCGCTGGGCGGCTTGATTGGCGGCGGGCGCCTGGAAGGTCTGGTCGATACCGCGCCGCTGCGCGCCTTCCTGGGCCGGCATCTGCCCATGGCGCAGATCGGCGAGGCCATCGCGCGCGGCGATCTCTACGCCCTGGCGATCACCGCCGCCGGCTATCACTCCGGCAAGGCCTTCACCTTCATCCAGGGCCAGCCGGGCCATCCGCTGTGGAACAAGAGCCGCCGCGTGGCCCTGGCGGCCACGCTCAAGCTGGAGCATGTGCTGGCCTCCTCGGCGATTCCCATCGTCTTTCCGCCGGTGGCGCTGGCCGCTTCCGGTGCCACGGCTTACTTCGGCGACGGTGCGCTGCGCCTGACCGCGCCGCTGTCGCCGGCGATCCGCCTGGGCGCCGAGCGCATCTTCGCCATCGGTGTGCGCTGCCAGGAATCCGCCGACAGCCTGCTGCGCTCGGAACTGTCCAGCGCGCCCGATCTGGTGGCGCAGCTCAAGCGCCCGCCGCTGTCACAGATCTGCGGCGTGTTCCTGAACGCGGTGTTTCTCGATCACCTGGACGCCGATCTGGATCACTTGAAGCGCATGAACGATCTGGTGGCGCATTACCACCAGGCGCTCAGCGCCGCGCAGGCCAGCGGCGGCGGCAGCACGCTGAAGGAACCGATGCGGGTGGTGGAACCGCTGGTGATCTCGCCCTCGGCCGATATCGCCATCATCGCCAAGACCCTGGCGCACCGCATGCCGCGCACCATCCGCTACGTGATGGACGGGCTCGGCACGCCGGATGCGCAGAGCGCGGATCTGACCAGCTATCTGCTGTTCGACAAGGCCTTCACCAGCGAGCTGATCCAGCTGGGCTATCGCGATGCGGCGCAGCGCATCGATCAGATCGAGGACTTTCTCTGTGCACCGCAGCCGGCGCGGCGGCTGGCCTGAAAAACCGCAGGCAAGAAAAAAGCGGGCTGCAGGAGCCCGCTTTTTGACCGCTTGAGAAGAATCAGGCCAGGGCCTTGATCTTCGCCGCCAGACGCGACTTGTGGCGCGCGGCCTTGTTCTTGTGGATCTGGCCCTTGTCGGCGTAGCGGTCCACCACCGGCACCATTTCCGCATAGGCGGTCTGGGCGGCGTTCTTGTCCTTGGCATCGATGGCCTTCACGACCTTCTTGATGTAGGTACGGATCATCGAACGCTGCGCGACGTTGCGGGCGCGGCGCTTCTCGGACTGACGGGCGCGCTTTTTTGCGCTGGCAATGTTGGCCAAGGGACAGCTCCTGAATACGGATTGGGTCTTTTAAGGGGCGCGCAGTATGGTCAGGCCCCGGCGCCTTGTCAACCGCATTTGCCTGGGCTCAAGCGGCTGAAAAGCTATGGGTTTCGAGACCAGGGCGAACCGCTACACTGCGCGCCCTATGTCCAGATCCCTGTTGCGCGCCTCCGGTGTGGTCGGCGCCATGACCCTGCTCTCGCGCCTGCTCGGTTTCGTGCGCGAAATCATGCTGGCGGCGGCCTTCGGCGCCGGCGGCGGCATGGACGCGTTTCTGATCGCGCTGATGATTCCCAACTTCGGCCGCCGCATGTTCGCCGAAGGCGCCTTCTCGCAGGCTTTCGTGCCGGTGTTCACTGAAACCAAGACCCTGCAGCCGCATGAGGAAGCGCGCGCGCTGCTGGCGCGGGTGATGGGCACTCTCGGCGCGGTGCTGAGCCTGATCACGGTGCTGGGCTGTGTCGGTGCACCGCTGCTGGTCTGGCTGTTCGCCTCGGGTTTTCACAGCGATCCGGACAAGGCCGGTCTGGCGGCGGAACTGCTGCGCTGGACTTTTCCGTATCTGATGTTCATCTCGCTGACCTCGATGGCCGGCGGCGTGCTCAATGCCTACGGGCGCTTCGCGGTGCCGGCGTTCACGCCGGTGATTCTGAATCTCTGCCTGATTGCCTCGGCGTTCATCGATTCCGGTTCGGTGCAGGCCCTGGCCTGGGCGGTGTTTGCCGCCGGCATCCTGCAGTTCGCCTTTCAGCTGCCGACCATGGCCGGCCTGGATCTGCTGCCGCTGCCGCGCTGGGGTTGGCGCGATGAGCGCGTGCGCCGGATCATCGGCCTGATGCTGCCGGTGATGGTGGGTTCCTCGGTGGCGCAGCTGAGCCTGCTGCTCAACACCAATCTCTCCACCCATCTGGGCGATGGTCCGGTGAGCTGGCTGTATTACGCCAACCGCCTGATGGAGTTTCCCCTGGGGATTTTCAGCATCGCCATCGGCACCGCGATTCTGCCCGCGCTCTCGGCCCAGCACGCGCGCGGCGACGCCGGCCAGTTCGCCGGCACCCTGGACTGGAGCCTGCGCAGCATGCTGGTGATCGGCCTGCCGGCGGCGCTGGGCATGCTGGTGCTGGCCGGGCCGCTGGTGGCCACGGTCTACGGTCACGGCCGCTTCGGCGAGGACGATGTGCGCATGACCGCCTATGCGCTCTGGGCCTACGGTCTGGGCTTCATGGGCTTTTCCCTGATCAAGGTGCTCACCCCGGCTTTCTACGCACGGCAGAACACCCGCCAGCCGGTGCGTTATGCGGTGATCGGCCTGATCGTGGGCATGAGCGCGAGCCTCGCGCTGTTTGCCGCCGCCCGGCTCTGGCAGCTGCCGGCCGCGCATGTGGGCCTGGCGCTGTCCACCTCGCTGACCGCCTGGGTCAATGCCCTGCTGCTGCTCTGGCGTCTGCGTCGCGACGGCATCTACCAGGCCGGCGCCGGCTGGGGCGCGTTTGCCCTGCGCCTGCTGCTGGCCAATGTGCTGATGGCGGCGGTGGTGCTGTATCTGGCCGGGCCGCTGCACTGGTGGCTGACAGCCGGCGCCTGGGCGCGCGGCGGTCGTGTGCTGCTGGTGATCGCGGCCGCAGCGCTGGTGTACTTCGGCGTGCTGGCGGCCAGCGGCATGCGCCTGCAGCACTTCCGTCGCCGCTAGAATTTGCACATGGAATTCACCCGTGGCCTCTTCAACCTGCCTGCCGGACACGGCGGCTGCGCGCTGACCATCGGCAATTTCGATGGCCTGCATCGCGGCCATCAGGCCCTGATCGCCGGTGCGCGGCGCCGGGCCGATCAGCTGCGTCTGCCGCTGCTGGCGCTGTGCTTCGAACCCACGCCGCGCGAGTACTTCGAGCCCGAGCGCGCGCCGCCACGCATCGCCACCCTGCGCACCAAGCTCGCGGACTTCTCCCGCTATGGTGTGGACCGCGTGGTGATCCAGCGCTTCGACATGGGCTTTGCCAGGCAGAGCCCCGAGGAATTCATCGCCGAGGTGCTGCTGCGGCAGCTCAAGGTGCGGGCGCTGGTGGTGGGCGAGGACTTCTCCTTCGGCCGTCGCCGCGAAGGCAAGCTGCAGCATCTGCTCGCCGCCGGGCAGCAGCACGGTTTTGCGGTGGAAGGCGTGCCCAGCGTGCTGGTCAGCGGAGAACGTTGCAGCTCCACCGCCGTGCGCGCGGCGCTGGCGCAGCCTGATCTGCCGCGCGCCGCCGAACTGCTGGGCCGGCCGTATCGCCTGCTGGGCAAGGTGGTGCGCGGCCTGCAGCTGGGCCGCACCCTGGACATGCCCACCGCCAACATCAATCTGCGCCGCCGTCCGGCGCTGCGCCTGGGCGTGTACGCGGTGCGCGCGCGCCTGGATGGCGAGACGCAGGCGCGCCTGGGCGTGGCTTCCATCGGCGTGCGTCCGACCCTGGGCATCGCCCGCTGCCTGCTGGAGACGCATCTGTTCGACTCGCCGGGCGATATATACGGCCGGCATCTGGACGTGGAGTTCGCGCACTTCCTGCGTCCCGAAGAGCGCTTCGAGAGCCTGGATGCACTCAAGGCGCAGATGCATCGCGACAAGGCCGATGCCTTGGCCTTTTTGTCGGCAGCGCCGGATAATGCCGGTTTAGTTCAGCCATGAGGCCTTGTGTCTCTTCGCTGGCACCCCCTCACCCCAGCCCTCTCCCCCGACGTGTCGGGGGAGAGGGAGTCCGGGGCGCCACCCGCTTTACAGTTTCAAGCCCACCGTGAGCGACAAGCCGGATTACAAGCACACCCTGAACCTGCCGGAAACCGCGTTTCCGATGCAGGCCAATCTGGCCAAGCGCGAGCCGGAGATGCTCGCGCGCTGGCAGCAGGAAGACCTCTACGCGCAGGTGCAGCAGGCCTGCGCCGGCCGCCAGAAGTTCTGGTTCGTGGACGGGCCGCCGTATGCCAATGGCGATATCCACATCGGCCATGCGGTCAACAAGACGCTCAAGGACATGGTGGTGAAGTCGGCGCGCCTGGACGGTCACGACGCTGCCTTCGTGCCGGGCTGGGACTGCCACGGCCTGCCCATCGAGCTGCAGGTGGAGAAGAAGCACGGCAAGGTCGGCGAGAAGCTGGACGCGCGGACCTTCCGCGAGAAGTGCCGCGAGTACGCCAGCGAGCAGGTCGGCCGTCAGCGCGAGGACTTCAAGCGTCTGGGCGTGCTCGCCGACTGGGACCAGCCTTATCTCACCATGCTGCCGGCCTTCGAGGCCGAGCAGCTGCGCGTGCTGGCGCGCATCGTCGACAACGGGCATGTGGTGCGCGGCTTCAAGCCCGTGCACTGGTGCCTGGATTGCGGCTCCTCGCTGGCCGAGGCCGAGGTCGAGTATCAGGACAAGCAGTCCACCGCCGTGGATGTGAAGTTCGCCGCCGCGGATGCCGCCGATCTGGCGCGTCGCTTCGCGGTGACGCAGGCCGCCGGGGCCGGCTTCGTGATCTGGACCACCACGCCCTGGACGCTGCCGGCCAATCAGGCGGTCGCGGCCGGCGCCGAGCTGGTCTACGCGCTCGCCGACTTCGGCGACAAGGGTCTGCTGGTGGTGGCGGCGGAACTGGTCGAGGCCCTGGCCAAGCGTTATGGCGTGAGCGCGCAGGTGCTCGCGACCGCGCCGGGCAGCGCGCTGGAAGGCGCGCGCGCGCAGCATCCCTTTGCCGACCGCACGGTGCCCGTGATTCTCGGCGCGCATGTCACGCTCGAAGCCGGCACGGGCCTGGTGCACACCGCACCCGCGCATGGCGTGGACGACTACAACGTGGGCCGCGAATACCAGCTGCCCGTGGACAATCCGGTGGGCAGCAATGGCGTGTTCATCGCTGCCGCGCCCCTGGTCGCCGGCCTGCATGTGCGCAAGGCGGAAGAACCGATTCTCGCCGCGCTGCGTGAGTCCGGTGCCCTGGTGCACGAGAGCAAGATCACGCACAGCTACCCGCATTGCTGGCGTCACAAGACGCCGCTGATCTTCCGCGCCACGCCGCAGTGGTTCGTGTCGATGGATGCCAAGGGTCTGCGCGAGCAGGCCCTGGATGCCATCGGCAAGACGCGCTGGGTGCCGGACTGGGGCGAGAACCGCATCCGTGAAATGGTTGCGGGCCGGCCCGACTGGTGCATCTCGCGCCAGCGTTACTGGGGCGTGCCGATGGCGGTGTTCATCCACTGCGAGAGCCAGCAGCTGCACGGCGAGACCGCCGCGCTGCTGCGCCGCATTGCCGACAAGGTCGAAGCCGAAGGTCTGGAGGTCTGGTTCGGTTCCAGCGCCAGCGACTGGGGCGTGGACGAGGCCGCGTATGAGAAGTGCAGCGACACGCTCGATGTGTGGTTCGATTCCGGCGTCGCGCATCAGGCCTTCTTCAAGGCCCTGCTGCCGCAGGAGCTGGACGCAAACGGACTCGCGCCGCAGGCCGATATCTATCTGGAAGGCTCGGACCAGCATCGCGGCTGGTTCCAGTCGTCCTTGCTGACCTCGACCGCCATGCGCGGCCGTTCGCCGTACAAGGAAGTGCTCACGCACGGTTTCACCGTCGATGAGCAGGGCCGCAAGATGAGCAAGTCGCTGGGCAATGTCGTCGCCCCGCAGCAGGTCTTGAAGACGCTCGGCGCCGATGTGCTGCGCCTGTGGGTGGCCTCCAGCGATTACTCCGGCGAGATCGCGATCTCCGATCAGCTCCTGCAGCGCACGGCGGACGCTTACCGGCGCATCCGCAACACTGCGCGCTATCTGCTCGGCAGCTTCAAGAATTTTGATCCGGCAAGGGATCAGGTGCCGGCGGCGCAGCTGGTGGCGGTGGACGCCTGGGCCATCGCGCAGGCGGCGCGGCTGCAGGAGGAACTCAAAGTCGCGTATCGCGAGCGCCAGTTCCATCTGGTCTATCACAAGCTGCACAACTACTGCGTCAACGATCTCGGCGGCCTGTATCTGGACCTGCTCAAGGATCGTCTCTACACCGCGGCCAGCGGCTCGCAGGCGCGGCGTTCTGCACAGACCGCGCTGTATCACATCGCGGAAGGTCTGGTGCGCTGGATCGCGCCGATTCTTTCCTACACCGCCGATGAGATCTGGCGCATGCTGCCGGGTGATCGCCGCGTGCCGGTGTTCGCGCAGGCCTGGCATGAATTCCCGGTGGTGCCGGCGAGCAGCCTGGATTTCAGCCTGCTGCAGGCGGTGCGCGAGCCGGTGAAGAAGGAGCTGGAGAAGCTGCGCGCCGCCGGCGCGATCGGCTCCAGCCTCAATGCCGAAGTCACGCTCTACGCCGAAGGCGAGACCGCGCAGGCGCTGCGTGCGCCGGGCGAGGAGCTGCGCTTCTGGTTCATCACCTCGGCCGCCAGCGTGCAAAGTGCCAGCGACAAGCCGGCCGATGCCGCCGATGCCGGCAACGGCGTGTTCGTCAGCGTGCAGGCCTGCGCGCATGCCAAGTGCGAGCGCTGCTGGCATCTGCGGGCGGACGTGGGCAGCGATGCGCGCCATGCCACGCTCTGCGGGCGCTGCGTGAGCAATATCGAAGGCGGCGGCGAGACGAGGCGCTTCATCTGATGCATCTGCGTCGTCTGTCGCTGTCCTTCACCGCAGGACTGGTGGGTGCCTTGCTTGCGAGCCTCGCGCTCTGGGCTTCGGCGCGTTATGGCCTGAACACGCGCCTGCACGTGGCCATCGCGCCGGTGCTGAGCGCCGACTGGCTGTACCCGCGTCTGGTGATCGGCGGTCTGTGGGGCACGCTGCTGATGCTGCCGGTGTCGCGCAATTTCTTCCTGCGCGGCCTGCTGCTCAGCCTGCCGCCGGCGCTGGTGCAGCTGCTCTGGATCTTTCCTTATCAGTCGGGCCTGGGCTGGCTGGGTCTGGAACTGGGTTTGCTCACGCCGGCGTATATCTGGGCGCACTGGCTGATCTGGGCCTGGATTGCGGTACTCTGGGCGCGACTCACCGGTCAATAGAAGCGAGCGCATGTCCTTTCAACCCCGCAATGTCTACTGGGCCTGGCTGTCGGTGCTGGTGATCGTTCTGGATCAGATCAGCAAGCAGCTGGTGGTGCGGCATATGGACTGGTTTGAAGTCCGGCCGCTGCTGCCGTTCCTGAATCTGGTGCACATGAAGAACACCGGCGCGGCCTTCTCCATGTTCACCAATGCCTCGCCGGTGATCTTCGTGCTGCTGGCCACGGCGGTGAGCGTCGGCATCCTGCTCTGGCTGCGCCGTCATCCCAGCGGCCAGACCCTGGTGGCGATTGGTGCCTCGCTGATCATGGGCGGGGCGCTGGGCAATGCCATCGACCGCGTGACGCGCGGGCATGTGGTGGACTTCATCGACTTCTACGTCGGCAACTGGCATTTCGCGGCCTTCAACATTGCCGATTCAGCGATCAGCTGCGGCGCAGCGCTGTTGCTTCTCGACATGCTGCTGGATGCACGGCGCCAGCGTGAGGCCGGCAAGGTGGGTTCCTGATGGACGTGCTGCTGGCCAACCCGCGCGGCTTCTGCGCCGGTGTGGACCGCGCCATCGAGATCGTGGAGCGCGCGCTGGAGGTGCTGGGTGCACCCATCTACGTGCGCCACGAGGTGGTGCACAACCGCTTCGTGGTGGAGAACCTGCGCGCCAAGGGCGCGGTGTTCGTCGATGAAGTGGACGAGGTGCCGGCCGGCGCCACCTGCATCTTCTCCGCGCACGGCGTCTCGCAGGCGGTGCGCGAGGCGGCCAAGGCGCGGCAGCTCACGGTGTTCGATGCCACCTGTCCGCTGGTGACCAAGGTGCATATCGAGGTCAAGCGCTACTCGCGCGAAGGCCGTGAGGTGGTGCTGATCGGCCACGCCGGGCATCCGGAAGTGGAAGGCACCATGGGCCAGTTCGACACCGCCCACGGCGGCGCGATCTATCTGGTGGAAACGCCCGAAGACGTGCAGAAGCTGCCGGTGCGCAATCCCGCGCACCTGGCCTATGTCACGCAGACCACGCTGTCGATGGATGACACCGCGCGTGTGATCGAGGCCCTGCGCACGCGCTTTCCCGCCGTGGACGGCCCGCGCAAGGACGACATCTGCTACGCCACGCAGAACCGCCAGGACGCGGTCAAGGAACTGGCGGCGCGCAGCGATGTGGTGCTGGTGGTGGGTTCGCGCAACAGCTCCAACTCCAACCGCCTGCGCGAGCTTTCACAAAGCTGCGGCACGCCGGCGTATCTGATCGACGGCGCGCAGGACATCCTGCCCGAATGGGTGCGCAACAAGCAGCGCGTCGGACTCACCGCCGGCGCCTCGGCGCCGGAAGTGCTGGTGAAGGAAGTGGTGAACCGTCTGCGCGAGCTGGGTGCGCAGCACGTAGAAGAAAGACCCGGGCGTGAGGAGAACATCGTGTTTTCGCTGCCGCCGGCGCTGCGCCGTGCGACGGGAAAACCTCCAGTCTCGCAAGAGCCGACGTGAACGAATCCGGTTTTGATGTCGTGGTGGTGGGTGGCGGGGTGATGGGTCTGGCTTGCGCCGAGCGCATCAGCCGCCTGGGTGGCATCCGTCCCGAGCGCATCGCGCTGATCGAACGCGGCAGCCTGGGCCGTGCCTCGGCCTCCTGGGCCGGCGGCGGCATGCTCTGTCCGCTGCCGCCCGATGAATGTCCCGCGCCCATCCGTGATCTCTACGAGCGCAGCCTGGCGCTCTATCCCGGCTGGTGTGCCGCACTGCGCGAGGAATCCGGCATCGATCCGGAGTACTGGCAATGCGGCGCGCTGTATCGCAAGGACGGCCGCGAACAGCATCTGGACTGGCTGGCGCAGGTGCGCAATCCCAGGCTGCTGCAGGCCCTGATCGCGGTGCTGCGCCGGCGTGGCGTGCGCCTGATCGAAGGCTGTGCGCTGCAGTCCTGGATCGTCGAAGACGGCGTGCTGCGCGGCTTGCGCAGCAGCCTCGGTGAAATCCGCTGCAGGCAGGCGGTGCTGGCTGCCGGGGCCTGGTCCGGTGCGCTGGGCGCGGAAGGCATCACGCCGGCCAAAGGCCAGATGCTGCTGCTGCGCGCCGTGCCCGGCGCGCTGGCGCAGATCATCATCGGCGAAGGCGGCTATCTGATTCCGCGCCGCGACGGCGGCGTGCTGGTGGGCAGCACGGTGGAGGAGGTGGGCTTCGACGAGCTGCCCAGCGCCCAGGCCCTGGAACTGCTGCGCGCGCGTGCCCAAAGACTCTGGCCGCAGGCGGCGGCGCTGCCGCTGGAACGGCACTGGGCCGGCCTGCGGCCCAAGCCGCAGGGCGAGGCGCCGCTGCTCGGCGCGCATCCGCAGATCCGCGGACTGCTGCTGGCCACCGGGCATTTCCGCATCGGCATCACCCTGGCGCCGGCCAGCGCGGAGCGCATCGCGCAGCGCATCGCGGCCTGAAAAGGCGTCCGGCCAAGCACGACCTTTGCTTGTGCTTGGCCAGCGCCGCGTGCTACTGCTGCGCATACGCTCATCCTCACCAAGGCCGCAATGGCGCAACAGATCGCCAACTCTCTAGCCGAACAGATCTATGCCCGCGTCAAGGGCGAGATCTTCGACTTCCAGCTGCTGCCCGGCACGCGCTTCACCGAGACCGAGCTGGCCGAGCGCTATGGCGTGTCGCGCACGCCGGTGCGCGATGCCCTGTACCGGCTCAAGCGCGAAGGCTTTCTGGAAGTGGCGTTCCGCAGCGGCTGGAACGTGCTGCCCTTCGACTTCGTGCGCCTGGACGAGCTCTACAGCCTGCGTACCCTGCTGGAAGTCGCGGCCGTGGAGCATCTCTGCCAGGCCAGCGGCAAGCTGGACGCCATCGAGCAGCTGCGCGGCATCTGGTGCCGGCCGGTGGCCAAGCGCGAGAGCGATGCGCGCCTGGTGGCGGAGCTGGACGAGCAGTTCCACCAGCGTCTGGTGGAAGCCGCCGGCAACCGCGAGCTGGCGCGCGTGCACGCCGAAATCACCGAGAAGATCCGCGTAGTGCGACGCCTGGACTTTCTGGTCGAGAAGCGCGTCGATGCCACATATGAAGAGCACGGCAAGCTGCTGCGCCTGATCTTGGGGCGCAAGACCACCGAAGCGGCCATTCTGGTGCGCTCGCACATCACGCAAAGCCAGAAAGAAGTGCGCAAGATCACGCTGCACATGCTGCACGAGGCCCGCGAGGTGCTGACGCGTCGCGATCCCAAGCGCGCGGCTGGCTGAGATTTTTTGCGCGGCGTCGCCGCCGCGCGCCCCCGTCCCCCCCAAAAAGCGCCAGCGTTTGGCACAGCGCTTGCTGCTGGGTATTCAGTCTTGAATACAAGATGGACCGCGCCGGGGGGGCACACCTGCGGTCTTCTCACCATCATCCGCAAGGGAGACCAGCATGACGCTCAATCGCCGCCAGTTCCTGGCATCCGGTGTTTCCGCCGCCGCCGCCGGCCTGCTGCCGTTCGGCGCGTTTGCCGCCGAGCGCAAGCTCACCATCGGCGCGCTGTACGTCGGGCCGCATGACGATTACGGCTACAACCAGTCGCATGCGCAGGCCGTGGCCAAGCTCAAGGCCCTGCCGGGCATCAAGGTGGTGGAGCAGGAGAACGTGCCGGAAACCGTGGCGGTGCAGAAGGCCATGGAAGCGATGATCGAGGAAGACGGCGCCGAGCTGATCTTCGTCACCTCCTTCGGCTATTTCTCGCACGCGGTGAAGCTGGCGCCCAAGTATCCGAAAGTGCGCTTCGCGCATTGCGGCGGTCTCTGGCAGGCCGGCAAGGACCCGGCGAACGTCGGCAGCTACTTCGGCTACATCGACGAATGCCAGTATCTCAACGGCATCGCCGCCGGCCATGCCACCAAGAGCAAGAAGCTGGGCTTCGTCGCCGCCAAACCCATCCCGCAGGTGCTGCGCAACATCAACGCCTTCACCATGGGCGCGCGCAGCGTCAATCCCGAGATCAGCACGCAGGTGATTTTCACCGGTGACTGGTCGATGCCGGTGCGCGAGGCCGAGGCCACCAACTCCCTGGCCGACAAGGGCGTGGACGTGGTCACCTGTCATGTCGACAGCCCCAAGGTGCTGGTGGAAACCGCCGCCAAGCGCGGTGTTGATGTCTGCGGTTATCACGCCGATCAGTCCGTGCTTGCGCCCAAGCTCTATCTCACCGGCGCGGAGTGGAACTGGGAGACCGTGTACAAGGCTTATGCGCTCGCCGCGCAGAGCGGCGCGCCGTTCGCCAACATGACGCGCGGCGGTCTGAAGGATGGCTTCGTGCGCATGTCGGCCTACACCGCCGCCACACCGGCCAAGGCCAGGACCGCGATTGATGGCGTGAAGGCCAAGATGCTGGCCGGCAAGTTCGACATCTTCAAAGGCCCGCTCAAGGACAACACCGGCAAGGAAGTGATCCCGGCCGGCACGACGCTGGTGCAGACCGATCTCAAGCTGGAAAGCATGGATTACCTGGTGGAAGGCGTGATCGGTTCCACCGGCGCATGAGCGAGCTGTTGCGCGAGCGGGCGCTGGTGCTGATGCGCGCACCGGGTTCGTTCGCGCTCGCCGCGCTGCCCACGCTGCTGGCCGTATGCAGCGCGCTGGCGATGTTCTCGCTGTTTCTGCTGGCGCAGGATGTTTCGCCGCTGGAAGCCTTGCGGCTGATGTTCAAGGGCGCGTTCGGATCGTCGTTTGCGTGGGCCAACAGCCTGCAGCGCGCCGCGCCCTTGATGCTCACGGCGCTGTGCGTGGCGCTGCCGGCGCGTGCGGGTCTGGTGGTGATCGGGGGAGAAGGAGCCTTGGCGCTGGGGGGCTTGGCTGCGGGCTCGGTGGCCGTGATGGCGCCGAGCCTCGCGGTTAAAGCCGCCGTGCCGCTCATGGTTCTGATGGGCGCCCTGATCGGCGGCTTGTGGATCGCGTTTGCCGGCATGCTGCGCCAATGGCGCGGCGTGAACGAAACCATCGGTTCGCTGCTGCTCTCGTATCTGGGCATCGCCCTGTTCAATCATCTGGTGGAAGGCGCGCTGCGCGATCCCGCCAGCCTCAACAAACCCTCCACGCTGCCCTTGCCGGAAAGCTGGATGGTGGGCGCGATGCCGGGCCTGGAGGTGCACTGGGGCTTTGCCTTCGGTGCGGCGGCCTGTGTGCTGGCCTGGATTTTCCTGCGCTGGAGCGTGCCGGGCTTCGCGCTCAATGTGGTGGGCGGCAATGTCAACGTCGCGCGCCTGGTGGGTCTGCCGGTGGATCGTCTGGTGATCGGCGCCTGCTTTGCCGGTGGTGCGGCCGCCGGGATCGCCGGCGCGTTTGAAGTGGCGGCGGTGCAGGGCAGCGCCAATGCCTCGCTGCTCTCCGGTTATGGTTATGCCGGCATCCTGGTGGCGTTTGCCGCGCGACAAAATCCGCTGGCGGTGATCGTCTGCGCGGTGCTGGTGGGCGGCATCGGCGCCAGCGGCAGTCTGCTGCAGCGCCGCCTTGGCCTGCCCGATGCCGCGACCCTGGTCTTGCAGGGGCTGATCTTCGCCAATCTGCTCGCCTGGGAAGCCCTGCAGGGCCGCCTCGCGAACTGGCAGCTGCGCCTGAGCAGCCTGGGAGCGCGCGATGTCTGAAGCCGTGGTGAGTACGCTGGCCATCGGCATGATCGGCGGCGCGATCCGCGTCGGCACGCCGTATCTGTTCGTCAGCCTGGGTGAGTGCATCACCGAAAAGGGCGGGCGCGTGAACCTGGGCCTGGAAGGCATTCTGGTGATGGGCGCGATGAGCGGCTACGCGCTCTCATACCTGAGCGGCTCGCCCTGGATCGGTCTGCTTTGCGCCGCGGCCATGGGCTTGTGCATGGGCCTGCTGCACGGGCTGATCTGTTCGCTGCCGCGCGTCAACGACATCGCCTTCGGCATCGGCCTGATGCTGCTGGGCACGGGCCTGGCATTTTTCCTGGGCAAGGGCTTCATCCAGCCACAGGCCCCGCAGCTGCCGGCGCTGTCGCTGGGCAGCTTCATCGCCGATCCGCGCTGGCGCAGTGCGCTGTCGATCAACGCCCTGTTTCCGATCGGCGTGCTGCTGAGCCTGCTGCTGCACTGGGGCTTGCGCAGCACGCGGCCGGGTCTGGCCCTGCGTCTGGTGGGCGATCACGAAGGCACGGCGCGCGCCCTGGGTTATCCGGTGGCCACGGTGCGCATCATCGCCACGGCGGTGGGCGGCGCTTTCGCCGGCGTGGGCGGCGCGTATCTGTCGCTGTGCTATCCGGGTTCCTGGAGCGAGGGCCTGTCCAGCGGTCAGGGCATCATGGCCGTGGCCCTGGTGATCTTCGCGCGCTGGCGGCCGCTGGGCTGTCTGGCGGCGGCGATGCTGTTCGGTGCGGCCGGTGCGCTGGGGCCGGCGCTGCAGTCCATCGGCATCTCCTCCGGCTACCACCTGTTCAATGCCGCGCCCTATGCCCTCACGCTGGCGATCATGATCGCCAGTTGCCGGCCGCGACAGACACTCGGCGGCACGCCGGGTGAGTTGTCGCTGACGAGATAAGCGACATGAGCCGCGCCCTCGCACTCGAAGTCATCGCCGCCGGCAAGTCCTTTGGCGCCTTCCGCGCCCTGGATGAAGTCTCGCTGCGCGTGAAGCCCGGCAGCGTGCACGCGCTGCTCGGTGAAAACGGCGCGGGCAAGAGCACGCTGGTCAAAGGCCTGATCGGTTACCAGTCCCTGGATCAGGGGCAGGTGATGGTCGATGGTCGCGAGGTGGAGATTGCGCATCCGCGTGCCGCGCAGAAGCTCGGCATCGGCATGGTGTATCAGCACTTCACCGTCGCGCCGGGTCTGTCGGTGGCGGAGAACCTGCTGCTGGCCACCGGCAAGCTGCCCCTGCATATCCGCTGGGGCCGCGTGCGCGCCGAGCTGAGCGCGTTCATGGACGGCGCGCCGTTCAAGCTGGCGCTGGATGCGCCGGTGAGCGGTCTGAGCGCGGGCGAAAAGCAGAAGCTGGAGATCCTGAAGCAGCTGTATCTCCAGCAGCGCCTCCTGATTCTCGACGAGCCCACTTCCGTGCTCACCGTGCAGGAGGCCGATGAGGTGCTGGGCCTGCTGCGCGACATGGCACATCGCGGCGAGATCAGCGTGCTGATGATCACGCACAAGTTCGGCGAGGTGCTGGCCTATGCTGATGAAGTCACCGTGCTGCGTCGCGGCCGTCTGGTCGCGCAGGCGCCGGTGGCCGAGGCCACGCATGACAAGCTCGCGCGCTGGATCATGGGCGAACCCGAAGCCGGCGAATCGGCGGAAGCCCTGCTCGATGATGCCGCCACGCGCCGCCTGCCGCGCGCGCCCGGCAGCCGCGAAGCGCGTCTGGAAGTGGATCGCTTGAGCGTGCTGGATGATCGCGGCCTGCCGCGCGTGCACGAGGTGAGCCTTGCCGTGCACGGCGGGGAACTGGTGGGCCTGGCCGGCATCGCCGGCAATGGCCAGCGCGAGCTGATCGAAGCCCTGAGCGGGCAGCGTAGCGTGCTGGGCGGCGCGATCCGCGTCGATGGTCTGCCTTATGCCGCCACGCGCGCGCAGATGCGCGAGCGTCGTGTGTTCAGCCTGCCGGAGGAGCCCTTGTATCGCGGCTGCGTGGGCAAGCTCTCGGTGGCGGAGAACATCGCCCTGCGCAATTTCGATCAGGCGCCGATCCGTCGCCTGGGCGGCCTGGTGAGCTACCGCGCGATCCGCGCGCAGGCGCAGGCACGCATCGCAGCCTTCAAGGTGCGGCCGCCGCTGCCGCAACGCGCGATGGCCTCGCTCTCCGGCGGCAATGTGCAGCGCGCGGTGCTGGCACGCGAGCTGTCCGAGCCGGTGAACGTGCTGATCGCCGCCAATCCGGTATTCGGTCTGGACTTTCGCGCCGTCGCCGACATCCACGCCCGCCTGCTCGCCGCGCGCAACGCCGGCGCGGCGGTGCTGGTGGCCAGCGATGATCTGGACGAGCTGCTGCAGCTCGCCGACCGCCTGCTGGTGATCCGCAACGGCCGCATCGTCTACGAGGTGGACGCCGCCAGCGCCGACCGCGCCGTGATCGGCGGGCATATGGCGGCCGGGCATTGAGCGGCGCCGCCGCTACGCCATCTCTCGCCCCAGCGAAGCCAGCACCGCCGGCGCGATGAGCCGATGCATCGGCCATACCGGAAACATATACAGGCGTCCCAGAGCATTCTTGACATGCACCACCGTGCTCACCGTGATGAGCACTTCGCGGCCACCGGCCTGCAGCTGGCGATGGATGCTCAGCACCACGTCTAGATGTTTGTCGCGATCTCCTATCAAGGCTTCGTTGAAGCTGTTTTCAAACACCGTGAAGATGCCGATCCGCTCGCCGGCTACATAAGCTTGCGCCGGCTTGTCGGCCGCGAGCGAGGACATGGCCCCCAGATTCTTCAGGCCGAGGCGCTGAACCACCCGGTTGCGGATGCGCATGCAGCGCTACACCCAGGGTGGCGTGGTGCGCATCGCGGCGATGAAGTGCGCCAGCGCCGAACGCTCTGTGCGCGCCGAGCTGATGCGCCAGGCGTCGTGGAAGTCGGCGTCCTGCAGCAGCGTCGCGGCGCGGCTTGCCGCTGGCACCGTGGCGGGTTCGGGGCGCGGGTTCATGGGCTGCGATGCTCACCCGCGCGTCGCCGCAAGGCTTCGATCTGCTGGCGTGGTGGCACGCCGAACAGGCGTTTGTATTCGCGACTGAACTGTGAGGCGCTTTCATAGCCGACGCGGTGCGCGGCGCTTGCAGCCTCCAGTCCCTCGCCGAGCATCAGGCGCTGTGCTTCGTGCAGACGCAGCTGCTTCTGATACTGCAGGGGCGACATCGCGGTCACGGCCTTGAAGTGCTGATGCAGCGAGGACAGGCTCATGTTCGCGGTCTGCGCCAGTTGTTCCAGACTCAGGTTCTGCGCATAGCGTTCGCGCAGCAGTTGCAGGGTGCGATGAATGCGCTCGGCGCGGCTGTCCACCAGCGCCAGCGCGCGCAGGCGATGGCCCAGCTCGCCGGTGAGGCTGCGGTAGTGGATTTCGCGCAGCACCAGCGGTGCGAGCACCGGCACATCCTCGGGCGTATCGAGCAGGCGCACCAGGCGCAATACCGCATCCAGCAGCGCTTCGCTCAGCTGCGCGCTGTACAGGCCGCGATCCACCGCGCCGGCCGACGGCGCGCCGCCGTCCAGCAGCAGGCTGCCGAGTTCCCTGGCGTCGATGTTGATGCGCAGACACAGATACGGGCGCTCCGGCGAGGCCTCGATGATCTGCGCGATGATGGGCATGGCCACCGACACCACTAGATAGCGCAGCGGGTCGTAGACATAGGTTTCGCCGTGCAGCAGCGCGTGCTTGCGGCCTTGCACTACGACACACAGCGCCGGCTCGTAGAGCGCCGGCAGGGCCTGCGTGGGCGTGCTGGCGCGGATGATCTGCACGGCCTCGATGGCGGTCTGGTGGCGGCCGTCGGTCGTGGCCAGGCGCGACAGCCGCGCCACCAGTTCGGTGCGGCGTGGCTCGTGGCCGGATTCGTTGGAATTCAGCGGTAGCACGGTGGAGGACATGGTGTCGGCATCGCGAGGGAACCGGCGTCGATGATGCGCGCGTCGCGCCAGGTCTGCACGCGGTTCTGCAGGATCGGGCAAGGATGCGCGAGCATTGATCTAAGCCTGCCCGGCACGGCGGCCTTAGGCTGTGCACCTCATCCCTCGCTGATGGAGTGCTGTCATGAACGACAAGCTGGCAACGCGCAGGCTGGGCCGCAACGGCGCCGTGGTTTCCGCGCTGGGTCTGGGCTGCATGGGCATGTCCGATTTCTATGCCGGCCGCGACGAGGCCGAAGCCCTGGCGACGATCGATCTGGCGCTGGCGCGCGGCATCAATCTGCTCGACACCGCCGACATGTATGGCCCGCATACCAACGAAGAACTGGTGGGGCGCGCCATCGCCGGTCGGCGCACGCAGGTTTTTCTCGCCACCAAGTTCGGCATCGTGCGCGATGCGCAGGATCCCGCGAAGCGCAGCGTCGACGGCCGTCCCGAGTATGTGCGCGCCGCCTGCGAGGCCAGCCTGCAGCGCCTGGGCGTGTCGCATATCGATCTGTATTACCAGCATCGTGTCGATCGCAGCGTGCCCATCGAGGACACCGTGGGCGCCATGGCCGATCTGGTGAAGGCCGGCAAGGTGCGTTACCTGGGCCTGTCCGAAGCTTCGGCGCAGACGCTGGAGCGAGCCTGCGCGGTGCATCCGATCAGCGCGCTGCAGAGCGAGTATTCGCTGTGGACGCGCGATCCGGAAAGCAACAGCACGCTCGCCGCGTGCCGCCGCCTGGGTGTGAGCCTGGTGGCCTACAGTCCGCTGGGGCGCGGCTTTCTCACCGGCGCGCTGCGCAGCGCTGCGGATTTTGCCGAGGACGATTACCGTCGCCAGAGTCCGCGCTTCCAGGGCGAGAACTTCGCGCGCAATCTGAAGCTGGCGGAGGCGGTGCAGAGCCTCGCGCAGCAGCACGGCTGCACGCCGGCGCAGCTGGCCCTGGCCTGGGTGCTGGCGCAGGGACAGGACATCGTACCGATTCCCGGCACCAAGCGGCGCCGCTATCTGGAAGAAAACCTCGGCGCACTGTCGGTGCAGCTCAGCGCCCAGGAACTGGCGCAGCTGGATGCGGTGTTCCCGCCCGATGTCGCGGCCGGTTCGCGTTATCCGCAGGCGGCGATGGCGTCGATCAACGCCTGAGCCCGTCGTCGTCGCGCGACAGCGCGCGGGCCGGCCCAGGCTGCCGCCGGCTTGTGCGCCGTCGCGCGCACGCGCTAGCGTGTGGGCTTGTCCCGACAAGGTCATCGCCATGACGCTCGCGCTCTACGGTCATCCGTTCTCCTCGTACACGCAGAAGGTGCTCATTGCGCTGTACGAAAACCAGCTGCTCTTTGAATTCCGCTGCATCGGCCCCGAAGCGCCGGCGCATGTCACGGAGTGGCTGCGACGCTGGCCGCTGCGCAAGTTTCCACTGCTGCTCGATGGCGAGCAGCAGCAGGTCGAGTCGAGTGTGATCATCGAGTACCTGCAGCTGCGCCACCCCGGCCCGCTGCGCCTGCTGCCGGATGAGCCGATGGCGGCGCTCAAGGTGCGCTTTCTGGATCGCTTCTTCGATCTGCATGTCATGGATGCGATGCAGATCGCGGTGGACAGCGCGCTGGGCAGGCTGCCGATGCCGCGCGAGCAGGGCGTGGCGATTGCCGGCGAGCGTCTGCTGCGTGCCTACGACTGGCTGGAGAACGAGCTAGCCGGGCGGCAATGGGCGGCCGGCGAAGACTTCACGCTCGCCGACTGCGCCGCAGCGCCTGCGCTGTTCTACGCCGACTGGGTGCTGGCCATTCCCGAAGCCCATCCGCGCCTGCGTGCCTATCGCGCGCGACTGCTGGCACGGCCTTCGTTCGCGCGGGCGGTGGACGAGGCACGGCCGTATCGGCCGCTGTTTCCGCTGGGTGCGCCGGATCGCGACTAGGGCCGGTCGACATTCACTTTGCCCGCTGCGCGCAAGAAAATATCAGAGGGTTTTGAAAGGCACGCAAAAAAAAGCCCCGGACGAGCCGGGGCCAGGATGGGAAAGCTACAACGTGAAAACTGTTGCGGCGAAAACCTTTAGTTCTGGATGCAGGCGTCGATCAGCGCCGCCGGCGTGGCGTAGCCGCCACCCAGGGTCAGTGTCAGCGGCGCGTAGCCCGAGGTCTTGCCGATGGTCTTGGTCTTGGCCAGCGTGGCGGTGTCGTAAGGCGTCTTCAGCAGGCTCTTGAGCGCCGCGGTGTTGGCGCCATTGCCCGTGCTGTTGGCCACCAGATAGGTGAGCGCGACCAGCGGGTAGGTGCTGACGTCGGCGGCAGCCTTCTTGGTCGCGGCCGGAGCGGCGAACAGCGCCGCCGGGTCCACCACCTGCACGCAGCCCGCAACGCCAGCCGGCGTGTAGGCAGCGCTGTCGAGCGCCTGACGGCCGTTGGAACCCACCGAGCCCATCAGCTTGTCAGCCTGCGCGGTCAGCGCCACGCCCGTGGTGCCCTTGGCCAGCAGGTTCTTCGCCGGGTCGAGCTTGTTGTAGGTGATGGCCGGGCAGGTGAACTTCAGCGTCTTGGTGGAGCTCGGGTTGGTCACCGTGGTGATCGGCCCCACGGTCTTGTCCACGCGCTTGCCGTAGGTGCCGTTCGGGCAGCTGCCCGAGCCGCTCGGCGCCAGCACCAGCGAAGACTTGGCCACGTCCGCCGCATAAGCCACGGTGGCGTAGGTGACCTTGCTGCCGGCGAGCTTGGCGCGCGCGGCGGCGTCGGCGACGTCGGCATAGCCGATGGAGCCGTCCACTGCGTTGACGCGCGAGACCACGCCGCCGTTGCCGCTCTGCGCATCCACCGTCGGGGCGGTGAAGCCGCTCAGGAAGGACGTGGTGAACACCTTGTTCATCTTGAAGCCGGCGTAGGCGGTATCACCCGGCAGCGCCAGCGAGGGGCAGGCCGCGCTCAGGAAGTTGGTCAGGTTGAAGGTGGTGCCCGAGGAGTCGGAGCGGACCACCAGATTGATGGCCTTGGCCTTGGCGGTGTACTTCGGCGTATGCGTCAGCTGGCTCCAGTTGGTGATCGCACCGGAGAAGATGCCGCAGATGTCCGAACGCGTCAGGTTCAGCTTGGTCTTGCCCAGATCGCTGTTGTTGTAAACGATCGCGATGGAGCCGATGGTGCTGGGAATCTGTACCAGCTCGGTGTGGGTGGCGGCCTTGTTGGTGTTGAAGTTGGTGATGTCGCTGGTGGACAGCGGCTCATCGGTGCCCGCGAAGCTGGCTTCCACGCCCGAGGGCGCGCCGAAGCCGGCCGGCGTGCTGCCGTAGTCACCGCAGGCGCCGCTGGCGAGGACGGTGCCGGCGCTGCCGCCGGTCAGCACGTTCTTGCCCGTGCCCGAACCGGTCTGGCAATACCAGGCGCCGATGGTGTTGTTGAGCACGGCGAAGGCGCCGAACAGCGAGCCCTTGTCGGCGGTGGCGGTGGTGACGCCCGAGGGCGCGGCGATGCCGTTGGTGACGGAGAGACGGGCTGCCGTCGGCAGCGCGGTCTTCACGCCGAGGAAGGTCGAGCCGATGTAGGCCTCGGCCGGGAAGGTGGCGCCGCCGCCGTAGAGAACCGTGGCGGGCGGCGTGGCCGTGGCGGCGAAGGCCGACGGCGCCGCAAGCACGGCCGCGACGGCCGCGATGCGGAACAGCTGATGGATCGATTTCATGAAATCCCCTTGAGAGAAATGGTCAACGACCACGGCGCCTGCAGCGCAAGCGCCGCCGTACTTGAATCGCTTGAATCGCGAAAACCCCTGCTTTGACGCGACAACTCACCTGGCACTGGCACCTGCTCGCCATGAGCGAGCGGCTGGCACCTTACAGGCGCTTCATTGCAGTTCTCTTAGAGTTTTGTGAAACGCACGGCGAAATCTTTCAGCGTCGGCGCGCGGCGATGAGAATCAGGCAGCCGCGGTGTTCCAGCAGCGTGCCGTCCGTCGTGATGCCCAGCAGTGTGGTCTGCGCATCCAGCGCGCTGCCTTCGTTGATGCGCACGCCATCGACGATGGCGAAGCGGCGTCTGGCGTCACGGTCGTAAGCCAGCACATCGAAGCGCGGCGTCTTGAAGGAACTGCGCAGGGCCTCGGGTAGCGAGCGGCTGTCCAGCGGCTGCGCGGCATCGGGCGCCGCTTCACAGCGCTGCGTCGCTGCGGCGCCGGCGGCCGCGGCGATTGCCGACAGTCTGGCCTGCCGGCGTTGCTGTGCCAGTGGTGAAGCGCTGTAGTCGCGCTGCGGCGCATCGAGCTCATCGCTCGGCAGCGCCGGCGCCTCGTCTTCGGCGGCAGTGGTGATCACCTCGTTGCTGGGGCGGATGCCCTCACCCGGATCGGGTGTCTGCAGCGCATCGTGAAAGGCATAGGGATCGTCATCGCCGCTGTCCTCGTCCAGGCTGCCATCCATCTCCACGACTTCCATCTGCTTCGGGCCGGACTGCGTGGCGGCGGGTGCAGTCGTCGTGACAGAGGCGGCCATGTCCTGCCGGACCCTTGCCGCATGAATCGCGGCCATTTCGGTTTCGCGCGGCGGGGATGAAGGCGCGGGTGCGCCGGCCAGCGTCAGCAGCAGCGCGATGCCGCCCAGCGCCAGCAGCGGCAGCGACCAGCGCTTCAACAAAGACAATGACTCACCGGAGTGGTTGGAGGCGTAAGCCGGCATGGGCAGCTCGGAAGGCAACAATTCTGTAACGGTAGCCTTCGATAATGACAAACGTTCGACAGCGGCCCGCTGCTGCGGCTCTCTCGCGTCGAAACAGCCTTTGCGAGGTCGCGCAAGGGCGCAGATCAGAGCTTGGGGCTACACGCGTTTTTCCATCTGGGGAAGGGGATGTCGTCTGTGCGTATCTACGCCGCACTGGCTTTGCTGGTGGGCGCCGTTGGCGTGTCGCGAGCGCAGGAAGCGCCGCGCGTCGCAGGCGCCACGCAGGTGGTGCCGGTACAGGATCGCCGTTTCGACATCCAGGAATTCCAGGTGCTGGGCAACAGCGTGCTGACGCCGCGTGAGATTCAGGAGGTGCTGCAGTTCTTCGTCGGCGAGCAGCGCAAGGCCGAAGACGTGGACGGCGCACGCGCCGCGCTGGAGAAGCTGTACAAGGAGCTGGGCTATCGCACCGTGACGGTGACCATTCCCAAGCAGACCATCCGCGACGGCATCATCAAGCTGCAGGTCAGCGAGACGGCCATCGGCGATACGCGCATCGAAGGCGCGCGCTACAGCTCCGCGCAGGGGCTGCGCCTGGAGGTGCCTTCGCTGCAGGCCGGCACGGTGCCGAACTTCAATGAGCTGCAGCGCGAGCTGCTCTCTGCCAACCGCATCGCCAGCCGGCGCGTCACGCCGGAGCTGGCGCCGGGACAGGTGCCGGGCACGCTGGACATCACGCTCAAGGTGGACGAGTCGCTGCCGCTGGGCGCCTCGCTGGGCCTGAACAACGATCACGCCCGCGGCACCACGGCGCTGCGCAGCTATGTCAGCGCCTACTACGGCAATCTCTTCCAGCGCGGCAACACGCTGAGCCTGTTCTACAGCACCGCGCCTTCGCGAAGCGATGACGGCCGCATCCTGTCGGCCTCCTACGCCCTGCACCTGGGCGATTCGCCCTGGACCCTGACCCTGTCCGATCTGCAGAGCAACAGCCGCATCGAGGTCGCGCAAGGCATTCTGGCGATCAGCGACAGCAATACCATCGGCCTGCGCCTGAGCCGCCCGCTGACGGTGGAGAGCCAGGACTGGTTTCCCAGCATCACGCTGGGCGCCGATTACAAGAACTTCGACTCGCAGACCGTGCTCAGCTCGGCGCAGGGCAGCAAGACCGAACTCACGCCGCTGCGTTATCTGCCGCTGAGCGTGTCGCTCTCGCAAAGCTATCGCGGTACGCATCACCGCCTGCAGAGTGATGCAGCGCTGATCATGAGCACCGGCGCAGTGGGCAGCGATGAGCAGCAGCTGGATCTGTCGCGCTATGGCGCACGCGCGCAATCGGTATACCTGCGGGCCTCGCTCAGTGATTACATCTCGCTGCCCAAGGGCTTCGGCATCAATCTGCGTGCGCTGGGCCAGTTCACCGACCGGCCGCTGCTGCCGGCGGAAAAGCTCTCCGGTGGCGGCACCGACAGCGTGCGCGGCTACTTCGAGGCCGAGGTCACCGGCGATTACGGCGCCGTGGGCAATCTGGAGCTGCGTCTGCCTTCGCTGCCGGATCTGTTCGCCGCCGCGGGCTGGGCCGCCTATCTCACCGAGCTGCAGCCTTACGGCTTCTTCGACGCCGCCTGGCTGCATGACCACGGCCCTTATGTCGATGCCAGCTCGCCGCGCATCTTCAGGCTGATGAGCACCGGTGGCGGACTGAGCCTGCGCATGCGCGAGTACGCGAACCTGCAGCTGGTGTACAGCGAGGCGCTGCGCAGCCTGCCGTTCGTGAAGTCCGATCCGAATTCAAACACGCCCAGCGGTCTGGCCGCACCGACCGCCAAGGGTGATCGTCGTCTGCTGTTCCGCTTCGTCGGCAGTTTCTAGGGAGTGTGGTGCCAATGCGTATGAATCGAAAAATCCGCTCGTGGCTGGCGCTGGGCGCACTGCTGGCCGGCTGGTCGCAGGCGGCGGGTGCGTGGTGGAGCCACGACTGGTCGTATCGCAAGCAGATCGTGCTCAATCCCGCCGCCGTGCCGGTGTCGGGCGGCGCGGCGCTGCACCCGGCCGTGGTGCTGGTGCGTCTGCACGAGGGCGTGTTCCGCTTCGGCGATGCCAATGCCGACGGCTCCGATCTGCGCTTCGTCGCCGAGGATGACAAGACGCCGCTGGCCTATCACATCGAGAAGTTCGATCCGGTGTTCAACATGGCCTTCGTCTGGGTGGCGCTGCCGGAACTCAAGCCGGACGTGCAGACCAGGATCTGGATGTACTACGGCAATGCGCAGACCAACACCCTGCCGGAGAGCCGCGAGACCTATCCCGCCGAACAGCTGCTGGTCTATCACTTCTCCGATGCTGCGGGCTCGGCGGCGCAGGACGCCACCACCTACGCACAACACGCCGGCAGCGTGGTGGCCGGCGATGACAGCGGCCTGATCGGCGGCGCCGCGCGCTTTGACGGCACCGCGCTGCTCAGCATTCCCGCCAATGCCGCGCTGCAGATGCAGAGTGGCGCGGCGCTGAGCTGGTCGCTGTGGCTGCGGCCCTCGGCGGCCGAATCCGCCACCGTGTACAGCTATGGCAATGGCGCGCTGCGCATCGGCCTGGACGGCGGCCATCCCTCGGTGGCGGTGAACGGCCGCAGCCTGCTGCGCGCGCCGACCGCGATTGCCGATGGCAGCTGGCATCACGTGGGCGTGACGGTGTCCACCGCCGGCACCCTGTCGCTGTATCTGGATGGCAAGCTGGCCGGCAGTGCGCCGGTGAGCCTGCCCACGCTGCAGGCGGGCGCCACGCTGGGTGGCGAAGGCAGCGGCGGCGCGGTGCAGCAGGCCTATCACGGCACGCTGGATGAATTCCAGATCTACCGCGGCGAACTCAGCGCCGGCTGGATGCAGCTCGCGGCGTCCAACCAGGGCACGCAGGACAAGCTGCTGGGTTTCGGCGGTGACGAACAGCAGAGCTCCAGCCACACCAGTCATCTCGGCATCATTCTGTCTTCGCTGACGCTCGATGCCTGGATCGCCATCGTGGTGCTGATGACCATGATGAGCATCAGCTTCGTGATCATGGCGCGCAAGGCAAGCCAGCTCAGCCGTGCCGCCAAGGGCAATGCCGCGTTTCTCGACCTGCTGGCCGGCGCCGAGGGCGATGTGCTGACGCTGGCCGGCAGCATGCACAGCGGCGAGACCGCGCCGGCATCGGCGCTGGCGCTGCAGTCGCCGCTGCATGCGCTGTTCGACAGCGGCCTGCGCGAGCTGCGCCATCGCAATCCGCAGCTGCAGCCCGGTGTCAGTCTCAACCCGGCCGCCATCGAAGCGATCCGCGCCGCGATGGAAACCGTGGTGCTGCGCCAGACGCAGGCGCTGAACAAGTTCATGGTGCTGCTCACCATCGCCATTTCCGGCGGCCCTTTCATCGGCCTGCTCGGCACGGTGATGGGCGTGATGATCACCTTCGCCTCGGTGGCTGCCGCCGGTGATGTGAACATCAATGCCATCGCGCCCGGCATCGCCGCCGCCCTGGCCGCCACCGTCGCCGGCCTGCTCGTCGCGATTCCCTCCCTGTTTGGCTACAACTATCTGCTCTCCCGGGTGAAGGAATGCAGCGCGGACATGCAGGTGTTCGTGCAGGAGTTCACCACCAAGGTGGCCGAGCGGTTCCACGCGGTCTGAAGCACCCAGGAGACAGCGCCATGCAAGTCCAGGAAGACAAGGCCTACGACGATATCAACGTCACCCCGATGCTCGATCTCGCCTACGTGCTGCTGGTGATTTTCATCATCATGACCACGGCTTCGGTGCAGGGCGTGAAGGTGAATCTGCCCAAGGCTTCCAACCAGCCCAGTCTGGCCAAGCCCAAGACCGTGGCCATCACCATCAACAATGAAGGCAAGATCTTCATGGACGCGGTGCCGGTGAGCCGCGAGGAACTGGCCCAGCGCCTCAAGCAGAAGAAGGCCGAGAACCCCGATCTGCCGGTGATCGTGCGCGGCGACAGTGCCACGCAATACCAGAACGTGATCGACGTGCTGGCGCTGCTGGGCGAGCTGGACATCACGCAGCTCGGTCTGGTCACCCAGCGTCTGGTTCAGTAGTCAGCGCCGATCATGCCCGCTGGTCTGCAAAACACGATGAGGAAGGCGGGGCCGGTACTCGGCGTTCTCGCGCTGCTGGCGCTGCTCGGCTGGGGCATTTACGCGCTGGTTCACTCCGGTGGTGAACAGCCGCGCAGGATCGTGCCGGAAGTGGTGCAGCTCAAGCTGATTCAGCCGACGCCCCCGCCACCCCCGCCGCCGCCGCCCGAGCAGAAGATCGAGCCGCCCAAGGAGCAGACGCCGCAGATGAAGGTGGAGGAGCTGCAGCAGACGCCCCCTTCACCCGAGCCGCCCTCCGATGCGCCGCCCGGTCCGCCGGCGCTGGACGCGGCGGGCGAGGGTGGCAGCGATGGCTTCGGACTCGGTGGCAAGCCGGGCGGCGCCGGTTATGGCGGTGGTGGTGGCGGCGGTTCCCGCTTCGGCTGGTACTACAGCAAGGTTCACGACAAGGTTTATGCGGCGATGGATCGCCGCAAGCGCTTGCGCGAGCAGCGCCTCGAGCTCACCGCACAGATCTGGGTCGAAGCCGATGGTCGCATCAGCCGCGTCGCGCTGCTGCAGCCCAGCGGCAAGAGCGATATCGACGATCTGGTTCTGGAGGCCCTGCGCAGCATCGGCCGTCTGGACGTTCCCCCCGCCGATATGCCGCAACCCATGAATCTGCGCCTGGGCGCACGCAATCGCGGCACGCGCTTCAACAGCTGACATCTCGCCAGGATATATCCCGCTCATGATTGACCAAGCCGATCTTCACGTCCTCAAGCCGCGCCAGGGCCTGCGCCTGCTGGCCGCCTGCGCCAGCCTCTGCGCCGCCACGCTCGCACAGGCGCAGCCGCTGCCGCAGGAGCAGACGCCGGCCGCGACACCCGATCTGCAGATGAGCGATTTTCTCGGCGAGTCGGCGCCGCCGCCGGCCGCGCCGCTGAACAAGCCCGCCACGGAAAGCCCGGACAAGACCGCCGGCGACAAGGACAAGGCGGTGCGCGTGCCGTATCTGAGCGAGCAGCAGCGCGAAGAGATCAAGAAGGAATTGCGCGACGAGATCCTGGCCACCGCCGCCAAGGAGAACTGGGCGCAGCCCGAGGCGCTGCCGGCCTGGGTGCGGCGCACCCGGATCGAAGGCGAGATTCTGCTGCGCATGGAAGCCGATCTCATGGACAAGGGCAATGGCGCGCAGTTCTTCAACTTCCAGGCCATCAACAGCGGCGCGCCGGTGAACTTCACGCCGCCCTCGGACCCTTCGCTGGTGACCGTGCCGTTTCTCAACACCACGCAGAACCGCACCATCCCCAAGCTGCGCGCCAAGCTGGGCCTGAGCTACACGCTCTCCGATCCCATGGTGTTCAACTTCCGTCTCGCCACCGGCAACGGCGGCAACCCGGTGTCCACCAACCAGACCCTGGGCACCAGCTTCAACAAGCCGCAGGTGCTGATCGACCGCGCCTATGTGCACTACCAGATGCTCGCCGCGCTGAGTTTCGACGGTGGCCGCGCGCCCAATCCCTTCACCACCGGCACCGATCTGATCTGGGATCGCGATCTGAGTTTCGACGGCCTGGGCGGCCGTTACCGCTACAGCTTCAGCCCGCAGCGCTCGCTGCAGCTGGCGCTGGGCGCGTACTCGGTGGAGAACACCGATCTGAACTACGCCAGCAACGGCCTGAGCAAGTACGCCAGCCGCGACAAGTGGCTGCTCGGCGCGCAGCTGGAATGGCGCGGCGACCTGTTCAAGGAGCAGATGCTGCGGGTCGGCGCCGGCTTCTACGATTTCACCAAGGTGGTCGGCAAGTTCTCCTCGCAATGTCAGGCGCCGGGTTCGGCAAACGCCTGCAGCACGGATGATTCGCGGCCGGCCTTCGTGCAGAAGGGCAACACCATGTTCGCCCTGCGCAATCTGCAGGTGCAGAACGAAAACGAAGACCCCACCTATCAGTATTTCGGTCTGGCGTCGCAGTTCCGCGTGCTCTCGCTCAGTGCCAGCTGGGATGCGCCGCTGAGCGAGACCGTGCGCGTCGCGCTGGATGCCGATTACGCGCGCAACCTCACGTTCTCGCCGGACAAGATCCGCGCGCAGGTGCCGGTGAACAATCTCGGTCCCTGCGCCAACGCCAGCAGCTGCACGGCGCAGCAGGCCTGGGAAGGCGGCGGCAATGCCTATCAGGCGCAGCTGCGTCTCGGCCGGCCCAAGCTGCAGCGTCCCGGCGACTGGCAGGCGCAGTTCGGCTATCGCTACGTGCAGAGTGATGCGCTGCTCGATGCTTTCACCGATTCCGACTTCCATCTCGGCGGCAGCAATGCGCAGGGCTATTACGTCGGCGGCAGTTTCACTTTTGCGCCGTCCGCGACGCTGGGCGCCCGCTATCTGAGCGCCACCGAGATCACCGGGCCCAAGCTCTCGATCGATGTGCTGCAGATCGATCTGGCCGTGCGCTTCTGATCCCGCCATGTCGCCAGGACGCCTGCTTTTGCTGAGCGCGCTGCTGATGCTGGCGGCGCCGGCCCGCGCGGATCGCAATTCCGAAGACCGGCTGCGCGATCAGCTGCGCAACACCATCACCCAGCTGCGTGCGCTGACGCAGGAAAACGCCAGCCTCAAGGTGCAGCTCGCGCAGGCGCAGGCGCGGCCCGTGGAGGACCCGGGCAAGGCGCAGCGCCTGCAGCACGACATCCAGCAGCTGCGCGGCGAGCGCGAGGCGCTGCAGGCGCAGCTCACGCAGCGCGGCGGCGAGCTGCAGCAGCTGCAGGAGGCCCAGCAGAGCGCGCAGCAGGATTACCGCCGCCTGCAATCCACGCTGCTCGCCGACCACCGCCGCGCCGAGGCTGCGGATGCGGCGCTGACCGAATGCCTTGCCGATAACCGCAGCCTGCTGGGCGTGGTCGATGAGCTGGCGCTGCGCTACCAGAATCGCGGCTTTGCCGATGTGCTGCTGTCACGCGAGCCGCTCACCGGCCTGCGGCAGGCGCAGCTGGAGCAGACCGCGCAGCGTTACCGCGATCAGGCCGCGACGCTGCGCGCCGGCAGCAAGAACCCCTGAAACCGCAAGCGCCAACGGAAAGAATCCATGAATACCCCTGTCGCATCCCTGAGCCTGGCCGAGATCGCCGACGTGCTGCGCGGCGCCGGCCTGCGCGCCACGCTCGCCGAGCAGCAAGACGGTCGCCAGCTGATTCAAAGCGCGGTGCAGGGCATCGGCTTCGTGGTCACCGGCGGCAACTGCGCGCCGCAGCAGCAGGACCGTTACGTGGATCTGAGCTTCAGCTGTCTGATCGCCACCGATGGCGGGCTGGACGCGGCGATGGCGCAGCGCTGGAACGCCGGCAAGCGTTTCGCGCGCATGTATCACAGCGGCGAGATGCTGGTGGTGGCGATGGATGTGTTCATCGCGGCCGGCGAGCCGGCGGCGCTGCTGCGAGCCTATTGCGAGCTCTGGGATCGCGTGCTGCATGAATTCATCGCCTTCGTGCGCAGCATGCCGGCCGCGCCGGCCGCCAAGTCCGCCTGAAATTCAAACTGGAAGCGCGCCATGAAACGTCCTGATCGCCAGCAGCGCAGACCCGGCCTCTGGCCGCTGTCGGCGCAGGGCCGCATGCGGCGCATCGCCTTGCTGGGGCTGCTGGGCGCGCCCTCGCTGCTGCAGGCGACGCCGGCGCTTGCCGGCGCTTCCATCGGCTCGGCGGCCTGGTTCGCGCAGATGCACGCGGGCAGCGCCGCGCAGAACCAGATACCGGCGACCCGTTCGCCGACCACGGCGGTACTGCAGTCGGGCGCCAGCACGCCGGACCAGGCCTTGAAGTCGGCGGATCGTTCGCTGAGCAATCTGCGCGCGGCCCTGGACGGTATCGCCGCCGAGAAGCAGCGCCAGCTGGCGGCGGCGCAGCAGCTGAGTCTGGAAGCCCCGGCAGTGCCGGACGGCCTCACCGCCGGCGGCCTGGTGCCCAGCAAGATCGAAGTGCCGCAGGCCAGCGGCAGCGCCGGCTGTGCCAGCGCCGCGCAGTGCATCTGGGTCAATGCCGAGGCGCCGACGCAGGCGGTGCAGGATGGCCGCACCACGGTGACGGTGGCGCAGACCGCCGACAAGGCGGTTCTCACCTGGGACTCCTTCAACGTCGGCGCGCACACCACGCTGCACATCGAC
This sequence comes from Solimonas aquatica, assembly GCF_900111015.1. Lineage (GTDB taxonomy): Bacteria > Pseudomonadota > Gammaproteobacteria > Nevskiales > Nevskiaceae > Solimonas > Solimonas aquatica. The sequence continues at coordinate 106,249 of NZ_FOFS01000004.1, read as the reverse complement.
CAGCACGCCGGCACGCAGTCCGACGGCAAGAACGACTGGATCGCGCTCAACCGCGTCAGGCCCGGCGTCGAGGCCTCGGTGGTGCAGGGCACCATCAAGGCCGAGGGCGCGGTCTACATCCTCAATCAGAACGGCGTGCTGTTCGACGCCGGCAGCCGCATCGACACGCATTCGCTGCTGGTCTCGACGCTGCCGCTGTATCTGCGCACGGGCGAGCAGAAGCTGCGTGATCTCAGCGACGAGGCGCTGGCCTACAGCAACACGCAGTTCCTGAAATACGGCTTGCTGTCCACCGATCCCAACAGCGCCATCGGTGGCGTGCTGGGCCTGAATGCGCGGGGCGGCGCCACCTTGCCGCTGGCGGCGGCGGATGCGCTGTCGCTGGCCCTGCCGGGCGATGTCACGGTGGCGCGCGGCGCGCAGCTGTCGATCCGCGACGATGGCTTCGGCCTGATCGCGGCGCCGAACGTGCATGTCGCCGGCGTGCTCGATGCCGCCGACAGCCAGCTGGCGCTGGTGGCCGGTGTGGGCGTCGAAGTCTCGCGACCCGACAGCTCGCAGAGTTCGCGGCGCTTCGTGGTCAATTCGGTGGGCCGCATCGTCGATGCCAGTCACGGCAATGCCGAGCTCACGCCGCTGTTCACGATCGACAACAGCGGCCTGATCAGCGCGCTGCGCGGCGGCGTGTCGCTGATCGGCAGCCGCGTGCTGCAGGATGGCGTGATCGAGGCCAGCACCAGCGTGGCACGCGCCGGCTATATCGACATCATCGCCGCCGATGGTTACGACGAGCAGTCGCAGCGTTATCAGCGCTACGGCTACGCCGGCTTCTCGGGGCGCTCCCTGACGACGGTGCTGCCCGATGAGGGCAAGAGCGGCGTGTTCGACCACGATGCCGCCGACGATACGCCGGACAAAACCAATTCCTCGGCCTCCGCCGATGCGCAGTTCGCGCCGCAGGGCCTGAACGTGAAAGCCTCGGCCATCGTGCTGGACAGCGGCGCGCTGCTGGAGGCGCCGGGACAGAACGTCAATCTCACGGCCGTGGCGGAAGACAGCTCGCTGCTCAAGTCCACGGTCGATGCCAGCGAGGGCGTGGCCGGGCGCCTGTATATCGCGCCGGGCGCCAGCATCGATGTCTCGGGTCTGGCCGATATCGAGGTGCCGCTGTCCGAGGTGCTGATCAGCGTGCCGCGCATCGGCCTCAACGAGCTGGCTGATTCGCCGCTGCAGCGCAGCGGTCCGCTGTTCGGTTCCAGCCTGGTGTTCGACAGCCGCGACAGCGGCACGCGCAGCGACGGTGTCAGCTGGGTGGGCACGCCGCTGGCCAATCTGCTGGGTTATGTGGAGAACGTCAGCCGCGGTGTGCGCGAGCTGCTGGTCAACGGCGGCAATCTCAAGCTGCTGGGCAATGAGGTGATTGCCGACATCGGCTCGCAGCTCAATCTGGCCGGCGGCTATCTGCATTACGACGCCGGCTACAGCAATGCGACACGGCTGGTGACCGCGTCCGGCGGCGTGGTGGACATCGCCCATGCCGATCCCAATGTGCGCTACGTGGGTTTCGCGGGCCAGGCGGTGGAGCAGCATCCGCGCTGGAACATCAGCGAGGTCTACATCAACCCGCTGCTGTCCGGCAAAGGCCTGGTTTACGAGGAGGCCGACATCGGCGGCGGCAACGCCGGCAGCCTCACCGTGTTCGGACAGACCACCAGCCTGATCGCCGGCAGCGTGGACGCGCATGCGGTGTCCGGACGCCGGCAGCTGGACAACGGCGGCATCAGTCTCGGCGGCACCCTGCAGTGGGGCGGCAATTTTTCCGGGCAGCTGTTTCCGGGTCTCAATACCGTGAGCGGCGGGCCGAGTTATGCGGTGGTGTCGCAGCTCGACAGTGCGCTGCTGCGCGGCGTGGACGCGCGCTCGCCGGCTTTCGAACGCGGCGGCGACGCCAGCGATACCGGCGATGTCGCCTGGTGGACACCGGTTTCGGCCAAGCTGATCCGCGACTCCGGCGCCAGTGTGGTGAAGATCATCGCCGATCAGGCCGGCGCCACCACCATGGGCGGCGAGATCAAGGTGGCGGAGGATGCGCAGCTGAGCGTGGCGCCGGGCGGCAGCGCCAAGGGCGACAACGGCCTGAGCATCTCGGCGGCGCGCATCGAGATGGTGGCCTCGCGCATCGATGTCGAAGGTCAGCTCAGCGCGCCTTCGGGCCGCATCAATCTGCTCAGCACCGGCCAGACGTATCTGGAAGGCGCCTCGGTGCTGGAGACCGAGGGCGATGTGGTGCCCGGCGATATCGTGCTGGGCGACAAGGCCAGGCTCAGTGCCCGTGGCCTGCTGATCAACGATACCGATCTGGATCAGCAGCAGGCGCACGGCAGCGCCTACCTCAACGGCGGCTCGGTGACGCTGAGCACGCTGCAGTCCTCCTTCGTCACCGATCCGGGCAGCCCGGCGGTGGAGCCGGACCCGAACAATCCCGATGACACCGGCACGCCCGAGGTGCCGCCGACGGTGGCCAATCTCACCGGCGCCATCGTGCTGAACAGCGGCAGCGTCATCGACGTGATGAGCGGCCTGCGCGTGCAGCAGAACGGCAGGCTGCAGCGCAGCAGCGATGGCGTGATTCTCGGCAGCGGCGGCTCGATTGCGCTGAGCACCTATCTGCTCAATGGCGCGCCTTTCGGCCGCGTCGGTGGTCCGGCGCTGCCCAGCACCCTGCTCGATGAGGTCGGTCATATCGAGCTGGGCGGCGCGCTCTATGGCTATGGCTTCCAGCGCGGCGGCCGCCTGGCACTGCGCGCGCCGGGCATTGTCATCGACGGTTCCACCGGCAGCGATGCGCAGGGCACGCTGGCGATCGATCCGGCGCTGTTCAGTGCCGGCGGCCGCGATGCCGGCGGCAGGCCGGTCCCGGGCGGTTTTGCTGATTTCCGTCTGGATGCGGTCTACGACGCCGGCATCGCCTCCAACACCCGCGTGCTGGTCAGTCCGCAGCAATGGCTGCTGAGCGGCGCCGAAGATGCGATCCCGGCGCTGCGCAGCATCGGCAGCGGCAGCGATCTGCTGCAGCTGGCCCGTGCGGGTGCGATCACCATCGGCCGGCTCGATGCCTTTCACACGCGCAGTGCCAGCTTCGCGCTCTACGCCGGCGACTATCTGAACTGGGTGGGCGGCGAGTCGGGCGGCATCTTCGTGCCGCCGAGCCTGCTGGATGAGGGCGGCGATCCGCTGGCGACGGGCTCGGTGCTGATCGATACCGCCGCCACGCTGGCCATCGAGCCGCGCTCCAGCGTCGTGATCGCCTCGCACAATCGCGTGACCCTGCTCGGTTCCATCATCGATCACGGCGGCTCGGTCACGCTCAGCGTCGATACCGCCTCGGGCGGCTATCACAACAATCCTTCCGGCGGCGCCGACAGCAGCGCCGGCATCCTCAATCCCTATACCTCCGACGATAAGTGGGTGCTGCTCGGCGCCGAGAGTCTGATCGACGTCTCCGGCACCACGCTCTACGACACCACCACCGCGCCGGCGGGTTCGGGAATGATTCCGGTGGGCGAGGTGATCGACGGCGGTTCGGTGACACTCAGCGCCGACACCGGTTATGTCATCGCCCTGAGCTGCGCGGATACGCAGGACTGCAGCGGTTCGTCCAGCACCGGCAACACCGGCAGCGCCAGCACCGGCACCGCTGCCGGCAGCAACGCGGTGATTCCGAAATTCGGCAGCAATGACGGCGGCTCCGGTGGTTCGGGGGGATCGTCCAGCGGCGGCAATACCGGCAGCAGCGACGGCAATCGCACCGCGGCGCTGATCGATGTCTCCGGTGCCAGCGGCTATGTCGGCATCCTGCAACCCTGCCTGCGCCTGGCCGACGCCACGCTGATCGCCAGCGATGCCGGTGCGATCCGCATCGGCGCGGGCTCCGGCCTGTATTTCGATGGCAGCCTGCTGGGGCAGGCGGGTGGCGCCGGCGCGCAGGGCGGCAGCCTGAGCGTGGTGGCGCTCAATCCGCGCGTGGCGCCGGACAGCGGCTATGCCGGCGCGCAGCGGCTGGTGCTCAGCGCCACCGCGCCGACCCTGCCCGAGCGTTTCCTCGACTTCAGCGCCAGGCAGACCGTGGGCGCCGACGGCATCCTGTATTTCTCGACGGACCGTCTCGACGGCTCGGGCATCGCCGCGCTGTCGCTGGGCAGCGATCCGCAGCTCAGCGACACGCCGGTGCCCATCGACATCAACAGCTCGCTGAGCCTGAGTCTGGCGCGTTCGCTGAGCCTCAACACCCTGGTGTTCTCGGCGCGTCCGCCGGTGCCCGAGCATGGCCACATCAAGCCGATCGAGGTCAGCTTGAGCGCGCCGTATGTGGCCCTGCACGGCTACAGCGCCAGCGCTGACAGCTACGACAGTTTCGAGAACATCACCGTGCCCGGCCTGCCGGAGACACGCCAGCCGCTGTCCTCGCTCAGCATCAGCGCGCAGGATTTCGACATCGGTGGTCAGCTGGCCATCGAGAACTACAAGGACGTAGCGCTGAACGCCAGCGGCGATGTGCGTTTCTACACGCCGGCGGCTTACAGCAGCTTCAATACCGGCAACGGCAACTACAAGACCTTGCCGGGCGTGCTCCTGATCGGCGGCAGTCTCACGCTGACGGCCAATCGCATCTATCCGGCCAGCGGCCAGACGCAGCTGCTGATTGCCGACAATCACCTGCGCCGCAGTGATCTGGAACTGATCATCCGCCCCACGGAGAAGGACCCCGATACCGGCGAGCCGCTGACCACCTTCGGCACTCTCTATCAGGCCTCCGACGCCACCATCACCTTCAAGCAGAGCGGCGGCAGCAGTGTCGCGCCTTACTCGGTGGGCGGCTCGCTGGTGGTCACCGCCAAGCAGATCGAGCAGGACGGCACGATCTACGCGCCGGGCGGCTCGATCCAGCTCGGCATCGCCAACGATCACATTCTCGAAGGCGTGGACGATGACGAGCAGGTCTTCAACTACAGCCTGTTCCCTTACTTCCGCAGCAGCATTCCCACCGTCCAGCTCGACGCGGTCTATCACTACGACGATCTGGTCTATCAAGACCCGACCGACACCCGGCAGGCGGTGTTGCAGGACCAGCCGCTGATCACGCAGGTGGCGCTGGAAACCATCACCAGCAAGGTCAGCTTCGGTGCCGGCAGCCGGACCTCGGTGTCGCTGGCGGGACTGACGCTGCCTTATGGTCAGACCGTGGATGGTCTGAATCTGGTCTACAACCCCAGCGGCGACAGTCACGCGCAGCTGTCCGATCTCAAGCAGTCGCCCGACAAGCGCATCGGCGTGGTCGGCGGCAGCATCGATGTGAAATCCGGTGCGGTGCTCGATGTCAGCGGTGGCGGCGAGCTGTTCGCCAGCGAATGGGTGGCCGGCACCGGCGGCACGCGCAATGTGCTGGCCAGCAGCAGCACCTCGTTCGCCGGCGGTGTCGAACATCAGCTCTCGCTGTATCCGGATGCGCGTCAGGTCTACGCCATCGTGCCCGGTTACAGCGGGCTGGCACCCTACGATCCGGCGCTGCTCAGCGGCGATCTGGCCCGCGATCCGCTGGTGGGGCAGGCGGTCTATCTCAGTGGCATCGCCGGCCTGCCGGCGGGCACCTACACCTTGCTGCCCGGCGCTTACGCGGTGCTGCCCGGCGCCTACCGCCTGGTGCAGGACACCGCCACGCAGGACGTGATCGCCTCGATCAGCAACAAGACCCTGGCCGACGGCAGCCTGCAGGTGGCCGGCTACTTCGTCGATCAGCTCAGCGGCGCACGCAGCGCGCACAGCAGCAACTTCCTGCTGCAGTCGGCGGCGGTCTGGGGCCAGTACTCCGAGTATCACTACACCAGCCTCAACCACTATTTCACCGCGCAGCAGAGCGCCGGCGCCTTGCCGCTGGCCGCGCCCGCCGACGCCGGCACGCTGGCCTTGTCGACGCTGACGCAGCTGTCGCTGAGCGGTGCGCTGCAGGCCGCGCCGGTGAGCGGCTACAAGGGTGTGGATCTGCAGATCGCCGCGCCGCAGATCGTGGTCGGCGACGGCAGCGCGCTTGGCGGCGCGCTGTCGCTGGACGCGGCCTGGCTCAGCGGGCTGCATGCGCGTCGCCTGCTGCTCGGCGCGCTCAGCGGTTCCACCGCCGACGGCATCGAAGAGCTGTACGTGGGTGCGGACAAGGTGACGGTCGCCAATTCCGCCGCGCGGCCCTTGCAGGCCGCCGAGATCGTGCTGGTGGCGCGTGGTGAATCCGCAGGCGATGGCGTGCAGATCGGCCAGCAGGCGCTGCTGCGCAGCGAAGGCGCGGCCACCGGCCGGCGCGGTTATCAGCTGTCCATCGGTGGCGCCGGCACCATCCAGCACCAGACGTCCGATCCGGACGACGGCACGCTCAGCGACGACGAGCCCATCGAACAGGATGTCAGCGGTGACGGCGCTTTCCTGCAGCTGTCGGTGAATCAGATCAATGTGCCGGTGCGTCTGCTGGTGACCGGCCTCGACGGCCCCGAGGGCCTGGCCAAGGGCAGCACGAATATCGTGGCGGGCGCGACGCTCGGCGGCGCCGGCAGTCTCACGCTGGATGCCACCGGCGGTCTGGCGATTGCCGATTCCGCGCAGCTGAAAGTGCAGTCCCTGGGACTCAACAGTGCCGACATCGCGGTGGCGGATCGCAGCAGCCTCAGCGGCGACTACGGTGTGCTGATCGGCCCGGCGCTGCAGCGGCAGCTGGCGCAGATCGGTCTGGTGCAGCTCAATGCCACGCAGGCCATCCACTTCATCGGCGATGCGCAGCTGCGCGCGCTCGACACTCTGGAACTCAACAGCCCCGAGCTGATCAGCGACGGCGGCCACGCCACGCTCAGCAGCGGCACGCTGATTCTCGCCAACAATCTCGACAGCGCTGCCGGTTACGGCAGCGGCGGCACCGGCCAGCTCACGGCGCAGGTCTCGCGTCTGGAGTTCTTCGGCGACCACAGCCTGACCGGCAGCAGGATGGGCTTCGATGGTTTTGCGCAGCTGAGCCTGAATGCCGGCAGCGAGCTGCGTGCGGTGGGCAGCGGCAGTCTGCTGCTCGGCGGCAGCGATCTGCTGCTGCAGGCGCCGGTGTTCAATCTCGGCAATGCCTCGGCGCTGCGCATCGAAGACGCGGGTCTGCTGCAGGCCACCCGCAGCAGCACCAGCCAGGTGCCCGCCGGCGGTGTCGGCGGCAGCCTCGGCGTGACGGCGCGCCGCATCGACTGGAACGCGCCGCTCGCCGCGCAGGCCGGGCGCATCAGCCTCAGCGCCAGCGAGGATCTGCGCCTGGGTGCGCAGGCGCAGCTGGATGCCCGCGGCAGCCGCTTCATCGCCTACGATCAGACCCTGCCGCTGTCGGCGGGCTCGATTCAGCTCGCCAGCGGCAGCGGCGCGCTGAGCCTGGCAGCGGGCGCCACGCTCGATGTCTCCGCCGATGCCAGCGGCGGCGACGCCGGTGCCATCGCGTTGAGCAGCGCGGGAAACGCGGTGAGTCTGCAAGGCCAGCTGCGCGGTGCGCGCGGCAGCAGCGGTGCGGGCGCCAGCTTCAGCCTCGACAGCCGGTCGGCGGTGGCGCTGGATGGCGTCGCCGATGCGCTGGCAGGCTCGGGCATCGACGGCGCGATCCGCGTGCGCAGCGGCAGCGGCGATCTGAGTCTGGGCGCCGACCGGCAGCTGCGTGCACAGAGTGTGCAGCTGATTGCCGATGGCGGTGATCTGGATCTGGCCGGTCGCATCGATGCCCGCGGCGCCGATGGCGGCAGCATTGCCGCCTACGCCCAGCATGCGCTGCGCATCACTGGCTCGCTGCTGGCGGCCGGCGGCGCGCAGGGCAAGGGCGGCAGGATCGATCTGGGCGTGGGCGCCAGCGGCGACGGCCGCAGCGATGCGCTGCTCGGCTATCAGTCCTACGACGCCGCGCAGGCCGGACGCGTGCAGCTGGCCGATACCGCGTTGCTGGACGTCAGCGGCAGCGCCGGCCGCGTCCGTCTGCGGGTGCCGCTGCTCGCCGATGGCAGCGTGCCGCTCAGCGTCGCCGATGGCGCGACCCTGCTTGGCGCCAGCACGCCGGAGCTGGAAATCTACGCACGCTGGGACGCGGCCGACAGCAGCAGCGGCGCGCTGCACTTCAACGGCCGCGTCGATCCGGCGAACAGTGGCGATGCCGGCCGCTTCTTCCGCGACACGCTCGTGCATTATGTGCAGAGCCCGGTCTGGCAGCTGGATCAGCGCAACGGTCAGGCGCAGCACTGGCTGGCGCGCGCCGGCATCGAGCTGCGCAACAGCAGCGCACTGATCGATGGCGGCGACATCACCATCGCCAGCAACTGGAACCTCGCTTCCGGTCATTTCGATGCGCAGGGCCGGCCGGTGCTGGATCTGCGCACGAATGATCTGGCGCCGGTGATCAGCCTGCGCGCCAGCGGCGATCTGCGCGTGCAGGCCTCGATCAGCGATGGCTTCTTCCAGAGCGCCAATCCCTTCAATCCCACACAGCCGGATGATCTGGCCCATGATGTGGCAGCCAGTGCCAGCGCCAGCAATCCGCTGCCGCTGGCCACGGCTTCGCTGCTGGGCCTGCAGGCCGATGGCCGGCCTTACGATTCCGCCTCGCTGCGTCTGGTGGCGGGTGCCGACACCGGCAGCGCCGATCCGCTGGCGCTGCTCGCGAGCAGCGGCAAGGGCAGCGTGGTTCTCAGCGGCCATCAGAGCGCGGCCTCCAATGCCGCAGGCAATGAGGGCCGCATGCTCGCGACGCCGACCATGATCCGCACCGGCGTCGGCAGCATCGAGATCGCCGCCGCGCGGGATCTGCTGCTCAGCGACAGCGTGGCGCCCGGCGTGATCTACACCGCCGGCTACGCCAATACCGATGGTCTGGTGCGGCCTGGCAATGCCGGGCTGCTGAGTGTGGTGGACGGACAGGCGCCGGTGATCGACACCGGCAAGGTGCAGCCGCGCGGTGCCGGCGATCTGGACATCGCGGTCGGCGGCAGCATCCGCGCGCCGCTGCAGATCACGGACGACGGCACGCGCACCGGCGTGGCCGGCGCCAATCTCACGCAGTGGTGGTGGCCCTGGATGCAGGACAGCTGCCTGCTCACACAGAGCGGCTGCACCGGCAGCCGCGAGGCATCGTCCATCAACTTCGGCATGTTCGATCAGGGCGTGCTCAGCGCCGGCGGCGATGTGCGGATCCGCGCCGGTGGCGATATCCAGGGTCTCTCGGTCTCCCTGCCCAGCACCTGGACGAAGCAGGCCGGCGCCGATGAACGCGGCATCGGCGGCGGTGATCTGCAGCTCTCGGCCGGCGGTGATGTGCTGGGCGGCTCGTACTTCGTGGCGAAGGGCGAGGGCCATCTGCGTGCCGGCGGCGTGTTCGGCAACAGCGATGCGGCGCCGCTGCTGGCGCTGCAGGATGCGCAGCTCAAGGTCGAGGCGGCGGCCGGACTGAATGTCGGCGGCATCTTCAATCCCTCGTATCTGTTCACCAACTTCGACGCCAATGCCTACAGCGCTGCTTCGGCGGTGAGCCTGCGCAGCGCCGCCGGCGCGGTGGTGCTGGGCAGCGCGGCGGTGATTCCGGGTGCCGACTATGGCGGCAGCAGCGTGCTGGGCCGAGGTGATGCCTTCATCCTGCCGGCGCATCTGAGCATCGCCGCCGCCAACGGCACCCTGAGCCTGCGTCGCGGCGGCGAATTGTTCCCGGCCGCCGATGGCCAGCTGGAACTGTATGCACAGGACAGCATCAGCCTGCTGGGTCGCGCCAACAACGGCGAGCGCCTGGGCCTGCTCGATCTGGATGCGGCGCTGCTGCCTTCGATCGACTCGCCGCTGAGCAGCAGCGCGGTGCCGGCCTCGGGCAGCTTCATCCAGCAGGACGGACTCTCCAATTTCCTGCTGCGTGATCCCGGCTTGCTGCATGCGCATGATCCGCAGCCGCTGCGCCTCTACAGCGTGGCCGGCAGCATCCTCAATGGTTATCGCCTCAGCGTCACCGCCGGCTCGGAGGCGTTTCCCGGCTACGAGGCCGGTGCCGGCGACAATGGCATGCGCATCTCGGTGTTCAAGCCGGCGCAGATCCGCGCCGGTCTGGACATCGTCAATCTCTGGTTCTCGGGCCAGAACTTCTACAGCAGCGATATCACCAGCATCATCGCCGGGCGCGATCTGCTCGATCCGCCGCTGCAGCAATCCAAGTTCGTGCCGGTGATCGAGCTTGGCGGCCCGGGCAGTCTGGCGGTGTCCGCCGGACGCAATCTGGGGCCGCTGACTTCCGCCGGCGATGCGCGCAGCGACGGCTATCTGTTCAAGGGCAGCGAACAGTTCCCGGGCATCCGCAGCATCGGCAACAGCAACAATCTGTATCTGGATCGCGATGGCGCCGATATCGATGTCGCTTATGGCGTCGGTCCCGGCATCGCCATCGATGCCTTCGCCGCGCAGTACCTCGATCCGGCCGTGCTGCACGATCCGCTCAATCCGCAGGACAAGCTCGGCACGCCCGATTACACGCAGGCGCTGCTGGCGTTCGTGCGTGAGACGCTGCTGGACGCGCAGCGTCGCGATGGCGTGGATCGCAGCGTGCAGCTCGGCGCGCTGGATGCCAGCCTGGCCTGGCAGATCTTCAGCGCGCTGCCGCAGGCACAGCGCCAGCGCTTCGTCAGTGCCAGCTTCCTGGATCTGCTCAATCAGGTGGGCCTGGATTACAACGCGGTCACGCGCAAGGTCTACGACCGCAGCCATCCGCAGGGCGTGCAGTACAGCGCCGACAACATCCTCTATGCCGGCCAGTACGGACGCGGCTATCGCGCCATCGACACCCTGTTCCCCGGGCAGTGGGGCTATACGCAGAACGCGCTCGATGGCAGCCGCAATGGCGCGCTGGCGCTGCGCAGCACCGGCACCCTGGACATGCGCGGTTCCACGATCCAGTCGCGCTATGGCGGCAGCATCGACATTCTCGGTCCCGGCGGGCCGATTCTGGTCGGCAGCGCCGGCGCGCCGCCGTTCACCGCCGAAACCGGCAACACCGCGGCGGTGGGCCCCAGCTCGCAGGGCGTGCTCGCCTTGCAGGCCGGCTCGGTGCGGGTGTTCACCGATCAGAGCGTGCTGCTGGCGCAGAGCCGCATCTTCACGCAGCAGGGCGGCGATGTGCTGATCTGGAGTTCCAACGGCGACATCAATGCCGGCAAGGGCGCCAAGACCAGTTCCGAAGTGCCGCCGCTGCGCTTTGCCTGCGACGACGATCTGTTCTGCACGGTCGATACCGCCTCGCAGGTCAGCGGCGCCGGCATCGCGGCGCTGCAGAGCGTGCCGGGCGAGCCGGCAGGTTCGGCCAATCTGATCGCACCGGTCGGCACCGTGGATGCAGGCGACGCCGGCATCCGCGTCAGCGGCAGTCTCAATGTCGCGGCGGCGCAGGTGGCCAATGCCGACAACATCCAGGTCTCCGGCGCCAAGATCGGCGTGCCCAGCGCCGCCGTGGATTCTTCCGCCATGAGTGTGGCCGGTGCGGTGTCCTCGGCGGTGGCGCAGAGCGCCGAGCAGGCCGGTGCTTCGCAGAAACGCCGCGATACCGAGCTGGAACTGTTCGTCGAGATTCTCAGCCCGGTGGATTCGGGTTCCGATTGCACGGAGCAAGACCGCAAGCAGGGCGCCTGCGGACACGGCGGCTGAGTGCGCAGGCCGCTGCCGTGCCACGGCGCTGCAATGTTCCTTGTGTAGGCTGCGTCACAGATGACAGGGGTGTGGTTCTGCTTGGGGAATTCATGCGTTTCGGATGGGCAGGCTTGCTGCTGCTGGCTGCGCTGTGTGCGCAGGCCGCAGACATCGAGGTGCCGGGGCTGCTGGCCAACGAGACACGGACATTCGCGGGTCGCGAGTTTTACGACTCCTTCGCGACGGTCTGGCAGGCCTACGATCCGGACGGGCGCTTCTCCCTGACCATCAATGAAAAACCCGCCGCGCGTCTGGGCAGTCTGGTGACGGTGCTGTTCAACGGGCAGGTGGTTTTTCAGCGCTTCATCAGCTTCAACGCGCGCATGGCCAGGGCCGTGGGCGCGGACGCTTCGGGGCGCGTGTACTCGGCGGTGATGAGCGCGCAGTTGAACGACATGCTGAAGGATTCGGAACTGTTGGGCGACGGCCTGTAGGCCAGCGCGCCCGCTGACTGGCAATTGGGGAATGAGGATGCGCGGGTATTTATGGCTGCTGCTGTGGCTGCCGGCGGGGACGCTGTGGGCGGCGCCGCTGACCTACACGCCGGTCAATCCTTCGTTCGGCGGCAACCCCTTGAACGGTTCGGTGCTGCTGGGCGAGGCGCAGGCCATCAACAAGTACACCGCGCCGGTGGTGACCAAGAGTCCCGCCGACAAGCTGCAGGCCTTCGCCGATTCGCTGCAGTCGGCCATCCTGAGCCGCGTCAGTTCGGCGGCGCTGCGCAACATCATCAATGTCGACGGCGGCCTGATTCCCGGCACCGTGGAAACGCAGGACTACATCATCACGGTCACCGACAAGGGCAACGGTGTGACCACGATCAGTACGACCGACAGAACCACCGGTCAGACCAACACCTTCGAAATCAGTACGCAGCTGTGAGTCGTTCACGGCCGCGCATGCAAGAACACCTGGCGCAGTACCTCCACCTAAACGCAGTTTGAACTGGAGTATCCATTCATGTTGAAGAAACATTCAATCGCCCTCGTGCTGGGTGCGATGATCGCCGCCCCCGCGGCCTTCGCAGACGACACGGCGACGCAAGGCATCATCTATCAGGCCGACCAGACCGGCGCGGTCGCCAACATCAACCAGGTCCAGGCCGATGGCCTGCCGCAGGCCGCTGCGATCCTGCAGATCGACTCCAGCGGCACCGGCAATGCCGATGTCGCCAACATCGCCACCGTGATCCAGGGTGCCGCCGCCGGCGCCGCGGGTCAGGTCACCGTCGACAGCACCGGTGCGGCGTTCAACAGCGACACCACCGATGCGGTCGCCGGCCTGGCCGGTGTCACCGACTTCACCGGTCCCACCGTGCCCGATCTGTCCGCCTACACCGACCAGAACACCGGCGCCGCGCCGTTTCAGGTGAACGTGGTTGGCGGTTCACAGAACAACTACGGCCTGATCGTGCAGGACGGCCAGCAGAAGTCGCAGGCCATCGTGATCCAGGCCACCGGCCTGGAAGTCGATAACGCCATCGCCGCGCAGAACTCGCTGACCAATGGCGACATCGCCGCCAACGGCGACACCGACACCGCCTCGGCCACCGCCGGCGGCGCCTTCACGCTGACGGTTCAGGACTACAACAGCCAGGCCGTGGGCCAGGGTGAAGTGGTGGTGAACTTCGCCGACGGCACCTACTCGATCGATCTGGGCAACGGCGAGATCGCGCTCACCGATCTGTCCAACTACGTCGAGCCGGATAACGCCGAGGGCAACCTCGCGGTGATCACGCAGGGCACGCATCTGACCTTCAGCACCATCAACGGTGTCGATATCGATGTCGATGATTCCTTCGCCGGTTCCGATGTCACCAACAACCAGGCCCTGGCGCTGCAGAACGGCACCAACGGTTACGTCGGCATCGGTCAGCAGGGTTCGTTCAACACGGCGCTGGCGCTGCAGAACGGCGACAGCAACTTCATCGAGACCTTCCAGTACGAAGGTGACTCGGGCTCGCCGCTGAACGAGTTCGCGCTGGTGGCGCAGGTCGGCAACAACAACATCGCGCAGACCTACCAGGCGGGCGCGGTGAATTCCTCGTACGTGTTCCAGATCGGCGACGGCAACGTGGCGCAGGTGGATCAGTCCACCGACGTCGCGGGCGCCAGCGGCGCGATCGCCTTCGTCTACCAGAGCAACGCGGCGGCTGGTGCGGATTTCGTGACCGGCAACTACGCGAGCGTCTATCAGCACCTGGCCCCCTGATCGTCAAGGGCGGCAACGAAGTTCCATGCGGTTGAGAGCCTCCCCGGATATGGATCCGGGGAGGTTCATCTGTGCACATAAGAAGTATGAATCGGCTTGCCAAGATAATTGCTGTTCTGATCCTGTGCTGGACTTCGGGTTGCGCATTGATGGGCAAGGCACCGGAGGGCGTGCGCTCGCCCGCCGATCTTTCGCCGGCCACCAGCATCGGCCGGCGTTTGCGCCAGCTGCCGCCGCCCAAGGGTCCGATCACGGTCGCCGTGTATGGCTTTCGCGATCAGTCCGGCCAGTACAAGCAGTCGCCGGACAGTTCGTTCTCGACGGCGGTGACGCAGGGCGGTGCCGCCTATCTGGTGCGCGCGCTGGCCGAGTCGCGCTGGTTTTCACCGGTGGAGCGCGAAGGTCTGCAGGACCTGCTCACCGAGCGCAAGATTTTCCGTTCCACGGAGCAGACCGGCGGCAACAATGCCACGGTGCCGCAGATTCCCAATCTCACGCCGGCCAATCTGCTCATCGAGGGGGCGGTGGTGGGATATGACTTCAACGTCACCACCGGCGGCATCGGCATCAAGTATCTGGGCATCTCCGCCTCGCAGCAGTTCCGCAAGGATCAGGTCACCGTCAATCTGCGCGCGGTGGACACCAACACCGGCGTGATCCTGCACAGCATCAACGTCACCAAGACCATCTATTCCAGCCTGATCTCGCCTGGCGTCTACCGCTTCATCTCCTACAAGGATCTGTTCGAGGCCGAGGCCGGCTACACCAGCAGCGAGCCGGTGCAGGTGGCGATCCAGGAAGCCATCGAAACCGCCGTGGTGGCGCTGATCGTCGAGGGCATCAACAGGAAGTCCTGGGTGCTGGCGCATGCCGAGGACGTCAATCATCCGATCGTGCGCGCGGTCAGCGCCAAGCTGCTGGGCACGGACACCGAAAACGAGCCGGGCAGCGGCCTGCTGGAAGCGCTCAAGCCCAAGGTCGATCCGGCGACGACGCTGCTGGCGGCCGAGCCCGAGACGCCGGCCGGCGCCGTGTCGCTGGACAAGCTGCTGGCAACGCCGGATCGCGGCGCGGCACGCAGCAAGCCCGCGAACGCCGATGAGGCCATCCAGGCGATTGCCAAGGCGCGCGCGAAAAAGCCGGCGGCCACGGGCGCCGGCGACAGTTTCGTGGACAGCGGTCGGGAGTGATGCCGGTGAAAATGCTCACTGCCTTGTTCCTGCTGCTGCCGGCGCTGGCCCTGGCGCAGAGCAGCAGCATCGATCAGATCGTCGATGCACAGAAGGCTTTCGAGGCGCGCAACACCGAAGGCGGCGCCAGCATCGCGCCGGCCATCGAGAACTATCTGCTGGCGCTGCAGAGTACGGCGACGCTGGCGCTGATCGAGCAGTCCGAAGGCGTGGGCAATCGCGCTGATATCCGCCAGCTGGCGCCGCAGAACCAGGCCGCGGTGTTCCAGGGCCATGGTGACGGCAATCTCGCGGATATCGAGCAGAACGGGGTCGGCAATCTGGCCATCGTCACGCAGACCGGCAGCGGCAATCTGCTGTCGGCGCTGGAACAGGCCGGCAACGGCAATTCGGCGACGGTGCTGCAGGCCGGCAGCTTCAACAGCGCCGACATTCATCAGTACGGCGACAACAACAGCCTGAACCTGCAGCAGAACGATCAGTACAACAGCGCCACGATCAGCGAATACGGGCAGGTGGCGCTGAGCATCACGCAGAGCAATCCCGGTGGCAGCGCCGCATCGGTCAACGCGCTGAAGGTTTCGGCCGTGGTGGAGAGCGGTTACAGCTCCGGCTTCGGTCCGATCACCACCACGGGGACGGGCAACACCGCGCTCAATCTCTGTTCCGGCAGCGACGCGTTCTGTGCCTCGCACTGAGACGCGCCGCCCTCAGGCCCGCCCATCCACGTCCTTATATCGCAGCAGTCCCTCATCCGGAGGTTTGCAGATCATGAACACCATCCTCAAGCGCACTCTCATCGCCAGCGGCTGTCTGTGGCTGGGCGCGGGCCTGTCGGCTTGCGGCGGCGGGGGAGGCGGCGGCGCGCAGACGCCGGCGGCGGTGGCCAGCAAGGCCGATGTGCTGCGCAGCCTGGCGGTGGTGCTCAATGCCGCCAGCGATTTCGATCCGCAGTCCGAGGGGCTTTATCCGCTCGGCGATGGCAGCGCCGCCGGCAGCATCGCCACGCCGGGTGATACCAGCGCCACGTCCGTCGATTGCGAGATCAGCGGCAAGCAGAGCGAGGACGCCAGCACCGCGAACCGCATCTACAGCCTGTTCAGCAACATCGTGATCGAGAGCGACACCTATCACGATCTCTACACCGATTGCGTGGCCAGCTATCTGCGCAGCGACAGTTCCTCGGGCGAGCTGAGCATCAACGGCGCGCTGGAAAGCGGCGCCGGCAACTACGATCCGGTGAAGGAAGAGAACACCGACGACTATCGCTATGTGCTGTTCGGCAAGAGCGGTGATGCCAGCAAGCGTCTGGTCGCGGTGTATCGTGAGCAGGACGAGGACAACAATGTCACCGCCACGCAGAGCTATACCCTGGAAGGCCTGATCGAGAACGGCAGTTTCGAGGATCGCGTGGAGAGCCGGCTGCGCAATCTTGCCGTTCTGGAGAGCGACGGCAGCCGCGCCGGCCAGCTGAGCCTGGTGCTGGGCGGGGATGCGGCGCTGCGCCTGGTGCGCAAGAACGATGGCAGCCTGAGCATCAGCGGCCCCCTGAGCTTTTCGTCCTCGCGCAATGCCGAGTGCAAGGGCGCCGCACTGGAACTGGCCACGGTCAGCGATCTGAAGTCGGACGGCGGCACGCTGGTCGCCGGCACGCTCAACATCAGCGTCGACACCACCACCGCCAGCCTGAGCTTTCAGGCCGACGGTTCGGCGCAGCTGAGCGTGGGCGGTGCTGCGGCGCTGAGCATCAGCAAGGACGAGCTGCAGGCGGCGCTGAACTCGGCCTCGGGCTGCTGAAGGCGCTCAGCGCTGGATGATGCTGGCCTGATTGCCGTAGCCGGCCTGGTAGATCATCGCGCGCGCGCCGTTGGCGGGCGCGTCGATGCTGGCCTGGTTGGCGGCGCCGTACTGCACGATCAGGAACTGCTCGGTGGCGGCGTTGTACTCGCTGCCGCTCATCACCGGCAGGCTGGAGATGACGCCCGCCGCCGTATTGCTGTTCAGAAGGCTTTCTTCGATCTGCGCGGCGGTATCGGCGGCCAATGCCGGCTGGCCCAGCGCCAGCAGCAGGCCCAGGCTTGGCAGTAACAGATGCTTGGAAGTGGCCATCGCCAGACTCCTTGGTGTTCAGGAGTCATAGCGGTGCGCCGGCGTGCGGCTTTAGCGTGGCCCTCGGCCTGCGGGCGTCAGCGGCAGGTGCGGGCCGATCAGTGGCGCGCGGCGCCGTCGTCGCTGCTGATCAGCCAGCGGCCTTCCTGCAAGGCGAAGCCCAGGCGGCGAGGCGTGCGCTGCGTCTGGCCGTCCTCACCCAGCGCCAGTAACTCGAAGCGTGCTTCGGCGCGCCCTTGCGGCGCGATCTTGAGCTGGAGGTTTTCGATGGTCAGGCCGCCGAGCTTGCGCTGCGCCAGACGCTCGCTTTCCGCGCTCGCCCAGGCCTCGTGCGTGGTCTTGGCGGCAGGCTGGTAGCGGGCGTCGTAGAGCGCGGTGAAACGCGCGGCGTCCTGCTTGAGCTGCGCATCGCGCCAGTTGCGCAGCAGATCCAGCAGCAGGCCATGCCACTCGGAAGGATCCGGCTGCGCGAGCACCGGCACCGGCGCGATCAGGCTCACCGGCTGCACGCGGGTCTCGCCGGGAATGGCGGTGGCGACCGCCGGCGTGGCGCCCGCAGCGGCGACGCTGCGGCCGGTCAGCTCGCTGAGCAGCTGCAGCCTGGCTTCCAGCACCAGGTCGCTGCCGGGCGCGCCACGCGCCTTGCTCAGTGCGTCCTGTGCCTGCAAAAGGTAGATGTCGGCGAGATTGCGCTGCAGCTTGGTGTAGCCGGGTTCGCGGGCGGCGGCGGACTCCAGCAGCGCACGCGCCTTGAGCAGCTCGCCCGAACGCGCCAGCAGGGCGGCGAGATTGTTGTAAGGCTCGGGCCACTGCGGTTGTTCCTTGATCAGCCGCGCGTACACCGCCATGGCCTCCTTGTCGCGGTGCTGCTGCGTCTGGGCCAGGCCCAGCAGGAACAGCGCCTCGTAGTCCTTCGGCTGCTTTTCCAGATGCGGCGTGAGCAGCTGCAGCGCCTTGTCGCTGTCGTGATTCAGCAGCAGCAGGCGCGCCTCATCGACCACCGCCGCCTGCGCCGTGGCGCAGACGCCGGCATCGAGGCAGAGCGCTGCGGCCAGCAGCAGGCCGGCGGCGGATTTCACGAAAGGGATGCGGCCGATGGTCATGGCAATGAGGGCAAGGGTGCTGTCGCGGAATGGTGAGGACGGTTGCAAGGCCGCGCGCAACCATCAGCCGCACAGAATATTGTGGATTTGTTACGTGCAATTGAAACGGCCGGCACGGCTGTGCGCGCCGCAACGGCAGCGCGGATGCTTCAGGCGCTGGCGTCTTCGCCCGTCGCGCCGTCCGGGCGTTCGCGCCAGGCGCGCGGCGAGCGGCCCATCAGATCCTTGAAGGCGTGGCGGAAGCAGGCGATGTCGCGATAGCCCAGCTCGCTGGCGATCTCGCCGATGCGCGCCTGCGTGTGCTCCAGGTAGTACAGGGCCTTGTCGCGACGCACCTGATTGAGCAGCTCGCGAAAGCTCAGGCCTTCCTCGCGCAGGCGGCGGCGCAGGGTGCGCTCGGACTGATGCAGGGCACGGGCGATGCGTTCCAGGCTCGGCTCGTCCTTGAGATGGAAGGCGATCAGCTCGCGCACGCGATTGCCCAGCGAGGTCTGTTCGCGGAGGCGCGCCATCTCCTCGTCGCATTGATCCAGCAGCAGGCGCAGGTTCACCGGATCGGCGCTGGGCACGGGCGTGGACAGCAGGCTGGCGGGAAACACC
This sequence comes from Solimonas aquatica, assembly GCF_900111015.1. Classification (GTDB taxonomy): domain Bacteria; phylum Pseudomonadota; class Gammaproteobacteria; order Nevskiales; family Nevskiaceae; genus Solimonas; species Solimonas aquatica. The sequence continues at coordinate 87,270 of NZ_FOFS01000004.1, read as the reverse complement.
AGCTGATTGCTCACCGCGCCGAAACTCACCGGACAGCCGGCGTATTGCTCGAACATCGCCGCGTGCGCAGGCGGTGGCCGCATCAGCTGCACGCGGCGCAGGGGCAGGGCGCAGCCGATCATCTTGGGCAGCTGGCGCGAGAGATTGCCCACCGTGGCTTCAACCATGGCGGCGTCGAAGTCGGCGTGTCCGGACGCGGTCTGCACCTGCACGATCAGCTCGTCGCCGCGCAGCTCGGTGTGTATGCGCAGGCCCGGCAGCAGGATGGGGGCGTAGCGCTCCAGGAGCTCCAGCACCTGGCGCAGATCGCGGCTGGCCATCGCCGCCGCGCCCAGGCAGCCATGCGCCAGCGCCGGCACGCGTTCGCCCAGGCGCAGGAAAATTCCGGCACAGCGCGGGTCGCGGAACAGGCGCACGAACAGACGCATCATGGTCGGCGCGGACAGACGCCGGCTCACCGGCACGGACTGCAGCTCGGCCAGCGTGGCGTCGTTCGCCGCCGCCTCCGCGCCGCCCAGCTGTTCGCGCAGCAGCTCCTGCGCGTACAGCAGGTAGATGCCGTAACCGCTGGCCTGGCGGGCGTTTTCCTGGGAAGTTTTGTCGCGCTTCATTTGGCCGATACTGTCCCATTTTGGCCTTGGCGGCGTCTACAGGCTTTGCAGACCACGGCGTACTTTTCCTGCAGACGGCAAACAGGCCGGCGCGAGCCCCGGAGCCGCGGCACAGAACCATGAGAGGAGCAGCATGTTCGCTTGGACCAAGAAGGTCGGGCATCGCGTGCGCCTGGAAGGCGGTGTGGAAATCAGCACACAGCCGGGCGAGACCGTGCTCAACGCGGCCCTGCGCAGCGGCGTGGCGTTCCCTTTCAGCTGCAAGGTCGGCGGCTGCGGCAGCTGCAAATGCCAGCTGCTGGAAGGCAAGGTCAAGGAGCTGACCGACAAGTCCTATCTGCTCACGCGCGAGGAACTGCAGCAGAACTACATCCTGGGCTGCCAGAGCGTGCCGCGCAGCGATCTGCGCCTGCGCATCCCGCAGGATCCGCTCACGCAGCAGCAGGTGCAGGGCTGCATCCGTGCCAGCACCGCGCTGAGCCATGACATCGTCGAGCTGCGCGTGGATCTGGACGCGCCCCTGCGCTACCGGCCCGGCCAGTACGCGATCGTCAGCGTGGAAGGCAGCGCGCTGCCGCCGCGCTGCTATTCCTTCGCGCAGGCCAGCGATGAGGTCGAGGGCGCGCGGCAGATCCGCTTCTTCGTGCGACGCCTGCCGCGCGGCGGCCTGTCACAGCTGCTCTGCGCGCCGGAAGCCCTGGGCAGGCGGCTGCAGCTCAGCGCCAGCCATGGCCAGTTCCATCTGCGTGAAGGCTCCACGCCGCTGCTCTGCATCGCCGGCGGCAGCGGGCTGGCGCCGCTGCTCGCACTGCTTCAGGGCGCGCTGCACAGCGGCGCGGCGTTTCGCGAGGTCACGCTCTTGTTCGGCGTGCGCGCGCAGCGTGATCTGTATTGCCAGAACGAGATCGCCGCGCTGGCGCAGCGCTGGCAGGGACGTTTCCACTTCATGCCGGTGCTCTCCGAGGAGCCGGCGGATTCGTCCTGGCAGGGCCTGCGGGGTCTGGTCACCGAGCACTTGAGCGCGCCACTCGCTGCCGGTGCGCAGGCCTATCTCTGTGGTCCGCCGGCGATGATCGACGCCGCCATGAGCCGGCTCGCGGCGCTGGGACTGCCGCGCGAGCAGATGTTCTTCGACAAGTTTTCCGATCAGAGCCAAACCGCCAAGGCGGCCTGAGCCTCCAGGCTGCAGGCGATGCATCTCAAGCAGGAGCGTCTCATGTTCCGATATCTGCGTTTCTTCTTCGGTCCGGTCATGGTGATGGTGATTTCCACGGCCATGTACTTCGGCGGCATCTGGCTGTGGCTGCCCAGCCTGCTGCAGATCAGCTTCGTGGCGCTGCTGGATCAGGCTTTCCCGTATGACCTGGACGAACGGCCCTATCAGCAGAGCTGGCTGCTGGATCTGGCCCTGTATCTGTCCTTGCCGGCCACGCTCTGGCTGTTCCTCTCGGTGATGTGGGCGGTGGGCAGCGGCACGCAGGACCCGCTGGGCATCGGCGCGCTGATGCACAGCCTCAGCGGCGTGGACGTGGTGGCGGCGCGCGCCGACACTGCCTGGTATCACTATCTGCCGATGTGCGTGGTGCTGCTGATCACCGCCACCGGCGCCGGTGGTCTGGCCGGACACGAGCTCACGCATCGCACCTCGCGGCCCTTCGATCTGTGGCTGGGCCGTATCAGCATGGCCATCCTCTGGGGCGTGGCCTTTCCCATCGAGCACGTCTACGGCCATCACGCCTATGTGAGCACGCCCAAGGACCCGGCCACCGCCGCGCGGGGTGATTCGCTGTACCAGCATTTCCCCAAATCGCTGTACCGCACCGTCACCAATGCCTGGGAGATCGAGCAGGCGCGGCTGGCCAAGCTGGGCCTGTCGTTCTGGTCCACGCGCAATGCCCTGCTGCGCATGAGCCTGGTCTCGCTGTGCTTCACGCTGCTGGCCTACACCCTCGCCGGCTGGGCCGGCGTGCTGCTGCACATCGTGCTGAGCCTGGAAGCCAAGCTGGCGCTGGAAGCGCTGAACTACATCGAGCATTACGGTCTGGTGCGTCTGGCGGGCGAGCCGGTGCAGCCGCGCCATTCCTGGAACTGCAATCACTCGGTGAGCGGCGTGCTCACCTACAACCTCACGCGCCACAGCCATCATCATGCCGATGCGCAGGTGCACTTCCAGGATCTGCGCAGCTTCGCCGAGCAGCCGCAGATGCCCGGCGGTTTCATGACCGCCTTCGTCTCCGCCTGGGTGCCCTGGCTGTGGCGCAAGCGCATCGCGCCCAAGCTGCTGACCTGGGATCGTGAACAGGCCAGCCCGCGCGAGTACAAGCTCATCCACGAAGCCAATCTGCGCAGCGGCTGGCCGGAGCTGATGGGCAGCGTGGCCAGCGCGCCGCAGAATCTGCACACGGCAAGGCCAGCCTGAAGGTTTGACTGCAAGGCGCGATGAGCACGGTATGAACAATCTGGCACAGGGCATCGATCAGGCTTTTGCTCGCAACGGGCTGCGCCACACGCGCGCCGCCAAGCTCAATCCGCCGATGGCGCCGGCCTTCGAGATGCCGCGCCCGCAGCTGGCGGAGCGCGTCACCGCCGTGCCCGGCGCCAAGCTGGTGCTGGTGCGCGCGCCGGCCGGCTTTGGCAAGACCACGCTGATGCTGCAGCTGCGCCAGCGTTTCCGCGAGGCCGGCCTGCTCGGCGCCTGGCTTACCGTGGACGAGGCGGACAATGACCTCAGCCGCTTTCTGGGCTTTCTCGCCGCCGCGCTGGAGCAGATCGGCATCGTCTACCGCCCCGAGTGCGAAGGCGATATCGCCGCCACCGCCGTGGCGCTGCTGGATCGCATCGCCAGTCATGAAGCGCCGTTCGCCTTGTTCGTCGATGACTTCGAGGCCATCCGCAATCCGGCCGTGCTGTCCTGGCTCAGCCAGATCATCGACAACATTCCGCCGGGCAGCCGCGTGGTGCTCGGTTCGCGGCAGCTGCCGAACCTGGGCCTGGGCCGGCTGCGCGCCAAGGCGCGCATGGTGGAGATCGAAGCCGCGCAGCTGCGTTTCAGCATGGAAGAAACGCGCAGCTATCTGCAGCAGCGCCGTCGCCTGAGCCTGACAGCGGATCAGATCCAGCGTCTGTTCCGCAGCACCGAGGGCTGGGCCACCGGTCTGTGGCTGGCCTCGATGTCGCTGGAGCAGGGCGGCGATGCCGAAGACTTCATCGCCGGCTTCTCCGGCGCCACCGCGCAGATCGCCGATTACCTTGCCGAAGACGTGCTGGCGCGCCAGAGCGAGCCGCTGCGCCGCTTCCTGCTGCAGACCAGTGTGCTGGGCGAACTCACGCCCGCGCTCTGCGACGCGGTGCGCGGCGCCGAGGACAGCGCCGCGCTGCTGGCGGCGCTGGAACACGCGGGCCTGTTCCTGGTGCAGATGGACAGCGGCCGGCATCGCTATCACGCGCTGTTCGCCGACTTCCTGCGTGGCCAGTTGCGACGCGGTGCGCCGGAAGATTTTCGCCAGGCCCATCGCGCTGCCGCGCAGTGGTACGTGCAGGAAGGCCGCATGGTGCCGGCGATCCAGCACGCGATGCAGGCCGAGGACTATGCGCAGGCCCTGCAATGGCTGGCGCGCGAGGCCGAGTCACTGATGCATGAGCGGCGCTTCGGTCTGCTGGTGCGCTGGCTGGAGGCGGTGCCGGCCACCGCGCTGCGCGACTATCCGCAGCTGCAGCTCGTGCTGGCCTGGGCGCTGGGCTTCACGCGCGGCCCCACCGAGGCCATGAAGCTGCTCAAGGAAGTGGAAAGCGAAAGCCTGGATGCGCCGCTGCGGCAGGGTTGCCTGGCCATCAAGCCCATGCTGCTGGGCATGCTGGACCGCGTCGACGAAGTGTTCGAGACCATGCGCCTCAACGAGGGCCAGAGCGTGGAGGTGGACCGCTTCACGCGCGGCATTCTCACCATCTCGGTGGCCAATGCCACGATGATGGACAACCGCTATGCCGAAGCCCGCCAATACGCCGACGAGGCGCGCCGCGCCACCACCCACAGCGCCGCCGGCTTCATCAGCCAGCAGCTCTCGGAATGGGTGGAGGCTTCGCTGGATCTGGTGCAGGGCCGCCTGCAGCAGGCCCTCGTGCGCCTGCGCACCGCCGCGCATCTCACCGACGCCTTCGCCAGCGGCAATCTGCTGGTGGGCGTGGTGCTGGCCGAGGCCCTGTATGAAAACGACCAGTGCGAAGCTGCCGAGCGTCTGCTCAAGGTCTATCTGCCGCTGACGCGGCTGGTGGCGCTGCCGGACCAGCTGATCTCCGCGCACGTGGTGCTGTCGCGCATCGCCGATGCACGCGGCGATCAGGAGGCCGCGCTGCAGGTGCTCACCGAACTGGAGCAGCACGGCCATGTGATGGCCCTGCCGCGAGCGGTGGCCTGCGCGCGTCTGGAACGCGCGCGCCGCTATCTCACCCAAGGTGATATCCCCGGCGCGCGCGAAGAACTGGCGCGCGCCAAGGACCCGGCGGTATGGAGCATGGTGGCGCGCTACACCCTGCTGGCCAATGACGTGGAGACCCTGGAGCTGTGCCGCCTGCGCCTGCAGCTGCGCTCCGGCAATGCTGCTGCCGTGCTGCCGGATCTGAAGCGCGGCCTGGAAGCCGCCGAGCAGGCGCAGCGCCATCGCCGCGCACTCAAGTACCGCATCCTCTACGCCGAGGCCCTGCTCAAGGACGCGCAGCCCAAGCTCGCGATGCGCATGCTGGAACGCGCGCTGAAGTTCGCGGCGGCGGAAGGTTTCATCCGCAGCTTCCTCGATGAAGGCCCCACCGTGGAAGCCATGCTGCGCCAGTTCTTCCAGTCGCGCGAAGGCGCCGGCGAGGCGGCGGAACTGCCGCCTTCCGCGCATCTGGAAAAACTGCGCCGCGCCACGGATCGCTTTGAAGCCCTGCCTTTGCATCAGTCCGCACTGGCCGAGCCGCTCACACCCAAGGAACACACCGTGCTGGAGCTGCTGGCGCAAGGTCATTCCAACGAGGAGATGGCCGAGCGCCTGTTCATCTCCAAGACCACGGTGTGCACGCATCTGCGCAGCATCAACGTCAAGCTCGGCACCGGCAGCCGCATGCAGGCCGTGGCCACGGCGCGGCGCCTGGGCCTGGTGCGCTGAGTGCGCGAACCGTCAGTTATGACGAGGTCTGCAGCAGCGCTGGCGATCTAAGGTTCAGTGTCGCGCGACATCTGTTATTCCCGCGTTCGTGGGAATGATGCAGAACGGCGTGAGCTGGCAGGGCCTGGCGCCGCACCCGCAGTGCCGATCAAACAAAACCAATGCCGCGCATCATCACGCCGCGGCGATGAGGAGCATCGTGAGCAAGAAAGTATTGCTGGTCACCGGCGCCGCCAGCGGCATGGGCAGGCTGAGCCTGGAACGCGCCCTGGCCTCGGGCTGGAAGGTCTGTGCACTGGACCGTCAGGGCCTGGAGCCGCTGCCCGCGCATCCGGACCTGCTCTGCATCCAGGCCGATGTCTGCGATGCGCAGGCCATCGAAGCCGCGGTGGACCGTACCGAGCGCGAGCTGGGGCCGATTGATCGCGTCAGCAATGCCGCGGCCATCATGCCCCTGGGCCTGCTGCTGGAGCAGGACCGCGAGCTGATCAAGCGCATCATGGACATCAACTACGGCGGTCTGGTGAATCTCGCCGCCGCCACGCTGCCGCGCATGCTGGCGCGCGGACGCGGGCAGTTCCTGAGCTTCGGTTCCATCGCCGGCCACATGCCGACGATCTACATGGGCGCCTACAACGCCTCCAAGTTCGCGGTGGTGTCCTATACCGAAGTGCTTTATCACGAGAACCGCGGTCGTGGCGTGCAGTTCGTGCTGGTCTGTCCACCGGCCGTGGCCACGCCGCTGCTCAAGCAGGCGCGCGACACCGTCTGGCCCAGGATGCTGGATCAGGTGCCGCCGCTGGCGCCGGAAAAGGTGCTGGACCGCATCGAGCGCGCCTTCCAGTGCGAGGAGTTCATGGTCTTTCCCGGGCCGGTCACCCGCTTCACCTACTGGCTGCGCCGCATGGCACCGAACCTGATCTGGAAGCGCGTGCATCAGGTGGAGGGGCGCTGAGTCTCACGCGCCGACTCACTGCGCCTGCGGTGTGTCGCTGAGTTTCGACGGCGTGGGCAGGCCTTCCAGGAAAGTCGAGATGGCGCTGAGCACTTCGCGGGAATGCGTGTGGTGCAGCGCATGTCCGGTGCCGGGCAGAATCACCGCCTGCGCTTGCGGCATCACGGGCAGCACGCGGCGACCATGGTTCCAGAACGGCACCAGCGCGTCATCGGCGCCGTGGATGAACAGCAGCGGCAGGCGGATTTCATCGTAACGCGGGCTGAGCGATTGCAGATACTCGTTGAGCCGGGTCATGTCCTGCACGTTGTGCTGGAAGCTGCGCGGCCGCAGGGCCAGCAGAGCGCCGATGTTCTGGATGTAGTCCGCCGGCACTGCTTGCGGCGCCAGCACCGGCGCCACTTCGCGATCGATCCGCAACTGGCCCGCCGGCGTCACCAGGGTCCAGGCGAACAGCGGTCCGAGCAGGGGCCGCGAGCCGACGTCATAGGTCCAGCCCACTGATCCCGCCCAGTGGCCGGCGACGCCCGCCAGCATGATTCCGCCGGAGATGCGCTCTGGCATCTCCACCAGCGCGGCCATCACCACCGAACCCGCCCAGGAGTGACCGGCCATCACCGGCTTCTCGATGCCGAGTTGTGCGCAGGCGTCCAGCAACAGCGCGGCGAGCTGCGCCGGATCCAGCCAATCGCCATCGGGCCGCTGGCTATAGCCATAGCCCGGACGGTCAAAGGCAATGACACGGTGATTGCGTGCCAGTGCCGGCATCAGGCTGCTGCTGAATTCGCGCAGATTCGAACTGGCGCCATGTACCAGCACCAGCGCCGGACCGGGGCCGCTGCCTTGCATCACGTAGTGCAGGCGCAGGCCGTTGACCTCAATGAACTGGCCCAAGGGCGGCACGCGACGCTCGATCCACGCGCTGGCGGCCAGCGAGTAGAGCACCAACAGCGCCAGCAAGACTGGCGCGCACCACAGAGCGACTTTCACCTGTGCGAAGTCCCAGGCTTGATGCGGCTCAGGGCTGGTCCGCTGATGACCACTGCTGCGGCACACGGATCAGTTCACGCGTGTCATAGCCCCAGCTCGCGATCATCGCCACATAGCGCGCATAGTCCTGCTCCGACATCGTCGGCTGCCGGCTCATCAGCCAGACGTAGTCCCGGCGGCTGCGCGCGATGATGGTCACCGAGTAGTCCGGTTCCAGATGCGCGATGCGGAACTCGAACCTGATCGGCAGCCACCAGAAGAAACGCATGCCCCAGAGTGCATTGCCGGTATCTTCCACCACATAGCCCGTCGGCTTGGAGAGGGTCTCCGGCGCGCTGAAGCTGCCATCGCGACGCCGGTAGGTGGTGGCGATGTGCTCGCCGTCGAGTGCATAGCTTTCCACGGCGTTGTGCGCGCCCTTGTCCACCGAAGGCGGAATATGCGCGATCACGTACCAGTCGCCCATGAAGCGCGGCAGATCCACCTGCGCGACCAGCGGCACCGCCTGCGGCGTCTGAGCCGGGGCGGCAGGTGCCAGCAGCATCAGAGTCGTCAGCATCATCACGGGCAGCAGGCGCATAGCCGTTCTCGGCGGAAGGTTTTGCGAGTTTACGGCGGCGGACGGTTCTCGGATGCAGGCTGGCAGCGGCAGCTGGCGGCGCGATTCGGGCAATCGCACCGCTTCCCGCTCAAGCAGTCTCCGCTTCGCTTTACCGCGGCGGCATGCGGATCGCGCCATCCAGGCGTACCGCCTCACCGTTGAAGTAAGCGCTCTGCACCATGAACGCGGCCAGTTCCGCGAACTCCTGCGGCTGGCCCAGGCGCTTGGGGAAGGGGACGGAGGCGGCCAGCGCGGCGCGGACGTTTTCGGGGGCGCTGGCCATCAGCGGCGTTTCAAAGATGCCGGGCAGGATGGTGTTGACGCGGATGCCGTCGTTCATCAGGTCACGGGCGATGGGCAGGGTCATGCCGACCACGCCGGCCTTGGAGGCCGAGTAGGCGGCCTGGCCGATCTGGCCGTCCTGCGCGGCCACCGAGGCGGTGTTGACGATGGCGCCGCGCTCGCCGTCCGCCAGCGGCGGCAGGCTCAGCATGCCGGCGGCGGATTTGGCGATGCAGCGGAACGTGCCGACCAGATTGATCTGGATGATCTTGTCGAACGAGTCCAGCGGGAAATGCTTGATCGCACCGCTGGTCTTGTCGCGGCTGGCAGTCTTGATGGCATTGCCCACGCCCGCGCAGTTGATCAGCACGCGCTCCTGGCCAATCGCGGCGCGTGCCTTGGCAAAGGCGGCGTCCACTTCGGCTTCGGAGGTGACGTTCACCTTGCAGAACACGCCGCCCAGTTCAGCCGCCAGGGCTTCGCCCCGTTCCTGGTTCATGTCGAAGATCGCCACCCTGGCGCCCAGGGCGGCGAAGTGTCGCGCGCTGGCTTCGCCGAGGCCCGAGGCGCCGCCGGTGATGACCACGGAAATGCTGGCGTCGATTTTCATCTTGAGTCCTTATCTTGATTGTCGGTCGGTGGAGGCGGCGGCGCTCAGGCCGCCAGTCCCGCCATCGGTGGATGGAAGCGCTGTGCAGACTGCGCGCGTGCCCGCAGCCAGGCCGAGGGCGCGAAGCGTTCGCCGTAAGCAGCGGCCAGGCGTTCGCACTGCGCCACGAAGCGGTCCACGCCCAGGGTGTCGATGTAGGAAAGCGTGCCGCCGGTCCACACCGGAAAGCCGATGCCCAGGATGGAGCCGATGTCGGCATCGGCAGCGTCCTGCACGATGCCGTCTTCCACTGCCCGCGCGGTTTCCAGCGCCTGGATCGTCAGGAAGCGCTCGCGCAGCGCTTCCACCTCCGGTTGCTGCGCGGCCAGCGGGAAACGCTCGGCAAGGCCCGCCCAGAGCTGCTTCTTGCCCTGCGCGGGATAGTCGTAGAAGCCGGCGCCGCCGCGACGGCCGATGCGCCTGGCATCTTCCACCATCACGCGCAGCACCTGGATCACGCGTGCCAGATGCGGTGTCAGCTTCTGGCCGTCGGCGAGGTTCTGCTCGATGCCCTTGAGCTGGAACGCCATGCTCACCTCATCGCTCACCGCCAGCGGACCCACCGGCATGCCGGCCATCTTCGCGGCATTCTCGATCAGCGCCGGGGCGATGCCTTCTTCGAGCATCAGCAGACCTTCCTGGAAGAAGGTGGCGAACACGCGCGTGGTGTAGAAGCCCGGCCCGTCGTTGACCACGATCGGCGTCTTGCGCAGCTGTGCCACGAAGTCCAGCGAGCGTGCCAGCGTGGCCTCGCTGGTCTTCTCGCCCATGATCACTTCCACCAGCGGCATCTTGTCCACCGGCGAGAAGAAGTGCAGGCCGATGAACTGCGCCGGCAGCTTGTAGGTCTTGGCCAGGCTGCTGATCGGCAGCGAGGAGGTGTTGCTGGCAAAGATCGCATCCGGCCCCAGCACCTCGGCGGCCTGGCGCGTGACCTCGGCCTTCACCGCGCGGTTTTCGAACACCGCCTCGATCACCAGTTCGCAGCCGGCCAGATCGGCGTAGCGCGCAGTGGGCTTGATGCGCGCCAGCTGCGCCTCGCGCTTCTGCTCGGTGGTCTTGCCGCGCGACAGCGCCTTGTCCAGCAGCCTGGCGCTGTACTGCTTGCCCTGTTCCGCCATTTCCTGCGTGCTGTCCAGCAGCACGACTTCGATGCCGGCCGCCGAGGCGGAATAGGCAATGCCGGCGCCCATCATGCCGGCACCGAGCACGCCGAGCTTTCCGACCTTGCTCCTGGCCACGCCGGCCGGACGACGCGCCAGCTTGTCGGCGGCGTTCTTGTTGATGAACAGGGTGCGCATCATGTTGCGCGCCACCGGGCCGGCGATCAGCTGGCCGAAATACTTGGACTCGATGCGCAGGCCGGCGTCAATGTTCAGCTGCGTGCCTTCGTACACGCAGGAGAGAATCGCCAGCGGCGCGGGGAAGTTGCGCTGCGTGTTGGCGGCGGTGAGCGCGGTGCCGGCCATGAAGCTGCGCTGTGCATGCGGCGCCAGCGGGCCGGCGCCACCGGGCACGCGGTAGTGCTTCTCGTCCCAGGGCTGCACGGCCTTCGGCGATTTGAGCAGCCATTCACGCGCCAGCGCCACCACGTCCTCGGCCTTGCCCACGGCCTGCACCACGCCCAGCTTCAGCGCTTCGGCAGCTTTCAGTTTCTGACCGGTGAGCAGCAAGGGCAGCGACTTCTCCACACCGATCAAACGCGGCAGACGCTGCGTGCCGCCGCCGCCGGGCAGCAGGCCGATGCCCACTTCCGGCAGGCCCACTTCGGCGCCTTCGGCCAGCACGCGGTAATGACAGCCCAGCGCCACCTCCAGGCCGCCGCCGAGCGCAAGGCCGTTCATGGCGCAGGCCACCGGCTTGCCGCAGGTTTCCATGCGCCGCAGGATGCCGTGCAGCACACGGCTCATGGCCGCGCCTTCGGCGGCGGAGAGACCGCGATCAAACGCCGAGACCATGTCCTTGATGTCGGCGCCGGCAATGAAGGCGCCGGGCTTGGCGGAGGTGAGCACGATGCCCTTGACGGCGGCATCCGCGGCGGCTTTCTCGATGACTTCGGCCAGCTCGTTCTGCAGCTGCGGCGTCAGCACGTTCATGGGACGGCCGGGCAGGTCGAAAGCGATGAGCGCGATGCCCTCGGCATCCACGGTGTATTGCAGAGTATTCATGTGGGTTCTCGCAGGAGCGCTCAGATGCGTTCGATGATGGTGGCGGTGGCCATGCCGGCCGCGGCGCAGAGCGTGATCAGGGCGGTGGTCTTGTTGCGGCGTTCGAGTTCGTCGAGCACGGTGCCCAACAGCATCGCGCCGGTGGCGCCGAGCGGATGGCCCATGGCGATGGCACCGCCGTTGACGTTGACGATCTCCGGCGACAGGTCCAGGGCGCGCATGTAGCGCAGCACCACGGAGGCGAAGGCCTCGTTGATCTCGAACAGGTCGATGTCGCGCAGGTTCATGCCGCAGCGCTTGAGCAGCTTCTCGGTGCAGCTGGCCGGGCCGGTGAGCATGATCGCCGGCTCGCTGCCGATGGAGGTGAAGGCACGCACGCGGGCGCGGGGCTTGAGCCCCGTGGCGCGGCCGAAGGCTGCATCGCCCAGCAGCACGGCGGCGGCGCCATCGACGATGCCGCTGGAATTGCCGCCGGTATGCACATGGCGCACCGACTCGATCTGCGGATAACGCTGCTGGGCCACGGCGTCGAAGCCGCCTTGCTCGCCCATCTCGACGAAGGCGGCGCGCAGCTCGCCCAGGGATTCCAGCGTGGTGCCCGGGCGCATGTGCTCATCGCGCGAGAGCAGCACCTCGCCGATCACATCGCGCACCGGCACGACGGACTTTTCAAACGCGCCGCCGGCCCAGGCCGCCGCCGCGCGCTGCTGGCTCTGCACGGCGTAGGCATCGACATCGCGGCGGCTGTAGCCGTCGAGCGTGGCAATCAGATCGGCGCCGATGCCTTGCGGCGTGAAGTAGGTTTTCCAGGCCACCTGCGGGTCGCTGGACCAGGCGCCGCCATCGGCGCCCATGGCGATGCGGCTCATGGACTCCACGCCGCCGGCGACCACGGCCTGCGAATGGCCGGCGGCGATCTGCGCCGCCGCCAGATTCACGGCTTCCAGGCCCGAGGCGCAGAAGCGGTTGAGCTGCACGCCCGGCACCTGCTGCGCGTAATCGGCATTGAGCGCGGCGACGCGCGCGACATTGGCGCCCTGTTCGCCCACCGGCGCCACGCAGCCGAGAATCACATCGTCCACCAGCGCGGTGTCGAGGCGGTTGCGGTCGCGCAGGGCCTGCAGGGTCTGCGTGGCAAGCTGGATCGGCGTGACCTCATACAGCGCGCCGTCGGGGCGACCCTTGCCGCGTGGCGTGCGGATGTGGTCGTAGATGTAGGCGTGACTCATGGTGTCTCCTGCGTCGGGCTGAAGCCGGCGGGCTGATGGTGATGGGTAATGCCGTGTTGTGCGTGAGCAGACTCGCAAGGTCTGTCACCCGCAGGGCGGGTCAGGCGCGCAGCGCCGTAACCCGCCAGGGCTTTGCTGGTTGTTGTTGGGTTTATCTCTCGATCTATTGCCTTCTTCCGCCGCCCTCCGGCGGCGGCCGCAGAAGCTCCCCCGTAGGTCGCTTCTGCTCTCTTTGCTTGTGCAAAGAGAAGTAAGCAAGAGAAAGCACACCCCGGCTCTGGCGCCGGCTTCGCCGGTGCCTGAGCTGTGCAACGTGCTCGGGGCCGTTGCGGACACGCCATCCCTGGCGTGGCCGCAACTGAGCCGCCCTTGCCAAGCGGCTCTCCCCTGCGCTCGCCGCACAGCTCAGCGCCAGAGACGGGGACCCCAACGTCAAAAGCAACAGCAGCTTTGCGCGACGAGCGTCGCTGCGCTGTGCTTTGCTGTGGCTTTGCTCTTAACCCCCCTTTGCCTCGCACCGAGCAGCGCAGCGAGCGCAGGGGAGAATCGAACAGGATGTTCGATTCAGTTGCATACAGGCCATGGATGGCCTGTATGCGACGGCCCCGAGCACGTGAGCAGCGCAGGCTGCCGGCGCCGCGACAGCGGCGACGGATGCGAGGCGTAGGGCGTGCTTTCTCTTGGGTACTTCTCTTTGCACGAGCAAAGAGAAGTACCTCGGGCGCCGGAGGCGCACGAAACCAAGGCGAGATCGAGAGACACACTAAGCCAAGACCCGCAAGGCCATGGCGGGTTACGGCGCTTGCGCGCCTAACCCGCCCTACGAAACTCTCGGTGTTAAGCGAGCAGCTCATAGTCGTGCTTGCCAGCCCCGCAGTCCGGGCACAGCCAAGTCTCCGGCAGGTCTTCCAGGCGCGTGCCGGGGGCGATGCCGTTGTCGGGATCGCCGAGGGCTTCGTCATAGATGTGGGAGCAGTAGCGGCACTGCCATTTGCGCACGGGGTTCTCCGTATCGTGTTGGATCAGCCGGCGCTGCGCGCCAGATGGATTTCGGGATGGATGGCAAAGCCCTTCTGGATCGCGAGATCGTGCTGCTCCAGCTGCGGACGCAGCAGGCGCCAGACCTTGCCGTTGTTGTAGAAGGGCGTGGTCGGGTAGAGGTGATGCATGAGGTGGTAGTTCTGGAACTGCAGCAGCGGGTCCAGCAGCCACTCGTGGCCCAGGCGGACCGTGGTGGCACGCGTGAAGTTCTGCGACTGCGGCGTGTCATGCGGCACATGCGGCAGCCAGAAGAAGGCGAAGCCCTGCATCATCTGCAAGAGGCGCGAGGGAATCAGCCACAGCATCAGCACCTGCTCGCCATAGCCCTGCCAGATCAGTACGGCCACTGCGGCCAGGAAGATGGCGGTGCCGATCAGCGATTTGCGCAGGAAGCCGCGCGCCACGGCATCGCCCATGCGCAGCACGTAGACGAAATACAGCAGGTCGATGAAGGCCCAGCGCAAGGGCAGCTGCCACCAGGGGCCCTGCATCACCAGATCGGGGTCGCGGGCGTCGCCGGTGAAGCGGTGGTGCTGGATGTGCCCCCAGCGGAACAGGCCCAGGTGCACGTACGGCAGCATCAGCCACAGCGCCATCTGGCCCAGGCGGTCGTTGAGCTTGGTGTCGCGGCACATGGCGCGGTGGATGCAGTCATGCGCCAGGGTGAAGCCGATGTAACCCAGCAGGCTGTTGATCACCGCGCCCAGCCACAGCGGCATCAGGCCGGCGAAGCCCAGCACATAGGAAGTGCTGAGGCTGATCATCACAAAGGCCCAGAGCATGAGCGTGGGCCAGGCGTACGCCGGGGCGCGGGTCAGCAGCTGCAGCTGGCTGCGCTGCGCGGCGGACAGGCTGTCGGGAGCAATGATGTGGTGCATGGGCGGCTCTCGGGGCAAGGTCATCGATGCCGCATAGCCTGCCCAAGCCCCTACCGCGCCGGCATCGTCATATGTGACGATGGCGCCGGGCTGGCTGAGGGCCGCCGGGGGGCGGATCGTCAGTAATGACGAGGACGCCAGCCCATCCCGGGGCCTAGCGTCTCGGGCTCAGACAACAAAGAACGAGGGAGGGGTGTCCATGCGCAGTTTCGCGTTGTGGAACCATGCGGCTGCGAGCCGCCGGGCTGGCCGCGCATGAACGCGCAGGTGCCGCAGGCCCCGGCCCGGCAGCAAAAAGCGTTTCTGCCGCTGGAGCAGCTGTGCCAGTGGGAGAGCCGCAGCCCCGGCCGGACCTGGCTGGTGCAGCCGCTCAAGAACGGTGAGGTCAAGACCTTCACCTGGGGCGAGGGTCTGGCGCAGGTGCGCAAGCTGGCCGAGCATCTGCAGAAGACTTACGCGCCCGGCAGCCGCATCGCGCTGCTGTCCAAGAACAGTGCCTGGTGGTTCATCGCCGACTTTGCGATCTGGGCGGCCGGGCATGTCAGCGTGCCCATCTATCCCAGCCTCACCGGCGACTCGGTGCGTCAGGTGCTGGAACTCAGCGGCGCCAGCGCGCTGATCGTGGGCAAGCTCGATGACTGGGAGAGCATGGCCGGCGGCGTGCCCGCCGAACTGCCGATGATCCGTCTGCCGGAGGCAGCGCCTTCGCGCGGCGAAGAATACGAAGCGCTGCTGGGTCGCTACAGCGGCCTGTCCGGCGAGCTGCGCCGTGACGGCGCCGATCTGGCCACCATCATCTACACCTCGGGTACGACAGGCGTGCCCAAGGGCGTGATGCATTCCTTCCTCAACATGGCCAAGGCCACGCGCGTGCTGATCGAGCAGGTGCAGGCCACGCCCGAGGACCGGCTCATTTCCTATCTGCCCACCGCGCATGTCGCCGACCGTCTGCTGTCGCAGCTGCTGTCGGTGGGCTGCGGCTGCCGGGTGTTCTTCTGCGAAGCGCTGGAGACTTTCGCGCGCGATCTGCAGCGCGCGCGACCGACGATCTTTTTGTCGGTGCCGAGGCTGTGGCTGAAATTCCAGATGGCCGTGCAGGCCAGGCAGCCGCAGGAGAAGCTGGACCGCCTGCTGTCGCTGCCGCTGATCGGCGCTCTGGTGCGGCGCAAGATCCGCAAGGCCCTGGGCCTGGACGCGGTGCGCGTGGCCATGAGCGGCACCGCGCCGCTGTCGGCGGAGGTGATTCACTGGTACCGGCGCCTGGGCATCGAGATTCTCGAAGGCTATGGCATGACCGAAAACTTCGCGGTCTCGCATGGCAATGCCGTGGGTCATTCGCTGCCGGGTTCGGTGGGCGTGCCGCAGGCCGGCGTGAGCGTGAAGCTGGACGAGAAGGGCGAGGTGCTGGTGAAGAGCCCCTGCCTGATGCTGGGCTACTACAACGATCCGGAGCGCACCCGCGAAGCCGTCACCGAGGACGGTTATCTGCGCACCGGTGATCTGGGCAGCATCGACGCGCAGAACCGGCTTACGCTCACCGGCCGTGCCAAGGAGCAGTTCAAGACCAGCAAGGGCAAGTATGTGGCGCCGGCGCCGATCGAGAACGCGCTCAACAATCATCCCAAGGTGGAAGCCAGTCTGGTGGCCGGTCTGGGCTTTGCCCAGCCCTTTGCGCTGCTGATGCTGGCGGCAGGCGAGTGGGAGCGCTGCCGCGCCGCAGCGCAGGAACGCGAGGCGCTGAGCCGGTCGCTGGAGGCGATGCGCCTGGAGATCAATGCCCGGCTCGATCCGCACGAGCGCCTGGATTTTCTGGTGGTGGTGCCGGAGCAGTGGAACATCGCCAACGGCTTTCTCACCCCCACGCTGAAGATCAAGCGCGCCGAGGTGGAGAAGTTCTACGGCACGCAGTTTCCGGTCTGGTCGGCGCAGCGGCGCGGCGTGGTCTGGGCACAGTGAGTTTGCCGCGCTGCGGGGCTCGTCTTTTTTTTGCGGCGTCACCGGCCGGGATCATCACTTCTGACGATATGAGCCGGGCGCCCTGAGGGTAGCGTATCGCGGGTGATGTTCCGGCCGGCGCGAGCCGCCGGCAAAGCACTCGGGCCGACAGAGCCCAAAGCCCCGGAACGGGGTAACAGCAGGGAGGAGAGAACGATGGGAGTCCGCGTGCCCGTGACGGCCAGGCTTGCTGCGGTTTCGTTCAGGAAGGGAAAGCGGCTGCGGCGCTGCGCGCTGGCGCTGCTGCTGACGCTGAGTGCGCAGCCGGCGCTGGCCTCGAAATTCCGGATTCCCTGGTTCGATGGTGAATCCTTCGAGGCGGTCTCCAACACCACGCTGATCGGCGGCGTGGAACTGCGCGTGGAAGCCCAGGATTCGCGCAAGCTGGCCAAGGGTGCGCTGGACCCGAACGTCTGCGGCCGCGATGCCGAGGGCAAGCTGCTCTACCAGAGCTGCCAGGGCCTGTTCCGCACCCAGGATTTCGTGTCCCGGCATTTCGTCGCGGCGCCGGGCTATGCCTCGTCCAATTTCGATCAGGGCGATCTGAACTACGAGCAATGGGACATCACGCAGTCCGGCGTGCGTCTCAACCAGGATCTCACCGTCACCTTCGGCGATCACGGCTGGCTGAAAGATGCCGGCTTCTTCGTCAAGGGCTTTGCGTTCTGGGACCCGGTCAACGACAACTTCGACGAGACCTACGCCAACCGCATCACCCGCGACAACTATCAGCAGTCGGGCTTCGTCTCCACGCCTGGGACCGAGCTGGTGCGGCTGGGCAATGTCTCGCAGGTGCTCTCCGCGCTCTCGCCCCTGGTCAGCGGCCTGGGACTGTCCGACAACGTGCTCGGACAGCTGCTGTCCAATCCCACCGCGATTCCGGTGCTGGGCGTGCGCAACGACTCCACGCCCTGTCCGGCGGCGCGCAATCCCGGCGGCCAGCCCTGCGGCATCGTCTATGGTCCGGGTCAGCGCATGAAGGTGCCGCGCAAGGATCGCCAGACCCTGGGCCAGATCGGCAAGAACATCGTGCTGCAGGATCTGAATTTCTACGGCGCGCTGGCCACGCCCTGGGAGCACGATGTGCGCTTCCGGGTCGGCCGCCAGCAGGTGTCCTGGGGCGAGGCGACCGTGGAGTTCCTGGGTTCGCTCAACATCGCCAACCCGCCCAACCTCAACAATCTGTTCCGCCTCGGCGGCAATGGCCTGGATGATTTCTACACGCCGCTGAACATGGTCTCGCTGTCCACCGCACTGATGGACGGCCTGTCGCTGTCGGCCTTCTATCAGCTGGAGTGGGAGCCGCTGCAGGCGCCCGCCGCCGGCGGTTTCTATTCGCCGGTGGACATCAATGTCCACAACGGTGGACAGCGCTATGTGACCCTGGGCTTCGGTCAGCTGCCCGATGATCCGGATGGCGTGGGCATGCTGCTGGACAATCCGCTGTCCGGCATCACCAATACCAGCGGCCGCATCCAGCGTCTGGCGGATCGTGAACCCAACAGCGATGGCCAGTACGGCATCCAGCTCAAGTATTACGCCGACTGGCTCAACGACGGCACCGACATCGGTTTGTACTTCGCCAACTATCACTCGCGCATTCCCATCGCCAGCCTGTACTCGGTGGATCGCAGCTGCATGAAGGACAGCACCACCACGCTGGGCTTCTCCCTGGCCTGTCCCGATCTGCCGCTGCTGCATGGCATCACCAATCCCAATGATCCGGCCGGCGCCACCTCCGACACCCTGGGCCTGGACTCGGCCAAGCTGGTGCTGGAATACCCGCGCAACATCCAGATGTACGGCCTGAGCCTCAACACCACCATCGGTGACTGGGCGCTGCAGGCGGAGCTGGCCTACCGTCCGCGCGATCCCATGCAGGTGGCGGTGATCGATCTGGCCTGGGCGGCCTTCGGGCCTTCGCTGTCCAACTGCCATATCGCGCCGGGCTGCCCGGCGGGCCTGGGTTCGGTGCCCGGCATCGGCACCAAGGCCGACGGCACCGTGGGCACCTATCCGGGCAGCCGCTACGTGGTGGACGAGCAGGGCACGCCGGGCGCCTACAACGACATCATCTTCGCGGCGGTCGGCGACATTCCCGGCTCCGGGCGTTCGTTTCCCAGCTTCGTGGTGCCGTATCGCGGCGGCACCGTGGGCATGAATCCGGCGAATTCCTATATCCGCGGCTGGGAGTATTTCCAGAGCCTGTCCTATGACCTGGGCGGCACCTATGTGGAAGGCAGCACCGATTTCACGCCGCATCTGATTCACGCCGATCAGGTGATCTGGCTGCTGGAACTGGGCGGCAATGTGGTGCCGGATCTGCCGGCGCTGGATCATCTGCAGCTGGAAGCGCCGGGGCTGCAGTACCACGCCAGCGCCGGCGCCGACGGCTCGGGTGCGGACCGCTCGCGCATGGCCTGTTCCACCAATGAAGCCTGCTCGTATGGTCCGGATGGCGTGCGCTTCAATCCGCACCAGCAGAACAAATCGCTGTTCCCGGACAAGTTCTCCGGCGGTTATGCGGCGGTGATTCTGATCCGCTACGAATCCGTGCTGCCGGGCATCAGCGTGCAGCCGCAGATCATCTTCAAGCACGACGTCTACGGCACTTCGCCGGGCCTGGCTGCCAACTATGTGCAGGGCCGCATCCTCTGGGACACCGGCATCGAAGTGCGTTACCGCTCCAACTTCTCGGTGAACCTGGGCTATCGCCTGATTGCCGGCGCCAGTGCCGCGAACCTGCTCAGCGACCGCGACAGCGCGCGCGTGTTTCTCAAGTATTCATTCTGAAATCGGCGCGGGCGCGCAGCGCTCCCGCCAGTGGGTCTTGCTAAGGAGAGAGGCGATGTACAGAGCAGGCAGAATCATGATCGCCGCCGCCGCGATGCTGGCATGCGGCAGTGCGACGGCGGCGGTGAGCGCGGACGAGGCGGCCAAGCTGGGCAACACCCTGACGCCGGTCGGCGCGGAGAAGGCCGGCAATGCCGCCGGCACCATTCCGGCCTGGACGCCTCTGACGCAGCATCCGGCGGCCTCGCTCAAGGGCGAGTACACCAGCGACGCGGCCATCGATGCGGAGAAGCCCGTTCTCACCATCACCAAGGCCAATATGGCGCAGTACGCCGACAAGCTGAGCGAAGGCCACAAGTACCTGCTCAAGACCTTCGACAGCTACAAGATGAACATCTACCCCAGTCATCGTCAGGTGGCCTGGCCGGCGGAGATCTACAAGGCCACGGCGGTGAACGCGACCAAGTGCCAGTTGCTGGGCGTGGACAATCCCGATGGCTGCTCGCTGGGCTTTCCGTTTCCGATTCCGAAGTCCGGCGCCGAGGTGATCTGGAACCACAAGCTCAAGTTCCGGGGTGAAGCCGCCACGCGCTACAACAACCAGATGATCGTGCAGCCGGACGGCACGTTCCAGTTCACCAACATCGTCGAGGACGTGAAGTTCTATTACGGCTCGATCGCCAAGCCCGTGCCGCTGACCAAGGACGCGGGCCTGTTCATCAAGTACTTCTCCAAGATCCAGGGTCCGCCGCGTCTGGCCGGCACCCTGATCCTGGTGCACGAGCGCGCCGGCGCGGGTCCGGAAGGGCGTCAGGCCTGGCTGTATGCGCCGGCGCTCAAGCGCATCCGGCGCGCGCCCACGGTGTGCTGCGACAACCCCGCGGAAGGCACCGATGGTCACCAGTTCTATGACCAGGTCGATATGTTCAACGGCATTCTCGACCGCTACACCTGGAAGATCGTCGGCAAGAAGGAGATGTACATCCCGAACAACTCCAACCTGATCGCCGGACCGAAGACCAAGTACAAGGACATCGTGCGGCCCAAGCATCTCAACCAGGATCTGCCGCGCTACGAGCTGCACCGCACCTGGGTGGTGGACGCGGACCTGCGTGCCGGCACCAATCACACCTTCAGGAAGCGCCGCTTCTATCTGGACGAGGACGGCTGGCAGATCGTGGCGGTGGACTGCTACGACGCCAACGGCAATCTGTTCCGTTTCCAGGAGGGCCATATGGTGGCGCTGGCCAATGTGCTGGGTTCGGGCACGCTGCCGGAGGTGATCTATCACTTCGACACCGGCCGCTACTTCATCACCGCGCTGGCCAACGAGGATCAGCCCAACGACTACACGCGGCAGTTCGACGAGAGCTATTTCGATCCGGATGCCGTGCAGAAGCGCGCCAACAAGTAAGCGTATCGGCCGGACGCGAGCGCGGGGTGCTCGCGTCCGGTTTCACCAGGGCCGGCTTTCCACGTAAAGAGAATCAGGATGCATAGCGATCCGCGCGGGCGCTTCTCGCAGTTGTTCATCCGGCTCACCGAGCCGATCGTGTTCGGACGGCGCCCGATCACGCTGACGGTGATTGCGCTGGTCACGCTGCTGATGGCCTGGCAGGCCGCGCATCTGCGTCTGGATGCCGGCTTCGACAAGCAGCTGCCGAAGAATCACCCTTACATCCAGATCTTCCAGAAGTACCAGAGCCAGTTCGGTGGTGCCAACACCGTGCTGTTTGCGCTGGTGCAGAAGGAGGGGCAGGGCGACATCTACGAGCCGCGCTATCTGGAAACCCTGCGCGGCCTGACCAAGGCGGTGTTCTTCACGCCGGGCGTGGACCGTCCGCGGGTGAGTTCCATCTTCACGCCGGACGTGCGTTATCTGGAAACCGTGGAAGACGGCTTCCAGGGCGGCAATGTGATCCCCGCCGAGTACGCGCCGACGCCGGAGATGATGAAGCAGGTGCGCTCCAACGTTTCCAAGGCCGGCATCATCGGCCGTCTGGTCGCCAATGATCAGCGCGGCGCCATGGTGTTCAGCGAGCTTCTGGAAAGCGATCCGGTCACCGGCCAGCGGCTCGACACCATCGCCGTGGCGCACAAGATCGAAGCGGTGCGCCAGCAGTTCCTGTCGCCGACGCGGTATGACCTGAAGCTCAGGCAGGCGCAGGGCGCGCATGCGGCGGGCGAGACGATGGCATCGGTTTATACCGACCCGCGTGGGCTGTGGTTTTCCTGGCGCGACCATGAATTCAAGCTGCCCGGCGAGGAAGCGCCGCTCAAGCTCAAGGGCCATGCCTTGACGGTTGAGGCGGTGCCCAATCCGGATTACAACCCGAACGTCGACATCCACATCGCCGGTTTTGCCAAGGTGGTGGGCGACATCGCCGATGCCACGCTGGAAGTGGTGAGCTTCTTCGGCCTCACCCTGTTTCTCACCTGGCTGGTGCTGTGGTGGTACACCGGCTCGGCCAAGGTGGCGCTGCTGCCGCTGGGCTGCGGACTGCTGGCCGTGGTCTGGGAGCTGGGCATTCTGCACATGGCCGGTTACGGCCTGGACCCTTTCGCGATTCTGGTGCCGTTCCTGGTGCTGGCCATCAGCGTCTCGCACGGCATCCAGATCACCAGCTTCTGGCTGCTGGAGATTGCCAGCAAGGGCTGCAGCAGCTTCGAGGCCTCGCGCAACACCTACAAGCGTCTGGTGATTCCGGGCATCACCGCGCTGCTCACCAATGTCGTGGGCTTCGGCACCATCCTGCTGATTCCGGTGGGCATCGTGCGCGAGATGGCCATCAATGCCATGTTCGGCCTGGTGGCGGTGATCGTCTGCAAGAAGATCCTGCTGCCCTGCCTGCTGTCCTACGTGAAGATTCCCGATCCCGAGCGCTTCCGTCAGCACCAGCAGCGCCGCGACGCGATGTTCCTGCCCTTGTGGCGGGCGCTGTCGGCCATCACCGAGCGGCCGGTGGCCATCGTCGTGCTGCTGGCCGGCGCGGCGGCCTGGGCCGGTGCCGAATACATCTCGCGCGATCTCAAGTACGGCGAGCTGCACGCCGGCGTGCCGGAACTCAAGCCCGACTCGCGCTACAACCGCGACTCCGAGGCCATCGTGAGGAATTTTGCGATTGGCGTGGACGTGATCAAGGTGATTGCCGAAACCAAGGCCAATGGCTGCATCGATTACGACACCATGGCCGAGATCGATCGCTTCTCCTGGCACATGAAGGGCATCCCCGGTGTGCAGTCCACGATCTCGCTGATCCAGGCCGAGAAGAGCGTGTTCCAGGCCTTCAACGAGGGTAATCCGAAGTTCTATACGCTGCCGCGCGACAGCGACGGTCTGGTGCTGGCCGGCCAGCAGTTCCCCACCTCTAGCGGCCTGCTCAATGCCGACTGCAGCGCCATTCCGATGTTCATCTTCACCAGGGATCACAAGGCCGAGACCATCGACAGCGTGGTGGCCGGCGTGAACCGTTTCATCGCCGCGCAGAAGCCGGACAGCGCCGTGAAGCTGCGCATGGCCACCGGCAATGTCGGGGTGATGGCCGCCACCAATGACACGGTGCGCGAGTCCGACAAGAAGGTGCTGCTCTGGCTGTACGTCTGCATCGCCGCCTGCGTCTGGCTGTCGTTCCGCAGCTTCGCCGGCCTGGTCTGCGTGCTGCTGCCGCTGGCTGCGGTCTCGGTGCTGACTTATGCGGTGATGGTGTTCCTGGACATCGGCGTCACGGTCTCCACGCTGCCGGTGGCCGCGTTTGCCGCCGGCATCGGCGTGGACTACGGCATCTACATCTTCAGCGTGCTGGAGGAGTGCGTGATGGAGCGGCGCATGCGGCTGCGCGAGGCTTATGTGGAGACGCTCAACCAGACCGGCAAGGCGGTGATCGTCACCGCGCTGGCGCTGGCGGCCAGCGTCTGCACCTGGCTGCTCTCCGGCCTGCAGTTCCAGATCAACATGGGCATTCTGCTGACCATCATGTTCCTCGCCAATGCCGTGGCCGCCGTGCTGCTGCTGCCGGCCTTCGCTGCCTTCCTGCTGCGTCGCGCGCCCGCCCCCATGGTGCCGGCCGCCGGAGTGTCCGCGCCATGAAATCCCTTCGCACGGTGGTTCTGGGCATGAGTCTGGCGCTGGCGGTTCTGGGCGGTGGCGTGGCGCTGATGCAGTCGGCGCGCGCGGCGATTGCGCCGCAGCCTTCCGATCCCTCGCCGCTGGCGGCGCAAGGTCTGCTGCTGGACATCGCGCGGGCCGGCGCGCGTCTGGTGGCGGTGGGTGAGCGCGGGCATATCGTCTATTCCGATGACGGCAAGCACTGGCTGCAAGCCAGGGTGCCGGTGGATGCGCTGCTCACGGCGCTGAGTTTTGTCGATGACCGGAACGGCTGGGCCGTGGGTCATGACAGCGTGATTCTGCGCAGCCGTGATGGCGGGCAGAGCTGGCAATTGCAGAACTTCCAGCCGGAGGAGCACAAGCCGCTGCTGGACGTGCTGTTCCTGTCCGCGACGGAAGGCTATGCCATCGGCAGCTTCGGTCTGTTCCTGTACACGCAGGACGGCGGCGAGCACTGGCGCAACGCCGATCCCGGTCTGTTCGCCGAAGCCGGGCGTCATCTCAATGCCATCACGCGGCTGGCCGACGGGCGCTTCGTGCTGGTGGGCGAGGCGGGTTTTGCCGCGCAGTCGGAGGATGGCAGGCAGTGGTCGGCACTGACGATTCCTTATCAGGGTTCGCTGTTCGGCGTGCTGCCTTTCGGTGAGCACGGTGCTGTGGCCTATGGCCTGCGGGGCAATGTGTTCTGCAGCGCCGCGCCGGGCACGCAGGACTGGAACAGCGTCGCCACGCAGACCACGCGCTCCATTTTCGGCGGCACGGCGCTGAGCGCCGAGGAGCTGCTGCTGGTCGGCGCCGATGGCCTGAGCCTGCGCGTGGCGGGCTGTGCGCAAAGCCAGGCGCAACTGGGCCGCGCAGGCGAGGGCTCCTTGTCGGCGGTGGTGAAAGGCGCAAGCGGACTGCTGGTCGTGGGCGAGCGCGGCGTGCAAGCCCTGAGCACCGCGCAACGCTGAACCGCAGTTCTCCGCGCATCAATCGTAAATCGTAGACCTGCAGGGCGGGGCAGGCGCACCAGCGCCGTAACCCGCCATGGCTTTGCTGATTGTTGCTGCGTGTGCTGCTCGATCTATTGGCTTCTTCCGCCGCCCTCCGGCGGCGGACGAAACGACCATCGGATCAAGAGCAACCATTCAAAGACCACAGCAAAGCCCGGCGGGCTACGGCGCTATCGCGCCTGACCCGCCCTACTGCTTCGAGTGTGACTGGCGTTCGCGTCGCGGCAGCGGCGCTTATGGTGGTGGGGTGCCGCCCCAGTCGCCCCACATTGCCTGCATCGCGGCCAGCGCCGCAATGCCTGCTGTCTCCGTGCGCAGCACGCGCGGGCCCATGCGGATGCCGGTGAAGCCGGCTTCGTGGGCGCGATGCAGTTCGTGTTCGGAAAGACCACCCTCCGGACCCACCAGCAGCGTCAGCGGGCCGCGCGGCGGCGGCAGCTCGCGCAGGCCGTGATGTGCCAGCGGATCGAGCGTGAGCCGCTCGCCGTGCGCATCCTCGCGATCCAGCCAGCTGGGCAAGGCTTCAACGTCCGCAAGCTGCGGCACCCGGGTGCGGCCGGATTGCTCGCAGGCGCTGACGATCACGCCGCGCCAGTGCTCCAGCTTCTTGTCCCAGCGCTCGGCGTCCAGACGCACCACGCTGCGCGAGGACAGCAGGGGCACGATGCGCGTTACGCCCAGCTCCACGGCTTTCTGCAGGGTGTAGTCCATGCGCTCGCCCTTGGCGATGCATTGCGCCAGCATCAGGTCCAGCGGCGATTCGCGCGCCACGTTCACGAAGGCGCCGATGCGCGCACGGGCTTCGCGCTTGCCGATCTCGATGATCTCGGCTTCATACTCGCCGCCGCGACCGTCGAAGGCTATGAAGCGCTCGTTCTGGCGCAGGCGCAGCACCTGCACCAGATGCCGATAGGCGTCCTCGGGCAGCGTCAGCGTGGTATCGCTCTGCAGCGGGACGGGGAAATGAATGCGGGGCTGGCTCATGGGCGCAAGGATAATCAGCGCGCGTGGCTGCCGCCATGCGCCGGGACAAGGCGTGCGCTGGATCGCCTTGCGGGTTTGCCCGAGTGCCCGGACCGCCGCCGGCAAACTACACTGCCTTCCGGTTCTGGTCTGACGGGAAATGCGCCATGCTGAGGCTCAAGACCGCTGTCGGCTGCCTGGCCTGTCTGCTGGCGGGCCTGCTGTCGTCCTGTGGCGGGGGTGGTGGCGGTGCGCAGCTGGCTTCCGACAAGCTGGCGCAGATCTGCATGGCGCCGCGCAGCGGTGTCGATCCTTACACCGGCAAGCGCTACACGGATCGCGCCGGCACGCTGGGCAGCGAGCAGCGCTGGCTCGATGCCTACATGCACGAGATCTATCTCTGGTATCCGGAGATTCCCGGCGTCAACGCCAGTGCCTACAGCCTGGCCGCCTATGGCTCGGTCTACGACGCGATGGCGGCCTACTTCAAGGCGCTGCGCACGCCCGCCATCACCAGCAGCGGCAAGCGCAAGGACCCGTTCAGCTTCGTCTATCCCACGGACGAGTGGAACGCGCAGTCGAGCGAGGGCCTGAGTGTGGGGTATGGCATGCAGATCCGTCTGGTGGCGAACCGGCCGCCGCGTCAGGCGGTGGTGGTGGCGGTGGATGCCGGCACCTCGGCGGACGCGCAGGGCATCGCCCGGGGAGCGCAGATTCTGGCCATCGACGGCGTGGATATGGTCAATGACGGCACGCAGGCGGGCGTGGACACGCTCAACGCCGGCCTGTTTCCGGCCAGTGCCGGCGAGCAGCACCGCTTCAACATCCAGGACTTCGGCAGCAGCGGCACGCGCGAGCTGGTGCTCACCGCGCAGTCCTTTACCGAGCGGCCGGTGCCTTTGGTGAAAACCCTGGAAACCGCCAGTGGCAAGGTCGGCTACATCCTGTTCAACGATCACATCGCCACCGCCGAGGGTGCGCTGTACGAGGCGGTGCAGCAGCTGTCCGCCGCCGGCATCCAGGATCTGGTGCTGGACCTGCGCTACAACGGCGGCGGTTATCTGGATATCGCCAGCGAGCTGGCCTACATGATCGCCGGCGCCAGCGCCACGCAGAACAAGGTCTTCGAACGGCTCAGCTTCAACGACAAGAATCCGCGCGCGGCGGGGGATGCGGCCACGCCGTTTCACGCCACGGCGCAGGGCTTCGATGCCTCGCTGCCGGAGGGCACCGCGCTGCCACAGCTGAATCTGCAGCGCCTCTATGTGCTGCTCACCGGCGACACCTGCTCGGCCAGCGAGGCGGTGATCAACAGCCTGCGCGGCGTCGATGTGGACGTGGTGCTGATCGGCGAGACCAGCTGCGGCAAGCCTTATGGTTTCTACGCCCAGGACAACTGCGGCATCAGCTATTTCGCCATCGAGTTCTCCGGCACCAATGCCAAGGGCTTTGGTGATTACGCCGATGGGTTCACGCCGACCTGCGCGGTCGATGACGATTACAGCCACGAACCGGGTGATGCCGGGGAAGGCATGCTGGCAGCGGCGCTGAGCTATCGGCAAAGCGGCGTCTGCCCAGGCAACGCCAAGCGCGCATCCCTCAGCGGTGGCAGGCTGCTGCGCTCGCCCGTCAAGGAAAACGCCTGGCGACGGCGCTGAAGCCAGGGCCTGTTGACCTTCACTTTGCGCGCAACCGACCGTTAGTCGTGGCGCGGGCGTTCTTCGCGCAGCAGCGCCAGGCGCGCCGATGCGCCATTGAGCAGCGCCTCGCTCTCCTGCGGCAGGCGCCGCTGCCAGTTGGGATGTTCGGCGATGGTGCCGGGCAGGTTCGGCTGTTCGCTGAGCCCGGCCAGATCTTCGATGGGCGCCATCGCCAGCGGCGCCGGGGTGCGCGCCACGAAGCGCAGCGCGGCATCGATGGCCGGCTCGGCGGATTCCGGCGCGGCATCGCTGCCCTGGGCCACGCCGGCGTAGCGAAGCGCCGCCCATAGTGTCTGACGATCCCGCGCCCGCACGGCGCGTTCCTGTTCGGGCGTGACGCCCGGCTCCAGCAGATCCAGCTTCACCCGCCAGTCGACATCGCGGCCATACCACCAGCCGGCGACGCTGGGCAGATCGTGCGTGGTGGTGGTGGCCATGGCCTCGGCGCTCCAGCGCCCGGGCTCCACGAACAGGCCATGATCGCGTTCGAACCACAGCACGCGCATGCCCATCAGGGCTTTTTCCTGAAGCTGCTCGCGGAAGCCCTCGGGCACGGTGCCGAGGTCTTCGCCGATGATCACCGCGCGGTGGCGCGCCGACTCCAGTGCGATCAGGCGCAGCAGATCCTGCTGCGGATACTGCAGGTAGGCGCCGGCCGTGGCCTGCGCGCCTTCCGGCACCAGCCACAGGCGGCGCAGGCCCAGCACGTGATCGATGCGCAGGCCGCCGACCTGGCGCAGGCTGGCGCGCAGCAGTTCGATGAAGGGCGCGTAGCCATGCGCGCGCAGCGCGCGCGGCGAGAACGCGGTGAGGCCCCAGCTCTGGCCGAGGGCATTGAGCAGATCGGGCGGGGCGCCCACCGAGATGCCGCTGAGCATTTCGTGCTGACGGCTCCAGGCATGGCTGCCGCCGCTGCTGGTGCCCACCGCCAGATCACCGATCAGGCCGATGCGCATGCCGCTGTCCAGCGCCGCCGCCTGCGCGCTGCACAGGCTGCGCGCCGCCAGCCACTGCGCGAAGAGATGAAACTCCAGTTCCTCGGTATCGCCGGCCACCGCGCGCGCCACCGCCGGCGAGCGCGCATCCCGCAGCGGCGCCGGCCAGTCGCGCCAGTGCCAGCGCCCCTGCGCCAGCTCGCGCGCATGCAGCACTTCGAAGCGCGCATGGTCCAGCAGCGCCTCGCCGCCGGCCTTGCAGAACGCGCTGAACTCACTGTGATGGCGGCCGCCTTCGCGCAGGCTCTCGCGCAGCTGCGCGTGCACCGTGCGCAGCAGCTGCAGGCGCAGGCGCGCGGCTGCCGGCCAGTCGATCAGCGTCAGCTGTTCCAGACGTTCGCGCTCGGTGGCCAGGCGCGCCTCGCTGAGCAGCAGCTGCAGGCCGGCTTCGCCGATCAGTTCCGCCGGGTCGCCGTAGAGCGTGTTGAGCAGCAGGCGGCTGGAGGGCGCATAAGGACTGTAGTGATTCACGTCGGCGGCGAACTGCGCGTGCACCGGGCTGATCGCCACGGCATCGGCGCCGCGCGCAGCGGCGGCCTGTGCGAAACCGCGCAGCGCGGCAAAGTCGCCGAAGCCCGTGCACTGCGGCGCGCGCAGCGCGTAGAGCTGCGTGGCGATGCCCCAGAGCCGCGACTGCGGCGCGATGTCGGCGATGGCATGGCAGCGCGGCGGCGCCACCGCCAGGGTGATTTCGCGATCCGCGAGCTGCGCGCGGTGATAACCCGGCGGCAGGCGCGTGTCCGCCGCCAGATGTGCAGCGTCACGCCGATGCAGCTTCAGCAGCAGGCGCTGCCCGTCCTCGCAGAGCACCGGCAGCTGCGCGCCCTCGTCGAGTTCGCCGGCGGGCAGCAGCAGCTCGGCGTCGCTGCTGGCGGTGAGCAGCGGCGGCAGCTGTGACTGGCTCTGCTCGGCGCGGGCGCGGGCATGCGAATCGGCCAGCTGCTGCGCGCTGGCGCAGGGCAGCTCCAGCGCTTCGAGCAGGGTGCGCAGGGTGTCGTCGGAGACACTGCGCGAGACGCCGCGATAATCGGTCCACTGCGTGGCAATGCCGGCGATGGCGGCGAGGTCCTGCAGCTGCGGCGAACTCATGACGCGACTCCGCGACTCGGAAGATAGGTGGCGGTCAGCAGCATCAGGCTGTGACCGACGATTTCGATCTGCATGTCCGCGACTGCTTCGACGCCGCGCCCGGGCTGCGCGCTGTCCAGCAGCAGCTGATACTCGGCCAGCGGCGGCGGCAGCTGGAAGCGATGCGCGCCGCTGTCGGCATTGAACAGCACGATCAGCAGCTCGATGCGCTCGTCCTCGCGCGCCGCCGCGCGCCGCAGCCCCAGCAGGCGCGCATTGGCGTTGTGCCAGTCGCCAGAACTCAAGGCCTGGCCGCGCTCGTCGAACCAGTGCACATCACGCAAATCTTCGGCCAGTTCCAGGCGGGCGTGCTGGAAGTAGTCGGCGCGCAGCAGGGGCTGGCTGCGGCGCAGCTCCAGCAGGCGGCGGCTGAATTCCAGCAGTTCCGCGCCCGGCGGCGAGTCCGGCAGCGACCAGTCGAGCCAGCTCAGCTCATTGTCCTGGCAGTAGGCGTTGTTGTTGCCCTGCTGCGTGTGGCCGAACTCATCGCCGGCCAGCAGCATGGGCGTGCCCTGCGAGAACAGCAGGGTGGCGAGCATGGCGCGCTGGATGCGCGCGCGCTGTGCCAGCACTGCTTCGTTGCCGGTTTCGCCTTCGATGCCCCAGTTGTAGCTGTCGTTGCGGTCGTTGCCGTCGCGGTTGTCCTCGCCGTTGGCGAGATTGTGCTTGACGTTGTAGCTGGTGAGATCGCGCAGGGTGAAGCCGTCATGCGCGGTGATGAAGTTGAGGCTCGCCCAGGGCTTGCGGCGATGATGATCGAACAGTTCCGCCGAGCCTTGCAGACGCGCCGCCAGCGCCGGACGCATGCCGGCGTCGCCGCGCCAGTAGCGGCGCACCTCATCGCGGAACTTGTCGTTCCACTCCGCCATGCCGGCGGGATGCCGGCCCAGCTGATAACCGCCGGGCCCCAGGTCCCAGGGCTCGGCGATCAGCTTGCAGCGGCTCAGCAGCGGGTCCTGCATCATCGCGTCGAACAGGCCCGCGCCGGTGTCGAAGCCCAGCGGCTCGCGGCCCAGGGTGGAGCTCAAGTCGAAGCGGAAGCCATCGACATGAAACTCGCTCACCCACCAGCGCAGCGAGTCCATGACCAGGCGGATCACCTGCGGATGCGAGCTGTTGATGGTGTTGCCGCAGCCGGTGTCGTTGATGTAGTAGCGCGGCTCATTGGGCAGCAGGCGGTAGTAGCTCGCATTGTCCAGGCCGCGCAGGGATAGCGTCGGTCCCAGCTCGTTGCCTTCGGCGGTGTGGTTGTAGACCACATCGAGAATGACTTCGATGCCGGCGGCGTGCAGCTGTCTCACCGCCCATTTCAGCTGGCCCAGGGTGCCGTCGGACAGATACGCCGGATGCGGCGCGAAATAGGCCAGGGTGTTGTAGCCCCAGTAATTGACCAGTTCCTTTTCCACCAGGAAGCGGTCATGCACGAAGGCGTGTACGGGCAGCAGTTCAACGGCCGTCACGCCCAGGCGCTGCAGATATTCGATGCTGGCGGGATGGCCCAGGGCGCCGAAGGTGCCGCGATCATGCGGCAGGATTTCTTCGCGGCGCATGGAGAAGCCGCGCAGATGCATCTCGTAGATCACGGTGTCCGACCAGGGCGTACGCGGCGCGTGCTCGTTGCCCCAGTCGAAGTAGTCGTCCACCACCACGGCCTTGGGCATGAAGGCGGCGCTGTCGCGGCGGTCGAAGGACAGATCGCCCTTGGGCGAGCCGATGCGATGGGCGAACAGCGCGTCATGCCATCTGAGCGTGCCCTGCAGCTGGCGTGCGTAGGGATCGAGCAGCAGCTTGTGGGCATTGAAGCGATGACCATGCAGGGGCTCGTAGGGCCCGTAAGCGCGATAGCCGTATGCAAGGCCCGGCCGTGCCTGGGGCAGGTAGCCGCGCCAGATGCCATCGCTGCAATCGGGCATGGCATAGCGACGCTCATGACGCCCGGCGGCATCGAACACGCAAAGTTCGATGCGTTCGGCGTGTTGCGAGAACAGCGAGAACAGCACACCGCGACCGTCCCACTGTGCGCCGAGCGGGGCGCCGTAGTGGCTGCGGTCGGGAGGCAGGAGGCGGTCGGGCAGGTCCATCATGGCGCGTGGCCTCCGATGCTGACGCTGCGCGCAAAGCTAGCGTCAACCATGACGCCAACCGTAGGGCAGGTTAGGCGCGCAGCGCCGTAACCCGCCGCTTTGGCTTTGTTGTTTGCTGCTGGGTTTGGCTCTCGATTGATTGGCTTCTTCCACCGCCCTCCGGCGGCGGACTTACTTCTCTTTGCTTGTGCAAAGAGAAGTAAGCAAGAGAAAGCACACCCCGGCTCTGGCGCCGGCTGCGCCGGTCCCTGAGCTGTGCAACGTGCTCGGGGCCGTCGCAGACACGCCATCCCTGGCGTGGCTGCAACTGAGCCGAACTTCCTGTTCGGCTCTCCCCTGCGCTCGCCGCACAGCTCAGCGCCAGAGACGGGGACCCCAAAGTCAAAAGCCACAGCAGCTTCGCGCGCGAAGCTCTGCTTTGCTGTTGCCTTTAACCCCCTTTGCCTCGCACCGAGCAGCGCAGCGAGCGCAGTGGGAGAATCGAACAGGAAGTTCGATTCAGTTGCAGCCGCGCCATGGATGGCGCGTCTGCAACGGCCCCGAGCACGCGAGCAGCGCAGGCTGCCGGCGCCGCGACAGCGGCGACGGATGCGAGGCGTAGGGCGTGCTTTCTCTTGGGTACTTCTCTTTGCACGAGCAAAGAGAAGTACCTCGGGCGCCGGAGGGCGCACGAAACCAAGCGCAGATCGAGCATCACACCGAGCAGCAACAGCAAAGCCATGGCGGGTTACGGCGCTGGCGCGCCTAACCCGCCCTACGATTGCTGCGCGTGTGGCACGGTCTGGCATCTGCATCTGCATCTGCATCTCAGCTGCCATGCCGCAGAATCAGCGCCGCCAGCGGCGGCAGGTTCAGGACCAGCGATTGCGCCTGCCCATGGCTGGGCACCGCCTCGCTGTGCAGCAGCCCGCCATTGCCCAGATTGCTGCCGCCGTAATGCTGCGAATCACTGTTGAGCAGTTCGCGCCAGCTGCCCGCCGCCGGCACGCCCAGGCGATAGCCCGGACGGGGCACCGGTGTGAAGTTGAGCAGCACCACGATGGCCGGTGCGTCCTGCGCATAACGGGCGTAGGCATACAGGCTGTGCGCGGCATCGTCGGCGCTGAGCCAGGCGAAACCATCGCCTTGCGCATCGCGTGCATGCAGGCCCGGCTCTTCGCGATACAGACGGTTCAAGTCGCCAATCAAGCGCTGCACGCCGGCATTGGGCGCCTGCGCCAGCAAGGGCCAGTCCAGCTCCGTGTCGTGATTCCACTCGCGGGCCTGCGCAAACTCACCGCCCATGAACAAGAGCTTCTTGCCCGGATGCGTCCACATCCAGCAGAACAGCGTGCGCAGATTGGCAAAGCGCTGCCATTCATCGCCGCTCATCTTGTTGATCAGCGAACCCTTGCCGTGCACCACCTCATCGTGCGAGAGCGGCAGCACGAATCTTTCGGAGAAGGCGTAGAGCAGGCTGAAGCTGAGATCGCGGTGATGATGGCGGCGATGCACCGGATCACGCTGTGCGTAGCGCAGGCTGTCGTGCATCCAGCCCATGTTCCACTTGTAGTGAAAGCCCAGGCCGCCGTGCTCGATATCGTTGGATACGCCCGGCCAGGCCGTGGATTCCTCGGCGATCATGATCGCGCCCGGACAGCGCTGCCGCACCACGCGATTGAGTTCGCGCAGAAAGGCCACGTTCTCCAGGTTCTCGCGGCCGCCGTATTGATTGGGCACCCACTCGCCGGACTTGCGCGAGTAATCGCGGTAGAGCATGGAGGCCACGGCGTCCACGCGCAGACCGTCGATGTGGTACTCCTGCAGCCAGTGCAGGGCGCTGGCGATCATGAAGCCCATCACCTCGCGACGGCCGAGGTTGTAGATCAGGGTGTTCCAGTCCTGATGAAAACCTTCGCGCGGGTCTTCGTGCTCGTAGAGCGCGGTGCCGTCGAAGCGCGCCAGGCCATGCGCATCGGTGGGGAAATGCGCGGGCACCCAGTCGAGAATCACGCCGAGGCCGGCCTGATGGCAGCGGTCCACGAAACGCTTGAAGGCCTCCGGCTCGCCGAAGCTGGCCTGTGGCGCGAACAGCCCCAGGGGCTGATAGCCCCAGGAGCCGCCGAAAGGATGCGCCATCACCGGCAGCAGCTCGATATGCGTGAAGCCCAGCTGCTGCACATAGGGAATCAGCTGATCGCCCAGCTCGTCCCATTGCAGCGAAGGCCGGCCCGGATCCCAGCGGCGGCGCCAGGAGGCGGCGTGCAGCTCGTAGATGCTGATCGGCGCCTGCGCGCTCTGGCGCTGCGCGCGCTGCGCCAGATAATCCTGGTCCTGCCAGTCGTAATCCTGGTTGCCCGCGACCACCGAGGCGCAGCCGGGCGCGGCCTCGGCCTGCCGCGCCAGCGGATCGGCCTTGCGCGGCAGCAGGCCCTGCGCGCCGCGGATCTCGTATTGATAGAGGCAGCCTGCGCTCAGGCGCGGGATGAACAGCTCCCAGACGCCGGAGTCGCCGCGCCGGCGCATCGGATGGCGACGCCCGTCCCAGCTGTTGAAGTCGCCGATCACCGACACGCGCCGGGCATTCGGCGCCCAGACCGCGAAGCGCACGCCCGGCACCTCGCCGATGCGCAGCAGCTGCGCGCCCAGGCAGTGTCCGAGCCGGTAGTGGCGGCCTTCGTTGAACAGATGCAGATCCAGATCGCCCAGCAGCAGACCGTAGCTGTAGGGGTCCTCGGTTTCCTGGATCGCCTCCGGCCAGTGGATGCGCAGACGATACGGCGCATCGCCCGGCACCGCGCCGGCGTAGAGACCGTCCAGCTGTTGCGGCGCCAGCTTGGCGAGCACCAGATCGCTGTGGTGCGCGATGACCTCCACCGCGCGTGCCGAAGGCAGATAGGCGCGGATCACCCGGGCCTGGCCG
Source organism: Solimonas aquatica (assembly GCF_900111015.1). Lineage (GTDB taxonomy): Bacteria > Pseudomonadota > Gammaproteobacteria > Nevskiales > Nevskiaceae > Solimonas > Solimonas aquatica. The sequence continues at coordinate 53,062 of NZ_FOFS01000004.1, read as the reverse complement.
CGACCATGCGGGCCCAGCCAGGCGAAGGGATCCTCGCAGCGACCCTCGGCCAGCGCATGGGCGATATCGTCAGGCAGCGACGCGGAATGCGGAACGGGCATGGGAGCCTTGTGATGAAGGAGTGCCAGCGGGCCGGACGGGACTTCAGCTCAGCAGCATCTCACGCGTGACCAGGGTGACGCCGCCCTCGCTCAGGTGGAACAGCTTGCGGTCGCGCTCGGGGTTTTCGCCGATCACGGTGTCGTCGGGAATCACGCAGCCTTCATCGATGATGGCATTGCGGATGCGGCAGTTGCGGCCGACGGTGACATTGGGCAGCAGCAGGGTCTTCTCGACATGGCTGCCGGACTCCACGCGCACATTGGAGAACAGCACGCTGCGGATCACCTGCGCGCCGGAGACGATGCAGCCGCCGGCGACCATGGAGTCGATGGCGCTGCCGCGACGGTTGGGTTCATCGAACACGAACTTCGCCGGCGGCGCCTGCAGCTGATGCGTCCAGATCGGCCAGTCGTTGTCGTAGAGATTGAGTTCGGGCTGCACGTCCACCAGTTCCAGATTGGCCTGCCAGTAGGCATCGATGGTGCCGACGTCGCGCCAGTAGCCCTGCTTGCGGCTGTCGTAGAGATCGGTGAAGGGATAGGCGTACACCGAGCCTTCCTTGATGGCATTGGGCACGATGTCCTTGCCGAAGTCGTGGCTGGATTCGGCCACGCCGGCATCGGCCATCAGGCGGCGCAGCAGGAACAGCGCGTCGAAGACATAGATGCCCATGCTGGCCAGGGCGCGGTCCGGCTTGCCGGGAAGCGGCTCGGGATGCTTGGGCTTTTCATCGAAGCGCAGCACCCGCGTGCTGTTGTCGATCTGCATCACGCCGAAGCTGCGCGCCTCGTCCAGCGGCACTTCCAGGCAGCCGACGGTGAGCATGGCGCCGGTGCTGGCGTGATGCGCCAGCATGCGGCCGTAGTCCATCTTGTAGACGTGATCGCCGGCCAGCACCAGCACATAGGCCGGCTGATGCTCCTTGATGAACTCCAGGTTCTGATACACCGCATCGGCGGTGCCGGAATACCAGGAGGCGATTTCCGAGCGCTGCTCGGCGGGCAGCAGTTCCACGAACTCGCCGAACTGGCCGCGCAAGAAACTCCAACCGGTCTGCAAGGGCCGGATCAGCGACTGGCTCTTGTATTGCGTGAGCACGCCGATGCGGCGGATGCCGCTGTTGATGCAGTTGGAGAGGGTGAAGTCGATGATGCGGAACTTGCCGCCGAAGGGCACCGCCGGCTTGGCGCGGGCGCTGGTCAATTGCATCAGACGCGAACCGCGTCCGCCGGCCATCACCAGCGCCAGGGTTTCGCGCGTGAGGCGGCTGACGAATCGGGTATCACCTGCAGTCATGTTTCTCTCTTTCTCGCTGTGTCGCCACCGGCTCGTGCCCGGCGGTCGTGATCTTTTCGTGTTGATCTTAAACTTGCTTCATCTTCCCTGGGACAAGGTCATGCCTGTCCTTGCCCCAAAATTGACCATACACATTTCATGCCGATGAAAATCCTGCACGCCGCTTCCGAGTGCGTGCCGCTGGTGAAAACCGGCGGCCTGGCCGATGTCGTGGGTGCGCTGCCGCTGGCGCAACGTGCGCAGGGCGACGATGCGCGCGTGATCCTGCCGGCGTATCGCGGTCTGGCCGCGAAGTGCCGGGAGCTGCACACGCTGGCCACGGTCGCGATACGCGGCCGTACGCTGCAGCTGCTGCGCGGTCGGCTCGACTCCGGCCTGCCGCTGTATCTGGTGCAGTGCGCAGCGCTGTATGAGCGCGAGGGCGATCCGTATCGCGATGCCCAGGGCCGCGAGTTCAGCGACAACGCCGAGCGCTTCGCCTGCTTCAGCGAAATGGTCGCGCGCCTGGCCACCGGTCTGGATCCGGAGTTCACGCCGCAGCTCGCCCATCTGCACGACTGGCAGGCAGGCCTGGCCGCCGCCTGGCTGCACGAGCAGCTGCAGCGACCGCGCCTGCTCTACACCATCCACAATCTCGCGTATCAAGGTTTGTTCCCGCGCGCGCAGTACGAGGCCCTGCAGCTGCCCTGGCGCTGGTGGACGCCGCAGGGCCTGGAGTTCTGGGGGCAGTGGTCCTTCGCCAAGGCGGGTCTGGTCTATGCAGACGCCTTGAGCACGGTGAGTCCGAGCTATGCGCAGGAGATTCTCGGCGCCGAATTCGGCTGCGGCCTGGAAGGCGTGCTGCAATGGCGGCGCGGCGTGTTGCACGGCATCGTCAACGGCATCGACACGCAGGTCTGGGATCCGGGCACCGATCCCTTGCTGGCGCAGCGCTACAGCCTGGCCAGCGTGGCGGCCGGCAAGCGCGCCAACAAGCGCGCGCTGCAGGCGCAGCTGGGACTGGCCGGGAATGATGCACCGCTGCTGGTGTTCATCGGCCGGCTCACCGAGCAGAAGGGCGCGGACCTGATTCTGGCGGCGGGCGCGGCGCTGCTGGCCAGCGGCGCGCAGCTGGCCTTGCTGGGCGCCGGCGATGCCGCGCTGCAGGACGCGCTGCGCGCCTGGGCGGCGCGCGCGCCGGCGGGGCAGGTGGCGGTGCGCATCGGCTATGACGAGACGCTGGCGCACCAGCTCTACGCCGGCGGCGATCTGCTGCTGATGCCCTCTCGCTTTGAACCCTGCGGACTCAATCAGCTCTACGCGCAGCGCTACGGCACGGTGCCGGTGGTGCGCGCCACCGGCGGCCTGATCGACACTGTGGTCGATACCACGGCGGAGACCTTGCAGTCGCAGCGCGCGGGCGGTGTGCAGTTTCGCGACGCCGACGGCGCCGGCCTGAGCTACGGCGTGCAGCGCGGCCTGCAGCTGCTGCGCGAGGCCGATACCGCGCAGGCCCTGCGGCGCCTGCTCATGAGCCGCGACTGCTCCTGGGCCGCCTCGGCACGCCAGTATCGCGCGCTCTACGCAAGTCTCTGAGCCGCTGTATCGGCGCTCGTGCCTGCAGCGCGTGCTGACTTACAATGCGCAGTCTTCCAACCGCAATGACTGTGTCCGGCGTGAGGCCGGATTTGATTAGCCATGACCAAAATCGTTTTCATCGCGCACAACGGCAGTGAGCGCGTCATCGAGGCAGAGGACGGCAAGACCGTGATGCAGGCCGCCGTGGACAATCTGATTCCCGGCATCGTCGGTGACTGTGGCGGCTGCTGCACCTGCGCCACCTGCCATGCCTATGTTGACGAGCGCTGGCAGGGCAAGCTCAAGCCGCCCAGCGAAGACGAGGCGATGATGCTGGAAGGTGCGCTGGAGGTGAAAGCCAACAGCCGTCTCACCTGCCAGATCCAGATCGGTCCCGAGCTGGACGGTCTGATCCTGCGCACGCCCGAAAGACAGTTCTAAGAACAGTCAGGCGCGCCGGCACCGCGCGCCGTTTCCCTGCTTTCCAGAACACCGCCGTGGCCACCGGGTCACGGCGGTTTTTTCTGCTGTCCGTCGTTTTTTTGCCCGCTTATTCGCTAAAAGTGCAAACAAAGTTTTCACAATGAAATTTTGATTGACGTTTACGATACAGGCCGCGTAGCCTTCGCCCATAAATCAAGACACCCCCTGGAGAGCGCTGTCGCAGCCATGGGGCGCGGGAGGAGCGGATGGGACAGGTTTTATCCGAGACCCAGTACGAGGTCGCTCTTCGGGCGGCGGAATCAGCCGAAGTCAGCGCATCGGAAAAGGCCGAGATGCTCATGGAGATCGCCATGGGCATGCAGAGCCGGCCGCGCCAGCTGGAAGATCTGCAACGCGCGGTCGAGCTGTACCGGCGCGCGCTCTCCCTACTCGACGAAGGCGCCTTGCTGCACGCCCGCATCCAGGCACGTCTGGGCACCGCCTTGCAGGCCCTGCCGGAAGGCGGGCGACAGGCACTGCGCGAGGCCTGCGCCTGCTACGAAGCGGCCTTGCCGCGGCTGCAGGCGGCCCGGCTGCCGGCCGAAGAGGCGGAGCTGCATCTGAATCATGGACTGTGCCTGCAAGGCCTCGCAGGGCAGGGGGTGGCGCGCATCCAGGACGCGATCGCCAGCTACCACCGCGCGCTGCGCGTCTTCAACCGTGAGCAATACGCGCAGGAATACGCGATTCTGCACAACAACCTCGCTGTCGCCTATCTGGCCATTCCGGTCAGCGACGAGCGCGCGCCGATGCGCGAGGCGCTGGCGGTGCAGTCCTTCGAGGAAGTGCTCAAGGTGGTGAATTTGATCGATCATCCCAGCGAGTACGCGATGATCCAGAACAACCTCGGCAACGCGCTGCAGTACGCGCGCAGCGGGCATCCGCTGGACAACCGGCTGCGTGCGCTGAGTGCCTACGACGAAGCCCTGAAGGTGCGCAACGCCAGCGACACGCCGCTGGAATACGCCAACACCCTCGCCAACAAGGCCAATGTGCTGCGCAATCTGCCGCAGGACCCGCAGCAGGCCGAGTCCGGCCGCGCGTCCGCGCTGCGCAGTGCGCGCAAGCTCTACGAAGAGGCGGGCGAAATCTTCGCGCGCCTGTCGCGGGAGGACGCCGTTGCCGTGGTCGAGGAGGCCCTGGCCGATATCGACACCGAGCTGGGCGGCGCGGACTGAATCATTACAAAGCCAAAACAGCGAGGAGAGAGAACATGGCGATTCTGCAGCAGCTGGGTAGCGAGCCTCTGGCGCTCGGCAGCATCCTGGTGTGGACCCTGCTGGCCTTTGTGCTGGCCATCGCCGGTGGTGCGCTGATGGGCCTGCGCCTGGGCGCTTCGGCGCTGGGCAAGGAGCTGGCGGCGCTGATGGGCGCGCTGTTCGGCCCGGTGGCGGCGGTGCCTGGCGTGCTGCTGGGTCTGCTGATTCTGAAGCTGGTCTGAGCGGAGTCTGCTGCCATGATCGACATGTTCCTGAACTCGCTGCGGCTGTTCTTGCGCGGCAAGCTGTTTCGCGAGCCACGCGCGGTGCTGCGGCAGTGGCTGATCGGTTTTGCCCTGAGCCTGCTGGCGGTGCTGCTGCTGGGCGCGCTGGGCCTGCCGATCTGGCTGGTGGTGCTGTGCAGCGCGGTGGCCGCCGGCGCGCTGCAGCCCTGGCTGTTCCGCGATCTGAAGTACGCCTGAGGCCGGCCGTGAACGCCACGCCGCAAGCGCAGGGCGAAGCATCCGGAGCCGGCGAGCGCGAGCTCGACGCTCTGGTGCAGGACATCGCGCGTCTGGAGGCGGTGGTCGCCGGCTGGGAGCCTGCGCAGCAGGCCGGCGTGCAGGCGCTCAAGCAGGCGATCGAGGCCTTGCACAAGGAAGCGCTGCGCCGGCTGATCCGCCGTCTCAAGCAGGAGCCGGCGGCCGCGACCGCGCTGCGCGAGGCGCTGGGCGAGCCGCTGATCTGGGCGGTGCTGCTGCATCATGGCCTGGTGCGCGAACCGCTGGAGGCGCGGGTGCGCAAGGCGCTCGAAGACGTGCAGCCCTACATGGCGGCGCACGGCGGCGGCGTGGAACTGGTGGCGGTGAAGGCACCGGACACCGTGGAGATCCGCCTCACCGGCGCCTGTCACAGCTGCCCGGCCTCCAGCACCACCCTGAGCCAGGGCGTGGAGAAGGCGCTGCGCGAACACTGCCCGGAGATCCAGCACATCCGGCAGGTGAGCCGTGGCCAGGATGCCTGCGCCAGCCCCGACAACCCTGCCGTGCATTACATCAGTCCGTTTGCGCTCAACGCCAAGGGTGGCTGGCAGGATCTGGCGCTGCTGACCGAGATTCCCGAGCGCGGCGTGCTGGAACGCACGCTCAAGGGCCGCTCGCTGCTGCTGTCGCGGCAGGGTGATGCGGTGAGCTGTTTCGACAACCGCTGTGCGCATCTGGGCATGCCGCTGGATATGGGCGAGGTGCGCGAAGGCGTGATCCGCTGTCCCTACCACGGTTTCGAATACCTGCTGGACAGCGGCGAGTGTCTGACCGCCAGCGAAGTGCAGCTGTGTAGCCATGCGGTGCGCGTGATCGGTGAGCGCGTGCAGGTGCGTCTGGAGGGAGGTGGCACATGAATCAGGCGCTGAAGGTCCACCTCACGCCGGCCCTGAGCCGGGCACCGGAGCCGGCCGGGCGCGCCGCGCTCGATCCGCAGGGGCCGCAGGTCTGCATCGGCGCCCGCGAGGACGCCTGCGGTCTGGCGGTGCCGGTGCGTCCGGAGCCGGGCACGCTGTTCGGACCGCGCGGCGCCTGCATGGCCGGCGGTTCGCTGTGGGTCTGCGACACCGGACATCATCGCCTGCTGGGCTGGGCGCAGCCGCCGCAGCAGGATCATGCGCCCGCCGACTGGCTGATCGGGCAGCCCGATTTCTACAGCGAGGGGCGCAATGGCAAGGCCGCGCCCAGTGCCACCAGCTTCAACGTGCCCACCGGCATCAGCGCCTGCGGCGAGGGTCTGGCGGTGGCCGATGCCTGGAACCACCGCGTGCTGATCTGGCATCGCGTGCCGCGTGCCAGTCACACCCCGGCGGATCTGGTGCTGGGGCAGCGCGATTTTCTCGAAGCGCAGGGCAATCGCGGCGGCGAGACCGCAGCCGATACCCTGTTCTGGCCTTACGGCGTGCATTGGGACGGTGCGCGCCTGTGGGTGGCCGACAGCGGCAACCGCCGCGTGCTGATGTGGCAGGGGCTGCCGCAGCAAAACGGCCAGGCCGCCGATCTGGTGCTGGGGCAGAGCGGCTTCACGCAGCGCGATGAAAACGGCGGCGGCGATCCGAGCGCCGCCAGCATGCGCTGGCCGCATGCGGTCGTGATCTGGGGCGAGGCGCTGTGCGTGGCCGATGCCGGCAACAACCGCATCATGGTCTGGTCGCAGCTGCCCCGCCGGCACCAGCAGCCCTGCGACATCCTGCTGGGCCAGCAGCAGGCGCATCTGGTGGATCACAATCAGTCCCTGTACTGGCCCAGTGCGGAGACCCTGAACATGCCCTATGGCGTCGCCGCCGCCGGCGACTGGCTGCTGGCCGCCGACACCGCCAACTCGCGGATCATCGCCTGGCACCGGGGCGATCTGCACAGCGGCGCGCCGGCGCGCGCGCTGAGCGGGCAGCTGCAGTTCAATGCCAAGGGCGACAACCGCTGGCAGATGCCGGTGCGCGACAGCCTGTGCTGGCCTTATGGCCTGAGCGTGCAGGAGGGACGCGTGGTGGTGGCGGATTCCGGCAACAACCGCGTGCTGCTCTGGCCGCTGGCGCAGGAGCTGCTGCCGTGAGTCCTGGCGCAAGCCTGCTGGCGGCGGACGAGCAGCGGGCCGAACGCATCCGCGTGCAGGGCCTGGTGCAGGGGGTGGGCATGCGGCCCACGGTCTGGCGCCTGGCGCGCGCCGCGCAGCTGTGCGGCTGGGTGCGCAACGATGGCGAAGGCGTGGAGATCCGCGTGCAGGGCGGCGCCGAGGCCATCGCCGCTTTCGTGCAGGCACTGCGCGAGCAGGCGCCGCCGCTGGCGCGCATCGATCGCATCGAACGTCAGACCTGCGCGCTGGAAAGCCTGCCGGCGTTTCAGATCGAACACAGCGGCAGCGGCGCGGTGCGCACTGCGGTGGTGGCCGATGCCGCCTGCTGCGAGCAATGCCGCGCCGAGATTTTCGATCCCTATGCGCGCCGCTACCGCTACGCCTTCACCAATTGCACGCACTGCGGTCCGCGCCTGAGCATCGTCGCAAGCATTCCCTATGATCGCGCCGGCACCAGCATGCGCGCGTTCGCGCTGTGCCAGGACTGCCGTGCCGAATACGAGGCGCCGGACGACCGCCGCTTCCATGCCCAGCCCATCGCCTGCCATGCCTGCGGGCCGCGCGCGCAGCTGCTGCGCGCCGATGGCGCCGCCTTCAGCGTGCAGGCGCTGAGCATGCTCGACGAGGTGGACGCCGCCTGCACCCTGCTGCAACGCGGGCAGATCCTCGCCATCAAGGGCCTGGGTGGTTATCAGCTGGCCTGCGATGCCGGCAATGCCGAAGCCCTGGCCGAGCTGCGCCGGCGCAAGCGCCGCGCGCGCAAGCCCTTTGCGCTGATGGCGCGCGATCTGGACGTGATCCGCCAGTACGCGCGCCTGAGCGATACCGAGGCCGCGCTGCTGCAGAGCGCGGCGGCGCCCATCGTGCTGCTCGACGCCGAAGGCCAGGCGCTGCCGGAAGCGGTGGCGCCCGGGCTGCGCAGCCTGGGCTTCATGCTGCCCAACACGCCGCTGCATCATCTGCTGCTCAGGCGCATGGCGCGGCCCATCGTGCTCACCAGCGGCAATCTCGCTGACGAGCCGCAGTGCATCGACGACGAGGACGCGCGCGCGCGCCTGTCCGGCATCGCCGATTACTTCCTGCTGCACAACCGCGCCATCGTGCGTCGCGTCGATGACAGCGTGGCGCGCGTGGTGGACGGCCGCGTGCAGCTGCTGCGCCGCGCGCGCGGCTATGCCCCCAATCCGCTGCCGCTGCCGCAAGGCTTTGCCGAGGCCGCGCCGCTGCTGGCCTTGGGCGGCGAGCTGAAGAACAGCTTCTGCCTGCTGCGTCGGGGCGAGGCCATCGTCTCGCATCACATGGGCGATCTGGGCGAGGCACGCACGCAGGCCGATTACCGGCGCGCGGTCGGCGATTACCTGCAGCTGTTCGAACATCAGCCGCAGGCCGTGGTGATCGACGCGCATCCCGAATACCACTCCTCGAAGTTCGGGCACGAACTGGCCGAGCAGCGCCGGCTGCCCCTGCGCCGCGTGCAGCACCATCACGCGCACATCGCCGCCTGCCTGGCCGATAACGGTGTGCCGCTGAATGCGCCGCCAGTGCTGGGCATCGCCCTGGACGGTCTGGGTTTCGGCGACAACGGCGAGATCTGGGGCGGCGAGTTTCTGCTGGCCGACTACCGCAGCTGCCGGCGCCTGGGCAGTTTCAAGCCGGTGGCGATGCTGGGCGGCGAGAAGGCCATGGTCGAGCCCTGGCGCAATACCTATGCGCAGCTGATGGCGGAGCTGGGCTGGCCGCGCTTCGCCATGAACTATGCCGAGCTGGATCTGTATCGCTTTCTGGAAGCGCAGCCGCGCGCGGTGTTCGATGCCATGCTCGGACAAGGGCTCAACAGTCCGCCGGCCAGTTCCTGCGGGCGCCTGTTCGATGCCGTGGCCGCGGCCATGGGCATCTGCCGCGAGCGGGCGCTGTACGAAGGGCAGGCCGCCATCGAGCTGGAAACCCTGGTCGATCAGCACACCCTGCGCCACGAGGATGAGCAGCTGGCCTATCCCTTCGCGATTCCTCGCCTGCAGAACGGTCTGCCGTACATCGAGCCGCTGGCGATGTGGCAGGCGCTGCTGGGTGATCTGGTGTTGGGCACGCCGCTGCCGGTGATGGCGGCGCGTTTCCACAAGGGCCTGACGCAGGTCATGGTGCGCATGGTGGAAAAGCTTTGTGATAGTGAGGGGGCAGCTGCGGGTCTGCGCTGCGTGGCGCTGTCGGGCGGGGTGTTCCAGAACCGCGTCCTGCTCAGCGAAATGCGGCGGCGTCTGCAGGCGGCGGGTTACACCGTGCTGCAGCATCGGCAGCTGCCCGCCAACGATGGCGGTCTGTCCCTGGGCCAGGCGGTGATCGCCGCGGCGCAGGGACTGGCGGGAATACATTAAAGGAGAGGTCTCATGTGTCTGGGGATACCGGGCCGCATCGTCGAAATCAGCGATGCCGCGCAGAAGCTGGCGGTGGTCGAGGTGGGCGGTGTGCGGCGCGCCATCAATATCGCCTTCATCGTCGACGAGGCGCATCCGGCGCAAGCCTGCCTGGGCGACTGGGTGCTGGTGCACGTCGGCTTTGCCATGAGCCGCATCGACGAAGAGGAAGCGGCGCGTACCCTGGAGCTGCTGACGCAGCTGGGCGAGGCGCAGGCCGAGATCGAGGCCATGCGCCAGTCCGCGGCCGAGCCGGCCGTCGGCACGAGGCTGTCATGAGCGCGCCGGTGATCCGTGATGCCCTGCAGGGGCTCTATCCCTTCCTGCATGGCGAATCGCAGAACCCGCAGCGTCTGGAGCAGGCGCTGCTGGAATCGGTGACGCAGAAGTCGCAGGACAGCATCGAAACCAAGCGCCGCTTCTTCGCCGAGAACGGCACGCGCCTGGTGGCGGCAGCGCGGGCGCTGGCCGAGGTGTACCGGCGCGGCGGGCGGCTGCTGTGCATGGGCAATGGCGGCTCCAGCTGCGATGCCGCGCATATCGCCGTGGAGTTCCAGCATCCGGTCACGGCCGGGCGGCCGGCGCTGCCGGCGATGAATCTGATGGGCGACACCGCGATGATGACGGCGGTGGGCAATGATGTGGGCTTCGATCAGGTGTTCGCGCGCCAGGTGATCGCCCATGGCCGTCGCGGCGATGCGCTGGTCGGCATGTCCACCAGCGGCAACTCCGACAATCTGCTCAATGCCTTCATGCAGGCCAGGAAGCTGGGCATGACCACGATCGGCTTTGCCGGTCACGACGGCGGCGCCATGGCGCACAGCCCGCATCTGGATCACTGTCTGGTGGTGGCCAGCGACAGCATCCACCGCGTGCAGGAAACCCATGTGGCCTGCTATCACATTCTGTGGGATCTGGTGCATACCCTGCTGGCGGACAACCGCGGCAGCGCGGAGACGGCGTCATGAAACATGTGGATGAATTCCGCGATCCGGCCAAGGCGCGTGCGCTGGCCGCCGAGATCCGGCAGCTGGCCAGGCAGATCGGGCGCGGCCCCGACAATCCGCTGCTGGTGATGGAGGTCTGCGGCGGGCACACCCACGCGATCTTCCGCTACGGCATCCAGCAGCTGCTGCCGGACACCATCGAATTCGTGCACGGTCCGGGCTGTCCGGTCTGCGTGCTGCCCATGGGACGTGTCGATGACTGCGTGGCCCTGGCCGAACGTCCCGAGGTGATCTTCACCACCTTCGGCGACGCCATGCGTGTGCCCGGTTCGCGCAAGAGCCTGCTCAAGGCCAAGGCCGAGGGCGCCGATGTGCGCATGGTGTACTCGCCGCTGGATGCGCTGCAGCTGGCGCGCGACAACCCGGGGCGCGAGGTGATCTTCTTCGGCCTGGGTTTCGAGACCACCATGCCCAGCACCGCGATGACGGTGCTGGAAGCCAAGCGCCAGGGCATCGACAACTTCTCGCTGTTCTGCAATCACATCACCATCATTCCCACCATCAAGGCCATCCTCGATTCGCCGGGCATGCAGCTGGACGGTTTCCTCGGCCCCGGCCACGTCAGCATGGTGATCGGCACCGCGCCGTATCAGTTCATCGCCCAGCACTACCGCAAGCCGCTGGTGGTGGCCGGCTTCGAGCCGCTGGACGTGCTGCAGTCGCTGTGGATGGTGCTACGGCAGATCGTCGACGGCCGCTGCGAAATCGAAAACCAGTATGGCCGCATCGTGCCCGAGCATGGCAACGAGGTGGCGCTGCGTTCGGTGCAGGAAGTCTTCGAGCTGCGCGAGTTCTTCGAATGGCGCGGCCTGGGCTCCATCGATCACTCCGGCGTGCGGGTGCGCGAGGCGTATGCGCAGTACGACGCCGAGCGCAAGTTCCCGGTGCCGAACCTGAAGATCGCCGATCCCAAGTCCTGCCAGTGCGGCGAGGTGCTCAAGGGCGCCATCAAGCCGCGCGACTGCAAGGTGTTCGGCACCGCCTGCACGCCGCAGACGCCGCTGGGTTCGCTGATGGTGTCCAGCGAAGGCGCCTGCGCCGCCTATTACCAATATGCACGCATCGACACCAGTCGCCTGCGTGAAGACCGCCAGGACAAGGTGAGCGCATGAATGATTTCTCGGCAAACGACGGCAAGCGCCGGCCGCGCATCAACGACACGCACGTCAATCTCTCGCACGGCAGCGGCGGCAAGGCGATGCGCGATCTGATCGCCGACGTGTTCGTCGGCGCCTTCGACAATCCCTCGCTGTCGGCGCTGGAGGATCAGGCTGTATTTGATCTCAAGCAGCTGGGCACGCACGGCGAACGCCTGGCCTTCACCACCGACACCTATGTCGTCGATCCGCTGTTCTTCCCCGGCGGCGACATCGGCCATCTGGCGGTGAACGGCACGGTCAACGATCTGGCCATGAGCGGCGCGCGGCCGCTGTATCTGTCCTGCGGCGTGGTGCTGGAGGAAGGCCTGCCGATCGAGACCCTGCGCCGCGTGGTGGAGAGCATGCGCCAGGCGGCGCTGGCCGCCGGCGTGCAGATCGTCACCGGCGACACCAAGGTGGTGGAGCGCGGCAGCGCCGACAAGCTGTTCATCAACACCGCCGGCATCGGCGTGGTGCCGGCCGGCATCAACATCTCCGCCTCGCGGGCGCAGCCGGGCGATGCGGTGATCATCAACGGCACGCTGGGTGATCACGGCGCGGCGATTCTCATCGCCCGCGGCCAGCTGGCCTTGCAGGCCGAGGTGCCCAGCGACTGCCAGCCGCTGCACGAGCTGGTCGCGGCGATGCTGCGCGCCTGCCCGGACATCCATTGCCTGCGTGACGCCACGCGCGGCGGCCTGGCCACGGTGCTCAACGAGTTTGCGCAGAGCTCGCAGGTCGGCATCCGGCTGCAGGAGCAAACCCTGCCGCTGCGTGAAGACGTGAAAGGCGCCTGCGAGATCCTGGGGCTGGACCCGCTGTATCTGGCCAACGAGGGCAAGCTGGTGGCGGTGGTGCCGGGCGAGGCGGTCGAGGCGGTGCTGGCGGCGATGCGCGCACTGCCCGCCGGTCGCGACGCCGCCTGCGTGGGCCGCGTGGTGGCGGCGCCGCGCGGCGCGGTGATTCTGGAAACCGGCTTCGGCGGCGAGCGGGTGGTGGACATGCTGGTCGGCGAGCAGCTGCCGCGCATCTGCTGAGCGCTGCGGGAACCCGCACATGTCCGCGCCCCTGCTGATACTCGATCACGGCCGGCCGCTGCAGCTGCATTACCAGAGCCTGCTCGAATATCACGGCGGCGGCGCGCTGACCGGCGCGGCGCTGGGCTTTCAGGCCATGGTGCGCGCCGCGGCGGTCCTGTCCGAGGCGCAGACCTGGGATCGCCGCGACTTGCAGCTGTGCTCCTGGCACAGCGGGCCGGGCGTGGTGGACGCGCTGGAGTTCGTGACGCGCTGCGTCAGTCGCGGTCGTTACCGGCAGGAAAGCCTGGGGCCGGGCGGCAACTGCGGCAGCGAGCAGGCTTTCCGCTTCCAGCTGGAAACACCGGCGCTGCGCGTGCAGCTGGCGCTGCGCGAGGGGGTGGTGGATCCGCGCTTCTTCGCGCTCGCCGGCCGCCCGCAGCGCAGCGAGCGCGAAGAAGCGCAGCTGACCGGGCTCAAGGCCAGCATCGCCGCGCAGCTGATGGCGCGTCCGGCCCGCGAGTTGTATCTGCTGGACGTGCAGGAGCTGAGTCATGCATGAGCTGTCGATCACGCGCAGCATCGTGGCCATTGCCTGCGAGCACGCTGGCGGTCAGCGCGTCAGCTGCGTGCGCCTGCAGATCGGCAAGCTGTCGGCGGTGATGCCGGAGTCGATCCGCTTCTGCTTCGAGGTCTGCGCCGCCGACACCGTGCTGGCCGGCGCCACGCTGGAGATCGAGGAGATCGAAGGGCGCGGCCGTTGCAGCGACTGCGGCGCGGAGTTTGCAATGGATCTGCCGGTGGGGCGCTGTGCGGCCTGCGGCAGTCTGCAGGTGGAGTTGCTGGCGGGTTCGGAACTGAAGATTCGCGAGCTGGAGGTGGAAGCATGCGTGTAGGCGGCACTCGCGGCGGCAGCGGGGCAAGGACCGCCGCATGAAACCCGCACCTTACCGACCCGAGCCGGCGCCGCAGGCCCTGAGCGTCGACAGCCTGCTGCCCCTGCGCGGCGAGCGCCGCCTGGGCTTCACACGCGCCGAATGGCTGCGCCTGGCCGGCTTCTACGGTTTCATCGCCCTGCTGCATCTCGCCGGCTGGGGCCTGTATCTGTATTACGCCGCCCGTCATCCGCCGCTGGTGGGCCTGGGCTTCGCGGCCTATATGTTCGGTCTGCGCCACGCCTTCGACGCCGATCACATCGCGGCGGTGGACGACACCGTGCGCTTCCTGATGCGCAGTGGCCAGCGCCCCCTGGGCGTTGGCTTCTTCTTCTCGCTGGGGCATTCCAGCATCGTGTTCCTGCTGGCGCTGGCGGTGATCTTCGCCGCCGGCTTCGTGCATCGCGAGCTGCCGCAGATGCAGCAGTACGGACATCTGATCGGCGCCGGCGTCTCCGGCGTGTTCCTGTGGCTGATCGGCATCCTCAATCTGTTCGTGCTGCTGGACATCCTCAAGCTCTGGCGGCGGGCGCGCAGCGGCCGGCACAGTCATGATCATCTGGAGGAACTGCTGGCGCAGCGTGGCCTGATGAACCGCCTGTTCGGCGGGCGGCTGCGCCAGGGCATCCGGCACAGCGCACAGATGTATCCCCTGGGCCTGCTGTTCGGCCTGGGCTTCGACACCGCCTCGGAGATTGCGCTGCTGGCGATGACGGCCGGCGCCATGGCCGACATGCCGGCTGCGGCGGCCTTGTCGCTGCCGCTGCTGTTCGCCGCCGGCATGTCGGCCATGGATACCACCGACGGCGTGCTGATGTGCGGGGCTTACGACTGGGCCTTCGTCAATCCGCTGCGCAAGATCTTCTACAACATCAGCACCACCGGCCTGTCGATCGCCGTGGCGCTGGTGATCGGCAGCATCGAGCTGATGCAGGTGCTGATCCATCTGCTGGCGCTGCAGGGGCCCTGGTATCAGCGCATCGCCGATCTGGACTTCGGCGTGCTCGGCTATCTGATCGTGGCGGTGTTCCTGCTGGCCTGGCTGCTGTCGGTGCTGTGGTGGAAGCTGGCCCGTGTCGAGGAAAAATACGGCCAGATCCAGCTGCACCAGCATCGTCACAGTCACGGTGAGGGGCGCAGCCACGTGCACGAGCATTTTCACTAGCCACGCACAAAAAGGCAGTGCATCGCGGCGCCGCGGCGACATAATAGGGCTGTCGTCCACAGGCTTTCGCGCATGGCCCGAACCCGCAAACCCGCTGTCACGAGTCTGTTCAAGAGCATCGCCGGCGAGACCCCTGGCGCCTTCAGCGAAGGGGTCTGGATTGATGTCGTGCGCAAGATGGATGAGGTCTACGCCGACCTGATCCGTTACGAATCCGATCTCGAAAGCAAGAACCAGGCGCTGGAGAACGCGCACAACTTCATCTCCGGCGTGCTGTCCTCGATGTTCGATGTGCTGATCGCCTGCGATGCGCAGGGCCGTATCCAGCAGGCCAACCGCGCGCTCAACGAGCTGACCGGCATTCCCGAGGACGAGCTGCACGGCCGGCCGCTGCACGAGGTGTTCGTGCCCGGCAATCGCGAGCTGGTGCAGAGCCTGATGACGCGCGCGCGTCTGGAGGTGGTCAAGGACTACGAGCTGATTCTCGCCGGGCGCGAAGGGCCGATGCCGCTGGCGGTGAACTGTTCGCGGCGGCACGACCGTCGCAACCGCTTCGCCGGCATCGTGCTGATCGGACGTCCGGTAGGTGAGTTGCGCCGCGCTTACGACGCGCTCAACGATGCGCACATGGAACTCAAGCGCACCCAGCAGCAGCTGATCCATTCGGAGAAGCTGGCCACCGTGGGTCGTCTGGTCGCGGGCGTGGCGCATGAGCTGAACAATCCGATCAGCTTCGTCTATTCCAATGTCCACACCCTGAAGAAATACGGCGACCGCATCCGCCGTTATCTGGACGCCACGCAGCGTCTGGAAGGTCATCCGGAGCTGGCGGCGCTGCGTCGCGAGCTGCGTCTGGACCGCGCGCTGGAAGATCTGGAGCCGCTGATCGCCGGCACCCTTGAAGGTGCCGAGCGTGTGCGCGACATCGTCAATGATCTGCGCCGCTTCACCGGCAGCCGGCGTGGTCCGGCGGTGCCGGTGGCGCTGCGCGCGACGCTGGACAGCGCCATCCACTGGGTGACACAGAATGCCGCGCGCAGCCTGGACGTGCAGGTGCAGGTGGATCCTGCGCTGCAGGCGCTGGGGCATGAGGGCCCTCTGCATCAGGTGATGGTGAACCTGATCCAGAACGCGCTGGACGCCATGGAGAAGACGCCGCATCCGCAGCTGTCGATCAGTGCGGAGCGCATCGGCGCGCAGGTGCTGCTGCGCTTTGCCGACAACGGGCCGGGCATCAGTGCGGAAAACCTGAGTCGCATCTTCGACCCTTTCTTCACCACCAAGCCGGTGGGCAAGGGCACCGGACTGGGCCTGTCGATCAGCGATGCGATCGTGCGCGATCACGGCGGCGGCATTGCCGCGGAGAATGCGCCGCAGGGCGGGGCGGTGTTTGTGATGACGCTGCCGGCGGCGGAAGGCACGTGAAGGGGTAGACCTGTCGGGCGGGTTAGACGCGCTAGCGCCGTAACCCGCCGTTCTTGTTGCTTGGCTAATCGCCTTATATGGTTTTGGTTTCGTGCGCCTGTCGGCGCCCGCGGCAGAAGCTCCCCCGTAGGTCGCTTCTGCTCTCTTTGCTCGTGCAAAGAGAAGTACCCAAGAGAAATCACGCCCTGCGCCTCGCATCCGTCGCCGCTGTCGCGGCGCCGGCAGGTAAGCGCTGCTCACGTGCTCGGGGCCGTTGCAGACGCGCCATCCATGGCGCGGCTGCAACTGAATCGAACTTCCTGTTCGATTCTCCCACTGCGCTCGCTGCGCTGCTCGGTGCGAGGCAAAGGGGGGCAAGTCAAAAGCAACAGCGCAGCGACGCTCCGTGCTCGAAGCTGCTGTTGCTGTGGCTTTTGACTTTGGGGTCCCCGTCTCTGGCGCTGAGCTGTGCGGCGCGCGCAGGGGAGAGCCGCTTGGCAAGGGCGGCTCAGTTGCGGCCACGCCAGGGATGGCGTGTCCGCAACGGCCCCGAGCACGTTGCACAGCTCAGGCACCGGCGTAGCGGGCGCCAGAGCCGGGGTGTGCTTTCTCTTGCTTACTTCTCTTTGCACAAGCAAAGAGAGCAGAAGCGACCTACGGGGGAGCTTCTGCGGCCGCCGCCGAAGGGCGGTGGAAGAAGCCAATAGATCAAGAACAAAACGAAGCAAGCAACAGCAAGGCCCGACTGCTTACGGCGCTGCCGCGCCGAACATGCCGTTCGGGTGCGGTAGTGCTTGCATCTGATGCTTACAGCACTGCGCCGGCTTCTGCGCGCAGGCTGGCTTGTTGATGCCAGCGCCGCAGCAGATCAAGGTTGACGTGTGAGACGCCGTCAGCTTGCGGACCTTCGCGCAGGCGGAACGGTTGCTGCGGTTCGCCCAGCTGATCCAGCACCGCCAGCGCGCCGCTGAAATCCTGCTGCAGGGTGTAGACGCTGAGCGTGACCACGGTGGCGATGCCGGCGGCGCTGGCCGCGCGCAGGCCCAGTTCGCTGTCCTCCAGCGCCAGACAGTCGCGCGCCGGCAGCTGCAGGCGCCGCAGCGTTTCCAGATAGACATGTGGCGCCGGCTTCTTCGCGCGCACCGCATCGCCCGCGACGATGCAGTCGAAATGCCCGGCAAGCTCCGCCGCTTCCAGCAGCTCGCGGACATTGGCCTCGCTGGTGGTGGTGGCAATGGCCAGCTGCAGACCGGCATGGCGGGCCTCGCTGATCAGACGCCGCACACCGCTGCGCAGCGGCACCGCGCCACCGCGCACGGCGGCGGCATAGAGCGCGTTCTTGCGCTGATGCAGGCGCGCGATCCAGTCCTCGCCCCCGCCGCCCAGACGACGCGGAGCCTGCTGCAGATAGTGACGGATGCGTTCCTTGCCGCCGGTGACCTTCAACAGCTGCGCATAGAGTTCGCGGTCCCAGTACCAGTCCAGGCCGGCTTCGGCGAACGCGGCGTTGAACGCGGCGCGATGGGCCTCCTCGCTCTCGGCCAGCGTGCCGTCCACGTCGAAAATCAGTGCCTGCAGCATGCTCGCCTCAGCCGCCGGTCTCGGCTTCGCCGCCGCTGCCCTGCGTGAACACGCGGCTGGCGCGGATGTCCGGTTCGCTCAAGCTCATCAGCGCTTCCATGTCGATGCCATAAGGGCTTTCGAACAGGCGGTTGGCCTGGCGCAGACGGGCGCGATCCAGGGCATTGCGGATCGAACGGGCGTTGGCGAAATTGGGCTGGGTGAGACGCGCGGCGATGTACTCGCGCATCGCGGTCTCGGCGCCGGCGTTGAAGCGGTAATGCATCTGCTCGACCATCTTGCGTGCGATCAGCAGCAGCTCCTCGGCCGAGTAGTCGGGGAAATCGATGTGATGCGCGATGCGCGAGGACATGCCGGGATTGGACTGGAAGAAGGTGTCCATGCGGTTCTTGTAGCCCGCCAGGATCACCACCAGATCATCGCGGTTGTTCTCCATCACCTGCAGCAGGATCTCGATGGCTTCCTGGCCGTAGTCGCGCTCGTTCTCCGGGCGATACAGGTAGTAGGCCTCGTCGATGAACAGCACGCCGCCCATGGCCTTCTTCAGCACTTCCTTGGTCTTGGGCGCGGTGTGGCCGATGTACTGGCCGACCAGATCGTCGCGCGTGACGCTGACCACATGGCCTTTTCGCACATAACCGAGACGGTGCAGGATCTCGGCCATGCGCAGCGCGACGGTGGTTTTGCCGGTGCCGGGATTGCCGGTGAAGCACATGTGCAGCGAGGGCGGGCTGGCGTCGAGGTTCAGCGCCTTGCGCGCCCGCGTCACCGCCAGGTACGCGGCGATTTCGCGGATGCGGCGCTTGACCGGGACCAGCCCGACCAGCTCGCGATCGAGCTGGTCGAGCACCTCGCCGACCTGGGTTTCACGGATGATCGCCTGCAGATCCACGGTCGCGGCCTTGTCCTGCGAGGGACCCGGTTCGTTCACGGCGGTATTCGCGGCGATGGTGGCCATGATTAGTACCTCTCACCTTCTGGCTTGGCGCTGCTGTAGCCCTGCACGGTGTAACGCAGGCTGCGGCCTTGCACTTCCTGGCGCACCAGGCCGAAGCCGGGCTCGCTGGGCGGACGGTTGACGATGAAGCTCATGGTGATCGATTCCACGTTGCGCGTGGAATCGAAGGCCATCATGCGGATGTAGTGATTCGGGAAGGTCTTGCGGCAGGCGGCCAGTTCCATCATCACGCCGGCGGCGTCTTTCAGATCGAACATCGGCATGCCGAACATCTCCCAGAAGGTGTTGCGCGGATGCGGATCATCCGTGTACTCCACGCTCCAGGCATAGCCCTTCTCCAGGCCGTATTCGATCTGCTGCTTGATCTCGGCGTCGCTCAGGTCCGGCAGAAAGCTGAACTGGCCCTGGGTGAGACGTTGCATCGGGTTGGTCATCATGGTGCGGTCTCCTTAGCTGGCGGTGGCGGTGGGCACGAAGTCCGAGGTGTCGGTCGAGGTGTAGTTGAAGCTGATCTCACCCCAGGTATCCAGCGCAGCCTTCAGCGGCGTGCACCAGCGTGCGGCGGCGCGCAGGATCTCCGGACCTTCCTTGACGATGTCCTTGCCCTCGTTGCGGGCCTTGACCATGGCTTCCAGCGCCACGCGGTTGGCCACCGCACCGGCCTGGATGCCCTGCGGATGGCCGATGGTGCCGCCGCCGAACTGCAGAATCACATCGTCGCCGAACAGGTCGAGCAGCTGGTGCATCTGGCCGGCGTGAATGCCGCCCGAGGCCACCGGCATGATCTTCTTCAGATCCGCCCAGTCCTGATCGAAGAACAGGCCGCGCGGCAGATCCTGCTTGGTGTAGCTGTCGCGGCAGACGTTGTAGTAGCCCTGCACGGTCAGCGGATCGCCTTCCAGCTTGCCCACCGCGGTGCCGGCGTGCAGATGGTCGCACCCCGCCATGCGCAGCCACTTGGCGATCACGCGGAAGCTCACGCCGTGGTTCTTCTGGCGCGTGTAGGTGCCGTGGCCGGCGCGGTGCATGTGCATCAGCATGTCGTGCTTGCGGCACCAGTTGGCCATCGACTGGATCGCGGTGTAGCCGATCACCAGATCGACCATCACCACCACCGAGCCCAGTTCCTTGGCGAACTCGGCGCGCTCGTACATGTCTTCCATGGTCGCGGCGGTCACGTTCAGATACGTGCCCTTCACCTCGCCGGTGGCGGCCGAAGCCTTGTTCACCGCATCCATGCAGTACAGGAAGCGGTCGCGCCAGTGCATGAAGGGCTGCGAGTTGATGTTCTCGTCATCCTTCATGAAGTCCAGGCCACCCTTCAGGCCTTCGTAGATCACGCGGCCGTAGTTGCGGCCCGAGAGACCCAGCTTGGGCTTGGTGGTGGCGCCCAGCAGCGGACGGCCGAACTTGTCCAGACGCTCGCGCTCCACCACCAGCCCGGTGGGCGGACCCTTGAAGGTCTTGAGATACGCCACCGGCACGCGGATGTCTTCCAGGCGCGCGGCCTTGAGCGGCTTGAAGCTGAACACGTTGCCGATCAGGCTCGCGGTCATGTTGGCGATCGAGCCTTCTTCGAACAGGATCAGGTCATAGGCCACGTAGGCGAAGAACTGGCCCGGGGTGTTCGGCACCGGATCGACGCGATAAGCCTTGGCGCGATAGCTGTCGCAGGCGGTGAGGCGGTCGGTCCACACCACGGTCCAGGTCGCGGTCGAGGATTCGCCGGCCACCGCCGCCGCGGCTTCCACCGGGTCCACGCCTTCCTGCGGCGTGATGCGGAACAGGCAGATCACATCGGTTTCCTTGGGCTGGTAGTCGCCGTCCCAGTAACCCATCTGGCGATACTTGAGCACACCGGCCGAGTAGCGCTGCTTGGCACTCATCGGGGGATTGGCAATGTCATTCATGGTTCGTCTCCAATGATCTTCAGGCGGCCACCGACAACTCGGGGCCTTGCGGGTCGAGTGCGCCACTCTTGTAGCGGCGCGCCATCTCGGCCAGCGGAATGGTCTTGATGCGGCTGGCCTGACCGGCCGTGCCGAACTCCTCGTAGCGCTGCTGGCAAAGCGCACGCATGGCGTCCATCGCCGGCTTCAGGAACTTGCGCGGATCGAATTCCGCCTTGTCCTTGGTCGCGATCTTGCGGAACTGCGCGGTCATCGCCAGACGGCAGTCGGTGTCGATGTTCACCTTGCGTACGCCGTACTTGATGCCCTGCTGGATCTCCGCAACCGGCACCCCCCAGGTCTGCGGCATGGCGCCGCCCCAGCGGTTGAACTCTTCCTGCAGGTCCTGCGGCACGGAGGAGGAGCCGTGCATCACCAGATGCAGGCCCGGCATGCGGCGGTTGATCTCCTTGACCACGTTCATGGCCAGGATGTCGCCGGTGGGCGCGCGCGAGAACTTGTAGGCGCCGTGGCTGGTGCCCATGGCGATGGCCAGCGCATCGACGCGCGTGGCGCGCACGAAGGCCACGGCCTGATCCGGATCGGTGAGCAGCTGATCGTGCGAGAGCGTGCCTTCCGCGCCGTGGCCGTCTTCCTTGTCGCCCTTGCCGGTTTCCAGCGAGCCCAGGCAGCCGAGTTCACCCTCCACCGACACGCCCACCGTGTGCGCGGTTTCGGTGACCTTGCGGGTGATGTTCTCGTTGTACTCGTAGCTGGCCGGGGTCTTGGCGTCGGCCTCCAGCGAGCCGTCCATCATCACGCTGGTGAAGCCGTTCTGGATCGCCGAGAAGCAGGTGCTCTGATCATTGCCATGATCCTGATGCAGGCACACCGGAATCTCCGGGTAGATCAGCTCCACGGCCTCGACCATCTTCGCCAGCATGGTGTCGTTGGCATAGGCGCGTGCGCCGCGGCTGGCCTGCAGAATCACCGGCGCGTCCACCGCCTTGGCGGCGGCCATGATCGCCAGCACCTGCTCCATATTGTTGATGTTGAACGCCGGCACGCCGTAGCCGTATTCGGCGGCGTGATCGAGCAGTTGTCTCAAGGTGATGCGGGCCATCTTGCCTCCTGATCAGGTGCGTTGTCTTGTTGTCTGGGGATTCACAGCATGCGTCGGCGCGTCTGCACCAGACGCAGAATCATCGGGGTGAGAATCAGCTGCATGGCCAGATCCTGCTTGCCGCCGGGAATCACGATGGAATTGGCGCGCGACATGAAGCTGTTGGGGATCATCGACAGCAGGTAAGGGAAGTCGATGCCATGCGGATCGCGGAAGCGGATCACCACCATCGATTCGTCGGGCGTGGGAATCCAGCGCGCGATGAAGGGATTGGAAGTGTCCACCGTGGGCACGCGCTGGAAGTTGATGTCGGTCTGCGTGAACTGCGGGCAGATGTAATGCACGTAGTCCGGCATGCGGCGCAGCATGGTGTCCATGATCGCTTCGGTGGAATAACCCCGCTGGCTGCGGTCGCGATGCAGCTTCTGGATCCACTCCAGGTTGATGGTCGGCACCACGCCGATCTTCAGATCGGCATGCTTGGCGATATCCACCGGATCATGCTTCACCGCGCCGTGCAGGCCTTCGTAGAACAGCAGATCGGTGTTGGCCGGCAGCGGCTCCCAGTCGGTGAAGGTGCCGGGCGGGCTGTTGTACTGCTGCGCCTCGCGCTCGTCGTGCACGTAATGCCGGGTGCGGCCGCCGCCGCTCTTGCCGTAGTCGCGGAACAGCGTCTCCAGCTCTTCGAGCAGATTGGCGTCCGGGCCGAAATGGCTCAGGTGGTTGTTGCCCTCGGCAGTCGCCTTGGCGATCGCGGCCTTCATCTGCGCGCGGTCGTAGCGGTGAAAGGCATCGCCTTCGATGTACGCCGCCTCGATCTTCTCGCGGCGGAAAATCTGCACGAAGGTGTTCTTCACCGAAGTGGTGCCGGCGCCCGAGGAGCCGGTGATCGAGATGATGGGATGCAGGGCCGACATGGCTTGTGGTCTCCTTTTATGGTTTTAACCGCGCAGCAGGCCGCGACGCGCAAACAGCGGCCAGCCCTGCGTGCTCTGGATGGGATCGAGGTGATAGCGGCGCACACGCTCCACCTTGTCGGCCGAACCGAACACCAGCGGAATGCGCTGATGCAGCTGTTCGGGCTCGATGTCCAGGATGCGCCGCACGCCGTCGCTGGCCGCGCCGCCGGCCTGTTCCACCAGCAGCGCCACCGGATTGGCTTCGTAGACCAGGCGCAGACGGCCGTGGCGGTACGAAGGACGGCGATCGGCGGGATACAGGAACACGCCGCCGCGCATCAGGATGCGATAGGTGTCCGCCACCAGCGACGCGATCCAGCGCATGTTGAAGTCACGGCCGCGCGGACCATCGGTGCCCTGCAGGCAGTCGTCGACGAAGGCGCGCACCGGCGCGTTCCAGTGCCGGTAGTTGGAGGCATTGATCGCATACTCGCGGGTGCCGGCCGGCAGCTCCAGCTTGGCGTGGCTGAGCACGAAGACATTGCGGCGACGGTCGAGCACGAACACCGAAGTGCCCTGGAGCAGGCTCAGCACCAGCGCGGTCTGCGGTCCGTAGACCACGAAGCCCGCGCCCAGCTGCTGATTGCCGGCCTGCAGGAAGCTCTGCGGCAGATCCTCCAGCGCCGGCAGAATCGAGAAGATGGTGCCGATCGAGACATTGGTGTCGATGTTCGAGGAGCCGTCGAGCGGATCGATGGCCACCACCAGCGGCGCATCCGGCTGCAGCACTTCAGGGTGATCGCTTTCCTCCGAGGCGATCGCCGCCACCGGCGCGCCACGCAGACGGCGCAGGAACAGCTCGTGCGCTTCCACGTCCAGCTGCTTCTGTGCGTCCCCGTCGCTGTTACGGCCGCCGTGCATATCGCCCATGGCGCCGGCCAGCACGCCCAGTGAGACGCGCTCGGCCAGTTCCTGCGCGGCTTCGGCGATGGCTTGCACGGTCGCGGTCACCACGCGCGCCTGCGGCCCGCTCTGGGTGGCCAGGTATTCGCCCAGCGTCAGATGTTCCGACATGGCCTCATCTCTCCTGAATCAGCGGCGGCAACGCCCCCATGGCGCCGGCCTATGGGGCTGTACCTTAGAGAGCGATGGTTTTCAAAACAAACTAAATATTGTTGCCATTACATCAAAAATAATTTCATAACCACGGCAGGCCGCCTTTCAACGAAACTGCAGGCCTATTGCCCGGCATTAAGGAATATTTGAAGATCGCGGCATGGCCAATCTGACCCTCAAGCAATTGCGCACCGTGGCGGTGATCGCGCGCTGCGGCACCATCACGCGCGCCGCCGGCGAGATGCATGTGACGCCGGCGGCGCTGACCGCGCGCCTCAAGCAGCTGGAGGACGAACTGGGCATCAAGCTGTTCAGCCGCACCAGCGCCGGACTGATCGCCACCGAGGCCGGGCACACCATGCTGGCGGCGGTGGAGGAGGTGGACACCGTCATCAAGCGCTGCGTGGAGCAGATGGATGTGCTGCGCGGGGTGCGCGGCGGGCGCGTGGCGCTGGGCGTGGTCTCCACCGGCAAGTATTTCGCGCCGCGCGCGGTGGCGGTGTTCGGCCAGCAGTATCCGGGCGTGGAGATCCGTCTGGTGATCGGCAACCGCGACGAGATCATGCGCGCGCTGCGTGATTACAAGGTCGATCTGGCGATCATGGGCCGCCCCAGCAGCGACTTTCCCACCGAGCACCGCATCATCGGCGAGCATCCGATGGTGATCGCGGCCTCGACCGATCACCCCCTGGCCAAGCGCCGCCGCATCGCGCTCTCCGATCTGGCCAGTGAACGCTTTCTGGTGCGCGAGATCGGGTCCGGCAGCCGGGCGGTGTTCGAGCTGCTGGCCGACCGCATCAAGAGCGAGCGCGTCAACATCGCCATGGAGATCGAGAGCAACGAGACCATCAAGCAGGCGGTGATTGCGGGCCTGGGCATCACGCTGATCTCCGCGCACACCATCGAAGCCGAACTCAGTGCCGGACGCCTGGTGATTCTCAATGTGCAGGGCCTGCCGATCCGCCGCCACTGGCTGCTGGTGCGCCGCGCCGATCACGAGCTGGGCCCGGGCGCGCGTTCGTTCTGGGAGTTCATGCTCGACAAGGGCCCGGGCCTGCTGCCGCATGTGCCGCTGAAGGCGGTGCGGTGAGCGTATGATCGTGGCGTGTGAGGCTTGTTGCTGAGAGCTGAGATGTGGGCGATGAGACGCGGCGGACTGGTCCTGGCTCCACGCTCACCTCCAAAGATCCGGGGGAGAGAAAAAAGATGAATGAGCGTTTCAAGGTTCTCTGGCTGCAGTCCGGGGGTTGCGGTGGCTGCACCATGTCGCTGCTCTGCGCCGAATCGCCGGACGTGCTCTCGACCCTGGATGGTTTCGGCATCGATCTGCTCTGGCATCCCTCCCTGAGCGAAGCGTCCGGGCGCGAGACGCTGGCGCTGCTGGCGCGCATCGAGTCCGGTGAGCAGGCCCTGGATGCGCTGTGCGTGGAAGGCTCGCTGCTGCGGGGGCCCAATGGCAGCGGCCGCTTCCATCTGTTCGGCGGCAGCGGCCGGCCGATGCTGGACTGGGTGCGCAGCCTGGCCGCACGCGCGCGCTATACCGTGGCGGTCGGCAGCTGCGCGGCCTATGGCGGCGTCACCGCCGCCGGTGCCAACCCGTCCGACGCCTGCGGCCTGCAGTACGACGGCGCGCAGCTGGGCGGCGCGCTGGGCGCCGAGTACCGCTCGAAAGAGGGCTTGCGCGTGATCAATGTCGCGGGCTGTCCCACGCATCCGGGCTGGGTCATCGACACCCTGGCAGCACTGGCCTTGCGGGAGCTGGACGAGGATGCGCTGGACGCGCTGGGCCGGCCGCGCATGTATGCCGACCAGCTGGTGCATCACGGCTGCACGCGCAATGAGTATTACGAATTCAAGGCCAGCGCCGAGAAGGCCTCCGATATCGGCTGCATGATGGAGCATCTGGGCTGCAAGGGCACCCAGGCGCATGGCGACTGCAACACGCGCCTGTGGAACGGTGAAGGCTCCTGCACGCGCGGTGGCTATGCCTGCATCAACTGCACGGCGCCCAATTTCGAAGAACCCGGCCATGCCTTTGCGGTGACGCCGAAGATCGCCGGCATTCCCATCGGCCTGCCCGCCGACATGCCCAAGGCCTGGTTCGTGACGCTGGCCTCCCTGTCGAAGGCTGCGACCCCCAAGCGCGTCAAACTCAACGCAGTGCAGCCGCGCGCGATCATCCCGCCCGCGATCCACCGCCCGGAAGACTGAGAACCTATCCGTGAATTGCGCACGTCTGCATTGCTGCCGAAAATCGCGCCGGGCAAGGCGCGAAACGCAGGCCTTGGCCCAAAAGCGATTGACGGGGCCAAGGTCAAGTTTCGCAACGCCGCACGGTGCGATTTTCGGCGCAACCCGAAGGGACGGGGCCCCCGGTGGACTACTGGGGCCGCAGGGCGGCGTTGGCAGCCGCTGGCTTGGAATCCCAAGCGGCGCGTCTGCCGCCTTGCCCTGCGGCAAAACGAGCTCGGTCGCAGACGCGCGCAATTCACGGACAGGTTCTAAGAGCTAAATGAGACAGATCACACTGGGGCCCTTCAATCGCGTGGAAGGCGATCTGGAGGTGCATCTGGCGGTGCGCGAAGAGCGCATCGTGGCGGCGCAGGTCAATTCGCCGCTGTTTCGCGGCTTCGAGCAGATACTCGAAGGCAAGGCGCCCAGCGATGCGCTGGTGATCACGCCGCGCATCTGCGGAATCTGCTCGGTGGCGCAGTCGATGGCCGCCGCTGCCGCGCTGGCCGACGCCATGCAGCTGCAGATGCCGCGCAACGGCGAGCTGGTCACCAACCTGATTCTGGCCAGCGAGAATCTTGCCGACCATCTCTCGCACTTCTATCTGTTCTTCATGCCCGACTTCGCGCGCGAGGCTTATGCCGCGCGGCCCTGGCATGAACACGTGGCCGCGCGTTTTCGCGCCCTGAGCGGCAGCGCCGCCGCCGAGGTGCTGCGCGCGCGCGCCGAATTCCTGCATCTGATGGGCACGCTGGCCGGCAAGTGGCCGCATACCCTCACGCTGCAGCCGGGCGGCAGCTCGCGTGCGGTGGAGCCTGGCGAGCGTCTGCGCCTGCTGGCGCTGCTGGCGCAGTTCCGGCGCTTTCTCGAACAAAGACTCTACGGCGACAGCCTGGAACGCATCGCGGCGCTGAGCAGTCGCGAGGAGCTGGAGGCCTGGCGCGCACAGGCGGCCTGGCACCAGAGCGATCTGCGCACCTTCCTGCATCTGGCCGAGCAGCTGGATCTGTACGCGGTGGGCCGCGGCAGTGAACGCTATCTGAGCTACGGCGCCTATCCGCTGCAGCAGGAGCGCCTGTTTGCGCGCGGGGTCTGGGACCGGGGCGCGGCGCGCAGCCTGGATCTGGCGGCGATTGCCGAGGACATCTCGCACAGCTGGATGCAGGGCGACAAGCTCAGCCTGCCGCCCGCGCAAGGTCGCACGCATCCGGATGAGAACCGTCCCGGCGCCTATTCCTGGTGCAAGGCGCCCCGGCTCAATGGCGAGGTGATGGAGGTGGGCGCGCTGGCGCGGCAGCTGGTGGATGGCCAGAGCCTGATCCGCGATCTGGTGGCGCGCGGCGGCGGCAGTGTCGCCACGCGGGTGATTGCCCGTCTGCTGGAAATCGCGCGCGTGCTGCTGGCCATGGAGGACTGGCTGCGCGCGCTGCAGTCCGACAAGCCTTACTGCGCCTTCGCCAAGATGCCGATCGAGGCGCAGGGCGTGGGCCTGGTGGAAGCCGCACGCGGCAGCCTCGGCCACTGGCTGCGCGTGCACAAAGGCCGCATCGCGAATTACCAGATCATCGCGCCCACCACCTGGAATTTCTCCCCACGCGATGCGCAGGGCGTTCCCGGTGCCCTGGAACAGGCGCTGGTGGGTGTGCCGATGGCCGCCGGCGAAGAAGATCCGGTGCTGGTGCAGCACATCGTGCGCTCTTTTGATCCCTGCATGGTCTGCACCGTGCACTGAAGCAGTGCCAGGGCTTTTTGCAATACGTTCGCATTCTCACCGCAATCAGTGAGTTAATGCTTGTAACCGGTGCTGGCACGGCTTTCGCTTTCCCGCTGACTCTTAAATAGCAGCAGTGCCCGGTCAAACGGAGCACTGAATGGCTGTCGCAAGGATTGCAGGCAGCGGGGGGCTTCGAGTGGCGACTGATTACAGCGGCAAATCGGATTTGCAGAGCGGTCCACGAAAACCGGCACTGGCGCGCGCGGATCGTTTGCGTGTGGTGCTGGTGGATGACGATACGGCGCGTTCGGCCTTCGTGACGCAGGCCTTGCTGGCACTGGGTCACGATGTGGTGGCGCGGCTGTCGGCCAGCGAAGACCTGCTCACCGCCGTGCGGCGCGTGCGGCCGGACGTGATTCTGGTGGACATGGACAATCCCGCGCGCGACGTGCTCGACAACTGCGCCGCGGTGACGCTGCAGGTGCCGCGGCCCATCGTGTTCTTCGCCCGCGATGCCGATCCCGACACCATCTCGCAGGCGGTGCGCGCGGGTGTCTCGGCCTACATCGTCGACGGCATGGCCGCGCATCGCCTGAAGCCCATCCTCGATGTCGCCATCGCGCGTTTTCGCGAGCATCAGAAACTGCGCAATGAACTCGACGAGATGCGCACGCGTCTGGCCGACCGTCGTGACGTGGAGCGCGCCAAGTCGCTGCTGGCCAAGCTGCGCAGGCTCGACGAGGCGCAGGCCTACGCGCTGCTGCGCAAGAGCGCGATGACGCGGCGCGTGACCATCGGCGAGGCCGCGCGCACGGTGC
The DNA here is from genome assembly GCF_900111015.1 of Solimonas aquatica. Taxonomy (GTDB): domain Bacteria; phylum Pseudomonadota; class Gammaproteobacteria; order Nevskiales; family Nevskiaceae; genus Solimonas; species Solimonas aquatica. The sequence continues at coordinate 24,402 of NZ_FOFS01000004.1, read as the reverse complement.
TGGCCGCCGCCGAACTGCTCGACGCCGACAGCGGCGCGCGGGAGGAGAACTGATGAATGTGATGTTGCCGTTCCGGCCGGAGATCAGCAGCCTGACCATCGGCTACATGCCGCTGCTGGATTCGGCGCCGCTGCTCTGGGCCGCGCATCGCGGCTACTTCCGCGCGGCGGGCCTGGATGTGGAACTGGTGCGCGAAGTGTCCTGGGCGAGCCTGCGGGATCGCCTGGCTTATGGCGCGCTGGACGCTGCGCAGTGCCTGGCACCGATGCCGGTGGCGGCGACACTGGGCGCCGACGGCGTGGGCGTGCCCATGGTCACCGGCCTGTGTCTGTCGCAAGGGGGTTCGGCCATCACCTTCTCGCGCAGCATGGCGGCGCGCATCGGCCTGAAGGAAAACATGGAGGTCACGGTCAGTGCCGCGGCGGTGGCCGATTACGTGCGCTGCGGCGGCCGTCTGCGTCTGGCTTATGTGTTTCCGTTTTCCATGCATCACTATCTGCTGCGCGACTGGCTGGCGCTGGGCGGGATCGACGAAGACCATCCCGGCATCGAATATTCCGTGGCGCCGCCGCCGCAGATGGTGCGCCTGCTGGAATCCGGCGCGGTGGACGGCTTCTGCGTGGGTGAACCCTGGAACACGGCGGCGGTGAAGGGCGGACTGGGTTTTGCCGTGACGCCGACCAGCCGCATCTGGGACGGCGGCGCGGAGAAAGTCCTGGGCGTGACGCGGGAATGGGCGCAGCTGTTTCCGCAGACGCATCGCGCCATGATTGCCGCGATTCTCGCCGCCCTGCAGGAGCTGAGCGGCCGCAATGTCGCGCGCGAGCTCACGCAGCTGCTGCACAAGCTGCAGGTGGTGGCGGTGCCGGAGAGCTGGATCGAAGCGGTGCTGCGCGGGCAGGGCGTGGGCAGCGCGCCGCGCTTCGTGTCCGGTCTGGAAGCGTTTCCGCGCCGCTCGCAGCTGATGTGGTGCGCGCTGCAGATGCTGCGCTGGCGCCAATGGCAGCAGCCCTTGTCGCTGGCCGCACTCACTTCCTCCGTCTGCGACATGCAGGCTTATTGCGATGCCGCACGCGCGCTGGGCATGCCGGGGCCGGCGGTGGATTGCGTGACGGAAGGGGCCGGCTACGTGGTGATCGGCGCCGATGGCACCACGGTCAGCTCGCGCTTCATCCGCGGCCCGGTGCTCGACCCGGCCGATCCGGCGGCCTACCTCGCCGCACGCGGCTGGCCGGGTGAGGCGGCGCGTGCGGTGGCGCGCGCCTGAGGCTGTGGCACAAGGCTTGCAAAAAAATTCCTGCTTGGGGTTTGAGACTGCCATGCGCCCGCTGCTCGGGTTCGCCACGCGGACCTGAGCAGCGGGCTGGCAGTAACCGGCCCCGGCTCTGATTGCAAAAGTTCGGATCAGGAAGTCGCAGACGACTTCCATCATTCAAGCGGCCAATGACGCCCGCGACCATTCGCGCCCGCCCCGTAGCGGGTTGCCCGGAGTCGCCATGTCTGATGCCTCGTTGCTGTTCCCCTACATCACCAATGTGATCGCCCTGCTGGCGCAGGGCGTGCCGCTGGCCATGCTGCTGTTCTACGTGCTGGACCGGCACGGCTCCTGAGCATGCGCCTGTTCATCGTCTCGCGCTGGCGCCTGCTGCTTGGCGTGCTGGTTCTGGTGCAGAGCGCCGGCGCAGCGGCGCAGCCGGATGCAGCGCTGGCCGACGCGGCCGCGTCCCTGCACGCGCAGGTGCTGCGCTGGCAGCAGATGCATGCGCCCGGCGCGGTGCTCTATGTAGCGGCACCGGAGCTGCAGCCCGAGCTGCGCCTGATTGAAGTCTTCGTCGATCAGGTGCCGGCGCAGCGCTATCGCTTCAGCGAGATCGAGGCGGCAGCGCTGCGCGAAGGCATGCGTCAGCGTCTGCCGCTGGACGCGCTGTCGGCGGGGCGGCACCAGCTGCGCATTCATGCGGTGGCGCGCGAGCCCGGCAGCCAGAATCGCGAAGCGGCCATCGATACGGTGCTGGAGCAGTCGCTGACCCTGCCGGCGCAGGATGGCGTGCTGGAGCTGGTGCTGACGCAGGAAGGCAGTTTCGCGGCGACGCGTCTGCGGCTGCGCAGCCTGGAAGATGCCGATGCCCGCAGCGAGGCCCGCCAGCGTTACGCCGCGTTCCTGGACGCCAGCGGCCAGTCGTTTGCGGCCGAGGCCGAGCGCCGCCTGCTGCAGATGCAGAACAGCGTGCCCTCGGCCACAAACGCCGCTGCGGCCCCGGACCACGACGGCATCTTGCTCGCGCGCTACCAGCGCGCGCTGAGCGCACTGGCCGCAGATGAAAGCGGCGCCGAAGCCCAGCTTGAACAGCTGAACCAGGAGCCGCTGCGCAGCGAGCTGGCCCTGGCGCTGCGTGATCAGGCCAATCTCAGCCTGGCGTACCGCGATCTGCGCGCCCGGCGCGGTGAACAGGCGATCGCGCGGCTGCAGCGCATCCGCAGTCCCGGACCTTGCGACAACGCGGCGCTGCTGGCCCTGGGCTGGGCCTATCTGCTGCCGCGCGGCGCGGCGGGTGCGGCGCAGGATCGCGAGGCGACGGTGTCGCTGCGGCCGGTGGGCGAGGATGCGGTGGCGCAGGCGCGGCGGCTGACGCCGTTTCGCTACCGGCAGGCGGTGGCCGAAGGCGAGCGCGGTGAGGACATCCGTCGGGCGCTGGTGCCCTGGGAAGAACTGATCGGCCGTGACACCCTCGATCCCGCCGTGCAGGAGGGCATGCTCGCGCTGCCCTATGCCCTGGATCATTTCGGCGCGCATGAGCAGGCGCTGCAGTATTACCAGCGCGCCATCGTGCAGCTGCAGGCGCTGCGGGCCCGGCTGGCGGCGGCGCAGGCCCAGCTCGACAGCGGCGAGCTGCTGGCGCTGCTGGATGCGCGTGACGGGGATCGCGATGGCGGCTGGTCGCGGCTGCTGGTGGATCGGCGCGAGGACCAGGAAGCGGTGCCGCTGCGCCTGATGCGTCGCGATGCGGCGCTGGCGGCGGCGATGCAGGCGCATCGCGACACGGCGGCGATCAGCCGGGCGCTGGCGCAGGATGCCGAGCGGCTGCGCGCGAGTTCGGAGGCGCAGGCCAGCACCCTGCTCGGCGAGGTCGATGCCATGCAGACGCAGCTGCAGGCGCGGCTGCGGGAAGAGGACGCGCGCTTCGCACCGCTGGCGCAGCGCTGGCTGCGCAGCCTGGATGCACAGAGCCAGGTGTACCTGGCCGAAGCGCACTTCGCGCTGGCCCGCGCCAATGACCGTCTGCCCGGTGCACCCAGCTATGGAGCCGCGCCATGAAGCGCCTGCTCCCCGTCTTGCTGCCGGTGATCCTGAGCGCAGGCCAGGCGCGCGGCGCCGAGCCGCAGTCCACCGTCGGCAGCGTCACGCAGAACAATGGTCTGAGCCGGAACGGGCATCTGATCGTGATGACGCCCAGCATCCTGCGCGCGACGCCCTCGGCGCCGCAGCAGGCCGAGCTGCAGCGCGCCATCGCCGAATACGATGCCCTGATCGAGCTGCCGGAGGCGCCGCCCGCGCTGCGCGCCGAAGCGCTGCGCCGCGCCGCCTATCTGCGCGTGTGGCTGGCGGACGTCGGCGAACAGGGTGATGGTCCGCAACTGCGGCGCGCCATCGCCCTGTACCAGCAGTTGCTGCGCGAGCTGCCGGATGATCCGGCCAATGATCTGGCCCTGTATCAGCTGGCGCGCGCCTGGCAGCTGGCCGGTGACAACGCGCAGGCACTGACGGCGCTCACGCAGATCGCAGCGCGCCATCCGCAATCGACGCTGCTGGCCGATGCCCAGCTGCGCGCCGGCGAGCTGCTCTACGCGCAGCAGCGCTATGCCGAGGCGGCAAGCCAGTACGCGGCCATCGTCGCGCGCGGCGCGCAGGCCGCCGGCAATGCGCCGTACTTCGGCATCGCGCAATACAAATACGCCTGGAGTCTGTACCGGCAGAACGAGTACGAGCCGGCGCTGGGCGTGTTCCTGGCGATTCTCGACCGCAGCCTGCCGCCGGGCGCCAGCGAGGAGCCGGCGGTGCTCGATGCACTGGCGGCCCAGCAGCAGGAATTTGCGCGCGAATCGCTGCGCCTCGCGGGCGTCTGCTTTGCCGCGCTTGGCGGCGGCACGGCGATGAACCGCTACTTCGCCGCACACGGTGAGCCGCGCTATGCCACGCTGCTCTACAACGCGCTGGGCGCGAGTCTGCTGGCGCAGCGTCGCTACAGCGATGCGGCCCTGGTCTACACGGCTTTCATCGAGCGCCATCCGCTGCATGCGCTGGCGCCGGCCTTCCAGCAGCGGGTGATCGGCGCTTATCGCGAGGGTGGTTTCGGCGAACCGCTGCGTGCGGCGCAGGCGCGCTATGTGCAGCAGTATTTTCCCGGCGCGGCGTACTGGCAGGGGCAGGCGCCCGCTGCGGCGGTGATGCAGGCCCTGCGCCAGCATCTGGATGAGCTGGGGCGCTATTACCACGCGCAGGCGCAGCAGCTGCCGCCGGGCGAAGACACGGCGCGACGCACGGCCTTCGCCCAGGCGGCGGAAGCGTATGCGCGTCTTCTGCAGCTGCAGGAGGACCCCGCGCAACGCGTTGCCATCCGGCTGCTGTACGCCGATGCGCTGCTCGATGGCGGTCAGACGCGCGCGGCGGCCGGGCAGTATCTGCACGCGGCTTATGACCAGCCCGATGCCCGCGCGCCGGAGGCGGCGCTGGCTGCGGTGCAGGCTTACCAGCGTCTGGCCCAGGAGGTCGCGGCCAGCGAGCGACCCGCCGCGCTGCGCGAATCGCTGGCGGCGGCGCAGCGCCTGGATGCCGCCTTCCCGCAGCATCCGCAATGGGCGGCGGTGATGACGCGCAGCGCGCAGGATCTCTACGAGCTACATGAGGACGCCAGCGCCCTGGCCCTGGCGCAGCGCGTGTTGTCCGGCACACGGGCGCTGACGCCGGGCCAGCGCAGCGAGCTGCTGGCGGTGGTGGCCGATGCGCAGTACGCGGCGCAGAACTATCCGGCGGCGGAGCAGGCCTATCTGCAGGCCTTGCAGCAGAACACGGCGGAGCCTTCGCGGCGCCGCGAGTTCATCGAGCATCTGGCGACGGCCATCTACCGGCAGGGCGAGGCGGCGCGCAGCGGGGGTGATCTGCGCGCGGCGGCCACGGCGTTTGCCCGCGTCAACCGCCTGGCGCCCGGCAGCCGCATCGCCGCCACCGCCGACTACGACGCCGCCGCCGCGCTGATAGCGCTGAAGGACTGGACGGCGGCCCTGCTGATGCTGGAAGCCTTCCGGCAGCGCTATCCGCAGCATGCCTTGAGCGATGAGGTGGATCAGAAGCTCGCCTTTGCCTATGAGCAGGATCAGCAGCCGGCCGCCGCCGCGCAGGCTTATGCGCGCGTCGCCGCGCAGGCCGCGACCGCGACGCCGCTGCGCGAACAGGCGGCCTGGCAGGCTGCCCAGCTTTATGAGCGCGCGGGCCTGAAGCCGGCGGCAGTCCGCGCTTATGAAAACTATGTGGCCGGCTATCCGCAGGACGCGCAGCGCGGGCTGGATGCGCGGCGGCACCTGGCCGATCTGGCACGCGATTTCACGCACGATGAATCCGCCTACCGGCACTGGCTGCAGGAGATCGTGGCCGTGGACGCGGCGGCGCGCAGCGCCGGCTCGCAGCACGAGGCGGCGCTGGCGAGTCTGGAGCTGGCCCGTCTGGACGCGGCGAAGGCACGCAGCCTGCCGCTGAGCGAGCCGCTGGCGCGCAGCCTGCTGGCGCGCAAGCAGGCCACGCAGACGGCCATCGAGGGCCTGCTGCGCGCCGCCGCTTATGGCGATGCGGAAGTCAGCAGCGCCGCGAGCTATGAGGTCGGCGCCGTCTACCGCGACTTCGGCCGCGCCTTGCTGGCTTCGGAGAAACCGGCGCAGCTGTCCGGTGATGCCGCCGAGCAGTATCAGATCCTGCTGGAAGAGCAGGCCGATCCGTTCGAGCGCAAGTCCATCGCCGCGCATGAGGCCAATCTGCGCCGCATCAGCGAGGGTTTATGGAACGACTGGGTGCATCGCAGCGCGCAGCAGCTCGCCGAGCTGGCGCCGGCGCTGTATGGCAAGCGCGAACTGCGCGAGGAGCGTTATGAAGCGCTGCGTTGATGATCGTCTGCTGCCGCTGCTCTGCGCGGTGTTGCTGAGCGCCTGCAGCACGCCGCCGCTGCGCAGCGATGCGCCGCCGCGCGCCGCCGCGCCACAAGCCGCCACGCCGGCGTCGCCGGCGGCCGGGAGCACCATGGCTGCCGCGCAGACGCGCTTCGAGGCGGCGCTGAAGCTGATGCAGGACGGCCAGCGGGAAGCGGCGGTCGCGGCGCTGCAGGCACTGTGTCGCGACTACCCGCAGTTTTCCGGGCCCTACACCGATCTGGGCATTCTCTACAGCAAAATGCAGCGCCGCGACGCCGCCATCGCCAGCTTCGCGCAGGCGCTGCAGCGCAACCCGGACAATGTGGTGGCGCTGAACTATCTGGGCGGTCTGTACCGCGAGGCGGGCGACTACACGCGCGCCGAGCAGGCCTACCAGCAGGCGCAGCGCGTGCGCCGCGATTACGCCCCCAGTTATCTGAACCTGGCGATTCTCTACGAGCTTTCGCTGCATCGTCCGCAGCAGGCGCTGTCGCAGTACCGGCTGTACCAGCAATACGCCGGCGCGCAGGCGCAGCCCATGGTCACGGTCTGGATCAAGGAGATCGAGCTGGCAGGCGCGGCGCCCAGCAATCGCGTGGTGGCGGGGGCGGGGCCATGAGAACCCTGCTGCTGCTCTCGGCGGGGCTGCTGCCGCTCGCCGCGCTCGCCGCCGAACCGGCGAAGGCGCCGGAGATGGAGACGGTGATTGTCGGTGATCGTGAAGCCGCGGTGGGCCTGTATCTACTGCCCTGGAAGGAAGAAGCCGCCAGCGATATCGATCATCCGCCGCATCAGTACCAGCTGCAGGCGCTGGATGCGCAACAGTTCCGGCAGCAGGTCGAGGACGAGCAGGCCAATGCCGCTTACCGGCGGGTGCGACTGGAGCCGCGCTGAAGCGCGGCGGGCTTACAGCCAATGCAGCTGCGGCGCCCGGCCCAGCCGCGCGCCGACCAGGGCCAGCTGGCCGTAGCGGCGGGCCAGTGGTTTCACTGCGTGCAGCGGCACATCGAAAACCGCAAAGCCGTGTTCGCGCCAGTCGCCGTCGTCTGCGCTGCTTTGTGCCGGCACGCAGCGCCAGCCGTGCCGATGCAGCACCTGCGCCAGCGCGCGCTGGCGCTGACGGTTGAGGCTTTCGCACAGCCGGCGCGAGCGCGGATTGCTGGCGGTGATCAGAACCCACTGCCGGCGGCAGCCGGCGCGGCGCAGGGCGCGCTCGATTGCGGCCCGCCGCTGGCCGATGCGGCAGACCTGCGCACCCCCGGCCAGCTGCAGCTCGTAGTGCGCAGCGGCGTAGGCGGCGGCCAGCGCGGGCTTCACGGCGCCTGCATCAGCACCCGCAGCAGCAGGCGGTCCAGCAGCAGGTCCAGCATCTCCAGCTGATCGTTGAGGCCGTGATCGGAATCGAGCAGGTGCAGCTCGGCAGCGTGCTGCCGCGCGAAGCGCTGCGCACGTTCCACCGGCACGATCTCGTCGTGCCAGCCGTGCACCACGCTGCACAGCGCCGGGATGCCCTCGGGTTCGGCATCCCAGCCGGGGTAGGGGAAGTACAGCGCCGGCGCCATCAGGAACAGGGCGCGGGGCTTCAGTGTCGCGCAGGCCATGGCGCTGACGTAGGCGCCCATGCTGGAGCCGGCCAGCACCAGGCGCTGCGCCTGCGGCTGCAGCGCCAGCAGCTGGGCGATGCGGGCGGCGGGATCGTGCGTGTGACTATAATCCGGGCTGATGACCGCGAAGCCCCGGCGCTGCGCGGTGCGGGCCAGGTGGCTGATCTTGGTGCCCCAGGGTCCGCTCTCCTTGCCGTGTGCGAAGACCAGCAGATTGTCGCTCATCCTTTTTCGTCCCTGGAGTGAAGGCGCCGCATGATAATGAAAGCCCGCCGCAAAGCCGAAGAGGCCGAAACGCCGCTATCCGGCAAACGCGGCCGTCGTGCTGCCCGCAGCAAGGAAAAGCTCGATGTGCAGCTGACCGTGCGCTTCAACTTCGGCGATGAACCAAGGGATCATGTCACGGTCATCAATCAGCGCAGTGTGCCGATGGTGGGCAGCGTGCTGGTCAACCGCGACCGCATCGTGCGCGGGTTTTTGAGCCTGCTGCTGAAGACCGCCATGCTGCAGCCGCGCGTGGTGCGCGAACTGTTTCCATATCTGCCGCTCAGGAAGCGGCCGCAGGCCAAGAGCAAGCGATGAACAAGGGTTTGCAGATCGTCAACGCCTCGATACTGGCGCTGAACGTCACCTTCGCCCTGACCCTGGGCGTGGTCACGCTGATCTACAGCTTTTATCTGGACGCCGCGCCGCGCATCCGCGAGGAGTGGAGCATGGTGGGGCTGATGACGGCGATCTTCACCGTGCTGTCGCTGACCTCCTATGCCGGTTTCTTCGGCCTCTGGCGGCAAAAATCCTGGCGCTGGCCGGCGCAGGGCCTGATGTGGGCCAGCCTGTTGCTGGGTGGCGCCCTGTTACTGCGCATCCTGCGCACCTGATTCCCCGCCATGTCGAACCTGGAATATCGCAAACCCAAGCAATGGGAAGTGTTGGCCTGGGTGCCCATTGCCTCCGGTCTGTACTGGCTGCTGGCAGCGCAGGGCGCGGCCTGGTGGCTCTGGGCGGTGCTGCCCGGCAGCCTGCAGCTGGCGGCGGGCGTGAATCTGCTGGCCACGCCGGGCGGTGCGCGCAGCCTGGGCCTGCTGGCACTCGGCGCCGGCCTGGGCCTGCTGTTCCTGCTGCCGGCCTGGTGGGTGGCGGGTTTCGGCGTGGCCTTGCTGGCCGGCATCCTGTCCTTCCTGAGTTTGGTCACGGCCGGGCGGCTGGCGCTGCGTCAGGCGCCGCTGTATCTGGGCGCCACGCCGCCGGAAGTGTCCACGCGGCTGGACCTCAAGGTGGCTGTCGACGAACTGGTGCTCGGCTATTTCGTGGGCAGCGCGCGACTGCCCAGCGGCCAGGCCGCGACGCGTGCCTGCGAGGATGTGATGCGGCTTGCCGACGCGATCCGCGCGCGCGGCTGGGATCGCGATCCGCAGGCCCTGCACAGCGCGCCGCCGGCGCCGGAAGAGACCTATATCGAGCGCGGGCGTCTGCGCGGCATCGATTACGAAGTGCTGCGCTTCGACAGCGCCTATGGTCCGCCGGATGAGTTTCCCAATGCCGCGCACTGGCGCGGCCTGGCCAACAATGGCGAATGCCAGGTGCGTCTGCTGCGCCACCCCGGCAAGCCGCGGCCCTGGCTCATGTGCATCCACGGCTATCGCATGGGCATGCCCTGGCTGGATTTCAGCCTGTTCCCGCCCGAATACCTGCATCAGAAGCTGGGCCTGAACCTGATCATGCCGGTGCTGCCGCTGCACGGGGCGCGCCGCGCCGGCCTGCGTTCCGGCGACGAATACCTGGACGGCGATCTGGCCAATCTGTTCTACGCACAATCGCAGGCGCTCTGGGATCTGCGCCGCAGCCTGGCCTGGCTGCGCGCCAACGAGCCGGGCGCGCGCGTCGGCGTCTACGGCGTATCACTGGGCGGCTACAACGCCGCGCTGCTGTCCTGCCATGAAGCCGAGCTGGACTTCGTGCTGGCCGCCATTCCGCTGGCGGACGTGGCCCATGCGCTGTGGAGCGTGACCCCGCCGGCGCACCGCAGCTACCTGCGCCAGCAGGGCGTGACGGAAGCCCGCTATCGCGAAGTCCTCAAACCCGTATCGCCGCTGACGCTACCCTGTCGCCTTCCGCAGGAGCGGCGCTTCGTGGTGGCCGCCACCGCCGATCGCATCGTCGTGCCTTCGCATCCGCTGCAGCTCGCCCAGCACTGGGACGTGGCCGTGCAGTGGTATCAGGGCTCGCATCTGTCGATCCGCTACGAACACGAGCCGCGCGACCTCTTGAAGCTCGCGCTGTCCAGGGCCGCCTGGAATCTCGGCTGAAAAATTCTCTCACTGCCTTTTGGGCTTCTTTCATGAAAACCGCTGCTATCACCGGAACCGGATTGTTCACACCTGCACAGTCGATCAGCAATGACGAGCTGGTGGCCTGCTACAACGCTTACGCCGAGCGCCAGAACCAGCAACAGGCCGAGGCCATCGCCGCCGGCCAGGCCGAGGCGCTGCCGATGTCCAGCAGCGAATTCATCGTCAAGGCTTCCGGCATCAAGGCGCGCTACGTGGTGGACAAGAGCGGCGTGCTGGATATCGACATCATGCGTCCGCGCATCGAGCTGCGCGGCAACGACCGGCCCAGCCTGCTGGCCGAGATGGGCGCCGAGGCGGCGCGTCAGGCTCTGGCGCGCGCCGGGCGCAAGCCCGAAGACGTGGATCTGGTGATCGTGGCCTGCTCGAACCTGCAGCGCGCCTATCCGGCCATCGCCGTGGAAGTGCAGAGCCTGCTGGGCTGTCCGGGCTATGCCTATGACATGAACGTGGCCTGCGCCTCCGCGGCTTTCGGCGTGCAGGCCGCCGTCAACGCCGTGCGCCAGGGCGATGCCCGCGCGGCGCTGGTGGTCAATCCCGAAATCTGCAGCGGCCATCTGAACTGGCGCAACCGCGACTGTCATTTCATCTTCGGCGATGCCGCCACCGCGATGCTGATCGAGCCGCTGGACAGCGCGGTGTCGACGCTGCGCTTCGAAGTGCTGGGCACGCGCCTTGCAACGCAGTTCTCCAACAATATCCGCAACAATTTCGGCTTCCTCAACGACTGCGAGCAGCCGCGCCGCAGCTGGGACGATGTGCTGTTCCGCCAGGAAGGCCGCAAGGTGTTCAAGGAAGTGGTGCCGATGGTGGCGGAGCTGCTGCTGGGGCATATCGCCGAGCTGGGGCTGAAGCCGGCCGATGTGCGCCGCTTCTTCCTGCACCAGGCCAATCTGGGCATGAACGAGTTGATTGCGCGCAAGGTGCTGGGCCGCGATCCTTCGCGCGAGGAAGCGCCGGTGATTCTCGACGAATATGCCAACACCAGCTCGGCCGGTTCAGTGATTGCGATGCACAAGTACCACGCCGATCTGAAGGCCGGTGATGTCGCGGTGCTCTGCGGTTTCGGTGCCGGCTATTCCGCCGGCTCGGTGATTTTCCGGCGCCACTGAGAAGTGAGGCCGACGGACCTGATCGATGACTGACAAACCCTCGCGTTCCCTGCTGGGCCGGCTGTTCGACTTCGTCTGGATGCTGGTGGCCGGCCTGCTCAAGCTGGTGACCATCTTTCTGGTGGTGCTGGTGCTGGCGGTGCTGTGGTTCGGCTTGCACGGCTCGCATGGCGTGCACATCGCCGACAACACGCCACTGGTGCTCGCGCCCAGCGGCACGCTGGTGGAGCAGATCGATCAGGACGACAGCCGTCATCTGCTGGAGAGCCTGAGCGGCGAGCCGCCCTCGCAGTCCTCGCTGCGCGATCTGACCGACGCGCTGGAACAGGCCAAGGACGACAAGCGCATTCCCTTCGTGGTGCTCAAGCTCGATGAGCTGAGCGACGCCGGCCTGCCGCAGCTGCAGGAGCTGAGCGCAGCGATGCACGACTTCCAGTCCTCCGGCAAGAAGATCATCGCCTGGGGGCCGTCCTACGATCAGGCCGCGTACTACGCTGCGGCCCACGCCGACGAGGTGGTGCTCGATCCCATGGGCAGCGTCGATCTGGAAGGCTTCAGCAGCTACAGCAACTATTTCAAGGACGCGCTCGACAAGCTGGGTGTGGAAGTGCACGTGTTCCGCGTCGGCGAGTACAAGTCGGCGGTGGAGCCGTTCACGCGCAATGACATGTCGCCGGAAGCGCGGCAGGCCAGCCGCGAATGGCTGGGCGATCTCTGGCAGGTCTACGGCGCCGGCGTGGCGCAGGCGCGCAAGCTGCCGGCCGGGGCCGTCCCGCAATACGTGGCGCGTCTGGCCGATGGTCTGGAAGCCGCCGGTGGCGACGGCGCCGCCTATGCCAAGCAGAGCGGACTGGTGAGCAGCGTCGAAACGCTGCGGCAGTTCCGCAAGCGCATGGCCGCGCAGGTGGGTTTCGATGACGATCTGGGCAGCTTCAAGCAGATCCACTACCTGGATTATCTCGACGCCGTGGACCGCGAGCGCGGCAGCAGCAGTGACAAGAACAAGATCGGCGTGGTGACCGTGGAGGGCGAGATCGTCGACGGCAAGGGCGAGATCGGTCAGGCCGGCGGCGAAACCATCGCCGATCTGCTCGATCAGGCGCGTCGCGACGAGCAGATCAGTGCGGTGGTGCTGCGTGTCAATTCGCCGGGCGGCAGCGTCTGGGCTTCCGAGCAGATCCGCCGCGCGGTGGATGCGCTCAAGGAGGACGGCAAGCCGGTGGTGGCCTCGATGTCCACGCTGGCGGCCAGCGGCGGTTACTGGATATCGATGGACGCCGACCGCATCTTCGCGCACGACGCCACCATCACCGGCTCCATCGGCATCTTCGGCATGCTGCCCACCATCGACCGCGCGCTGGGCAAGTTCGGTGTGCACACCGATGGGGTCGGCACCACGCCGCTGGCCGGCACGCTGCGCATCGACCGGCCGCTGAGCGAGGAGCTGGGGCGCATCATGCAGGCGCAGATCAACAAGGGTTATCGCGATTTCATCGGCGGCGTGGCCAAGGCGCGCAAGCTGGAAGTGGAGAAGGTCAACCAGATTGCGCGCGGCCGGGTGTGGAGTGGGGAGGCGGCGCTCAAGCTGGGTCTGGTCGATGAGCTCGGCGGACTCAAGCAGGCGGCGGACGCCGCGGCCAAGCAGGCCGGTTTCGAGCCGGGTGATTACGAGCTGGAAGCCATCGAGCCCGCGCACGAGTTTGCCCTGCATCTGCTGTCGCGGTTCTCCGGCGAGACCCGCGCCATGCTGTTGCCGGCGGCGATGCGCGGCTGGCTGCAGGGTTTCCTGCAGCAGGCGGATGTGCAGCAGTATCTGGCGGCCTACAACGATCCGCGCGGCATGTATGCGCGCTGCTTCTGCGCGCCGAGCCAGGGCGCCCGTCGCCCGCACTGAATCGACTGCGAAGCCGACGCGTGCCGATACTGTCGATTGACGATTTTTCGCTGCACTACGTGGAGGCGGGCAGCGGCCCGCCGCTGCTGATCGTGCATGGCCTGGGCGGCAGCTGGCAGGACTGGGAAGCGCAGATCGCGCATCTGTCGCAGCGCTACCGCGTGATTGCGCCGGACCTGCGTGGCTTCGGCGCCAGCACGCGCGGCTGGCGGCTGGGCGGCATTGCGCGTCTGGCCGCCGATCTGCGGGCGCTGCTGCAGGCGCTGCAGATCGAACAGTTCGTGCTGATCGGACATTCCATGGGCGGCGCGGTTTCGCTGCAGCTGGCGCTGGAGGAAGGGCCGCGCGTGCAGCGTCTGGTGATCGCCAACAGCGTGCCGAGCTTCCGGCCCGAGACCCTGCGCCACTACGCCGAATTCGTTTATCGCTGGCTGGCCATGGGCCTGCTGGGCCCGGCGCGGCTGGCGCGCATCAGCGCCGCGCGCACCTATCCGCGTCCGGAGCAGGCCGCGCTGCGCGCCCAGAGCATCGCGCGTGGTGCGCGCAACCGCCGCTTCAGCTATCTCTCGGCACTGGCCGCGCTGGGCCGCTGGTCGGTGCAGTCGCGTCTGCACGAGCTCGAGCTGCCGGTGCTGCTGCTGGGCTCCGAACACGATTACTTCACGCGCGAGGAGACGCTGCGTTTCGCGCAGGCCCTGCCGCAGGCGCAGCTGCACATCGTGCCCGAGGCGCATCACAGCCTGCCCAGCGAGTATCCGCAGCTGGTCAATGATTATCTCGACCGCTTCCTGGCCGGCGCCGAGCAGCGCGAGGCGGCGCAGGCGTGAGTCGCGATCCGCTCGGGGTGTTCGACTCCGGCGTCGGCGGGCTCTCGGTGCTGCGCGAGATCCGCAAGCTGTTGCCGGCCGAAAGCCTGATCTATTACGCCGACAGCGCGCACTGTCCCTACGGCGGCAAGAGCAGCGCGCAGATCCGTGAACGCGCCTGTGCCATCACCGAACAGCTGCTGGCGCGCGGTGCCAAGCTGATCGTGGTGGCCTGCAACACCGCCACCATCGCCGCGGTGGAGCATCTGCGCGCGACCTATCCGATCAGCTTCGTGGGCATCGAGCCGGCGATCAAGCCGGCCGTGGCGCAGACGCGCAGCGGCTATGTCGGCGTGCTGGCCACGGGTGCGGCGCTGGCGGGCGAGAAGTTTCTGCGTCTGACTGCGCAGCACGGCCAGAACGTGCAGGTGATCACCCAGCCCTGTCCGGGGCTGGTGGAATTCGTCGAGCGCGGCGAGCTGGACAGCCCGGCGCTGCGCAGCCTGCTGTGGCGCTACATCGAACCGCTGCTGAAACTGCGCGTGGACACCCTGGTGCTGGGCTGCACGCATTACCCCTTCCTGCGCCCCGTGATCCGCGAGCTGGTGGGCCGGCACGTGGCGATCCTCGACACCGGCGAGGCCGTGGCGCGGCAGACCCAGCGCGTGCTGGAACGCGAGAACCTGCTGGCGCCGGCCGATGCGGCGGGCGGCTTCGAATGGCTCAGCAGCGGCGATGCCGCGCAGGTGGCACCGGTGATCGCGCGCCTGCTGGGCGCGTGATTCTTGAACGTTTCCTCAGACGCAGCGCTCATTCGACAAAGCGCATGGACAGATCCACCGCGCGCACGTGCTTGGTGATGGCGCCGATGGCGATGCGGTCCACGCCGCATTCGGCATAGCCGCGCACGGTTTCCAGGGTCGCGCCGCCGGAGTATTCGATCACGGTGCGGCCGCCGCCGGCGCGATGCGCGCGGGTCAGGCGCACGGCCTCGCGCAGCGTGGGGTGGTCGAAGTCATCGACCAGCAGCAGATCGACATCGGCCTCCAGGGCCGCGCGCACCTGATCCAGATCCTCGGCCTCGGTCATCAACGGCACGCCGGCATTCAGGGCGCGGGCGGCGGCAATCGCGGCGCGGATGCCGCCGGCCGCCGCGACATGATTTTCCTTGATCAGGATGCCGTCGTAGAGGCCGATGCGATGATTCACGCCGCCGCCGCAGAGCACCGCGTACTTCTGGGCATTGCGCAGACCCGGCAGGGTCTTGCGGGTGTCGACGATGGCGCAGCCGGTGCCGGCCACCGCGTCCACGTAGCGACGCACGCTGGTCGCGGTGCCGGACAGGGTCTGCAGGAAATTCAGCGCCGGTCGCTCGCCGGTGAGCAGGGAGCGCGCCGGGCCTTCGAGCGTGTACAGCACCTGATCGGGCTGCACGCTGTCACCTTCGGCGACCTGCCAGTGCAGCTGCACGCGCGCATCGAGCTGGCGGAACACCGCGTCCACCCAGGGCCTGCCGGCAATCACTGCCGCCTCCCGGCTGATCACCCGCGCGCGGCCGCGTTCCGGTTCGGCCACCAGACGCGCCGTGACATCGCCGCTGCCGACATCCTCGGCCAGCGCCTGTGCGACGCAGCTTTCCAGATCCTTCACATAGGCAGGCAGTTTCATGTCGCGCTCTGGCCTCAGGGCTGCTGGCCCCACAGGAATTCCAGCAGTGCCAGCTGCGCCCACATGCGGTTCTCGGCTTCGTCGTAGATCACCGACTGCGGGCCGTCGATCACCTCGGCACTGACTTCCTCGCCGCGATGCGCGGGCAGGCAGTGCAGGAAAATCGCATCGGCCTTGGCGCGCGCCATCAGCGCGGCATCGACCTGAAAGCCGGCGAAGTCCCTGAGGCGCTTCTGCTGCTCGGCTTCCTGGCCCATGCTGGTCCAGGTGTCGGTGACGATCAGATCGGCGCCGCTGGCGGCTTCTGCGGCGCTGGCGCTGAGCTGCACCGCGCTGCCGGCCTGCGCCACCAGCTGTGCGTCGGCCTCGTAGCCCTTGGGCGTGGCGATGCGCAAGGTGAAGCCGAACAGCTGCGCGGCCTCGATGAAGGAATGGCAGACGTTGTTGCCGTCGCCGATCCAGGCTGCGATCTTGCCGCGCGGGTCGCCGCGATGCTCGAACCAGGTCTGCAGATCGGCCAGCAGCTGGCAGGGATGGTGCAGATCGGACAGGCCGTTGATCACCGGCACCCGCGAATAACGGGCGAGTTCTTCCTGATCGCGCTGCGAGTCATTGCGGATCATGATCGCGTGGCACATGCGGGACAGCACCTGCGCGGTATCCGACAAGGGCTCGTCACGGCCCAGCTGTGTGGCGCCGGCGCTCAAAAACAGTGCATGACCGCCGAAGCGCGCCATGCCCGACTCGAAGCTCACGCGGGTGCGCGTGGAGTTCTTGGTGAAGATCATCGCCAGGGTCTTGCCGATGAAGGGACGGTGCTGTGCGTCCGGCAGACCTTTGAGAACGGTGGCGCGCTGCACGATGGCCCGTGCCTCGGCGGGCGAAAGATCGGACAGTCGCAGGAAGTGGCGGATCATTGCAGTTCTCGCATCCCCAGTGCTTCGGAATAATGGACCGTCAAAAACGACGAGGGCCGCGCTAGGCGCGGCCCTCGTGCGGCAACGGCTGGGCTTTATTTTAGCCGAGATTGCTTTCCGCGAACTCCCAGTTCACCAGTGCCCAGAAGTGTTCCAGGTAGGTGGGACGGGCGTTGCGATAATCCACGTAATAGGCGTGCTCCCAGACGTCGCAGGTCAGCAGCGGCTTCTGGTTGGTGGTCAGCGGCGTGGCGGCATTGCTGGTGCTGGTGATCGCCAGGCTGCCGTCGGGGTTCTGCACCAGCCAGGCCCAGCCGGAGCCGAAGGTGCCGATCGCCACCTCGGTGAACTGCTTCTTGAACTCCTCGACGCTGCCGAAGGACTTCTGCAGCGCGGCGCTGAGCTTGGCGCCCGGTGCCTTCTGGTTCGGCGTCAGGCTGTTCCAGAAGAAATTGTGGTTCCAGACCTGGGCGGCGTTGTTGAAGATCTTGCCGGAAGACTTCTTGACGATGTCTTCCAGGGTCAGGTTCTCGAATTCGGTGCCGGCGATCAGCTTGTTGCCGTTGTCGACATAAGCCTTGTGATGCTTGCCGTAGTGATAGTCGAGCGTTTCGGCCGACATGTGCGGGGCGAGGGCGTCGCGGGCAAAAGGCAGCGGGGGGTGAATCAGGGCCATGGGGTTTTCCTCTTCGGGCTGGTGGCGCACGCGTGCGGCGGCGCGAGTACTGGCAGATGACGGGGGCAGAATAGGCGACGCAATCCTTGAATTCAACTGAGAAGCCTTCTCGCCCAGCGCCGGTGATGGAGCTTGCAAGCGCGGTGCCCGGGAACTCGGCATCGATGTTGCAGAACTGTCAAAACCGGGCGCGGTCTGTACGGGTATAATCCCGCCGCTACCGTTGCGCCGTTACGGAGAAAGTCATGGAAGTTCTGGAACGCATCAAGAAGCAGGTCACCGAAAACCCCGTTGTCCTTTATATGAAGGGCACGCCGGATTTTCCGCAGTGCGGATTTTCCTCGCGCGCGGTGCAGGCGCTGAAGTCCTGCGACGTACCCTTTGCCTATGTGAACATCTTTGAGGACGAAGAGGTTTACCGTGCGCTGCCGAAGTTCGCCAACTGGCCCACCTTCCCGCAGCTGTACGTGAAGGGCGAGCTGGTCGGTGGCTGCGATATCACCCTGGATCTGTTCCAGTCCGGCGAGCTGAAGAAGATGCTGGACGAGGCCATCGGCAAGAAAGCGGCCTGAAGTCTTCCCGAGCAAAAAAAAGCGCCCCGCGGGGCGCTTTTTTATTGGGCTGGCGTCCGCGCCGGCTCAGGGGCTGGCCAGCATCGCGCTGGCGACCTTGCGCTGCACTTCCTCGCCGGCCAGCTGCGTCAGCCATTCCAGGCCGAAGGCGATGGCGGTGGCCGGGCCCTGGCTGGTGATGCAATGGCCATCCACCACCACCGGCTGGTCCACCCAGTGCAGCAGCTGTTCGCGAAACGACGGATAGCAGGTGGCCTTCTTGCCGTCGAGCAGGCCGTGCGGGGCCAGCACCAGGGCGGGCGCCGCGCAGATGCCGCCGAACCAGCGATGCGCGAGGCGCTGCTGCTTCAGGCGTTCCACCAGCGGTGCATGCGCGGCCAGGGCGCGAGCCCCGGACTCGCCACCGGGCAGCACGATGGCGGTGAACTCGCGACCGTCGAGATCGGCATAGCGCGCATCGGCCAGCAGGCGGATGCCGCGGGTGGCCTGAATCTCCAGGCTGGCGCCGATGCTGGCCACGCAGACCTGCAGCTCGGCGCGGCGCAGCACATTGACCAGCGCTACGGTTTCCAGCGATTCGCTGCCATCGGCAACCGGAATCAGAACCGTCATCGTCCGTTCTCCTTGATCATTGTTATGAGGTCTTCGAGCCCAGCATAACGGGCGTAAAATCCCCAGCACAAATTCCGGTGAGGCCGCGATGTCCTGAGGATGCCGGATTGTCCGTCCAATTTGCTTGAGGAATGGCGTCATGGCCCTTGGCCTGTTCGTGATCGGTGATGAAATCCTGAGCGGCAAGCGGCAGGACAAACACTTCGCCAAGGTGCTGGAACTGCTGCGCGCGCGCGGCATGGAGCTGGGTTTTGCGCAATTCATCGGTGACGACGAGCAGGCCATCGCCGAGGCGATCGCGGCCGTGCATGCGCGTGGTGATGTGCTGCTGTCCTGCGGCGGCATTGGTGCCACGCCGGATGACTGCACGCGCCAGGCGGCGGCGCGCGCCTATGGCCTGCCGCTGACGCGGCATCCCGAGGCCGAGGCGCTGATCGTGGCGCAGTACGGTGACGCGGCCTGGCCCAATCGCGTGCTGATGGCGGACTTCCCGCGTGAGGCCGGGCTGATTCCCAACCCGGTCAACCGTGTTGCCGGTTTTTATGTGGGGCGCAGCTATTTCGTGCCCGGCTTTCCGGAAATGGCCTGGCCGATGCTGGAATGGGTGCTGGACACGCAGCTGGCCCACCTGCATCGCGCCGAGCCGGATGTGGAATTTCGTCTGCGGGTGGTCGGCAGCTCGGGCGAGGGCGATCTGCTGCCGCTGATGCAGGCCACACTGGCGCGGCATCCGGGCATCCGACTGTCCAGCCTGCCTTCACGCGGCGGGCCGGGCCTGCCGCGGCACATCGAGTTCGGCTTCAAGGGCGAGTGCGCACAGGCCGGTGCCGCCTATGGTTACTTCCTGGCGGGTCTGCAGGCCTTGCCGGGTCTGCGCATTGAGAACTTGTTCGCGCCTGAGCAGCTTTAGGGCCTGTTAGCCATCCCTTTGCCCGCTGCGACGGCGGCTGTTTTGGCGCAGGGCAAGGCGGCAGACGCGCCGCTTGGTGATTCCAAGCCAGCGGCTGCCAACGCCGCGCTGCGCCAAAACCGCCCCGTCCCTTCGGGTTGCGCCAGAAATCGCGCCATGCGGCGTTGCGAAACTTGGCCTTGGCACCAACCAAGGCCTGCGTTTCGCGCCTTGCCTGGCGCGATTTCTGGCAGCAACGCAGCGGGCAAAGGGATGGTTAACAGGGCCTGATCGCCAAGCGGCAGCTTTGCGCCGGTGAACGGAGCGCGGGGCGGGGGTTTGGCCTCGCTAGACTGCGGTACTGGGATCACCGGATGGCCAGGGGGCTGCCGCAAAATGGATCACGCCGCACAGTTCATCGGCGGCCTCCTCTGTGGGGGCGTGGGTGTGGCTGTGCTCGCGCTGGGCATCTATTTCGGTCGCTGCCGTGCGCGGGTGCGGCGCCAACGCGAACATCTGCGTGCCGAGCAGAACGAGGCCGCCGGTCTGCGCGGCGAGCTGTTGCGCCACGCGGTGCGCGAGCATGCCCTGCAAAAGGAGTTGGAGCGCCTGAGCGCCGCCGCCGGCGACTTCGAGTGCTTCGTCGGCCGTGTCGCGGAGGCCCTGCATACGCCGATGCAGAACGCCAGCGGCTTCGCGCAGCTGCTGTCCGCCCAGTACGGCACGCAGCTGCCGGTGCCCGCCGGGGAATACCTTCACTACCTGCAGCAGAGTGTCGGCCAGCTGGCGCAGCTGCTGGACGCGATGCTCAAGCTCAGCGCCGCGGGGCAGCGGGATGCGCGCTTCGTGGCGGTGCGCCTGCAGCAGGTCTGGGAGCTGGTGGAGCAGCGGCATGCCCTGCGCATCGCCGCCATGCAGGCCGAAATACGGGTGGCATCCCTGCCGGAGATCGAAGGCGATCCGCAGCTGCTGGAGGAGCTTTTCGAGCGACTGCTGGACAATGCCCTGAAGTTCCAGCCGCCGGGTCAGCGGCCGCGCATTCACATGACGGCGCGGCGGCGGGGCGACGACTGGCATATGGTGCTCACCGACAACGGTCTGGGCATTCCGCGCCAGCGCCTGGCGACGGTGTTTCTGCCGCTGCAGCGGCTCCACGAGCAGCAGGAATTTCCGGGCGATGGCCTGGGCCTGGCGATCTGCCGCAAGATCATGCAGCGCCACCGCGGCCAGATCTGGGCGGAGCCGCACGAGGGCGGGGCGCAGATCCACCTGATTCTGCCCCACGCGCAGAGCGCGAACGCCGGCGGTTTTGCGCTGCCTGTGGTGCAGCAGATGGATGCGCAGTTGACGCTGCCCTCTGGACCCTCCGCCAAGTCCCCTTGAAAATAGCAGGGTCGCCCTCATACGCGGGGCATCGTTTTGCAAAGACGCTCTCGACCATGCCGCTTTACGAATATCACTGCAATGCCTGTGGCGCCGACCTGGAAATCCTGCACGGTGTTTCGGAGGCGCCGCCGAAGAAGTGCCCCGAGTGCGGCAAGCTGAAGCTGGTCAAGCACGTGTCCGCCGCCGGGTTCCGCCTGGGCGGCGCCGGCTGGTACGAGACCGATTTCAAGTCTGACAAGGACAAGAAAAAGAATCTGGTCGGCGACAAGGCCGAGGCCGCGCCGGCCTGCGCGCCCGGCGGCTGTGAAAAGCCCGGCTGCGCGGCTGCGGCGGAGAGCCAGGCGGCCAAGCCGGCGAGCAGTGCCAAGTCCGGCGCCAAGGCCGCTGCCAAGCCGGCCGCCAAGGCCAGCAAGCCGGCCAAGCCCGCCAAGAAGAACAAGGCGGCGTAAAACCGCCGCGGCATCCGCTGCGCGTGGTCGGGTGAGAGCGGCGCGGTTACACTACGCGCCCTTTTTCAGCCAGCAGTGGCCGGGTTCGCCGGCCGCTCCGAAACCGACACGATGCGCACTCATTACTGCGGCCAGGTCAGCGAAGCGCTGACCGGCCAGACCATTACCGTCTGCGGCTGGGTTCACCGTCGCCGTGATCACGGCGGCGTGATTTTCATCGACCTGCGCGACCGCGAAGGTCTGCTGCAGTGCGTGTTCGACCCTGACACCGCCGAAGCCTTCGCCACCGCCGACCGCCTGCGTTCGGAATACGTGGTGCGCATCGTCGGCCGCGTGCGGCCGCGTCCGGCCGGCACCGAGAATGCCGGTCTGGCCAGCGGCAAGGTGGAACTGCTGGGCAAGGAAGTCGAGCTGCTCAACAAGGCCGACACGCCACCCTTCCATCTCGACGACGAGACGGTGGGCGAGGACACGCGCCTGAAGTATCGCTACATCGATCTGCGCCGGCCGCTGCTGCAGAAGAACCTGCGCCTGCGTCATGAGGTGATCAAGCGCATCCGCAACTTCATGGATGAGCAGGGCTTCATCGATGTCGAAACCCCGATTCTGACCAAGGCCACGCCGGAAGGCGCGCGCGATTATCTGGTGCCCTCGCGCACCCATCCAGGCAAGTTCTTCGCGCTGCCGCAGTCGCCGCAGCTGTTCAAGCAGCTGCTGATGGTCGGCGGCCTGGACCGCTACTACCAGATCGCACGCTGCTTCCGCGACGAAGACCTGCGCGCCGACCGCCAGCCCGAATTCACGCAGCTGGACGTGGAGACCTCGTTCCTCACGCAGGAACAGATCATGGCCCTGATCGAGGGCCTGGTGAAGGATCTGTTCCAGAGCCTGCTGGGCGTGGACCTGGGCACGCTGCCGCACATGAGCTTCGAAGAGGCGATGCGCCGCTACGGTTCCGACAAGCCGGACCTGCGCAACCCGCTGGAGCTGGTGGACGTCAAGGATCTGGTCGCCGATGTCGACTTCAAGGTGTTCTCGGCGCCGGCCAAGGACGAGAAGTGCCGCGTCACCGCGCTGCGCGTGCCGGGCGGCCGCGAGAAGCTCTCGCGCGGCGAGATCGACAAGTGCACCGAGTTCGTGAAGATCTACGGCGCCAAGGGTCTGGCCTACATCGTCGTCAACGACAAGGCCAAGGGCCGCGAGGGCCTGCAGTCGCCGATCGTGAAGAACCTGCACGACGCCGCGCTGGCCGGCATCATCGAGCGCACCGGCGCGCAGGATGGCGATGTGATCTTCTTCGGCGCCGACAAGAGCAAGATCGTCAGCGATGCCCTGGGCGCGCTGCGCCTGAAGCTCGGCAATGATCTGGGCCTCACCGGCGAAGGCTGGCGCGCGCTGTGGGTGGTCGACTGGCCGATGTTCGAGTACGACGAGGACGACAAGCGCTGGGTCTCGCTGCACCATCCCTTCACCGCGCCCAAGCCCTTCGACGCCGCCGCGCTGCGCGCCAACCCGGGTGCGACGCTGTCGCAGGGTTATGACATCGTGCTCAACGGCGTCGAGATCGGTGGTGGCTCGGTGCGTATCCACAGCTCGGAAGTGCAGCAGGCGGTGTTCGATCTGCTGGGCATCGGGCCGGAAGAGCAGCAGAGCAAGTTCGGCTTCCTGCTGGAAGCGCTGTCCTTCGGCGCGCCGCCGCACGGCGGTCTGGCCATCGGCCTGGACCGTCTGGTGATGCTGATGGCGGGCGGCGCCAGCATCCGCGAGGTCATCGCCTTCCCCAAGACGCAGACCGCGCACGATCCGCTCACGCAGGCCCCCAGCGAGGTGGAACCGCGTCAGCTGCGCGAGCTGCACGTGCGCAGCACCGTGGCACCGGCGGCGCCGCCGGCATCAAACTAATATCGGGTAGTCGAAAGCCTCGGCCCTGGTCGAGGCCTTTCGGGAGAGGTGAGTCATGGCAGCTGCACTGAAGATCGACAGCTTCAATCTCATGGATGACGGCGAGTGCGATGCGCGCATCGTCGCTGCCAAGAAGATTCTCGGTTCGCGCCTGAAGATTCTCGGTCACCACTACCAGCGCAACGAGGTGTTCCAGCACGCCGATTTCACCGGCGACTCGCTCAAGCTCTCGCAGCTGGCGGCGACCACGGATGCCGAGTTCATCGTGTTCTGCGGTGTGCATTTCATGGCCGAGGTGGCGGACATCGTCACCAATGGCGAGCGCACCGTGATTCTTCCGGATCTGGCCGCCGGCTGCTCGATGGCCGACATGGCCAATCTGGTGAAGGTGCGCAAGTGCTGGGCGGAACTCTCGGAAATCCTGAATCCCGATGAATGCGTCACGCCGGTCACCTACATCAACTCGGCAGCGGACCTGAAGGCCTTCTGCGGCCAGCACGGCGGCATCGTCTGCACCTCCAGCAATGCGCGTGCGGTGCTGGAGTGGAGTTTCTCGCGGCGCGGGAAGGTGCTGTTCTTCCCCGACCAGCATCTGGGCCGCAACACCGCCTACAAGATGGGCATTGGCCTCGATGAAATGGCGGTCTGGGATTTCACCAGGCCTCTGGGTGGCAACACGCCCGAGCAGCTGCGGCGCGCGAAGATGATTCTCTGGAAGGGCTTCTGCTCCGTGCACCAGATGTTCCAGCCCGCGCACATCGACGCCTTCCGCGCCCGCGTGCCGGGCGGCAAGGTGATCAGCCATCCGGAAAACGCCTTCGAGGTCTGCAACAAGAGCGACTTCGTCGGCAGCACCGAATACATCCTGCGCACCGTGCGTGCCGCGCATCCCGGCGAGCATTTCCTGATCGGCACCGAGCTGAATCTGGTCAACCGTCTGGCTGACGAGATGAAGGACAAGCAGGTGACGGTGGAATTCATGTCGCCGACCGTGTGCATGTGCTCGACCATGTTCCGCACCGACCCGCAGCATCTGGCCTGGACGCTGGACAATCTGGTCGCCGGCCACACCGTCAATCGCATCCGCGTGCCGATGGAAGTGGCCAAGCCGGCGCGAGCGGCGCTGGATCTGATGCTGGAAGTGGTGGACTGAAGAAGCGCCCGCGACCGGGCTTTCGCCTAGCACACATGGCGCTCGCGATGCTGTCTCGTAGATTCGTAGGGCCGGGTTAGGCGCGCAGCGCCGTAACCCGCCAGGGCTTTGCTGTTCTAGGCGAAGTTTGCTACCTGATCTATTGCCTCATTCGTCCGCCCTTCGGCGGACGACTCACTTCTCTTTGCTTGTGCAAAGAGAAGTAAGCAAGAGAAAGCACACCCCGGCTCTGGCGCC